>NZ_JBLKRT010000004.1:0-162965 GCF_047607445.1 Arthrobacter sulfonylureivorans
GGAAAAAAAAAACCACGCCGCCCCCCCCCACTCCCCCCCCCCCCGCCGTCGTAGTGGGTGCTCTTGGGGTCAGCCGCCGGTGGCTAGTGCTTGCCGGCCGGCTCCTGCTCCCGGACCGCCTCGCTCTTCGGGGCAACCGATGCCAGCACCGGCTTGCCCAGCATCGAGATCACCACGGCGCCGATCAGCATCGGGATGATGAAGAGGAAGTACAGGTCGGTGGGCTGCCAGCCGCCGTCCATCAGCGCGCCGGCGATGATCGGCGACGCGATGGCGCCGACGCGGCCCATGCCGATGACCAGGCCCAGGGCGGTGCCGCGCACGTCGGAGGTGTAGTAGGTGGGGCTGATGGCCAGCATGCCAGCGATGGGCGCGTTGGAGCCAAAGCCGACCAGGGCGGCGGCGAACAGCGCGCCGGCCAGCGAGCCGGTGGAGAGCGAGAACGCGCCGAAGGTCAGGCCGCCGATCACGAAGAACACCGCGAGGACCTTGCGCATCGGGAAGCGGGCGCCGAACGCACCCAGCACAACGGCGCCGATGATCGCGCCGACGCTGAAGAGCACGCCGGCGGTGATGCCGTCCTGCTGGCTGAAACCACTGGCGGTGACCAGCTTGGGCGTCCAGGAGTTGGCGAAGTAGAAGCTGGCCATCAGGATGAAGTACGCCAGCGAGATCAGGATGGTGCGGCGGGCGTTGACGCCGGTCAGCACGTCCGCGAAGCGGGACTTCTTCTTGGCCGGGGCCTCGGGCAGCTCCGGCAGCTCGCCGACCACCGGCTGGTCGATCCGGCGCAGCACCTTGTTGATGCGGTGCAGGGCATTTTCCGGGCGGCGTACCAGCAGGAAGTCGACCGACTCGGGGACGGCCTTCCAGATGAACGGAATCATGATCACGGTGATGACGGCACCGAACAGGAAGGCGGAGCGCCAGCCGAACGCGCTGATCAGGACACCGGTGGCCATGCCGCCCAGCACGCCGCCAATCGGCTGTCCGATGCTGACCAGGGCCAGCGCGGTGGAGCGCCGTTTGGCGTTGGAGAACTCGGACGCCAGCACGTTTGCGGTTGCCTGCAGCGTGCCCACGGCCAGGCCGGTGACAAAGCGCAGTACCACCAGCACGCCGTAGCCGGGCGCGAACGCGGAGATCAGCATGCCCACAGCGACGACGGCGGCGCCGATCACCAGAGTCTTCTGCCGGCCGATCACATCCGCGATGCTGGAGACGAAGATGGACCCAATCGCCATGCCGACCAGCGCGGAGCTCAGCAGTACGCCCAGTTGGCTGGCGCTCAGGCCCCAGTCCTCCATCACGGCGTTGGCGCTGAACGCCATCACCAGGACGTCGAAACCGTCGATCATGTACAGCGCCATACAGATGGCAATAACGCCTACCTGGGTGCGCTTCATCGGAGCCGCTTCGATGCGGGCCTTGATATCCATAGCGGGGCCTAACTTGTTGCTGGCGCGGCCGCTGCGAAGCGGCTGCTGACTGAACGACCGGTTTGTTCGGAATACGAACAAGCGTTCAAAATCACACTGACCCGTCAACTATATGGCGTGCACGACCCCTGCCTGTGCCGCAGGCCATAGATGTGTGAGCAAGCTCTCGTGGCGGGGGTTACAAAGGCCGGTGCCTGAGCCTCGCCCAGTACGGCCTGAGGCAGGACCCCCTGAAAATCTCACTGATAGGCCTATCCCGCCCCCTGCGGACGGAGCAGAGTTGAGCAAGGGGCTCACCGTCTACCGGCAAGTGAACAGGAGAAGACCATGAGAATTGCAGTCCTTGGAACCGGCAGAGTAGGCCAAACCATGGCAGCACGCCTTGCCGAGCTGGGCCACACCGTGACCATCGGAACCCGCGATCCTGAAGCCACACTATCCCGGACGGCGCCTGACGCCATGGGCACCCCGCCCTTGGTCGCGTGGGCCGCCGACCACCCCGGCATCGGTGTGGCCCGCTTCGCCGACGCCGCCGCCGGCGCCGACCTGATCGTCAACGCGACCAACGGCGGCGCATCCCTGGACGCCTTGACCCAGGCCGGAACCGAAAACCTCGACGGCAAAGTGATCCTGGACATCGCGAACCCCTTGGACACCACTCAGGGGATGCCTCCGACCCTCTTCGTCAAGGACACGGATTCGCTCGGCGAGCAGATCCAGCGGGCCTTCCCCGCAGCCCGCGTTGTAAAGTCCCTCAACACGCTCACCGCCGAATTCCAGGCCTACCCGGCCCGGCTCCCCGAGACCGGCACGGTCTTCGTGTCCGGCAACGACGCCGCGGCCAAGAGCTCGGTCACCGAACTCCTGAAGGATTTCGGCCATCAGGACGTCATCGACCTTGGCGACATCACCACCGCCCGCGGTGCCGAAATGGTGATGCCCCTCTGGCTCCGCCTCTGGGGCGCGCTCGGTTCCCCCGCCTTCAACTTCAAGATCGTCCGCTGACCTCTCGGAAGCCACTTCTCCTACCCGCGAGCGGGGAGACGGGCAGCCCTCCGAACCGCTAATCGCTCCAGGGGTCCGCGCTCCTCGGCGTTTGGATGCGCGACGCCGTCGGCGGAGTTACTCCCGCCGTGCATTCTTCAGCTGCCTCCGCCGCGGGAGTTTGGGCCCGCGCAGCTCGTCGGAGCGGACCAGCACGACGCCGGCGACGATCAGCACGCCGCCAAGCAGCTGGATGATGGCGGGGAGCTCGCCCAGCAGCAGCCAGGCCCAGATGACGGCGAAGAGCACCTCGGTCAGTGAGACGAAGGAGGCCACCTTGGAGCCGAGTGCGCGGGCGGCCATGATGCCCGTGACGTAGGACAGTACGGTGGACAGCAGCACCAGCCCGGCCAGCGGCACCCACCACTGGGTATGCCAGCCCGCCAACTGCACGTCGGCCGTGCTGAAGGTCATCGGCAGGATCTGCACTGCTCCCAGGACCACAATGGCGGCGCCACCCACCAGCAGGCCGCCGGCGGCGAGGACCAGCGGGGGCAGCGAATCATTCTGCTTGGCGGTGATGAAGAAGTAGACCACCAGGCACACTGCCGCGCCGAGCCCCCAGAGGACGCCGGCCAAATCCAGCTTCACCGGCCCGAAGACGTCCAGCACTAGCATCAGCCCGGCCACCGCCAGGACGGTGCCGGCAATGGTCGCCGGGCGGGGCATCCGGCGGCTGGTCAGCCAGAGCCAGAGGACGATCAGCACCGGCGCCAGGAACTCCAGAAGCAGCGCGACGCCCACGGACAGGGTGGCCACGGCGTTGAAGTAGAACAGCTGGCAGCCGGCCACGCCGATCAACCCGAAGAGCAGAATGGTCTTCCAGTTCTGCCGCAGCTGGTGCCAACGACCGCGCAACATGAAGGCGGCGGGCAGGAACAGAATCAGGGCCGCACCCACCATACGCACCGCCACCGCGGAGCCCGGGGTCCAGCCGGCTTCCAGCAGGGACTTGGCAAAAGAGCCGGAGAGTCCGAACACTGCCGAGGAAGCCAGTGCGATGCCGACGCCGGCCACAGCTGATCCGGGGCGCGGCGGAGCTGTTAGGAGGCGCTGCTCGGCAACGGTTGAAGCCATGATGGGTCCTTCAGGATGTGCGGTTCGCTCCCGGCGCAGAATGGTCCTGTCAGGAGTCATAAGAGGTATACTCCTGACAATAATCCCGCCAACGCTCAGGAGTCAAGATGGTATTTGCTCATGACACACAGGCTTCGTTGGTGGACGCGGCGCGGCTGGTCAACACGGCCGAGGTTCATCCGGATGGCTTGAGCAGCTTGGAGGAACTGGAGGCCTTTGTGCGCTCCGTGGGCTACACCGGCTCGCGCACGCATTCCGCCGGTGAGTTGGAAGCGGTCCGCGGCCTGCGCCCCATGCTCAAGGAAATCTGGTCAGCGCCGGAGGACCGCGCCGTCGTGATGGTGAATAAGATTCTGGCCGATGCCGGGGCCATCCCGCAGCTGATCAAACACGACCAATGGGACTACCACCTGCACGCCACCAGTCCCGATTCACCGCTGCACGTGCGGATCTCGGTGGAGGCTGCGATGGCGCTGGTGGACGTGATCCGCGAAAAGCAGCTGGACCGGCTGCGAACCTGCGCCGCGGAGGACTGCTCGGCGGTGCTTGTGGACCTGTCGAAGAACCGGTCGAAGCTCTTCTGCGATACCGGCAACTGCGCCAACCGCACGCATGTGGCCGCGTATCGGGCGCGGAAGTCGGCTGCCGCCAGCTGAGCACTGGGCACTACCGGCCAAGCCACGAGCTGACCGACGGCGGGCCAACCGCGGCTCGCCGGCCAAGCGCCCGCTCCCTTCGTGGTCGGCCTACCGGTTGCCGGCCGAGTACGGCGTGCCCGGGTCCAGATCAATCACCGTGCGCAGCGGCGGCAGCAGCGAATCCTCCCACGTGGCGGTGAATTTCATTCCCTCAGGACCGTTCAGTTGGGCCTTGGACTGGATCACCGGCCCGTGCTCGTAGAGGTAGGCCGCCACGTTGAAGGCCAGTTCCACCAGCACGTTCGGGTCGACGCCGCGGAAATGCACCTGAACATCCGGCAGGCCCAGCTGGTACATGCCCAGGCTGTCCACCACCATGGCGCCTTCGTCGTTGCTGACCAGGAAGAACCGCATGTTGACCGGGCCGGCCAGCGGATGGGCCGCCTCGAGTTCACCGGGGTCTCGCCAGTGCGAGTTGTGCAGCCAGCGGATCGCGGCCGGTTTGGTCGCCTCGGCCAGTAGGCGCAGCACCCGGTGGAAGGACTCGACGCGCGGCTTCGGTTCGAAGCCGCTGGCCACCACTTCAGTGACCAGGATCCGGTGGCTGCAGCCGGGCACTTCCTGCCCGGCATCCGGCCAGGACCAGCTCTGGTCGGTGGGAGTCGCTTGCAGCGCTTCAGCGGAGGTCATGGTCCCGCCGGGAACGGCAACGCCGGTGCTCAGGTGGACGGTCTGCGCGCCGCTGGAACCGTTGATGTCGAAGGAGTGGTCTGCGTGCGGCAGCAGGGCCACGCCCTGCGAAAAGGTGGCGCCGGGAAATTCTGCGGTCAGCCGGTTCCGGAGCTCCTCACTGAAGACGCCGGGATCGGCGCGGTACCAGAGCTCCGCCGCCAGGGTGGTTTTCGCTTCCGGGGCCTGCTCGCCGTTCGCGGCGGCGGTGTTGCCGGGGTCGGCCGGGAAGGGTTGCTGCGCGGAGGTGTTGCCGGAAGTCATGTTGCCAGCTTGTCAGGCGCGGACGGCCCGGCGCCAGCTTGTAAGGTCCGGGCGGGCATGCGCCAGCGGATCATCAGACCTGCGCCGGTGGATCAGCGGGCGGGCTCGGACGTCCCGGGGACAGCCGATTAGCGGGCGGAGCCGCCGTCGTCGTCGCCGCCGGAAAGACGGTTGGTGGCCTGGCCGGGGTTCTTGCGGGATTCCGCTGCCTGCTGCTCTTCCACCTGGGCCCGGCTCTGCGGCGTTCCGGGGGCAGGCACGCTGCCCGCGCCGCCTGGGATCTTCGACGAGACGCGGTGGATCCCGGAGCCTTCGCTGAGGTGGCTGGGGTTCTCCTTGGTGGACATGGTCAGCACCGCCACTACCAGCAGGGAGGCGATGAACGCGATGCCGGCAGCTGTCACGCCGAGGTCCCAGCGCAGCAGGTTGCCGGACCCACCGGTGGCGAAAACCATGGTGAGGAAACCGGCGATGACGGCCAGCACCGCCGAAAAGATCAACGGGCCCTTGACGGACAACCGCCGTTCGTCCGGACGCCCAGACGCGTTCTTGCCCACGATGATTCCTCCTGCTGACGGGGTAAAGCCACATCCAGTCTACCGGTCGTAGAAGTTCTCCGAGTGGTGCCGGTGGCCGCCGCCACATCGGGGCAGGCTTGTCAGCATCCGCCAGCTGCCGGACAATGCCCGCTCTAGCCGGCTGCGGCCTGCCGTGCGTCGTGCCGCAGGCTCAACGCGGCGATCAGCAGCACGACGGCGATGATGATCGCCGCCCCGCCCAGTACGCCCAGCAGGGCATGCGGGCCAAGGTAGGAGAAGAACGGCAGGGCAATGCCGAAGCCGACGGACACTGCGCCGGTGATCAGCCAGTCCCGGGCCAGCACTGAGCCGGCGCCGGGTGCGGCAGCGGAGTCCATCGCGGCCGCCGAGCCGCCGGCGGCAGGCCGGCCCTGCACCTGGTCGCCGCTCGCCGCACCGGCGGGCCGGTTGCTCCATCCCAGCATCAGCTCTGCGCCACCGGAGACCAGCAGCGCCGCGGTGGCCAGCACGGTGAACATCGGCACGGTCTGGAACACGCAGGCGAGGACGCCGGTCACCGCCAATACGCCGGCTTGCACGAGCAGCAGCTGGCGATGGGCCGCAGCGGCCGGCTGGCGGGCCAGCAGCCAGACCGCCACGCCACTGAGCAGCAGGAAGAGTCCGCCGGCCACGGCCATCACGGTTCGGCCGGGCTCCTGCCAGAAGATGGTGATGGCGCCGAAGGCAGCGGCCACCAGGGCGCGGAACAGGACTGGCTGCCAGAACGCGGCGGCCTGGGTAGTACTCGGGATCGTCACGGCTTCCAGCCTAATGCGCCCCGGTGATCATCCACGCATCGTTGCGCACCCGCCAGCCCAGCGTCGCGGCGCGGGCCGCCGTGTAGCCGAGCGCGAACGCGGCCCACAGCCAGAGCAGGCCCTCGGTGCCGGTCAGGCCGGCCCGCTCCACCCACACCAGCAGCGGCGCGTAGATGGCCAGGTTCACGACGCCGGCGATCGCCAGATACCGCGCGTCACCTGCGCCGATCAGCACGCCGTCCAGCACAAACACGAAGCCGCAGATCGGCTGGCTCAACGCCAGCACCCAGATGGCGGCGGTGAAGGCCTGGTGCACGGCCGGGTCGGAGGTGAAGACCCAGCCGAGCACGGGGGCCACCGCGGCCAGCAGCAGGCCGGTCACCGCACCGAAGCCGATGCCCCAGAGGATCATCCGGCGGGTCAGCGAGTGGGCCAGCGCCTTGTTCGACGCACCCAGTTCCTTGCCGATCAGGGCCTGGGCAGCGATCGCGATGGCGTCCAGCGCGAAGGCCAGGAAGCTGTACATGGTCATCACCAGTTGATGCCCGGCCAGACTCACCGGACCCTGCGAGGTGGCCACAAAAACGGTGGCGAGCAGCGCGACCCGCATGCTCAAGGTCCGCAGCATCAGCCAGGACCCGACGTGTGTGGTGGCCTTCAGCCCCGCCCAGGTGGGCCGCAGTGGCACGGAGAATTTGACCGCCCCGCGGTAGACGATGACCAGGTAGACCGCCGCCATGCCCCATTGCACCAGGCTGGTGCCCATCGCCGAACCGGCTACGGACAGTCCCATGCCGTAGACCAACAGGAAGTTCAGCCCGATGTTGACCAGGAAGCCGACGCCGGCCACCAGCAGCGGGGTCTTGGTGTCCTGCAGTCCGCGCAGCACGCCGGTGGCCGCCAGCACGATCAGCATGCCGGGCAGCCCCGGCATCGACCAGCGCAAGTACTCCACGGCGAAGTCCTGCACCGCCCCGGCAGCGCCCATCGCGGCGGTCAGGTCGGGCGCGAAGAACCAGCCGGCCACGGCCATCACGATGCCGACGGCCAGCGCCAGCCAGATGCCGTCGCGGCCGACGCCGTAGGCCTCCGCCAGCCGGCCCCCACCGAGCAGTCGTGCCACCGCGGGCGTGGTGGAGTAGGCCAGGAAGATCATCAATCCGACGACGGTCTGCACCACGGTGGCGGCCAGCCCCATGCCGGCCAGTTCCGCCACGCCGAGGTGTCCAACGATCGCCGAGTCGGCCGCCAGGAACAGCGGCTCGGCGATCAACGCCCCGAACGCGGGGATCGCGAGCGCAAGGATGCGCCGGTTCAGGCCCTGTCCTTGCTGCCGCGCGGCCGTCTTCTCCGGATTCACGCCTTCCAGCTTAGGCGCCATACAGCCCGGATTCCGGCGTGACGAACCTGCACCGCGGACCCGGAGCTTTCGCCAGGCGGACATCACGAGTGGCCAACGGAAGCTCCAGTTGTTCGGCAAGCGCTACGTAGGCGGCATCATAAGCAGTAATAGAGTGCCTCAGCTCCCAGATTCGTGCCGCCAGCAAGCCGAAGGGCCATGTCTGGAGGGGCCACTGCCGCATCTCACCGAAAGCAGCTGCCGCACGAATGCTCGTGAGCCGACCCGACAGCTCTTTTCGGCGCAAAACGTTCGCCGCTTCGAACAAAGCCAGCTCCGTCGCATGGTTCTGGCCGGACTTCAAAAGATTGCGCGCCCACGCGCGTTCCGGGGGAGTTCCCACTAACGCTGACAGCATGACTGACGCATCTACGACGAGGCCGCTTGGAGAAGTCACCGACGATCTGCGTCCAGAGCTTCAAGTATCTCGGCGGTGGTCAAGCCATCGTCTGTGTTCAGTTCGACATTCGCGTCGAGCCCTCGGACGAAATCTACCGGACTGGGACGGACCGCCAACTGCGCCAATTCCGCGTTCAGGTACTCCTGCAGCGATTGGCCCGACCGCCGTGCCTTAGCAGCCAGCCGGTCCCTAATCTCTTGGGGCACGTGGCGAATGGTGATGGATACCGTCATGATCCAAGCGTAGTCAGAGTGCAGGCATTATGCATGCACTTTCCACAAGGCTCTTTGGTCCCCCCCTCATCCGGTGCCGCGCCGACGCAGGGCGAGCGCCGCCGTCGTGCCCGCGACGACGGCGAGCGCAGCGGTAAAGCCGACCACGCCGTTCCATCCGAACCGGGCGAAGAATAGGCCGCCGGCCCAACCGAACAGGCTGGAGCCCGCGTAGTAGAAGAGGTTGTAGAGGCTGGAGGCTTGGGCCGCACCCACCGTCGCGAGCCGCGGCGTCCAGCCGGAGGCCACCGAATGGGCGGCAAAGAATCCGGCGGTGAAAAGCAGCAGCCCGAGCAGGATCAGCGGCAACGAATCGGCCAGGGTGATCGCCAGTCCGGCGATGCTGACCGCGATCCCGCCCAGCAGTACCGGCAGGCGGCCGGTGCGTACCGTCAGCCCGCCGGCCACCCGGGAACTCACCGTTCCGGCCAGGTAGGCCAGGAACAGCAGCGAGACCAGCGACGCGGGCAGCAAAAACGGCGGTGCTTCCAGCCGGAAGCTTAGGTAGTTGTACACGGCCACGAAGCCGCCCATCAGCAGGAACCCCTGCGCGTAGAGCGCCAGCAAAGGCACCGAGCGCAGGTTGGCCAGGATCCGCTGTCCGAGCCCCGGGCCTTGCCCGCGCTGCAGTGGACGGAATCCGCGCGGGGACGGAGCCAGCCGGACGAAGAGCACCGCGGCGAGCGCGGCCGCCAGGCTGACCGCCAGCAAGCCAGTGCGCCAGCCGGCCCACTCCCCCACCGGCCCGGCGATGAGGCGCCCGGCCAGGCCGCCCACGGTGGTGCCGGCCACGTAGGTGCCGGCGGCTACCGCCGCGTGCAGCCGCTGCACCTCCTCATTCAAATAGACCAGTGCGACGGCGGGGATCCCGCCGAGCGCCGCGCCCTCCAGGAAGCGCACCGCCAGCAAGGCGGGGAAGTTCGGTGCGAGCGGCAGCAGCAGGCCTAGTCCGACGGCGGCGCTGATCGCCCACGCCATGGTGCGCTTTCGACCGGCGCGGTCCGCTACCGCGGACCAGGGAATCACCGCGAGCGCCAGGCCGATGGTGGCGGCGGAGACGCTGAGCGCCGCATCGGCCGGGCCGACGGTGAAGCTGCGGGCGATGCCGGGCAGTACTGCCTGCACGGAGTACAGCTGGGCGAAGGTCGCGAAGCCGGCGAACAGCAGGGCCAGCAGCATGTTGCGGTAACCCCGGCTGCCTTTCGGGTGGCCCGCCCAAGGTTGCTCCGCACTACTCACGGATCCGATGCTATGCCGGAAGCCGCCGCCGGCCGGAATTGGGCAGTAACTGGGTGGCAGGCGCTGGGAGGCGAGCGCTGGCGCGGCGGTCGGATTTGGGTGGCCGGCGCTGGGAGGCGGCCGCGGGGGTGGCGGAACGCGTCGCCGCAGGTTCCTCAGTCCGGGCTTCGCCGCAGCAGCTGCCCGCGGGGTACATCATCGTTGACCGGGACACCGCGCAGGTAGGTGCGCCGGACGACCCCGGTGAGGGCTGCGCCGTCGTACGGGCAGATCGGGTTCTTGTGCTTCAGCACTGCCGCGTCCACCACGAAGTCCTCCCGGTCCGCGAAGACGGCGAAATCGGCGTCCGCACCGACTTCGATCCGGCCCTTCCGCTGCAAGCCCGCGATGCCGGCCGGCCGGGCGGACATCCAGTCCACCACCCGTTCCAAGGCAAACCCGCGCCGGCGCGCTTCGGTCCAGACCAGTGGCAGGCCCAGCTGCAGCGAGGCGATCCCGCCCCAAGCGGTGCCGAAGTCGCCGTGCGCCAGGTCCTTCAGGTCCAGGGTGCTGGGCGAGTGGTCGGAGACGATGCAGTCGATGGTCCCGTCGGCCAGGCCGTCCCAGAGCATCTCGCGGTTGGCTTGCCCGCGGACGGGCGGACAGCATTTGAAGGCGGTGGCTCCGTCCGGAATGTCCTCGGCGGTCAGCGTCAGATAGTGCGGGCAGGTTTCCGCGGTCAGCCGGACTCCTGCGGCCTTGGCCTCGGCGATCTCCGCCAGCGCGTCCGCGGAGGACAGGTGCAGGATGTGCACGCGGGCGCCGGTGCTGCGGGCCCGTTCGATCACGTTCGCGATCGCCGCGGTTTCCGCGCTGCCCGGCCGCGAGGCCAGGAAGGACGCATACGTCGTCCCGGCAGGATGCGGGGCCCGGTCGATGGTCCCGGCGTCCTCGGCGTGCACCAGCATCAGTGCGCCGAAGGCTGCCAGTTCAGCCAGGTCCTTTTCCAGCTCCGCCGGGCTGAGCGGCGGGAATTCGTCCACGCCGGAGTGGACCAGGAAGCACTTGAAGCCGAAGACCCCCGCGTCGTGCAGCGGCCGCAGGTCCTTGATGTTGCCCGGCACCGCACCGCCCCAGAAACCCACATCCACAAAGGCCTGCTCGACGGCGGCGGCCCGCTTCTCCTCCAAGGCCGGCACACTCACGGTGGGCGGGATGCTGTTCAGCGGCATGTCCACGATGGTGGTCACGCCCCCGGCCGCCGCGGCGCGGGTGGCGGAGGCGAACCCCTCCCACTCGGTGCGCCCCGGCTCGTTGACGTGGACGTGCGTGTCCACCAACCCCGGGATCAGCACCTCGTCGGCTTCCAGCTGAAGCGTGCTGGCGCCCCGCAGCCCGGCACCTAAGGGCGCGACGGCCGCCACCGTGCCGTCGCGGACGCCGATTTCCCGCGGCCCGGTTCCGTTCGGCATCATGACCCGGCCGCCCCGGACCACCAGATCGAAAACTTCCTCGGTGTCAGTTAACTTGTCGGTCAACTGGCCTGCTCCTGTCTCGAAATTCCGTCCGCGCTCCGGGCTTAGAGCATGATCTGCCGATTGACGTCTTTGTACAGCAGGTAGCGGAAATTGGACGGTCCGCCGGCGTAGCAAGCCTGCGGGCAGAAGGCCCGCAGCGACAGGTAGTCGCCCTCCTGTACCTCCACCCAGTCGCCGTTCAACCGGTACACGCCCTTGCCTTCAAGCACGTAGAGGCCGTGTTCCATCACGTGCGTTTCTGCGAACGGGATCGACGCACCCGGCTCGAAGGTGACCACGTTGACGTGCATGTCGTAGGCCAGGTCGTCGACGGGCAGCATCCGGGTGGTGCGCCACCGGTTCTGCGAATCCGGCATCGGCACGGGCTCGATGTCCTGCTCGTTGCCGAACACCGGCTTGGCGCTGTGGCCCTCCAGCGGCTGGTAGGCCTTGCGGATCCAGTGGAATTGCGCGGGCGCATCGCCGTCGTTCCTGACCGTCCACCGGGCGCCCGCCGGCGCATAGGCAAATCCGCCCGGGAGCAGCCGGCGCTGGTCGCCGTCGATGGTCACGGACAGTTCGCCGCCGAGCACGAAGATGAAACCCTGCACGGTCGGCTGCTCTTCCGGCCGCTCCGCTCCTCCGCCGGGGTCCACCTCCATCAGGTACTGCGCGAACGTGCTGGCACCTCCCGGAACCGGCCGGTTGAGCACCCAGCATCGTGTGCCGGCCCAGCCGGGCAGCACGCTGGTGACAATGTCGCGGAGCACGCCGCGCGGAATCACCGTGTAGGCCTCGGTCACGATGGCCCGGTCGGTGAGCAGGTCGGTTTGCGGCGGCAGCCCGGCCGGATTCGCGTAGTAGTGCGGGGTGTTCATGGTGTTCCCTCCGCCCCGGCGGATCTGGGCGGATTGGCCAGCGAGCGGAGCTGCGCCACCGGAACGCCCGCCAGTTGGATGAACTCGGCTTCCTCCACCGCGCCACAGGTCAACGCGCGGTCGAGGAAGCGGGCGAGGGCGCGAGCGGTGGCGGGTTCATCCAGGACGGTGCCCGCCGTCCCTTGCACATAGTTCCTTAGCCGGGTGGCCGCGGACTCCAGTCCGTCCCGGTAGAAGGCATAGGTGGCCAGGAATCGGGTGGGCAGCTGCGCCGGGTGCAGGTCCCAGCCCTGGTAGATGCCGCGTTCCAGGTGCCGGCGGACCAGCCTGGCGTGCAGCGCCCAGGCCGCCCTGATGTTGCCGGGCTCGCCAACCGGCAGGATGTTCGTCGAGCCATCGGACAGGCGCACACCGGTGCCCGCCGCGGCAACCTGCATCACGTTCTTGGCATGGTCGGCCGCCGGGTGCTCCATCGACTGGTCGCCGGCGGCGATGCCCAGTGAGGCGCTGTAGTCGTAGGTCCCGTAGTGCAGACCGGACACCCGTCCGGCCCCCTCGTGGATCAGCCGGGCCACCGGCGCCGTGCCGTCCGCGGCGAGGATCAGCTGCGGCGTCTCCACCTGGACTTCGAAGCGTAGCCGCCCGGATACCAGGCCGTGCGACCACTCCAGCTGCTCACAGGCGTACACCATGGCGCTGACCTGCTCCACGGTGCTGACCTTGGGCAGCGTGAGCACCAGCCCGGCGGGCAGGCCGCGTCCGCCGGCAACTTCGGTCAACGACCCGATGAACAGGTCCAGCGTGCGCAGTCCGCGGGCGCGGGTGGCCGCCTCCAGACTTTTGAACCGGATGCCGATGAACGGGGGCGCGGTCCCCGCTGCAACCGTTTCGGCCACCTGTTGGCCGGCGCGTTCCGCGGCGGCGTCTTCTTCGTCGTCGTCGTGCTGGCGGTAGCCGTCCTCGAAATCCACCCGCAGGTCTTCGATCGGTTCGGTCTCCAGCTTGCGCCGGACCAGCTCGGCCAGCTGTCCCGGTTCCGCCAGCTCCAGATAGGCCGCCAGCTGTTCCAGCCCGCCGTGGGCTTTGGCCACCGCGAGCGCCTCGGCACCCCAGCGGGTGGGCAGCTCCGGGACGTATGCGTCAGCCGGAATATACACCGTGTGGACCGGCTGGCGGTCGGCGCCGTCCCCCGAGTAGGCGGTGGCGAGGAGTCGGTCGGTGGCAGCCAGTTCGGTGTCGATTCGGGCCAGCACGTCCGGTCCCAAGGCCAGGCGGCGGGCCATCAGGTCACCAGCTCATAGGCCGGCAGTGTCAGGAAGTCCACGAACTCCGCGCCGGTGGCCAGTTCGCCGATTAGCCGGCTGGCCGGCAGGTAGTGGCGTTCAAACTCCGCCGGATCCACTTCCCCGCGCAGGCGTTCGGTTTCCTCGGCCAGCAACTTGTCCACCAGTTCGGCGGTGACCGTGTTTCCGGTATCGGCCAGCACCACCTTGTTGTGCAACTGCTGCCAGATCTGCGAGCGCGAGATCTCGGCGGTGGCGGCGTCCTCCATCAGGTTGTGGATGGCCACCGCACCGTTGCCGGACAGCCAGACGGCGGTGTAGGCCACCGCCACGTACAGGTTCAGCCGCAGGCCGGCTTCGGTGACCTCGCCGCCGGCGGACGGAATGTCCAGCAGTTGCTCCGGGGTGACCTGCACGTCGTCGCGCAGCCGGTCCAGCTGGTTCGGCTTGTCCCCCAGCACGTCGTCGAACACTTCCTGGCAGATCGGCACCAGGTCCGGATGGGCCACCCAGGAGCCGTCGAAGCCGTCGCCGGCCTCCCGGGTCTTGTCCGCGCGGACCTTCTCCACCGCCCGGGCTGTGGTCTCGGGTTCGCGCCGGTTGGGGATGAACGCAGCCATCCCGCCCATCGCGAAGGCGCCCCGCCGGTGGCAGGTCTTAACCAGCAACTCGGTGTAGGCGCGCATGAACGGCGCCGTCATCGACACGCTCGCGCGGTCCGGCAGCACAAAGTCGGCGCCCGCGTCGCGGAAGTACTTGATGATGCTGAACAGGTAGTCCCAGCGGCCGGCGTTCAGGCCGGAGGCGTGCTCGCGCAGTTCGTAGAGGATTTCCTCCATTTGGAATGCCGCCGGGATGGTCTCGATCAGCACCGTGGCCCGCACCGTCCCGTGCGGGATGCCGAGCGCGTCCTGGGCCGCGGTGAACACCTCGTTCCAGAGCCGCGCCTCCAGATGGCTCTCCATTTTGGGCAGGTAGTAGAACGGGCCCTGGCCGGTGGAGGCCAGATGGGCCGCGTTGTGGAAGAAGTGCAGACCGAAGTCCACCAGCGCGGCGACGGCGGGAGCGCCGTCGAGCATGAGGTGCTTTTCCGGCAGGTGCCAGCCGCGCGGTCGGACCACCACCGTGGCCAGCGGCGCGTCCTTGCGCAGCCGGTACTCCTTGCCCTCGGCGGAGGTGTGCGACAGCTCGCCCCGGGCGGCGCCGTAGAGGTTGAGCTGGGCATCAATCACGTTGTGCCAGCTCGGCGCGCAGGCATCTTCCAGGTCCGCCAGCCAGACCTTGGCGCCCGAGTTCAGCGCGTTGATCGCCATCTTCGCTGGCGTCGCCGGCCCGGTCATCTCCACCCTGCGGTCCTGCAGGGCCGCCGGTGCCGGGGCGACGCTCCAGTCGCCGGTGCGGATGTGTTCGGTCTCCGGCAAGAAGTCCAGCTTGCCCGTCTGGGATGCGGCGCGGCGGTGCTCGGCGCGGTCGGCCAGCAGCTTGTCCCGGGTACCGGCGAACCTGCGGTGCAGCTCCTCGATGAAGTCCAACGCCTCCGGCGTGAGGATCTTCTCGGCGCCGGCCACGGGCGGCTGGTCCGTTATCTCGATGGTCATCGCGCTCCTCCCTGAGGGATCGGTCCTGGGCTTCCAGCCGCGGTCGTCGGCTAGCAGAATCCGGGCAGGTTGGCCCAAATCTCGTGGTTGGCAGGGCTCCCCTCGCGCTGGATCGCCGCTTCGATCAGGCCGTAGGGCCGGTCCGCGGCGAAGAACACCTCGTTCGGGTTCTCCATGCCGAACGGATGCAGATCCACGGCAAAGTGGTGCTTATTGGGCAGCGACATCCTGATCTCTTCGATCTCGGGATGCGCCTCCAACACCAGCCGCCCCATCTGGAACATGGTCTGCTGCAGGGCCAGCGAATGGGTCTCTGCGAACCCCTTCAGCAGCAGCGACCGGACACTGGCGTAGACCGCATCGAAATCCGCCTCCGTGCTCCGGTAGCGCCAGCGCGCGGTGACGTCGGTGGCCAGGATCCGGTCGGTGGTCTCCTGCAGTGTGGTGTATCTGTCCCGCGGGAAACCGTGGAACTCGCTGCCGGTGGACTTGAGCACCGTCAGGCCGTGGAGACCGGCCAGCACGGTGGTACCGGTCTGGGACAGGCCGACGACGGCGGTGCGCACCTCGCTCTTATTGCGGGAGAAGGCGTGGTCATGGTTGTTGATCCGGTCCCACAAGTACTGCTCTGCTTCCCAGCGTCCTCCGGTGACCCAGTCGAACCGGCCGGTGAAATAGCGGCCCAGCCGGAGCAGGAATTCCTCGGGCGTTCCCACGCCGCCCCGGGCCAGGGCGTAGACGGTGTTTTTCTGGGTGTCCGTGGCCACCACGTGCGAGTTGTCGCCGGCGACGTGGGCCTGCTCGAAGTCGCCGTGCAGCTGGGACGTGATGTTGAGGTCCTGGATGTGGTGCCGGTCGATGTCCCGGGTGATCTTGACCAGGCGAACTTCCGCCTTGCCGTACTGGTTCGGCCCCAGGACCACGCGGGTGGATGCTCTGGTGTTGGCGGCTGTGCTCATCCTGGCTAGCTCCCTCGGTAGGTTGAGTAAGCAAACGGACTGATCAGAAGCGGTACGTGGTAGTGCTGGGCCGGTTCCTTGACCTCGAAGGTCACCTCGACGGATGGAAAGAACGTCTCCACACCTGCCGCCGCGAAGTAGGGTCCTGTCTCGAACCTGATCCGGTAGACGCCGGCGTCGACCGCCTCGGGGCCGAGGTTTGTGATCCGGCCGTCGCTGTCTGTACGGCCTTCGGCAACCTCCCGCCAGCCGGACACTTCTTGCGCCTCCAGCAGGGCTTTGACGCCGGACGCTGGCTTCCCGGTTCCGGTGTCCAGGATGTGGGTGGTGATGTGGCTGGTGTTCACGGCTCGATCGCTCCGTCCAGCCGCAGCAGGGCGATCTCGCGCAGTTGTTGTCCCACGACGGCGATCTCCTCCTCCGGCGTATTGTCCAGCCGGCTGGTGAGCTGCTTCAGGATGTCTTCGGTGCTGCGCCCTGCCGCGCGGATCAGGAAGACGCGCCCGAACTTTTCTTCGTAGGCGAGGTTCAGCCGGCGCAATTCCGCCTGAGCAGCGGCATCACGTGACACCCCGGCCTGTTCACCGCGAGACAAGCCCGCTTCGGTGCTGTTCCCCTTGGCACGTTCGCCAATGCGCGGATGCCGGGCCAGCGCTGCGTCGATCTCGGCTTCGCTCCAAGGCTCCGCTGCCGCTTCGGCCGCGGCCAGCAACTGTTCCTTGCCCTCGAACGGGCGGGCATCAACCAGCTCCGCCACCCACCGGGAATTGTCCACGCAGGGGCGCAGCACTGCGGCCGCCTCGGGAGCCGGAAGTGAGTTGAAGGACGATAACTTCATGGCAGGTGTCAGCTCTTTCGTCAGTTTCCACCTCAGCGCTGAACACCCTTGACCATCGCCAACCAGGCGACTTGATTCGATGTTTAAATGGTGGAACTCGTCAGGTGCGCCTCAGTCTAGGCCAACCCGCCACCCTTGTGAACCTCCCCGATGCAACCGTTGCCAATCCCCCGGCAGGCATAAATTTGGCCTAATACGATCGCCCTAGGCAACGCTAAGGGCCCCCAGGGAGATCTCATTTCTCGTCCATGACCGCCCGGATCTGACCATCGAACAGATCGACCGGCTGGTCGGCCCGCTTCCCCTACCCGAGTTGGAACCCTAACTAACTAGCTGCTCTTCTGCCGGTTCAGCTGGGACTATGGCTGCGCGTCGGTCACCGCCGACATCGGTCATGAGAACGGAATGGTCGACGTCGCGTATGAGCGCTGCGCCAACTGTGGAACTAAGTTCTCCTCCGGTTCAAGACAGCAAGGTCTCCCCATGCACCGCGCGAAAATGCGCAGCTGGCGAGCAGTTACCGGAAGAGAATAATATGCTCTGTCGGTTAGCATCGGAATCTGTATAGGTGGCCCGGACGTTGCCGGTTTGGGGCGAAAGATTCCATTTACTGTGATTCCAACCGGTGTGGTTCCACCCTTGAGATCCATGGGCGGTCAGGGCCTTCTTGAAAGGATGTTTGTATCCGTTTTTGGGACCGAACGAGTACACAAGTCGCGACCGCCTGCCGGAGGCCGGTCGAGGGAGGTTCGAGGTTCCTCCGGGATCAGCCCCATGGTGGGAAGCAACTAACAAAGCTACCTTATGGGGAGGTTCTTCACACATGTCGTATCTGGCGTCGCCGGGAAAAAACATTGTGTGGGAAGGGCAGGAAATTGCGCAGGTAAGTGTGAGAGTCAATCCACTATTGTTGCGGTCCGCCCCCTTCCCGTATTTCAGATATATGCGTTGCCCATAAGGCAGATCCTTACCTGGCTTAGAACTCCGTTTTACCACGAATATTGACCCTCCCTGCTGCAGGATCAGCGCCGCAAATTTTGCGTGAGTTCCAGCAATCTTTTGGCTTGGAACCACCCAGCAACTTTTTAGAAGCCCTTGCTTGCCGTCCTTGGCTGCTGCCCAGTGGTCTCTGTCCCAGTGGGACAGGAGCACCAACGGAGTGCTGCAGTCACATAGATCCAGATTGACAGGTGCAGACGTTCCTTTCCCGCCTCGGCCGACGTCAAAATAGACTACTGCCTTGCCAGAGGAGTCAAAAAGTGCATTGGCTGAACCTTGGCCGACATCGTGCACAATTACACCCTCAACAGTTGGAATGCTATCGAGCACCCCCCGGAGTCTCGGTGCAGTGACCCGAGGCCAGTTCACCATGTCGAGAATCGCAGACAATTTTTTTGCTTCCCTTGGAGAAACGACTTCAAAGTCGTCCGCGCCCACTGTTACTGGTTCCTCTGTGTTTAATGCATTAGTAGGCAGCGGTAGTTGCAACCAGGTGGCCTCGGCCATCAGTTCCTGCCAGCGCATCAGGTTGTCTACTCGCGCAGTGACGATGGCCGTAGGAACTTCGGTTAGAAGATCCATCGACGGTGCCGCTGGATCTTCGGTGAGGCGGAAAGAGCGCCGCCATCGATTCCTCAACTGCTGATGAGATTCGTTTATGAGCCGCCGTAGCGTCGGTGAGCTGGCCGTTGTGCAATCAAGGAGAACTCGCCTTCCCTCTACATCTACTTCTTCAACTCTGGCGTAAACTTGAATTTCCGTGATTTCTGCACGAGATGTCAACGTTTATTCCTCCAATAACGAGCCCATGTGAACCGCACCGGGGCTTGGGCCGTCTTTCCCTTGCCGCCTCATCGTCTGAAGAAGCGTTGAAAGTAGCTTAATAAATTTCTTGAGTCCATATGGCGGTACGATTCCGAAGGTGCTGCGTGGCTGGCGACTGCTGGGCTGCCGGCATTACCCGAGCCTTGAGGACATCTGTGACATCTGGGGAAGAACGCCTGGGTGCCGATTCACCCCTTCAGTGGCCATAAGCCTAGTGACCACCTGGTAGTCGATTTTTTGTTTCAGTAAAGAATCGTAATTGAGATACGAGGGGAGACGCCCGCAATAGACCCCGCCCAGCCCGACTTCTGGAGCCCCCTGCGTTGCCCTGACGGATGGCGATGCGAAAACCCGCCAGGATCTCAACAATGTAGAAGCTGCCTCTTGGTGTGGGCGGCTGGGTTGAAAAATGCACGACGATGCACCGGACTTCTCGCAGCCCAATAGCAACAGTCCTGTGCACCGACGTGAGCCTGCTCTCGGACGAGGAGCGCGACCGGAGACACCATGATGATCTGCGTCTCACGATGCAAGGGCAGGCTCCTGGTAGTGGATATCTGCGTGCTGCTCCAGACGGTCAAGCGCGAGTGCTAGTCCCTGTTCGGCTCGCCATCATCCGGCCATTGCTAATGGCTGTCGGTCTGATCTGTGGGCCCGGTTTCGGCGACGAGGCTGCCGAACCGCAGCAGCTTCGTTAAATGTCAGTTTCGTGACTCCCTGCCAGGGCGCCGTCCCCCGTTGCCTGCCGTGCGCAACGCCGGCAACTTTGGTCATCACCGCGCAGGCTCGCCCGCTAGCTGCCCGATGACCGTGAAAGGGCAGGAGTGTCGCGGCAACAGCTGGATAGACACCGGTCCTCGGACAGAGGCATGTTGCAGGGTTTCACCAGCGATGTGAGGGGGACCCGAGTGCGCCAATCCTCGAGATCCTCACCGACACTTCCGAGCGTAATCGCGAACCGCCCACAATGACCTGTGGAAGAGCCGTGCGTCAGGCAACAACAGTTCGTCTTGAACTCGTAGACAAATAGGTCTTGCCCCTTAAAAGAAGTTGTGAAGTAACGTCGGCATCCTTGGCAACACGGTCAAACAACACCTCCCTGCGACGGCGTGCCCCATCAGCAAATTCCTTTCGGACGAGTTGAAGTAGGTCCTGCAATTCCACTGAACTCGGGAATTCGGTAATCTGCGCGATATCTACTGCTGAAGGACGGTTCTTCCTTGTAGCAGCAATCGTTGCCAGCATCGTCAAATGGAAGCAAAAGTCTTCCACCTGACCCCGCGTACTTTCATCCGCCCGCAAGAAGTCCTCGCACTCCCTTTGGAGACGTATTGCGGAAAGGTAGGCGGCAATCGGATGAGTGGGAGCGAATAGGAGGTCGTAGACCTCATCCTCAAAGACTCTGCTCACCTGGCCCCGAGCCACATGTGGCGCCTGGACCAAACTCGCGAGGAGCGCCTGACCCATTTGGTCGATTGATACCAGATCGTCGAGACGAATTCCCTTGTTGCTGTATAGATGCTTTCGACGTTCATAGTAAAGTCCTTGTTCGAGCAGATACTCCTCGATCTGTCGCTGAACTTTGTCGGTAGCGCGAAGCGAACTAGGACTAAGGCTCGTTTGACTATTAGTAGCCCGAATAATTCGATCGCGAATACGATCGTCTTCTGCTTGGATAATTTTTACAAGAACACTGCGAGTCTCAGTACTGGTCGCGGAAGATCGACCGCGCTTATAAATCTCATGCGAAGTTTGCAGCCCGTTCACGATTTGTGGTGACTCAAGTTCCAACAATTTGTTTGCAGGCTGAACTCGGTTGGCCACGATCGTCACGCCATTATTAAGCCACCAGAAGTCCACATTCTCGTCGTGCTTCTCTAAAGTTGACTGGATGCTGCGATTGACAGTCGTTTCACCCTCATAGTCCCGAACGTTGGCTTCAAATAGGGAGGCGTCTAAATTGCCGCTATCATCCGTAATGAACTTCTCGTATTCATCCAGTCGCACAACGCCAATGTAACCGCCCGCTGTGTCTGTCGAAATCGGGTTCTCTGCTAAAGCGAGACTTCTCGTAATTGATGGCTTTTCCCGAGCCATATCGGAAAGCGCTGACGCGTCCAGGAAGTCAATCTGCGGAATGCAGGAGCCGAACGCCTCATGTAAGACATCTGCGATTAAGGCTGACTTCTCGAGGGTGTTTGGATGCAAATGGTCAGCTTTGAGAGCAACAAAGCAGGTGAGGATTCGCAGCGATGGCATCTCCAACGCGCGATAGACGCTCAAAAAACGTCGGGTGATTTCGATCACTCGAGGGTTAAGTGTCTTGGAAAGGTTCTCCTCTTTTCTGTTGAAGTCTAGGAGACGGGGGAGGTTGACGACGAGCTTGTCTATCGCTGATTCGCCAAAACCCTTGCTGTTTTTAACTTGCAGAATGACCAAGTCAAGCTGCGCATTTCGTCCGAGCACCTTCAAAGGCGTGTCGTCGCGGATGCAGAAGCCGTTAACGAAGATGTACAACGCGTCGATGCCTCCGTCTTGCGCTCCATCGACCATCCCGGACAGCAGGTCATCATGCGTAGCGTTAAAGTGACGAAGGTATTGTTTTGCGGAGAAGTACGTCTCGTGCTCGGTCTCGGTCATGATCGGAGACGTTTCGCTTCGAGCTCTACTGAGCATGTCAGATAAGAGCACAACGTCATTGTTAGTCATAGGTCCCCCGTTTCGCGGTGCTCCCAATCTGGCACCCTGCTGAATCCACAATTTCTAAGATGATGTTACGTCAGTCTTCTGGACATGCGGCGACTACTGCCCGGACAATGCTTATTGAGGACTCAGGGACAGAAGGCACAAGCGCCGCACGAAGTTGGGCGTCAATTAGTGCAGTGTAAGTGCACGCTGAAATTTCCCATGTGTGCTTGCTGTCGAGGGGTTCTCCATCCGGCAGAAGGATCATCGAAGGATTGACCGTCATAGGTGCGACTCCAGTATCTCGTCACAGAGAAGCAAAAGAGATTGCTCCTAATGGCTCCGCTTGCGGTTAGCCCATTAGAGTCGCGTGCTGATCCAGGCAATGGCTAAGGAGAGGGATTTCCAGACGAGCAGGCTCCTGATCGAGAATTCTAGACCACGGATTTAAGGGAGCAGACACATCCCGATGCCTCACGCAATGGTTGAAGCAGCGGCCGCTCTCCATAGCTGGGTGCGCCGCTAGACTCGGTGAGGAAAGCACAGTTCACACTGGTTCTTCCGACGAAAGAGATGTTCGTGTCCCAGCTCCAGCCCGGCATGCCTGCCCCCGAATTCACTCTGTCCGATGCCGACGGCAAGAAGGTCTCGCTGTCCGACTACGCCGGCTGGAATGTTGTTCTGTACTTCTACCCCAAGGCCGCTACGCCCGGCTGCACCACCGAGGCCTGCGACTTCCGCGACAGCCTCAACTCCCTGCAGGCCGCCAACTACGACGTCATCGGCATCTCGCCGGACGGCGCGGAGGCCATCCAGGCTTTCAGCGACGCGGAAGGCCTGACCTTCCCGCTGCTGTCCGATCCTGATTTTGCCGTGGCCAAGGCGTACGGCTCATATGGCGACAAGACGTTTGGCGACAAGGTCTTCACCGGAACGCTCCGCAGCACCTTTGTGATCGGCCCGGACGGAACCATCAAACACGCCGAATACGACGTGGACGCTAAGGGACATGTGGCGCGGCTGCGGGAGACCTTGGGGGTCTGAGTTCTCAGGTCTCCACGCGTTCGCTAGCGCTCACTTGGTCGACCACCGGGGGCTGGTGCTCGCTTGGTCGACCACCGGGGCCGGCGGCCGGAATCGCTAAGCGGCGCCTCGCCGAGCGAGGAACGAGCGAGGTGTTGAAGCCGCGTGCGATTCCGGGTGGCGGGTCTGCTTCGGGTCTCCACGCGCTCGCTAGGGCTCGCTTGGTCGACCACCGAGCTTTACTTGCGGACGGTTAGGCGGGCGGTGGCGGCTGCGCCTAGGACGGCGCAGGAGAACCAGATGGCGCCGCCGGGGCCCAGCGGGGCGGCGACCAGGCCTGCGGCCAACGGCAGGACCACCTGCCCCATCCGGTTGCCCAGCAGCCTCAGCGCCAGCGCGGCGCCACGGGATTCCGGCCGAACCGCCTGGCTAATCAGCGTCATTGTCAACGGCTGGCCCAGGCCCAGCAGGAAACCACCGACGAACAGTGCCACCGCGGCTGGCCAGAACGGTTCCAGCACAAACGGCGTCACGGCGATTGCGAGGCCGGATCCCAGCAGGCTGGCCACCAGCAGCTGGATCCGGCTCCAGCGCTGCACCAGCCAGGGCAGCAGGATCCGCGAGATGATCGATGCGCTGGCGCGGACGGCCAGCAGCACGCCCACCCAGAACGGCGCAACACCCAGTTCCTCGCCGACCAGCGGCAGGAACGCCACCAGAATGTCGATCACGGACAGCAGCGCCAGCGAAGCCAGCATGTTCCACGCCACCCCGGGCCGCTGCAGGATCTGCAGCACGGGCTCCTTCACCACCGCCGGCCGGACGGCACCGGCGGCCGCAGCGCCGTCGTTCTTCCGGCGGAACCGCCGCCTGGGCGCCCCGGGATGCGCGCCGATCAGCATCAGCGGCGCTCCTGCCAAGGCAATGCCGGCAGCCAGCAGCAGGGCCAGGTTGATGGCGCCCAGCCAGTCCGGGCCGACGCCCTCCGTTCCGGTGCCCAGTAGCAGACCGGCCAGCAGCGGGCCGAGCAGCTGGCCCAGCGAAAAGGCAGCCGTGAACCAGCCAAAGCCGCTGTCCATCTGGTTCAGCGGGGCATAGCGTCCAATCGCGGACTGGCCCGCAATGGTGAAGACCAGATGCCCCATGCCGAGCAGGGCCATGGAGACGCCGATCAGCAGGAAGTCCTCCGCCAGCGCCAGCCCCATGGCCGCCACCGCCAGCATCACCGCGCCGAGCACCACCATGCCCTTGAGCGAGGCCACCCGGTCACTCACCCGGCCCAACCACAGCGCCGCCACCACCGGCAGCACCGCGTAAATGGCGGTCACCACACCGATCACCGCCGCGTCGCCACCCAGGGCCAGCAGCTTGTAGGACACCACCGGCCGGGACAAGTTCAGCGACGTCTGGGTCAACACGGCGGCTGCCATGAGGACCCAGAGCCATAAGCGGGACCCTGGCTGGTTTGGTGGGTGCGTGCTCAATGTCCTCTTTCTGTGGCGTGCGTCGGCCTCCCCATTCTGCCTCGCTTGTCCCCATTCATCGTAAAAACCGTTGCGCCGGCCGTAGCGCGGTGGTCGAATGGGTGGCATGGCTATCGGGGAGACCGTCCTGGCGATCGGGACGAAGAAAGGGCTGTGGCTGGCCACCAGCCAGGACCGGACCAATTGGTCCCTGTCCGGCCCGCACTTTTTGATGAACGAGATTCCCAGCATCGGGATCGACCAACGCAACGGATCCACCCGGTTGCTGGTGGGGGCGCGCTCGGAACACTGGGGACCCACCGTCTTCCACTCGGATGATCTGGGCGAGACGTGGACCGAGCCGGAGAACGGCGCCATCCGCTTCAATGACGGCGACGGCGCCGCGCTGGAGCGGGTCTGGCAAATCCAGCCGGACGCAGCGGACAGGCCGGGCGTGGTGTGGGCCGGCTGCGAACCGATTTCGGTCTGGAAATCCACCGACGGCGGCGAACACTTCGAACTCAACCGCGCCCTCTGGAACCATCCGGACAAGGATCAGTGGGGCGCCGGCTACGGCGGGGCGGCCGCCCATTCCATCCTGCCGAGCCCGCATGATCCGGACACCGTGCACGTGGCCATGAGCACCGGAGGCGTCTACCGCAGCACCGACGGCGGCGACAGCTGGCAGGCCCGCAACCACGGCATCAGCGCCTACTTCATGCCCGACCCGAATCCCGAGGTGGGCCAGTGCGTCCACAAGATCGCCCGGGATGCGGTGGAACCGTCCACGCTCTTTGCACAGAACCACCACGGCGTCTACCGGTCGGATGATTCCGGCGACAACTGGCAATCCATTGCCGACGGCCTGCCCAGCGACTTCGGCTTCGTCATGCTCACCCATCCGCGGAGGACGCGGACCGCGTGGGTGGTGCCGATCAAGGCCGACGGCGAGCGCATCCCGCCGGACGGGCACCTGGCGGTGCATCGGACCGACGACGGCGGTGCCTCCTGGGCGCGGTTCGGCACCGGCCTGCCCGACCTCGACTACAACGTGGTGCTGCGCGACGCGGCCGCCGTGGACACCGGCGATCCGGCCGGCGTCTACTTCGGCACCCGCGGTGGTTCGGTGTATGCCAGCGCCAACGAAGGCGAAGCCTTCGTGCAGGTTGCCTCGGGCCTGCCGGACGTCCTCTGCGTCCGGGCCGCCAGTCTGTAGGAGGAGGGAACGCCGTGGTGGGTGTAGCGCAGAAGTCGGTCACCGTCGTCGTGCCCAGCCTGCTGGCCAAGGTCACCGGCGAGCAGCGCGAGCTCAGCGTGCCTGCGTCAGGGCCACGCTCCGTGGCGGAGATTCTGGACGATCTGGCCGGGGACTACCCGGTGTTCAACCGGCGCGTGCGCAATGAAACCGGGGCGATCCGCCGCTACGTCAATCTCTATCTGGACGGCGAAGACATCCGTACACTGCAGGGGCCGGCAACCATGGTAGCCCCGGGGCAGGAACTGCTCATCATCCAGTCAGTCGCCGGAGGCTAGGCCGTGCGCATCTCCACCTGCGGGCACCCCATCCACCACATTCGACGGCAGCAAACATCAGGAGGGCAGCGATGACCAGCACCGGCAACCACGATGCAGATTTTCCGGAAGCGGACGAGGCCGACCGCGCCTGGCAGGACCGCCCGGTGGATGAGGATGCCTCGGAGCAACCGGCTTCGACCGTGCCGCCGGTCGGCTGGGAGGCGAACGAGGCGGACCTGCAGGAACAGTTGGAGTCAATCAGCGAGGACGAGGACGAGGAGTATCCCCGCGAAGTTGAAGAGCCTGAATAACCGCCCGGCGGCGGCTTGAAGCCCGTCCGAGATTCGCTCGGGCATTGGGCGGCTATGGGCTACGGGCGATTGGCGGCTGGTTCTCGGGGCGGCCTTTAACATGCGCCGACTGTCGTCCTCCGGTGACTGGACTGGTTGCTGGCCCCTACTCCCCCACCAGCCCGTCCACTGCCTCGCGCAGCAGGTCGGCGTGCCCGTTGTGCCGGGAGTATTCCTCGATCATGTGGACCAGGATCCAGCGCCGGTTCACAGCGCTGCCATCCCGGCCCGACCTGCTGGCCATCCCGTCCAAGCCGCCGGCGGCCAAGGCTTCAGCGGTGAGCACGCGGGAGCGGGCAACGCTCCCGTTCCATAGTTCCCGGAGCTGTTCCGGGGAATCGCCGGCTGCCGACTCCCAGTCCCAGTCCGGCTCCGCGGACCAGTCCACGCTGTCCCACGGCGGCTGCGGATCCCGGCCGTGCAACGTGTGCGAGAACCAGTAGTCCTCCACAAACGCCAGATGCTTGAGCATGCCGCCCAGGGTCATCCGCGACGGCGGCAGCTTGGCTGCCAGTCCGTCGGCTCCCAACCCGGCACATTTCCACTCCAAGGTGGCGCGGTGGAACTCCAGGAAGCCCAGCAGCGTGTCCAGCTCGTTGGCGGCCAGCGGCGGTTCCGGGCGGCCCTGCTTATCGACGTCGGTCATGATCCGAGAGTCTAGCGGCTGGGATAATGGCAGCATGCGACTTGCAGTCTTCACCGGTTCAGCCAGCGGAACAGACCGCCTCTACGCCCGGGAGGCGGCGTCCTTCGCCGCCGAACTGGCGTCCCGCGGCATCGGCATTGTGTACGGCGGCGGCCAGGTGGGGCTGATGGGCACCGTGGCGGACAGCGCGGTGGCCGCCGGCGGCGAGGTGGTGGGCGTGATTCCCTCCTCACTGGACCGGACCGAGGTGGGGCACACCGGCCTGGACACCCTGCACGTGGTGGACTCCATGCACGAACGCAAGCAGATGATGGCCGACCTGGCCGACGGCTTCGTGGCACTGCCGGGCGGGGTGGGCACGCTCGAGGAGATCTTCGAGGCCTGGACCTGGCTGCAGCTGGGCATCCACGAAAAGCCGGTGGCGTTTCTGAACATCAACGGCTTCTGGGACCCGCTGCTGGCGGCGATCGACTCGCTGGTCAGCGCCGGCTTCCTGAAGCAGGACTATCGCGACGCCGTGATTGTGGCCGGCTCCGCCGCGGAACTGCTGGACGCCATCAACCGCTGGACGCCGCCGGCCCGCAAGTGGCAGGACCCCGGCGAGCGCAGCCGGATCTGACCACTCAGCCTGACCTCTTAGCGCTGAGCGCCTAGTCCTGTCCGCCCAGCCCTAACCGCTCCGCCCTGACGCCCGGCCCAACCCGCCCAGATCCAACCGCCCAGCTGTGAGCGGACGGCAAAACGCAGACAGCGCCCCTCCCCTGCGGGAGAGACGCTGTCCGGCGCATCGGACGGAAGGGGGACCCCGCCGTCGTACTGCATTAAGTTGTGCCGCTTTAAGGCAGGCTGCTCAGGGCGTGGAGCTTACGGGAAGAACTTGTCCAGCTCCGCCGGCTTGGTCAGCGTGCCGTACTTCAGCGCGGCGTCGGCGAGCTTCTGCGCTGCCTCCATGTTGAAGTCCTTGCGGAAGGCCGGCAGGGCCATCTCCGCGCGGGCGGCTTCGTCGATCTTGGTGTAGGTGCCCACGATGTCGCGGACCTCGTCCGGGTTCTCCTGCGCGTATTCCAGCGAGCGGTTCATCGCGGCCTGGAACTTCTTGACCAGTTCCGGATCGTTGGCCACGGTGTCGCCGGTGGCGAAGTAGCCGGAGATGTCCAGGTTCTTGTCGAAGTCGGCGAAGTTGTAGGAGACCACGCGGCCGCCGTCGTCCACGGACTGGGACAGGAACGGATCCAGGATCCAGGCCGCGTCAACCTGGCCGTTGGCCAACGCTGCCGGCGCGTCCGGGAAGCCGACCTCCACGAACTTCACGCTGTCCGGGTCGCCGCCGTCGGCTTCGATCACGCTGCGGATGGTGGTGTCGCCGATGTTGGAGAGGGTGTTGACGGAGACGGTCTTGCCGGACAGGTCCTTGGGCGACTTGATGTCCGAATCGCCGTTGACCACCACGCCGCCGAAGTCGTGCGAGGTATCGCCGGAGGTGGAGTTGCCGTTGGCCACCAGCTGGATGTCCAGGCCCTTGTCATTGGCGACCATGACGGACACCAGGTTGCCGAAGGCGAAGTCGAAGCCACCGCTGACCACGGCCGGGATGGCGGCTGCGCCACCGGCGACGTTCTGGATGTCCAGGTCCAGGCCCTCTTCCTCGAAGAAGCCCTTGGAGTCGCCGAGCCAGAGCGGCGCGGTGTCAACGATCGGGATCACGCCGACGGTGACCGGGGTGAGTCCGCCCGAGGCTGCCGGTTCGTTGCCGCCGCCCTCGCCGCCGCTGGGTGATCCGGATCCACAGGCCGCCAGGCCCAGCGCGGAGACACCGGCCAGCAGCGTCAGGAATGTTCGCTTCATGTCACTTCCTCAAATCGAAAAACAAAGTGGCTGCGCCCACTGTCTCCCCCAACGGAAGCGCGGTTCAGCACGCGGCCACCGGCACAACTATGTCACGGCTCACAGCCCATCCTCGCCGCGGTGCAGAAATGTGACGCGTCACGCAGTAGCGTCAGCGGACGACGTGTCCACACCGGGGGCCAGCGCCTTCCGAAGAAGAGGCACTACGTCGCGGCGAGCTGATTCTTGACCTGCTTGCGCAATACCTTGCCGAGCATGGACTTGGGCAGTTCCGGCACGGCAACGATCCGCCGCGGCACCTTGTACGCCGCCAACCGGCTGCGGCAAAAGTCGCGCATCTCCTGCTCGCGCAGCGTGAGGTCGCCTTCCGGGCGGAGCACGACGGCGGCGGTCACCTCTTCGCCTCCCTCGGCGCGAGGGAGGCCGACCACTGCCGCTTCCATCACGTCCGGATGCGAGCGCAGCGCCTCCTCGACTTCCGACGGCGAGACGTTGAAGCCGCCGGTGATGATGAGTTCCTTGACCCGGTCCACAATCCGGGCGTTGAGTTCAGCGTCCACGGTCACGATGTCGCCGGTACGGACCCAGCCGCCGTCGAGCAGCACCGCTGCGGTCTCCTCCGGCTTGCCCCAGTACCCCTGAAACACCTGCGGCCCGCGGATCAGCAGTTCGCCGGGCTGGCCGGGCTCCACGCCCTGGTCGGGTTGGTCCGGGTCCACCACCCGCATCTCGGTGCTGGGGAAGGGAACGCCGATGGTCCCGTTCCGGCGGGTGGGTGCGAACGGGTTGCCCATGGCCACCGGGGAGGTTTCGGTCATGCCGTAACCCTCCACCAGCAGGCCGCCGGCGGTGTCCTCCCACAGGTCCACGGTGGCCTGCGGCAAGTTCATCGCGCCGGAGATGGCGAACCGCACCGAACCCAGATCCACCCCGCGCTTCCGGGCCTCGTTCGCGGTCCGTTCATAGATGGGCGGCACCGCGCAGAAAATGGTGGGCGGCGTTTTCCTGGCGGCGGAGAGCACCAAGTCCACGTCGAACTTGGGGAAGAGAACAACCCGCGAGCCGGTGAGGACGCCGAAGGTCAGGTACAGGGTCATGCCGAAGGCGTGGAACATCGGCAGCACGGCGTACATGACTTCCTTGCCCTCCGCCGCGCCGTGCATCCAGGCGCGCCCCTGTTCCGCATTGGCCCGCAGGTTCAGGTGGGTCAGCATGGCGCCCTTGGGGGATCCGGTGGTGCCGGACGTGTACTGGATGGCCGCCAAATCGGTGACCGCGGGGCGGGGAAAGTCCTTCTTCAGCGGCTTGGACTCCAGCAGCTTCTCCCAGGAAACGGTGTTCTTCACCGGGGCGGTCAACGCCTTGCGGGATTTCCTGGCGGCCGGGATCGGCAGCCTGAGGGCCAGTCGCTTGGCGCGCGGCATGGCGCGGGTCAGATCCACCGAGACGAGGGTCTTGACGGCGAGGTCGGCGGGAAAGGCCTGGACCTTGGCCACTACGTTGTTCCAGACGACGGCGACGGTGGCGCCATGGTCCTCGAACTGGTGCCTGAGCTCGCGCTCGGTATACAGCGGATTGTGTTCGACGACGACGGCGCCCAGCCGCAGCACCGCGTAGAAGGCCACCACATGCTGCGGGCAGTTCGGCAGGATCAGCGCCACTCGGCTGCCCGGGCCCACACCCAGCCGGCGCAGGCCTTCGGCGGCCCGCTCCACCTGGCGGCCCAGTTGCTGGAAACTGGTGGACGCGCCGAAGAAGTCCAAGGCCGTCTGCTTCCGGAACTTGCGGACCGAATCCTCCAGCATGTGCGAGAGGGACTCGGTGGGAATCTCAATCTCGGCCGGCACCCCGGGCTGGTAATTCTGCAGCCATGGACGGTTCTCAACAGTGGGCATAGCAGTGGCCGGTCCTCTCCCTCGGTTGATGTCAGTCTATGGCTGCAGGCTCACTTCCCACCGAAAACGCCCGGCCTTCCCGGACGGAGGACGCACCGAAAACGCCCCGCCCTCCGGGTGGAGAGCGGGGCGTTTCAGCGGGCAAATTACTGCGCGGGAACCAAGAGAACCTGGTCCACAAAGATCAGGTTGGGATCCGTCACGGTGTCCGCGTTGGCTGCGAACAGGTCTTCCCAGCCGCCCTCGAGTCCCAGCGACTCGGCAATCGAGGCCAGGGTATCGCCGGGCTGGACGGCGTAGTTCTCGCCGCTCACGGCCGGGGTCTCTACCGCGGGTGCGGCAGCGGGGGCCGGTGCGGCCGGAGCCTGCTGGACGGGAGCCTGCTGGACCGGCGCCTCGGCGACAGGTGCCTGCTGGACCGGGGCCTGCTGGATCTCGGCAGACTGGCTGCTCACCTGCGATCCCTCGCCGCCGCCGGACAGTCCCAGCTTGGCCGAGCATGCGGGCCATGCGCCCCAGCCCTGGCTGTCCAGGACGTTCTCTGCCACCGCGATCTGCTCGGCGCGGCTGGCGTTCTCTGCCGAACCGGTGCCGCCGTGGGCTGCCCACGTGCTCGGGGTGAACTGCAGGCCACCCGAGAAGCCGTTACCGGTGTTGGTGCTCCAGCTGCCGCCCGACTCGCACTCGGCCAGGGCATCCCAAGTGGCGCCATCGGCGGCGTTTGCGGCCGGTCCAATCATGGCCACGCTGGCACCGGTCAGGGCCAGGGCTGCCAAACCGCCACGCAGGGCACGGCTGAAGTTCTTGTTTTTCTGTGAGTTCACAATGCTCCGCTGAGGCCGCCTTGCGCTCAGTCCGTCCCCGGACATCCCTGCGCCGCCGTCAGCCACTCGTAAAGATCGAGGTCATGTGGACGTCTGCCATTCTGACGGCGAAAGGCGTGGGCAGCGTCCGGGCATATTCATTTGGGTCATTGGGCCGAGTATGTCGGCACCCCCTGGCGCGGCCATCTGACCTGCGCACTCCGAGGACGCTACCGGAAAGTAGTCAACGTTGCAAAAACGAGACCTTCTATCGGCGTGTCAATCCGGCCATTTGGGGCGGACGCAAGACTAAGCAATCTTCCTATCCGGGCGGCAGTCGATGTGGACCTGTGACCGCTCCAGATCTGCATACCTCAAGTTCTGGTCAGATCCGCCCTCCGACGTGCACGGCAGCTGGGCCCTGAGGCCCATGTTTATGCGGTTTCGGCAGGTTTTGGGATGCGTGCGCAGCGGTCGGCATTCGGAGCATGAGGGCTCTTTGGGGACGCAAAATAGGCGAGCCGCACAGGCCCTGCTGAACGAGAAGTAGCAACGACAGCCCCACGCTGCGATGACCCCGTTTTACGCTGAGAGCGAACGTGGTCGAAGGGACCGATTATTCCGTGATCGCCGGCCAAGCGTTGACCAGCCGGCGGCGGGGTACGAAACCTACTTGGCGCCGCCTGCAGAAGTGCCTCGCGCCGGGCTCCCGAAGTGCCTCGCGCCCGCCTTCCGGAGTGCCTCTCTCCCGGGTCCCGAAGTGTCCTGCGCGGCGATGGCCGCCGGACTGCACCCGGCCACCAGCGGTAAAGGAAGCCTGCCTGGTTCGGGGCCTTCCCAGCCAACGGCCCAGCGCGTAGCGTGGTGTTCCGCAGCCAACCGGAAGGAAACCTCCATGGCAGAGAACCCCAGCCCGATTGACATCCAGAAGGCGCTGGGCGGCGTTGACTACCCCGCTTCGGCCGCCGACCTGGTGAAGAACGCCGAAGACTCCGGGGCAGGCGACGACGTCTTGTCGGCCCTCAGGAATCTTCCCGACCGGCAGTACGAAAGCCCGGCGGAAGTCAGCAAAGCCGTTTCCGGCAACTAACCCGCCCGCGGACCCGGGGAGGCATGGGAATCTTCCGACGCCGCTTCTCCATGAAACCGGGGTAACGAATACCGGGTTCCGACGCCGTCGTGCGTCCGTAGAGCTGAAGAAGGCCGGGTAGCGGCGGCCTACTCCTGCGCACGGCCGGCGGTCTTCTCCACCGGCACCAGCTTCACGTCAAGCAGCCTGCCGCCGTCGGCCGTCGCCGTCAGATAGGTACACACCGGTTGGCGGCGCCGGTCGGTCGGCGACCCCGGATTGAGCAGCCGGAGTCCGCCGGGCGAGGTGGTGTCCCACGGAATGTGGCTGTGCCCAAACACCAGTACATCCACGCCGGGAAACCGCGCCTCACACCGTTGTTCGCGACCCTTCGCCGCTCCGGTCTCGTGGATCATGGCGAAGCGGATGCCCTCGACGGTTGCTGCGGCAACTTCCGGCAGTCGCGCGCGCAGGTCGGCGCCGTCGTTGTTCCCGTACACGCTGATCAGCTGCCGGCTGCGCTGCTCCAGCTCGTCCAGCAGGTCCGCGGTGACCCAATCGCCGGCGTGGAACACCACGTCCGCCGCGGCCACCGCGTCCCAGACCTGCTCCGGGAGCTGCCGCGCGCGCTTCGGCACGTGGGTGTCCGCGAGGAACAAGAGCTTGCTGACCATACGGGCATCCTTGCACACCGGCTCAGAAGCCGAAGGCCATCCGCAGCCCCAGCACCAGCATGACCACCGCGATCAGCCCGTCCAGGATCCGCCAGGAAGCGGGCCGGGCGAAGAACGGGCGCAGCAGCCGGGCACCGAATCCGAGCGCAGCGAACCAGGCAATGCTGCCCAGCACCGCGCCGACGCCGAAATACCAGCGCAGCTCCGGGCCCTGGGTGTTGGCGATCGAGCCGAGCAGCAGAACGGTGTCCAGGTAGACGTGCGGGTTCAGCCAGGTCAGCGCCAGTGCCGTGGCCGCGGCGGAGGCCAGCCCGCCGGCGCGCCGATTCTCCGACGCGATGAGCGCGCCCGGTCTGATGGCCCGTCTGGCCGCGAAGACGGCGTAGGCCAGCAGGAAGGCGGCGCCGCCGAGCCGGATGACATCGACCACCACCGGAGCCGCCTCGATCAGTGCACCGATGCCGGCGATCCCGGCAGCGATCAGCACAGCATCGGAGACTGCGCAGATGAGAACGACGACGCCGACATGTTCGCCCCGGATCCCCTGCCGCAGCACGAAGGCGTTCTGCGCCCCGATCGCGACGATGAGCGCCAGGCCTGTGCCCAGGCCGAGCAGAATGGTGGGGGCAATAGCGGCAGTCACAGCAGACGACGCTATCCGAGCGCCATCCATCAGTACAGCTAAAGAAATTTCGGTTACGTAAGCTGAACTTATGCAGCCGTTTCAATTCGAGCACTTGGCGACCTTCGCCGTCGTCGTTCAAGAGGGCAGTTTTGATGCCGCCTCGCGGGCACTGCACGTGACACCGTCCGCGGTCTCGCAGCGGATCAAGGCGATGGAGCAGGCAGCCGGGCAGGTCCTGCTGCAGCGCACCACGCCGGTGCAGCCGACCGCCGCCGGCGATGTGGTGCTCCGGCTGGCCCGCCAGGTGCGGGTTCTGCAGGCGGATGCGCAGCACGAACTTGGCGGCAACGTCACCGGACTGTCCCTGCCGCTGGTGGTCAACGCGGATTCACTCGCCACATGGTTTCTGGGCGCGCTGGCCCGCATGCCCCGTGAACGGGGCGCGTTCTTTGAAGTGCACCGGGAAGACGAGCAGCATTCCACCTCGCTGCTGCGGTCGGGACGAGTCAACGCGGCAGTGACCGCCACGCCGGAACCGGTCCAGGGCTGCACGGTGGAAGCCCTCGGCTCGCTGCGCTACCGGGCAGTGGCCAGCAGCGACTATCTGGCTCACTGGCGGCCCGGCGGGACGCGGGCCGGCGACGTGGCGTGGCTCGGAGCGGCCCCGGTGCTGGACTTCGACCGCAAAGACGACCTGCAGGAGCGCTTCTACCGGACCCTGACCGGGACTGAGCTGGCCGGCCCCCGCCACTACATGCCGGCGTCCGGCGAGTTTGCGGCCGCCGTCCGGCTGGGCATCGGCTGGGCGCTGCTGCCCGAACAACAGTGCCTCGCTGACATTCGAAGCGGCCTGTTGCAGGAACTCGCCCCGGACCTGCCGATGGACGTTCCGCTCTACTGGCAGCGCTGGAAAATCAGCTCACCCATCCTCGATGAACTCTCCGCCTGCGTGCGGCAGACCGCGGCGGAACAACTGCTCCAGCCCTAGCCGCACCGGGCGCGCCACCGGCTCCCGCCACCGGCTCCTGAGGCGCTTCCACCGTCACCGAGGACCGGACAACCTGCGGCGGAGCTTAAGGTGGAGGGGAAGATCCTGACGAAGGGGCATGATGCAAGACCGCATTCGCAATGCCCGCATGCTCGAGCGCGTAATGTCCGCCGAGCAGGCGGCCGAACTGATCAAACCCGGCATGACGGTGGCCATGAGCGGCTTCACCGGGGCCGGCTACCCGAAGACCGTGCCGCAGGCGCTGGCCGAGAGGATGGAAACCGCCCATGCGGCGGGCGAGCAGTTCAAGATCCGCGTGCTGACCGGTGCATCAACCGCCCCCGAGCTCGACGGCGCACTAGCCAAGGTGGACGGCATGGAGTTGCGCCTGCCCTACCAATCCGACCCGGCGCTGCGCGAGCGCATCAACGCCGGCGAACTGGACTACATCGACATCCACCTCAGCCACGTTGCCCAGCACACCTGGTACGGGTTCTTCGGCGTGGTGGACCTGGCGATTGTCGAAGTGGTCGGTGTGCTGGAGGACGGCCGGCTGATCCCGTCGTCGTCGGTGGGCAACAACAAGACCTGGCTGGAGCAGGCAGACAAGGTGATTGTGGAGGTCAACAGTGCGCAGCCGGCCGAGCTGGAGGGCATGCATGACGTCTACTACGGCACCGCGCTGCCGCCGAACCGGAAACCGATCCAGCTGCTGAACCCGGACGACCGGATCGGCGAACCCTACCTGCAGGTGGATCCGGAGAAGATCGTCGCGATCGTCCACACCAACGCTCCGGACCGGAACTCCCCCTTCAACCCGCCGGACGAGACCTCGCAGCAAATCGCCGGCCACCTGCTGGACTTTCTGGACCAAGAGGTCCAGCGCGGACGCCTGACGGAACAGCTCCTGCCGCTGCAGTCCGGCGTCGGCAATATCCCCAATGCGGTGCTGGAAGGCCTGGCCGCCGGCGGCTACCGCGGCCTGACCGCCTTCACCGAGGTGATCCAGGACGGCATGCTCAAGCTGATCAAGGACGGCGTGCTGCGGATGGCGTCGGCCACGTCCTTCTCGCTGAGCCAAGCCGGCGTGGCGGAGTTCAACGCCAACGTTGACTACTACCGCGAGCGCATCATCCTGCGCACTCAGGAGATCTCCAACCACCCTGAACTGATCCGGCGGCTGGGCTGCATAGCGCTGAACGGCATGATCGAGGCGGACATCTACGGCAACATCAACTCCACCCACATTGCCGGCAGCAAGGTGATGAACGGCATCGGTGGCTCCGGGGACTTCGCCCGGAACGGCTACCTGTCCGTGTTCATGTCCCCGAGCACGGCGAAGGGCGGAAAGATCTCCAGCATCGTGCCGATGGCCAGCCATGTGGACCATACCGAGCACGACACCATGATCGTGGTGACCGAACACGGCTTGGCAGACCTGCGTGGGCTCTCGCCCAAGCAGCGCGCCCGCAAGATTATCGAAACCTGTGCGCATCCGGACTACCGGCCGCTGCTGCAGGACTATTTCGACCGGGCGTGCCGGGACAGCTATGCGAAGCACACCCCGCACCTGCTCGGCGAGGCCTTGTCCTGGCACCAGCGCTTCGTGGAGACGGGCAATATGCGTCCGTGTCTGGGCTAGCCGTTATATTTCTGCCGGTAGCGCCAGAAGAGCCGGTCCGGCCACCTGGTTAAAGGTATGCTTTTCGCCGGATGTCGTCTCACCACAGTGCGGGTTGCTGCAGCTGACGATGTCAACGATTCCGCCGACGGTACGCCGGCGATTCCGGCAGACGAGGGGACATGACCTTGCAGCTGGACACTGTGACCCTCAGGGTCGCCTTTGGCGCGATGTCGCTGGCACTGCTGTTGCTGTTCTATCTGGTGACGTTCCGACGGACCCGCGCAGCCTACAGTGCCTGGTGGTGCGCCGCCTTGGTCCTGTTCCTGTGCTCCGCCACCGCGTACCTGCTGAACGGGACGGCCGTTCAGTGGTGGGCCAATCCGCTCGGAAACGTCTTCGGCGTGGCCGGGGCTTGGAGTGTCTGGACCGCGGCCCGTTCGCTTCGTTCGCTCAAGCCGATGCCGTGGCTGTTGATTCCGGCCCTGGCCGTGGCGGCCGGCACCGCCGCGGTGGATCATCCGGCCGTCAATGTCTGGGCCGGCGGCCCGGCGTTTCTGGGCTGCATGGCACTGTTCCTGTTGCTTTCGTCGGCTGAGCTGTTCCTGCTGCGCCGGGCCTCGCCGCGGTTGCGGACCTCCTTGGCGCTCACCTCGGCCTTCATGGGATTCTTTTACCTGTGCCGGCTGGTCGCCTTCCTCGCCGACGGCCCCGACGGTGCATTCTTCCAGCGAGTCTTCGGCTCCGGGCCAACCACCCTGGTGACCATGACCCTGCTCATGGTGGTTTCCTTCAGCATGGCCGCCTTCAGCGCCGAACAGGCTGCGGTGGATTTGCGCAAACGCGCGCTGCACGATGGCCTGACCGGATTGTTGAACCGCAGCGCCTTTCTGGAGCTGGCAGCCGAACGCATGCAGGCGCTGCAGAGGGCAGGCGCCTCCGGCACGTTGGTGCTGGCGGACCTGGATCACTTCAAGCAGATTAACGACGCCAACGGGCATGCCGCTGGCGACACCGCCCTGCGTGCCTTTGCCGCCGCGTGCACCGGGACGGTCCGCTCCACTGACTTGGTGGGCCGGTACGGGGGTGAGGAGTTCATCCTGCTGTTGCCCGGGGCGGATGCGGAGCAGGCCGAAGACCTGACCCATTTGATCAGCACCGTCCTGCGCCAAACCGCTTCCCCGGACCTGGTTCTGCCGACCGTCAGTTACGGAATCGCGCCGATTGGGGAGCGCGGCGCGGACGCCTTGGCGGACATCATCGCGGCTGCCGACGAGGCGCTCTACCAGGCTAAATCCCAAGGCCGGGACCGGGCCGTGCTGGCCGTCGAGCACGGCAATCCGGACGGGCTGATGCCCGGCGCCAAGGTCTAGCTGGCTGCGCCTTCGCGGCGTTGACGGCAGCTCAGCGCTGGTACACCCGGGCGAGCGCGGCGTCGAAGACCCTGTCCGGCAGCAGCCGGCGGGCGCTCATGATGGTGCGAGCGCCCCGGCCCACCGGGTACCGGCTGCGGGTGCGGCGGGCAGCCGCGACGCGGGCAATCCGCCGGCCCACCATTTCCGGCGCCGTCGCGGTCCGCGCCTCATAGGCCGCTGCGACCGTTCGGGCCACGCTCTCGGCCTGCTGTTCGTAGGCCGTCCCCTCCGAGCTCTGCAGCAGGCTGCTCACCGCGATCGAGCTCCACTCGGTCTGAATCGGCCCGGGCTGGATGATCACCACATCGATGCCGAAGGGCTTGAGCTCCACCCGCAGACTGTCCGACAGGCCTTCGACCGCAAATTTGGCCGCGTGGTACCAGCCGCCCAGCGGTTCGTAGAAGACGCCGCCGATCGAAGACACGTTGATGATCCGGCCGCGCCCCTGCGCCCGCATGGCGGGGGCTGCCAACTGGATAAGCCGCCCCATGGCGAACACGTTCACTTCGAATTGCTGCCGGGCATCAGCCAGCGGCACGTCCTCCACGGCACCGTACGACGCGTAGCCGGCGTTGTTGACCAGCACGTCCAGGCGGCCCTGTTCGCTCAGGATGCGCTCTATTCCGGCGACCATCGACCCGTCGTCGGTCAGGTCCATGCCAAGGACGCGGACGCCGTGCCCTTCCAGCGGACGCATCCGTTCCACCCGGCGCGCCGCCGCATAGACCGTGAAGCCGCGACCGGCCAGTTCACGGCAGGTATGCTCGCCGATCCCGGACGATGCCCCGGTCACCAGTGCCACTTTGTCCCCCACGGCTTTTCCTCGCTTCCCCAGGGCGACGACGACGGCGGTGCGCGCCTCCTGCGGCAGCGTCCGGGCTGCGCCATCCGGCCCGAAGAGCCGCTGGCAGCCGTCGAGTTCTGCGGTCAACGGTGCACCGACGTCCTGTCCATTGGCGACCGGCCACAAGACCGCGAACTCCGCTGCCTCGTCGTCGCATGTGGCATCGACAGCGTCAGCAGCGGTTGCTTTCAAAATGGCGTCCTTGGCGGAGCCTCCGAGGCTTCCGCCGCTGGAGAACGTTCCCGAGACGATCTTGATGCTTTTAAACGGCGGATCCTGCTCCGTGCCGGTTGCAGGATCAGCCTCTTCATTCGGTGCCGGGTCCGTTCGGTACTGGCAGATCCGCAGCGTGTCGGCTTCATCCGCACTGGGCAGCCGGCCCGGGGAGCCCGGTACGGCCTCACCGTCGTGGGCGGCATCGGGACCGGGCAGTTCCCCGATCGGCGGTGCGAGGGCTATCCCGGTCTCAGGCGTGATGCTCCACTCCGCGGGGCAGTTCGCGTCCAGTGCCGCCCGCGGATGGATGAGTTTAATCTTGTGCTGCGTCGACTCGACCACCTGCATGCCGCCGACCATCGTCCGCGCTCCGGGCTTCGTCTTCCCGCAGGAATTCGTCGGCCACGCCGCGCGCATGGCCCGACCCTCGGCGTCCACCAGCCAGAGGTCGGGAACCAGTTCCATGTCCGCGGTGCAGGCCTGGTTCGGAATGGGCCCGTCGCTGGGCTCGGCCAGCGCGTCCACCAGTGCGGCGATGTTCCCGGCGAGGCGCTCCTCCGTCACCGCGGACCACAGGCCTTCCTCGTCTTCGACGGTGGCCAACATGAAGGCGTCGCAGCGGATTATTTCGACCGGAACAAATCCGTCCGGCACTCCGCCGGCCGCCGGGGGCGGAGTGCGGGATGGCTCCCCTAGTTCAGCCATGGCGTCGGTTGCCGTGCAGTCAACGGCGTCTACCAACTCTGCCGGTTCGCGCGGTGATTCACTGCGCTCCCCCGGAAGCTGCCCGCACGCCGTCAAGATTCCCAGCGCCAGCACTGCCGCACCAGCGGACCCGACCGCCCGCCGTCGTTCGTCATTCCGCCACTGCCGCTGCACCGCGCCCCCGATCACCGTTGATGCCGTCAGTGTAGCGAGTCAAGGCGAAGAAGCCGCCGACGCCGCCTCCTGCCCGTGGGCCCCCCTTGGTCCCGTCGTTATGGCGATCCACGCCCCTTGCGGTCTTCTCGACAAGCGATGCTGCCCGGAGCACACTGTTGGGACGATGGGCTCGATTCCGTTGCGTCCTGTCCGGGCCCGAGAGGCCCACTGCGGCGAGACGGTGCCGGCCGGGCGCGGCCGGCAAGGCGAGGCCAGCACGGCGAGGCCGGCACCGTCAGGAGGTGGACCAGTGGATCAAGCCGACGGCGCCGTCCGGCCCACGCCGGATAATGACCCGAGCTCCCCTGCGCCCCTTCGTTCGCCGCTGCGGCTGGCTGCAACCCTGCTTTTCGCCGGGGTGCTGGTCTCGCTGCTAGCCGGGCTTTTCCACCCTGACAACGCCAATGCGAACGATCATGCAGCGGCGTTCTCCGAGTATGCGAGCAGTGCTGCGTGGACCGGGATCCATCTGGCCCAGTTCGTGGGGATGGCGATCCTGATCGCGGGACTGCTGGTCCTGTTCGTGGCCTTGGACCTCCGTCTCGGCGCTGCTTGCTGGCTGGCAAGGTTTGCCGCTGTCGCCGCCATCGGAGCGCTGGCGCTTTATGCAGTCCTCCAAGCCGTGGATGGCGTCGCCCTGAAACACGCCGTGGACGCGTGGGCGGCGGCACCGGAGGCGGCTAAGGGAGGTCGCTTCGATGTCGCGGAGGGTGTCCGCTGGCTGGAATGGGGTGTCCGGAGCTACCAGAGCCTCTTGCTGGGGCTCTCGCTGGTGCTGTTTGCCGTGGCGATCATCTGGAGCGGCAGGGTGTCCAGGTTCGTGGGTTCCTTCATGGGACTGACCGGATTCGCTTATCTGGTGCAGGGCTGGGTCGTAGGCACCGAAGGCTTTTCCCCGGCCAACACCATACCGACCCTGGTCGGGATAGCGGCGAGCAGCGTCTGGAGTATCTGGTTGTTGATCAGCGCGTGGCGGCATCGGCCCCGGTCGGCACCGGCGTCGGCTCATTAGCCGGAGCGGGTTCAGGAGTAGGCTCCGGCTCGGGTGCCGGCTGCGGCGTGCTGGTGGTGACCGGAGCTGGCGGCGGTTCGCCATCGGTCTCTGCAGGCGGTGTGGCGTCCGCTGACGAGTCCGGGTCAGAGCTGCCGGTCTCGGGTGCGACGGTGGTTGATTCGCCCGGCGGTTGCGGTTCCCGGTCTCCACCTTGTCCGGAGGTCGGCTGAGTATCGGTCTCCACATCCGTGTCTGCGTCGGTCTCTGCGTCGGCGCGGCTATCACTTAACGCGGCGTCCTGTTCGATGATGCCGAGAATGCGGGTCTTGTAGTCGTTCAGCCGGGCTTGGATTTCACTGAGGGGAATGTCTTCGAGCGACTGCCCGTACCGTGCTATCTCTTCCCACAGGGTTTCCAGTTCGGCCATCCCCGCGTCGCTGAGCGGACCGTCGAGGGTGAGGACAAGCTGGCTGGCTAGGGCGTAGGTGAGGCATTCGATGCAGTTGTAGTTGGCCGCGGCCGAAAGGTTTTGCGGGACGACGACGTCCGCCTGGCCGAGGATCAGGACAACCTGGAAGCCGACGGCGACGGCGGCGCAGTCCCGGCAGGAAGCGAACGCATACGCCTCGTTCGTGGCGTCTACCGGTCCGCCTTCCGCCCAGACAAGGGCGAAGGCAACGTCGTAGACAACGGATCCGTCCTCGACGTTGACGGCCAGGGCTTGGTTTCCGTCTTCGCCGGGAGCTAGCGGTCGGTCGAAGGGGAAGACCCAAGCCGGCGGCGTGTCTCCGGCGGCAGCGTCAGCATCCGCGCGGCCGCCGCCGTCGTCGTCGTCGTTCATTGGATCTTCGCTGGTATCCGCGGTGGAAGCCCCGCGGGGAACCATGACCATTGCCAGTTGGGGTTTCTCCGGCCCTGGCAGGTCCGTTTCGGATGGCCACGCCGCCACGGTTTGGCGGGAGTGGCCTTCGGCAAGCCCCGCTGATGAAGCCGGAAAGACGGCAGCTGCTGCATCGAGCAATGTTCCGCGTTCGTAGGGCTGGACCGGGCGGTAGGCCCCGTCACCGGGCCACCAAGCCCAGGCCAAGCCGGCGAACACGGCGGCGGCAGCGGCGATGGCGGTGACCTGTCGGAGCGGCCGGCCGCGGGTTTTCGTCCAGACCGCGGTGCCGAGTTGTCGGGCCATGCGCACCAGGATGTAGGTAATGCCCAGAATGGGAAGGGCGACGGCGGTGATGGCCAGGACACGCACCGTCATGCCCGCGATATCGCCGTCCGAACCAGCCTCCGCCAGCAGCCTCTGTTGTTCCATCATGCTGGCCCACGCCGTTCCCAGCACCCGGGGAAGCGAGACCACCATCATGACGAGGCAGAACAACAGCAGCGGCACCGTGATCAGGACCCACCCGGTCACCACGGCCCTGGCCCAGGGCTTGAGCATCTTGGGTTCCGGGTCGGACCACCGCCACGGCAGCAGTCCCAGCAACGTGGGCTTAATTCGTTGAAACAGATCGGGGACCCCGGTTGCGTCGGCGAGGATGTGGTAGCCGTCGAAGCGGACCAGGGGCAGCAGTTGGCGCACCATTTGCAGGATCTGGGTCACTACCACCAGCAGCAGCGCATCGAAGCCGCTGAGCCACCAGACGCCCATGGTGCCCACCACCACGATGGCATTGAAATACAGGCCGCCAAGATCCGTACGGATCCGGCCGCCGCGCCCCAACCGGTAGGAGTCCGTCACGTCGGTGTAGAAAGCGGGCCAGATCAGGTACAGACCAACCCCCATGGCCCCCGGGGTTGCGCCGCCGCGGCGAGCCGCCGCAGCATGGCCGAACTCGTGGAAGCCAGCGGAGAGGATGGTGACCGCGAAGACCAGCAGCAGTAATCCAGGGTTGGCGAAGGCTTGGTGCGTTGCCGAGCCCAAGCCCTTGACCAGCAGCACCCACCAGCACGCCGCCAGGAAGGCCGCGGTAACGGGCAACGCGATCAAGGGATGGAACAGTGCGGCGAACGGCGCGGTCAGCTTCCGGGTCCGCGCGGGATCGGTGACCGTGTAGCGGAAGCGCATGCCCAACAGCGGGCTGGATTTCTTAACGTCCGGTTCCGAGCCGTCAGCAAGGCGCAACAGGCCCAGTGGCAACAACTGTTTTTCGATCAGGGTCTGTACGTTTTCGGCGGTGATCAGCCTGCCGGACGTTTGACTAGCGTGCTCCGCGATCTGGTCGAGGTTGCGGGAGCCGTCCACGCCCTCCAGCACCGCATAGAGCAGTGGCGTGAGCTGGATTGTTTGCCCGTCTGCGCGCCGGACCAGCGCGGGCGGCTCCCTAAAGCCGGAACCCTGCGCTGTTCCGAGGAGTTGGACGCCGTCGGCCAGTGCCGGGACGTCGATCGACGGCGCGACAGACTGGCCGCCGGGCAGCGGACCGCCACGGGCTGGCGGCCCGCTCGGACTCGTGGTCATGCGGGGACTATTGTTCGAGGTCGGACTGCTGGCCGGCGTTGGCCTCGGCGGCGCCGTCGATCTGTTGGTTGATGATGGCGTCCTGCTGCGACACCGCGGTCGCTTGGCTGTCTATCGACCCGATATTCGCGGCAACTGCTGCGTCAATCGGTGCGGCGACGTTCGCATTCGCGGCCACGGCACCGTTGATCGGGGCGGCTATGTCGGCATCCGCGGCAAGGTCAACGTTGATGTTGAGCAGGTTCCCGTCGAGGCTCGAGCCCAGGCCTTCGGTGACCGATCCAGTGTCAGGCAGTGTGCCGTCTGGCAGCAGCGCCGGTTCGGTGGCCTCCTCCCCGGTGATGCCCTGCTCCGGCAGGCCGGAATCTCCCGCGTCCGCGTCCGTGCCAGCAGCTGCGGAGCCTGCGGGTGCCTCTGTACCGTCCACGGTGTCGTTGCCTTGGTCGATGGTGCTGTCCTGTGCAGACTCGGCGGTCGCGTCGGCAGCGATGCCCTGGTCGATGATGACTCCCTGATCGGACAAGGCCTGCGCGGTGGAGCCGTCGGAGAGGATGTTGGCCGAGACGGCAGCATCGATGGGGGCCGCAACGTTAGCATTCGCTGCCACGGCCAAGTCGATCGGGGCGGCCGCATCGATGGCCAGATCCAGGTCCGCATTCAAATCCAGAATGGAGGCGACTTCCTTGTCCGGCAGCGCGGTCCCGGACTGGGCTTCGAGTTCCTCCGGCGACAGCGGTGTGGGTCCGTTTTCGTTGCTCATCTAAATCTCCGTCTCCGGCGCTACGCGCCTGCTGTTCCAACAGGTGGTCGAAAGATGTCGATTCTTGTCAACGGCCCGGCTGCACCGGGCCCTCGTCGTCAGCCTTCCTCTGTGCTCGATGAAAAGCATACTGATGAATCCTTCCATCGGGAAGCCAATCAGAAGTTATTGCTTCGCAACGTCGCAACCTGTGGCGTTGCCAGTGCCGCGGCTAGCGTGAAACAAACGCTGATACACGACAGGCTTGGAGAGACGATGCGCAAGGTGGCCACCCTGACAGCTGCTGTCGCCCTGATGCTGCCGCTGGCTGGTTGCGGCAACGGCCTAAAGCCCGAGGCTTCCGCACCGGAGCCTCTGGGAGGATCCGCCATTGAAGCTGCGAGGGAGTCCGGGGCGTTGCCCGCATCTACAACTGCCGTCCCTACTTCCAGCCCCCCCGCTGGAATCCCTGGTCGACGATTTAGGCTTCGTCGGCCTCAAGGACGTTCCGGCGTTCTATCTGGCGGCGGTCGAGAGCTTTCCCCATGCCCTTCCCGCAGGTACGAACTGGCCTGCAACTATTCCCAAAGGCTATGACGATCCTCACGCACGTTACGAAGCCGACTCGCTGGGCGAGAGCATCGCGTCCACGTACTGGCGCTGCGCTTGGGAAGGCGAGTTTCTGGACGCCCACGAAGGTAGCGATCAGGGCCGGCAGGCAGCCGCCCTGGCAATGCTCGATATCTGGGTTTCCGATCCCTACTTCGCGAAATTCTTCGAAGACCCTGAACAGGTCTGGAAAAGCCACATACTCGACCCTGCCAAAAACGGTGAGCTTCGACGGATGAAGTCCGAGCACTGGAACTGCCCGAAGCCGGGCTAGCCACTACTTGTAGGGTCTCAACCCAGTTGGCACTCCTGGACCGTCAGAACCGCAATTCTCAGGATATTTGTCATTGCAGTTTCTCAATGATCCTGTCATCTGGCACCACTTTGAATACATAGCATCAACCATTCCGATGCTTCGATGCGATCCAATCGAGGCGCTGCACATTAGCTAAGACTGTTCCTAACAGAGGTTCCTGCACGTTCAAGATAAGAACAGGAAGCGCAATTTGAAAGACACTTAACCCCTGTGTGGGAGTTCTGGGACGAACCCCCACACAGGGGCAGTTGCATATCAGTACCAATCCGCAGACAACTATTCTTGCCCTTGAAGATGTCTCGGCCTTCTATGAACAAAGGGAGAAGCGGGAACCCAACATTCAGGCCCGAGCATCTCCTTTACTGGCCACTTTTCCCTGATAGCTGTTCACGAAACGGGCTCGTGAAGGACCTCAAAGTTCGGATGAGGGATCGTCTCAACGTCGACTTCGTTGTTGTTGACGAGATCAAAGAACGGGACGCGCGCCACAGTAGCTCGCACCTTCTTTTGAGGTGTTCCGGGACGGCCCCACACTACTGTCAACTCCTGGCCGATTTCGACATGCTTCTTGCTGACAAAAGCAATAGAGATCATTCGCCGGTAGAAGACGCTGTTGATTCGGCCGGTCGAAGTGCCAATCCGGTCACCCTTCTCGTCGAGAACCCAGTCTGCATGGTAAACGAATCCCGAACGACCGTTGGTATTGAAGTACATGTCCACTAGTCGTTCGTCGATCGAGTCGTAGGGCTCTACGTCTCGCCCTCTGAATTGGGACGCGAATATATCCGCAACGTCCTCTTCGTTCCAGACCAATGTAACGGCCGTGCGGTCGTCGGTCTCGGCGGCCTTCAGCAACGCCTCTCGACCTATGAACTCATGATTGAAGTCGACCAGTTTTCTCCAGCCGACCTGTAGTGGCGTGACGAACCGGTCTTCGATTTCGTTACCGACACTGCCAACCAACTCGCGGTACTTATTGAACATTGCCGAATGGGGTCGCGTGTCGAAGAAGGCCGCGAGATCGGGGTCTTCGTACCACGGTAAGGGATAGTGCAGATTTATGTTTGGAAAGCCCGCCTCTGTGTGCTGCATCATGTAGGCCGCCTGTCCAAGCTTCTTCATTCCGAACCGCTGACCGGCTTCCCAGATGGCGCGGTAAACAGCTTCGGTGTCCGCCATGTCGCCATGGAGTTCGTAGGCAAGGCCTCCGGCCATGCCAAGTCGAATAAGACGGACCGGGACGCCTGCAATCATGGCTACGCGGTGCCTGGCAAACCTGATGTCGTGAAGGTCTTCCCCAGCCGCTTGTTCGAGTATCTCGAGCGACCGGGGTCCAGCTACCTGAATGAAAAATTCCTCAGATGTCCTGTCAGTGCCTTGCACATCAAATGTGCTATTGAGCAGCCGGTACTCCAAGACAGGGGCGAGCCAGTATGAGCGGTAGGTGTCCTCGGAAATGCGTGCCAAGACTCCGTCGGTAAGTATCTGCCCCTTTTCATTGCACAACACTGCGTGGCGGATTTGACCAACTTCGAAGTTAACGAGGGAATTCACGCATACCGAACGGAGGAACTCAAGAGCTTCGGTTCCACTAACGTCGTACACCGGTGAAATTCCATGGAGCGCGGTACAGATATGTGCCGTCGTTTTGGATGCGAGTATTTCGGAACGTGCACCTTCATACTCAAAGGGGACCTGCCTAGGTCCCGCCTGGAAAAGTGTAAAGACTCCCTCAGCAATAGCAGTAGATGCTGACATCTGTTAGTTCTCCTTTAGGTTCTGCGTGCTTCGTTGCACTGCGGTTGGGCCGGCATTCGTTTACTCCGAGTTCGTTGTCATTTGCACCTGCGATGACGCAGCGTCCGCCGGCCTTTCGTCAGCCCTTCATCGTTGACGTCCTTGTCCAGGTCTTGCGGCCTGGAAGTGATGGATTGTTCAGCCATCATTCTGCCCGCGCAGGGTTGATTCGCCCTTACGCGTTTTATGGATCGCGTATGAGGTCAGGTATTCTCACGCTAAGGGCCGCGTGCAAGGGGCGGAACGAAGGCCCCAAGCCGCAGGGCAGGCGAATAATGCATCGTTAAGTCGTGCTGCAAACTTGGCGAAACATACCGCACCACCGTCGCGGACAATTCAGGATGACGACCATTCTTCCGCCGCCCCTGGCATCGTCCGCGCAGTTAGGGCGGCGATATGATGGATTAAGCGTTCTCGGGCGCGAGGACGATGTCGAAGCGGGTGTGTACCCAGCCTTGTCCGTCGAGGTCGCGTCCGTCCGGGGCCGGCACTCCGGGAGGATGTTCCACGAAGTCTTTGATCAGCGATTCCTTGACGCCGAAGACCGTGTCGGATTTGAGCAGGTGGTCTCCGCTGACGAAGATGTGCGTGACTAGGGTGCGTTTGCCCGATGCGGTGACCATGAAGTGCAGGTGCGAGGCGCGCATCGGGGACCGGCCGGTTGCTTCGAGTATCTGTCCCACCGGGCCGTCGTGCGGGATCGGGTATGGGGTCGGGGTGAGGCCCCAGAAGTTGTAGTTGCCGTCCTGGTCAGCGAACAGGTATGCGCGTCCGGCGACCCGGCCGTCGGTGTACTGGACGTCGTAGAAGCCGTCTTCGTCGGCTTCCCAGACTTCGATCCGTGCTCCGGGGACCGGGTTGCCGTCGGTGTCCCAGACGGTGCCTTCGACCCAGCAGGGCTGGCCGGGGGCGCCGCCGGCGATATCGCCGCCGATCGCGACTTCGGGGGCGTCGTCGACGAAGTACGGGCCGAATACGGTGGCCTCCGTGGCGTTCATGTAGGCCTCATTGTTGACGTTGATGGTCTGCATTGAGGCGCCGAGGACATCGGAGAGCAGGATGAATTCCTGCCGCTTGTCGTCGGTGATGTGGCCGGTGGCGGTGAGGAATTCGATGGCCCTATTCCATTCGGCTTCGGTCAGGCGGACATCGCGGATGAAGGCGTGCAGGTGGGTTACAAGGCCTTGCATGAGCTGCTTAAGCCGCGGGTCGGTGCAGTTCTCGAACGAGCGCAGGACATTCCGGGTCAGGGTTTCCTCGACGGCGGACTGCTCGGCTAAGACGGCCGGCCTCGATCCGCTGGTGTGGCTGGTGTCAGTCATCATGGTGCTCCTTGTTCGCGGGTCGGATTCTGGGCCCATTGGAAGGGGCTAGTTGGCACTGCTCCAGTGAGGGCGTCGGACAGCAACATTGTGATGTTCTCTTCTGTGACAGCGACAGGGTTGGACGAGGGCGCCGCAGCTACGATTCGGCTTGTCGCTTCGGCTATATCTCGGGTGGTGAATTTGTCACCGCGCAATTGTCCTGGTGCCCCGAGCATGGTGTGCAGACCACTGAGGGCGGCAACGGCGGCCGCTGCCGGATCTTCTCCTGGATCCTGGGTGCCCAGGGAACCTGCCAGTCGGGCTGCCAGCTCGGGGACCGCAGGAGCATTCAGGGCAAGCACATATGGCAACACCGCAGCGTGGGTGGGTGCGTGTGGAAGATCGAACGTGCCACCGAGCACATGGCAGATTTTGTGGTGAAGGCCTGATCCGGCGGACGCGAAAGCTACAGCCGAGAGGTAGCAGCCGTAAAGGGCTTGCTCGCGGGCCGAGAGGTCGTCGGGGTGCGCAACGAGACCCCGCAGGGCGCCCGCAAGCGACCGCGCGCCCTCCAGCGCCAGCGCTTGGTTGATCGGATCGGCCCGGGGCGCCCACAGTGAATCCACCGCATGGGCCAGTCCGTTCAGGCCGGAGGAAACTGCCAGCTCTAAGGGCAGGGGGAGCGTCAGCTCCGCGTCATAGACGACGGCGGCTGGCAGCACCTTCAAATCGATTCCGGTGCGCTTTGTGCCGTTCTCCGTCAAGCCCCACATATTCGTCGCTTCCGACCCGGAGAAAGTGGTGGGTACGGAAACAATCGGTACGCTGCTGGTTAACGCTATGGCCTTCGCCAAGCCGGTCGCTGACCCCCCGCCTACCGCCACCAGAAGGTCGACTTCGGCCTCCGCCGCGGCTGCACGGGCTCGCTCGGCGTTCTCCACCGGGACATGCTGACGGACCTCGTTCCAACGCAGAGCCACGGGAATCGCGGCCGATAGTGTGGAGACCAGTTCATGGTCGCGGTTGGAGGCGATGAGCATGACACGCTGCGCGCCAAGCCGCTGGCCCTCGGCGGCAACGTTTTGGGCGAAACGGCCGGATTCGAAGACCACGCGCTGGCCCAAAGTGATGTGCTCGAAGTTCAAAGGCAAAGCGGTTCCTTCCGATGGCCGAATTCGTGCAGGGCAAATCGCAGGTTCAGAGTACGGAGTGGCGTCCCAGATGATGCCATGTCCGGTCGTGGTAGATAAGCGGAGACACAGCCGCTGGAGCCTCGGTGACGCTGCTTTCGAGGGCTTCTACAGCAACAATTGTTGACCCGCCCGCGTCCACGGTATTGGCGATTCGTCCTCTTATCCGGTTGACGACGGAGTGGAAGATGGGCTCGCCGGTACTGAGCCTGCGCCAGAGAGTGAGGTCAGCAAACCTGTCCAAACCGCTCGTCGAGCAGAGTTGGGCGATAGGGAGGTCATGAGCTGTTAGTAGGTGTATTACCACCGTTTCGGCCTTGAGTATGGCAGCGCTGGCCGACGAGGTTGAGGAAAGTGAGAAGGCCAGTATGGGAGGGGCGGCACTGATGGAAATAACTGAAGTAGCGGTCAAAGCGACGGGACCGTCGCCTGGGTCGGCAGTGATCACTGCGACGCCTGCAGGATGGTTTCTGAAGGCCCTCTTGAAATGATCTGCTGACAAAACGTCATTGGTGCTGTTGCGCTGTTGGACTGCAGTGTCCATTGCGGAACTCCCTTCCGAATTCGGTGACCCACCAAGCAGGAAGGCCAATTGGTCCTACGAACCTATGGCTACGGGAGAATAACGGAACAGCAGGAGAATACCCGAACGGCTACCTGATCAACATCGCCAGTTCGGATGCACGGAAGACGCGTATGCGTAGTTCCACGCGAATTAGCGCTACCTTGCAGCGGCGAGAAACTTTCACTTCTAGGCTGGCACTCATCCGGCTATATCGTCTTTGATTTTAGGAGGCCATCTTGTCTAATTCGCCATTGACTGGGCGTACCGCACTTGTGTCGGGTGCAGGAAGGGGCATTGGTGCAGCCCATGCAGCAGCGCTCGTACAAAACGGTGCCAAGGTCGTGCTCGGTGATGTTGATGCGAAGGCGGGTGAAGCTACCGCACTGGAACTTGGGGCCGCCGCTCGGTTCATCCGACTCGATGTCACGAACCCAGATGATTGGTCTGCTGCGGTCACAATGGCCGAAGACCCGAAGTGGGGCAGCGGACACGTCGATATCTTGGTAAATAACGCAGGAGTTAGCATTCCGCGCTTACTGGAGGATATGACTGTGGAGGAATGGCAAAAGACCCTGGACGTGAACCTCACAGGCCACTTCAATGGGATCTCGGCCGTGATTTCCTCCATGAAGCAGGCCGGCGGCGGAGCCATCGTCAACACGTCTTCGATGACGGCAACGGTACCGGTCACCAAACTGGCACACTACGTTGCGACCAAGATGGCGATCGACGGTCTGACGAAGGTAGCTGCGCTTGAGTTGGGGCGGTACGGCATCAGGGTCAACTCTCTGCATCCCGGCTATATCGACACAGCGATGATGGGCGGCGCCCGGGAGGACGCCGTGGCTGGGAACCTTCCCATACCGCGGTTCGGGCGGCCGGAAGAGGTAGCCGACATGATGATTTACATCGTTTCCCGTGCAGTTTATTCAACTGGCAGCCAGTTCGCGGTTGACGGGGGAGTAGTCTCGGGTATTGAGCACGGCTAAGCCATTAACCAGCAGGTCTCTGGTACCGTGCCGCGGAAAATCCCCTTGAAGGTGATACGCCGTGCTGTAGTTCAATCCAAGCTCGACGATTTCATCATCAAGAGATCGGAACGTGGCGACAGCAGTGGTGCGTGTGAATGTATCGAGCTGAACCATCAGATGGAGCTGCTGCGTGGAACGGTGGCACGTCGGGCGATTTGCCCCTACTCCCCCAGGCCTGCTTGTGGAGCTGGCGAAATCCCAGTCCTTGCGAGCGCTTGTACCGGCGGCATAATACCGCCAGCACAATAGGCTGAAAACTTTCAGGACGGTACCGCTGCGCCCGTGAGGGATCCGGGCGGAACACGGCCACGGCCTACGTTGGAAGTTCAGCAAACGCTTACGGATGACTGGAGTAATCCACGGGCCGGAGCAGCAAAGTCCTGCTGCTCCGGCCCCAGTCTTCTTGTGCCGGAGCAGCAGGATTTGACTTCCGTTTGATGCCGAACAGTTCAACGTGAAGAAAACGGCTTCTGCTGCGCCAGGATAGATCAGCTGGTCATGGAAACATTTCCGCTTTCAGTTGCCTTGCTGCCGGTCGGGAAGGGATAGGTCTTCGGTAGGAACAGCAGGAGGGCTGCTGCGATCAGGAGTGCCCCGGCGAAGAGGAACAGCACCGACGTGTAGGTGCCGTTGACGTCAAATGCCGTCCCCAAGACAACCGGTCCCAGACCGGTGCCGATTCCGGCGGCTCCAAAGAGGTAGCCTGTCAGTTGGCTGTAGGAGTGAAGGCCGAAGTAACGCGAGGCGAGAAAGGCGATGAGGTCTGTCTCGGCGCCTGCGGCGAAACCAATCGTGATCAATGCGAAAATAGGTGCCGTCCCGGAGGCCAGGAAAACGATGCCGAGACATGCCACAGCGAATACAATCGCGCCAACCTTCGGCGCGTGAAAGCGGTCGTAAAGCAGGCCGGCAAAAATTCGTCCTGCGATTGATGCCATACCTAAAGCGGCGAGAGAACCCGCCGCTTCCGCGGGACTCCAACCGTTGTCTGTCAGCAATGGCACGGCGTGGATGGTAGTGCCTACGATAACCATCGTGGCCAGCAGGACCGAGGAAGCCAGCAACCAAAAGGTGCGATTCCGAAGCGCGGAGCGAACCGAAATACCGGTGAGCTTTTGTGTTGCTTGATCCGCAGCCAAGGGGTGCACAGTTGTTCCTGGGACTTCACCTGGTTTCGGGTCGCGGACCAGGCCGAGGACGCAGGGAAGAGCCACGATTAGCAACAGTGCTGCAAGCCCGAAGTAGCCTGCGCGCCAGCCGAAGAGGCCAACAAGATACTGCGCGTATTGGGGAATAACTGCCTGACCAATGGCAACCCCGGTTACAGCCAACCCAATGGCCAAGCCGCGGCGGCGGTCGACCCATCGGGCTACCGTCTTGACGTAGGAGACCGGGTTCTGAGGACCCCCGGTCACTGCCAACAAGGCGACAAGGAGGACATAGACCCCCAGGACGGCTGGCGTAACCGCCAACGCGGCAAGGTTGAGGGCCATCAAGATTACGCCGACTGGCACAACGCGCCGCACCCCCCATTTGTCGATGGCGGAGCCCACCATAGGTTGTACCAGCACGCTCAAGAGGCCGCCGATTGCAACGCCGGCGCTGATCGCACCACGGCTCCATCCGAATTCGTCGCTAATCGGTTTCAGAAACACGCCGCTGGTACTCATAAACAAGGGAACTACTGACACCGAGAGAGCTGCCGCTGAACCGGCTACCACCATCCAGGCCCGGCGGCCGTGTTTCGAAACCGTGGCGTCGGCGTCGAGTCCGGAGGTGTTGGAGGAATTGTTAATATCAGGCATGCCTGCATTGAGCATTTTTGTTTTTCCCATCGACTTTGATGTGGTATTGAACGCAAAGAGCAGATTAGATGCGGTGCACCGGCTTCTTTTCGAGTCCGTGCAGTAAATGTTTCGATGCGGCTCCCCCTTCTTAGTGGTAGCCGCGTGCATCGTAGGGACCTAAATCTGTGGAGATGGACTGGAGCGGTTGTTCCCGCTCTCAGGATGTAAGCCGCCGACCCCGTACTACCCTGCTGTTGGGCGGTGGGCATACCAGTTCTAGCTATACAGAGCGGCTGAGGCACTAAGCAGGTACAGCGCCTGGTTTTTGAGGACTCAAGCCCTTCGGGGCCGCCGGCTTCTATACCCCAGGGACAAGACCAGTCTCTGGGATAGCAGGTGGTCTTCCACGAGAGTTGTTTGTCTTGGCAGTCGGTTTATTCAGGCCCCGGCGATAGTTTTTCAGGGCTCCGCCCTCTAGCCGATCAGGTACTTGGACATTGCTTCTCCTATCATTAGTCGTCGAACGCTGTGGCAGTACGTAAGTAAGAGTTGTGCGAGGGGCTGCTCCATGATCAGGCATGTGTGAGTACGACGCCGGTGATCAGCGACCGATCGGCGGCCGTCTGCATCGCTTCGTCGGCTTGATCGAGAGTGAAAGTAGTGCTGAGCATGGCGGCAACGTCCAACTTGCCCCGTTCGATCAACCGAGCAATGCGCGGCAGATCGCGGTTGAGGAAGCCTCCACCGCTTTGGGATCCGCGTACCTGTTTGCCAAAAAGTGAAAGCGGGACACTTGGGAGACTGACGGTGGATGATTGCAAGGGAGCGACCATGCTGGTAGCGACTATGATGCCGCCGTTGCGAGTCAGGCTGAATGCCTCCTCGACGCTTCCTTGCGCTCCCGTGGCTTCTAGTGCGACGTCGACGCCGCGCCCCATGGTCTTGGCCAAAACGAGAGCTGCCGTGTCATCGTTCCAAGGATCGATGACAGTGGTGGCACCGAGCGTGCCGGCGAGTTCGCGTCGGGCCGGCAACGGCTCGACGGCAATGATGTTTGCCGCGCCGGCCATACGTGCCGCCTGAATCATCCACAAGCCGAGGTGGCCGCAACCAAGAACCAGCACGTCGTCTCCGGGCTTGACCTGTCCCACTTCGATGACTGCTCCCACACCCGAGATCGCCCCGCATCCCAGAAGGGCTAAATGTTCGGGTTCCAAGTCGCTGGAAACGACGGCAAAGTTTCGTTCGTAGTACGTCATGTATTCACTGAACGTCCCAACCCCGCCAACCCCGACGAGAGGAAGCCCGTGGGAGGTCGTTCCCACGTGTGGGGGATTGAATGTGTCCTGCCAAAGTTTCTCGCACTGGGACGGAGTCCCCTGCCGGCAGCTGTAACAACTGCCGCATTCCATGCTGCCAGCGATAACCACACGATCCCCAACCTGGGCTTTGACGGTGTTGTGGCCCACTGCCTCCACGACCCCGGTTGCGCTGTGACCGGGAACGACCGCAATCGGCGCAGCCCGATCCCCCGCGAGCGTCAATTTGTCTGTGCTGCACACAGCCGAGGCATCGAGACGGACAATTACCTGTCCCTCGCCAGGATCGCTGAGGGTTATGTCCTCGACCACTAGCGGTTGCTGGGGTTCGAGGGAAAGAGCTGCGCGCATTCGAACTTCCTTATCTATCTGCTGGTAGGGAGTGGGCTGAGACCAATGATTGCCTGTCACGGGAGAAGGCAGAACACCTATTCGATCAATCACGTATGCAAACACGTAGGTCTACGCTAGGGATCCCTCCGAGTGCCGCGGAACAGTAGTGGTCGATGACGACCCTGAAGGAGTTTCGATGACCACCCCTGTCGACACGAAGGACGACACCGTCCCGGCCAGCCTCACCCTAGAGGAGGCTTTGAACAGCGCACGGACCCTGGGACAACTTGTCCGGGATGAGGCCGCTGCCACTGAAGCGCGGAGCTATCACTCCGAGGAACTGCACCGCGGGTTCCTGGCTGCTGGGTTTTACCACCTACTGAGACCTAAGACTTTTGGTGGATACGAATTTACGCTCGCGGAGTTCCTACTGGTCATGCGTGAGATTGCGCGAGCCGATATGGCGACGGGCTGGTGTCTTACCCTGGCCTCAGGACATAACCTCCAGGTCGCCTCGCTGTGGCCGGAGCATGCGCAGCGGGAGATTTTCTCCGGCCCCTACTTTGCCGCTCCTATGACGAGCGCGCCCGCAGGAACTCTCACCCGGGTGGAAGGCGGGTTCATCGTCAACGGCAAGCACAGCTACGCTTCCGGGGTCCCGTACTCCACCCACTTCTCGGGACACGCCTTCCATGACGACCGCCCGGGCGTCGTGTCCACGTTTATTGCCCCGCGGGAAAGCTACACCGTCCTTGACGACTGGGGGCACACCCTTGGCTTAAAGGGGAGCGGCTCCCACTCCGTGCTCTTCAGCGACGCCTTTATACCGGGACACTACGTTCTGGAAGGAGTGAACCAGACCGCATTGGACATATCCACCGGAACACCGGGTCTGGCGCTGCACGGCAATCCGATGTTCGGGGCTAGTGAGATCGGTTTCTTTGGGGCCGAGTTGGCCAACCTCGCGGTCGGAGGAGCGCTGGGAGCCTTGGACGAATACGCAGCACTGATGCCCCATAAGAAGACCACTCGGCCTCCTTTCCCTAACCGGACCGAAGATCTTTTCTTCCAGCACCGCTTCGGTGTAGCCACGGCAAAGCTTGAATCAGCGCAGGCTACGTTGGACCACGCGGCAGCACTGTTCCAGCAGTTCGTCGAGCGGACTGCCGAAGGCGGAGACGCCATCACTCCGAAGGAAGATTTCCTCGTCCACCTTGTAGCCTCACAGGCCGGGGAGATCGCCTGGGGTGCAGTACAGGAGATCCTCTTCAAGAGTGCAGGCTCCAGCGCCGTTGTTAACGGTTCGCGGCTCGAACGGATATTTCGTGACCTCAGCCAATGGTGGTCCCACCTCAACACAGTGATGGCAGACCCCGCTGCCACCGCGTACACGCGCGCACATTTCAACGTCGGCGAGTTCGCGAAGGACCCGCTATGACCAACACCGCTGCCACCTTGTCCCTTCCCATGCCCACTAACCAAGATCGCGCACACAACTCCAACATCGCACGCCTCCTAGTCCAGGGCGTGGACCAGCCCGGGATCGTCTCGACCGTCTCGTCGGCGCTGACCGAAAGCGGGGCCAACGTCATCGCTCTGGACCAGTTCTCGACCGACGCGCAAGGCGGCGCATTCTTTCAGCGAACTGAATTCCACATTGAAGATCTTCCCGCCGCCCTGCCCGCGTTGGAGCGTAGCCTGGGTGCGGCCTTGAAAAACTTTGACCTCACTTGGCACCTGGCACCTGCTGCGAGTCGGAAGCGTGTGGCGATCTTCGTGTCGAAAACGGATCACTGCCTGCTGGACTTGTTGTGGCGGCACAAGCGCGGTGAGACTGCGATGGACATCGTCATGGTGGTCTCCAACCATGCCGACCTTGCCGAATCCGTCCGGCCATTCGGTATCCCGTACTTCCATGTACCTGTATCCGGGGACAAGAAAGAGGCCGAACACCGCCACCTCGAACTGCTCAACGGCAATGTCGACCTGATCGTCCTTGCCCGCTACATGCAAGTCATCTCCGAGAACTTTCTCGACGAGGTCGGGACCCCCGTCATCAACATTCACCATTCCTTCCTCCCTGCATTCATTGGCGCTGGTCCCTACCAGAAAGCCAAAGACAGGGGGGTGAAGCTGATTGGGGCAACTGCCCACTACGTGACAAAAGATCTCGACGAGGGGCCCATCATCGAACAGGACGTCATCCGTGTCTCCCATGATGGGACAACGCGACAGCTAATGAGATCCGGGGCAGACGTCGAACGTGCAGTCCTCTCCCGAGCTGTGTCTTGGCATTGCGAAGATCGGGTCATGTTGCACGGCAACACCACGGTGGTGTTCTAAGGTGGGAGCCCGCATCCTCGACGGCCGGCAGGTCGCACAGTCACGACGAGACCGGCTGGAAAAGGACATCGCTAATTACAAATCAATGACCGGAACTGTGCCCGGCTTGGCTACCGTTCTAGTTGGCGACGATCCGGCAAGCGAAGTTTACGTCGGCAACAAACGAAAGGCTTCCACCCAAGCCGGTATTCGTGACTTCCATCGCCGCCTTCCCGCTGGAGCGTCACAGGCTGAGGTCAAGGCAGTCCTCGCTGACCTAGCAGCAGAGAGCGATGTCTCCGGCATTCTTTTGCAACTTCCGCTGCCGGCCGGCCTGGACCCGACGCCGCTGCTTGAAGTTATTCCCGCAGAGAAGGACGTCGATGGACTGACCGCAGCGTCAGTTGCACTGCTCACTCAGGGGCTGCCCGGTTTGCGTCCCTGCACGCCCAGCGGGGTCATCGCCTTGCTGGACGCAACGGGTGTAGAGATGGAAGGGAAACACGCAGTTGTAGTGGGACGAAGCGAACTCGTAGGCCGGCCCTTGGCCCAGCTACTGCTGCAACGCCACGCCACCGTGACCATCGCCCACTCCCGCACCATAGACCTGCCGGGCATAACCTGCGGAGCCGACATCCTTGTGGTCGCTGCCGGCGTGCCCGGACTCATAGGCGCTGAACATGTTAAGAAGGACGCAATCGTCATCGACGTAGGGATTCACCGCACCCGCGGTGGTTTGGTTGGAGACGTGAAATTCGACGAGGTGGAAGAGATCGCGTCTTGGATCACACCTGTGCCCGGCGGTGTCGGGCCTATGACCATAACCATGTTGCTGGAGAACACCTTCACAGCCCATAAGATGCAAAAGGAAGCAACAGTGGGGATCGCCGCGTCCCCAATGGTGTCACACCACGAGTAGGAACAGTCTATGGAGTCAGCGACGTTTAACGGCCTCCCGGCCGAACTCACGCCGTTCGTCGGTAGGCGAGCCGAGACGGAAAACCTGCGGTCCCTCCTGTCAGAACAACGTTACATCCTCATCGTGGGCATGAGTGGTGTTGGGAAAACCAGGCTCTCACTCCACCTCGCCGGTATGGTGCAGCGGGCTTTCCACAACAACGTCTATTACGTCCAGGCAGGTACGTTGACCACTCAGGCGGACCTGATTGCGGGAATCGCCTCGGTCATCGGAGCACCTCCGACCAACTCAGTGGAAGGGATCGCGCTCAAGCTCAAGCAGCGCCCCGCGCTCGTCATCATCGACGGCGCGGACGCGCCGGACCTCGGTCTGGCCCAGCTGGCCTCTGAACTCCTTCGACTATGCCATGAACTGAAACTCGTCGTAACTGCACGGGGAAGGACACACCTGGCGGGCGAACGAGTCTTCACCCTCGGAGCGTTGCCGGTCCCCACTCCCGATTTTGTGGAGGGCCAAGGCGTCGACCGCGCACTGGCCCTCGACTCTGTCGAGCTTCTCGTGGAAAGCATTCGACAGTCCGTACCCGCCTTTGAAGCCACTCGCCGGAACGCAGAGGATCTGTTCACCATATGCCGCCTCACTGCTGGGATACCGAGCTACCTCGAAGCTGCAGCACGAGCCCACGGTGTGCTGGGTGCGCGGGGTCTCGCTCGAACCCTGAGCGAACAGTCACTGACCCTGGATGAGTTCACTTCCCCCCTACTACGCAAGGATGTGATGCGGCAAGCCTTTGAACAGGGACTCAAGCGGGTTGAGGCAGTGGACAGGTCCCTCTACCTCAAGCTCGCCCTCTTCCATTCGCCATTTGACATCCAGTTTGCAGCTGAAGTCTTCGCAGAGGGGGACGTGGGGGCCACCGCCCCGTCTATGGCCCGACTCGTGGACCAATCGCTCCTCACCGCGCAAATGGTCGATGGGGAACCGCTATTCAGCATGGCAGCCCCATATCGTCACCTCGCGTTGCAACAACTGCGATCCACCGACGGCGCAGATGCGGCAGGTCGCCTGCTCCGGGAAAAGCTGATCAGTCATCTGCACAGTGCCGGTGAGGAGTGGTTCTCGGAAAGCCAACTTCCATCGGTCCAGTTCTTAAACCGTTACACGGCAGAAGTCACTGAGCTGCTAGATGAACTTTCGCGCACGCCTCGCGACGCTCATCTGGCCTTAAATCTAATTTGCGGCCTGCGGTACTACTGGCAAATTCGTCCTGTCGTCCCGTGGCCGCGTGCACGGGACTGGATTAACGCAGCACTCAAGTCCACCCACATCCCCGATACCGCCCGGCTAAGAGCACTTCAGATGGACGCATATATAGCCTTCTACGAGAACGATCTTGAGGAGGCCGGAGCGCAATTACGTCTGGCAGCAGCATTGGCGGCTGATCTACATCCAGAGGCGAAAGACCTTGTCTTCGGAATCTTCATCGACGGACTCCTTCAGTTCGGCCGGGGAGAGCTGGCGGCTGCCGAACGTTCGTTTCGTCAAGTGGCCAACGTTGCCATGGCCGGCCAGCGAATGTCGGACCAAGTAGGCGAGCGGTATTGGTTCCTGGCTATGACCCTGCTGGCCAAGGGAGATCTATCGGGGGCGGAACAGCAGGTACAGGAGGGCCTGCGGTTCTGCGAAACTCATGGCGACGTCTGGGGACGCGCCTACACAATGTGGCTCCTTGCACTGTTGCTGCTGCGTCGCGGAGAAGAAGAAAAAGCATCCAGAGTCCTCAACCAGGCAACCGAAGTCCTGTTGGCCTATCAGGACAGAACGGGACTAACTCTTGCAGCCCAACTCATGGCAACGATCGCTCTGGGCCGCGGCGACCACGACTTTGCCGCTCGCATCACCAGCACCCTCCCCGATGGGGGCAAGCGTCCGCCGATGCTTATAGGCGAGATCGACATGCGACGTCTGGAAGAAATCAAAGCAGCCGTGGGCTCGGCTCCCTTCAAGCACCAGCACCTAGCCACTCACGCGTTCTCAGTCCCCGAAGCGATCAGCCACGTGCTTTTGCAAAAGGATTTGCAAGAGGACTCCAGCCAGCGTCCCAAACTTGCTCTTGACCCAGCGGGCCAGCTGAGCGCCAGGGAATGGGAGATCGGGAAACTAGTCGCGGAGGGACTCGGAAATCCCGCCATCGCGACCCGGCTCGTCATCTCTCGTCGAACGGTCGAAGGACACGTCCAGCGGATCCTAGGAAAGCTTGGCTTTAAGTCCCGCAGCCAGATCGCAGTGTGGGTCTCGGAACGACGGAGGACAGAACCGGCAGCGGTGCAAGGTCCACACTTACCCAAGAAGATCGGTGGCGGATAAGCGGGCGGCGCTGCGGAAAGCAATCCTAGCCACGCCGAGGCTCAATCCCAAGTAGGGTCACCGCACAGACTGAAGGTTTGTTCGGTGTCTTTATGAAGGCATGGCTGAACATGTGAAGGGTGTTCCGGTTGACCTCAGAAGAGTGGTGGGCAATAAGCGCATGGTGCATCGCGGTGCTGGGGCAGCGCGGTGCACTCGTTTGTTTCCGTGCGGACAAGCAACCGCCGTACGGATATGGCTGGCGTCTGTCGCCCCTCTGTTGACGATGTGGACAGGCCTTTCACACCTAATGAGGAGCGCATCTGCAAAACCTACGCGAGCGTCAGTGCTGCTATTCGAACGCAAGCTCGACACGGCGCATCACGTCGACGATCTGTTCCCGGTTGTACTCTGCCTTAGGTCCAGGAACGTAGCGGACATGGCGCAAGTTTCCCCGGTAGCGGAAGCAGCCGTGGCGCCGGTAGAGGTCCCAGTCCACAGGGCCGCCCCGTTCTAGGCCTACGCTGATGCCGGTGAGTGGGCACATGCCAATGAGCTGATGGACCTGTTCGAGAACGGCGACCTCGGCACCGTTGACCATGAGCCCAATACGCCAACGCACGTGGGAAAGTGTTGTGAACTTGGCGCCTACTGCCGTCGTACCGACAGCAAGCGGGGTCCGGATGTGAAACATCCGGCCGTAGCAGTTGTAGCTCAGCTGCAGGAAACCGTCCTCGATGTAGAGGACGTAGCCCCCGCCCTGGTCGCCATGCGCCACCAGGACTCCGCAGTCGCCGTCCTGGAACTTAAGGTCGACTTCGATGGAGAAGGACCTGAGGTTGATCAGCTTTGAGGACCGGTAGCGCTCAAGTGTCGGCGATTCGGGGCGGAGCGTGACCGGTTCCTCCATCGGCAGTTCGGTGGAGGGTCGGACCAGCTGCATGGCGCCGTCGTCGTCCAACGGGAAGACGCTGTTCATCCAGGCGGCCGCCTGCCACCTTTGCTTCAATTCGCTGAGCAGGTCACGATGCTGATTGGCGAGATTTACTGTCTCGGCAGGGTCGACATCCAGGTTGTAGAGCTCCCACTCGTCGTCCTCCCAGCCTGGACCGGTCCTAAGGGGGGACAGAGCCTTCCAGCAGCCCTCAATGTACGCACGGCGCCCCACCAGCTCGAAGTACTGGCTGCGGGACTGGCCGGCGGTTGCCGATCCGGATTCCAGCACCGCGCGCAAACTCCTGCCGTCCTGATCTGGGGCGGGGAACCCACCCCAGGTCTTCGGGCGTGTGACGCCGGCAAGGTCCAGCATAGTGGGTGCGATATCGGTAACATGCGCGAACTGGCGGCGGACACCATCGTCATCTGCAGAGCGCGGAAGGCCTGCGGGCCAGGAGATAATGGCAGGGACATGGACGCCGCCCGCATAGGTATGCATCTTGTACTGCCGGAACGGCGTATTGGAGGCATAAGCCCAACCGCGGGGATAGTGTACGAAGGTCTGTGGCCCGCCAATCAACGAAGGGTCGCGGTCCACATCCGATTCCCAATCGTCGGGCAGGAGCGAGCTGGACGTGAACTGGCTGAAGTAGCTGCGGGTGCCGCCCGGGCCGCCTTCGGCCGAGGCACCGTTGTCGGAGGTGAAGACGAAGATCGTGTTCTCAAACTCGCCAGCCTCTTCCAGATGTCGGATGAGGCGGCCAAGGTTCTGGTCGGTGTTGTCGACCATGGCCGCGTATACCTCCATATAGCGCTCTAGCAGCGCGCGCTCGTCCACCCCGAGGCTCTCCCACGGTGCGACGTCGAAACCGGTCTCGGCGTTGCGCGGAGCGCATTCGGTGCCCTCGGTGAAGAGCCCCGAGGCGAGCTGCCGGGCGAAGCGTGCCTTGCGGACCTCGTCCCAGCCGGCGCCGTAGTGGCCGCGATATTTGGCAATGTCGGCCTCCTTGGCCTGCAGCGGCGCGTGCACCGCCTGATGGGCGAAATAGAGGAAGAACGGCTTGTCCGGGTCAGACTGGCGCAGTTCAGTAACCATGGCCATTGCCCTGTCCGTCAATTCGTCGGTCAAGTAATAGTCCTCGGGGAAGCTGTCGATGCTGACTTGGGAGTTGTCGCTGACTAGCCGGTGCGGATGGAACAGGGACGTGAAGCCGTCCATGCAGCCGAAGTACCGGTCGAAGCCGCGCTGGCAGGGCCAGGAGGATTTATCTGCGCCGTCGTGGAGGCGGCTCTCGCCGGTTAGGTGCCACTTGCCGACCATGAACGTCGCGTAGCCTGCGGCCCGGAACGATTCCGCAACGGTGGGCACATTCGCGGGAATCTCCATGGTCGAGTGCGGGAAACCCGGGTCGATGTGCGGTACGAAGGAGAAGCCGACGCGGTGGTTGTTCAGTCCGGTTATCAGGGAAGCCCGGGCCGGGGCGCACATCGGCGGGGTGTGGTAGTTGGTGAATCGGTAGCCACCCCCGGCCAGGCGGTCCAGGTTCGGCGTGTCGATTTCGCTGCCGAACGGGCCGATGTCGCTGAAGCCCACATCGTCCATCAGCATAACGACGACGTTCGGCGAGCCCTGGATCGGACGCGGCTTGGTTGGCCACGCCCGGACGGATTCGGAGGCCCGCTCCCGCACGATCCCGAGAAATCCTTCATTGTCTCGGGCGGGTAACTGTTCGTCACGGCGCATGCTGATGTCCTTCCTGTCGATTCTGAATTCGGCGGTTCGTGTTTGGACACAGCCGGCGTGCCGAGCTTGGTCTTCGCGCTGGTAGCGGATCCGTCCTAGATGGGATCCAACGGACCGCAACCGGATCTGCCCGCGGAGCGTGCTCGACGGCCCAAGAGGGGATAGAACGCCCCTCTCCGTCCGAGATGTCGGCATTCCTGTTGTTTAGGCGGAGTCGCTCTTTTTGAGTTATTGTATTACGAACTTACAAAGTAATGGATGAGGTTGGTCATTTCCAGCTGTCATGGCAAGACGCGTCAAGGAGTAATCGTGAACACGGACAGGGACGCGGAGTATGAAGTCGTCATAGTCCGCTACGCCTCACGGCAGACAATGCGCAGCCAGGTCTACCTGAACTACCACCTGTATGGGGAGCCGGACGGCCCGATCGGAATGGACTACTACTTCTGGGTCATCCGCAATAGCCACCGCACCTATGTCGTGGATACCGGCTACAGCACGCTCGGCGGGAATAACCGGAACCGCGGCCACCTGATCCATCCCGGCGAAGCGCTGCGGAAGCTCGGCGTCGACCCGGACGAGGCGACGCTGATCCTGACCCACGCGCACTACGACCACGCCGGCAATGTGGACCTGTTCCCAAACTCGACGGTGATCGTGCCCAAGACGGAGTTCGATTTCTGGACAGGGCCCTATGCGCGGCGGCTGCAGTACCGCCACTCGGTCGAGGGCAGCGAGATCGACCACCTGCGCACCGTCTACGAACAGGGACGGATGCAGTTCCACGCCGGGCAGGAATTGCTTGCTCCGGGCATCGAGATGATTCAGCTGGGCGGCCACTCCCCCGGGCAGGCCATCCTGACGGTCAAGACCAGCGCCGGCACAGTGCTGCTGGCCTCCGACGCCACCCACTACTACGAGGAGCTGGACCGAGACATGCCCTTCCTGGTGGTCGCTGACTTAGAGGCCATGTACGCCGGCTTCGACGAAATGAAGCGCCTGATGGCCGAGCGCGGCGCCATCCTTGTCCCCGGGCATGACCCGGAGGTCCTGGGCCGGCACGAACAGTACGAAGGCGAGCTCGCGAGCTTCGCCGCCTCGATCGGCCGTCTGCCGCAGCCCACAGCAACAACGGAAAAGGAACTCGTATGACCCCCGCGCTGAGTGACGACAGTCCAGCCCTGCCGCTGGATGGATTCAGGACCGGCTTTATCGGCCTAGGGAATATGGGCGGACGCATGGCTCGCTGTCTGGTAAATGCCGGCCAGCCGGTGCTCGGCTATGACACCCGTCCCGAAAGCATCGAGGCGGCCGGCGCCACCTCGGCCTCGTCCGTGGCCGAGGTGGTAACCTCCTCCGACATCGTCCTGCTGTCCCTGCCAGAGAGCAGGATCGTGGAGGCCGTGGTGCTCGGCGAGGACGGCGTGCTGGCCCATGCCCGGCCCGGCCAGGTCCTGGTGGATCTGAGCACCTCCGCCCCCTCCTCAACCATCCGGCTGCATGCGCAGCTGCTGGAAAAGGGCATGACCCTGATCGACGCCGGCATCTCCGGGGGCGCGGCCGCGGCCGAGAAGGGCGCGCTAACCCTGATGACCGGCGGTGATATCCAGGTATTAGAGCGCATCCGCCCGGTGCTGGACGCGTTCGCCGCGCATATCTTCCACTGCGGCGCCGTCGGCGCCGGCCACACCGCCAAGCTGCTGAACAACTTCCTGAACGCAATTGCGCTCTCGGCGACTGCCGAAGTGATGGTCGCCGGCCGTAAGGCAGGCCTGAACTTGGAAGTCCTGCTCGAGGTGCTCAACAACAGCTCGGGGGTTAACTTCGCGACCTTAAACCGGTTCCCAAAGATCATCCACGGCGACTACCTCAAGGGTGGACTGACCAACTCGCTGATGATGAAGGACGTGTTGGCCTACGTGGACCTGCTGTCCGGCCTGGGCGTGGCAAGCCCCAACTCCTCCGCTCCGCTGGCATCCTTCGGACTGGCGCAGCAGATGGGCTATTCCGACCAGATCAGTAACACCGTCGTCGACGCCATCGGCGACGTCTCCGGCGGTGTCCGCCTCCATAACAGCACCTCGGGCACCGACACCTCCACTGCAGGAAAGGACAGGGCATGAAACTCATCCACGGCACCGAACAGGCCGGCACCGCTGGCAAGACCGGCTCACAGTTCACCGGAATGGTCTACAACTACCTGACCCTGCCCTCCACCGACGGTGTCACCATCAACACCGTCAATTTTTCGCCCGGCGCCCGGACCTACTGGCACCGGCACGAACACGGCCAGATCCTCCAGGTCCTCGCCGGCGAAGGCCTCGTCTGCACCGAGGCCGACGGTGTGCGGGTGCTGCACACCGGTGACACCGTCTGGTGCCCGCCGGGAGAACGGCACTGGCACGGAGCCGCCGCCGGCGCCTTCATGACACACACAGCCGTCTCTCTGGGCCGGACCGATTGGGCCGAAGAAGTCAGCGATGAACAATACGGCGACGCATCCGCGGCGCAGGAAGGCTAGTAACAATGACCAGCGACAAGACTCACCGCCAGAGTTACGAGGACGGGCTTGCCGCCCGGCGGGAGGTGCTCGGCAACGCCCACGTGGACAAGTCCCTGAGCCAGGTCAGCGAATTCGCCCGCCCCGTGCAGGAACTGGTCACCGAGTACTGCTGGGGCGAAATTTGGACCCGACCGGGCCTGACCCGGGCCACCCGCAGCATGCTCAACCTGGCCATGCTCACCGCCCTGAACCGCAGCCACGAACTGGCCGTCCACGTCCGCGGCGCCCTCACCAACGGGGTCACCGAGGAAGAGATCCAGGAGGTGCTGCTCCAGACGGCCATCTACGTCGGCGTGCCTGCAGCGCTGGAATCCTTCCGCGTGGCCGAGCAGGTCATCAAGGAGTTCAAGGGCCATGAATAACCCCGGCTGCGGCCTGCCTTCCGTCGGCTTCATCGGTCTGGGCAATATGGGCTCTCCCATGTCCGCACGGCTGGCTGCCGCGGGCTATCGAGTCACCGGCTTTGACCTGGACCCCGGCGCGCGGGCCAGGCTGGCTGATGCCGGCGGAACCGCCGTCGAAAGCGCCGCCGACGCCACCCTCGGCGCCGACGTCGTCATCCTGATGCTGCCCAACTCCGCCGTCGTCGAGGCCGTCCTGGCTGAGCCGGAAATGAAGCAGGCGTTGGCGCCTGGCACCACCATCGTGGACATGAGCTCCTCGGATCCGTTGTCCACCCGCAGGCTGGCCGGCGAACTCGCCGCGGTGTCCGTGATTCTGGTCGATGCGCCGGTGTCAGGCGGAGTCAAGGGGGCCCAAACTGGCAAGCTGACCATCATGGCCGGGGGTCCGGAGTCGGCGGTGGCGCAGATCGGTCCGTTGCTGGCACACCTTGGTAGGGCCCGCCGCGCCGGCGAAGTGGGCGCCGGGCACGCGCTCAAGGCCATCAACAACCTGCTCTCGGCCACACACCTCCTGGCCACGGCGGAAGGTGTCCTAGCCGGCGAGCGCTTCGGCCTGGAGCCGGGGTTGATGGTCGAGCTAATCAATAGCTCCAGTGGCCGCAGCGGCTCTACGGACAACAAGTACCCCAACTTCATTCTCCCGGAGACCTTCGATTCCGGGTTCGGCCTGCGTCTGATGCTCAAGGACATGAAGATTGCCACGGACTTGGCTCGGCAGTTGGGCTTCTCCAGCAGGCTGGGCGAGCAGGCGGTGGCCCTCTGGGAGCAGGCGGCCCAGGATCTACCGCCCGCTGCAGACCACACCGAAATCGCCCGCTGGACCGCCGCAGCCGCCCGGGCCGGCCAGGAACAAGGAGAATAACCATGAGCCTCAATGCAGAGAAGCAACGCATCAAGGACGAGATCATCGCCATCCATGGCAGCTGGGACGAGTCCTGGCAGTCCATCTTGGAGCTGCGGTCGGGATTCCTGGCGGCCTACGCGAAGTTCGCTGCCGTTCCGTGGAAGAAGAACCACCTTGATGCCAAGACCAGGGAGTTAATCTACCTGGCCGTCGATGCCGCGGCGACGCACATGCACACCCCGGGCGTTCGCCAGCACATCCGCGCCGCGCTGGCCCACGGCGCCACCCCCGCCGAAATCATGGAGGTCATTGAGCTGACGAGCACGCTAGGAATCCATGCGATGAATATCGGTGTCCCGCTGCTGGTCGAGGTGCTCGAGGAAGCCGGTCTGCGCGATGGGCCCGAACCGCTGACGGAATACCAGGAGGAGCTCAAGGCCCGGTTCACCATGAACCGCGGCTACTGGCATTCGTTCTGGGACGAGATGCTGGAACTGGACCCGGAGATCTTCGAGGCCTATACGGATTTCTCCTCCGTGCCGTGGGAAACCGGCACCTTGGAGCCGAAGGTCAAGGAATTCATCTACGTCGCCTTCGACGCGGCCGCCACCCACCTGTATGTCAAGGGCTGGAAGCTGCACATGAAGAACGCGATCGGCTACGGCGCGACCAAGGAAGAGCTGCTTGAGGTCATGGAGATCGCCAGCGTCATGGGCATGCAGGCTGCCACGGCCGCCTTCCCGATCCTAGCCGAAGAGCTGGCCCGGGCCGGCAGTACCGCGGGTGCCGGCAGTGCACCCGAGCCAGTGCGCTAAGGGCTCGGGCTGAGCACCGGGTAACCATGCCGACACCTACCAATTCTCTGGCCGAGGCTTGGGACGCCAGTCCCGTCGGCCGGGTCGCCGCCCCCCTGCGCGAGCAGGTGACCGCCGCCCTGCGGGAGGCGATCCTTGACTTCCGGCTGAAACCGGGCCGGCGGCTGGTGGAACGGGAACTGATCGAGCAGCTCGACGTCTCCCGCACCACGGTGCGGGAGGCACTGCGGGAGCTGACTGCCGAAGGACTGGTCACCATCGTGCCCCAGAGGGGCGCCATCGTCACCGCTCCGTCGTGGGATGACGCCAGGGATCTGTACGAGGTCCGGGCCGCTTTGGAATCCCGCCTCGTGGAACGGTTCGTGGAGCGGGCATCGAGATCGCAGGAGCTGGCCCTGGCGGCAGCCGTGGAAAGCTTCGCGGAGGCATCCACACGGGAGGCCGGGGTACATGTCGCGCTAACCGCCAAGGACGTCTTCTACGAAGTGCTCCTCGCTGGCGCCGCCAGCCCTGCCCTCCAACAGCTCACCGAGAGCATCCAGGCCCGAGTGCGCGTCCTGCGGGCCACCTCGATGTCCATGCCTGGCCGCAGCAGCAAGGCTGTAGACGAACTGCGCGGCGTCCTCGCAGCCATCCAGTCTCGGGACGGGCAACAGGCGGCGGCCCTGTATGTGGAGCACGTGCGCCAAGCTGCTGAGACCGCATTGCAAAACATGCACGAATTCGACGACGGGCTTCAGCCCGGGAACGGCCAGGAATCATGACCGAGAGCCTCTACTCAAGGTCCGCCCTGTCCACGGGAATCGGAGCCGCGCCCACATCAAACGAACTGGTGGCGCGGGGATCGCGACGCAGGGCCTCTACGGCGAGAAAAGCCATCAAGCGTTCGTTCGCGGAAGCCGGCCGATACAACATCCTGCTTCCGCTCGATACGGCGAGTTCGAATACGGGTTCGCCACGCTTTTGCGGGCCGGTGGAAATTTGGCAGGCGGTCCAACTAGCCGCCAAAGCCGTGGACCTAGCCTTCACCACCGCGGTTCGAGCGACCAGACGCGGCCCACGACTGGAAATGCACCACCGGAACGTGTCCATGTACACGCACATCGCTGCGCGGTCGACGCCATCTACGCTTCCACGGCCCGCTTGATGCTGGACGAAGCGCCGGACAACCTAGGCGGTCGCGCACGCCCGCCACAGCAAACCCTGGACCCCAAGACCAGCTCAAGAAAGAGGAAACACCCATGACACACGCCGGACTGAAGAACAAAGTCGCAATCGTCACCGGCGCCGCCGGCGGCATCGGGCGGGCCACCGTACAGCGGTTGGCCGAAGAAGGCCTCAAGGTGGTCGCCGTCGACCTGGACGTCGAAGCGGCCGAAAAGACCGCGGCGGAACTCCCCGGAGAGATCATCGGCGTCGGCGCCGACGTTGCCACAGAGACCGGCGTCGGACACTACATGGAAGAAGCCCTGAAGGCCTACGGCCGGATTGACTTCCACCACTTGAACGCTGGGATCGCCGGATCGTTAGCCGACCTCGTCGACGTGTCCGTCGAGGAGTGGGACAAGGTCATGGCCGTCAACCTGCGCGGCCCCTTCCTTGGCGTCCGGGCTGCCTTCCGGCAGTACCTGAAGACTGGCACGACCGGTTCCATCGTCGTCACCGCTTCCATCGCCGGCCTTCGCGGCAGCAACGACCTGCTGGCCTACACCACTTCCAAACACGGCGTGATCGGTCTGGTTCATGGTGCTGCCGTCTACGGAGGACCGATCGGAGTCCGCGTGAACGGCATCGCCCCTGGCATCGTGCCCACCAGCATCTTCGGCGAGGCGGGCCGGGCAGATATGGTGCGCCGCGCCGGCACCTCGCCGCTGCGCCGGGCCGGAAGGCCCGAGGAGATCGCGGGCTCTGTGGCTTTCCTGTTCAGCGATGACGCCAGCTACATCACCGGCGAGATCCTCTCCATCGATGGCGGCGCCAATATCCAGAACACGAACCGCAACGCCGGCGGCGCCGGTCTATGGGATGTGGACATCACTGACGCGAAGATCCTAAAGCTGCACGGTGTTCCGTCCAGCTAGCCTTTACAAGGCCCCCGCTCTCGCGCCGATACAAGGAACCTGCCCGGATCGCTACCTCGACCGGGCTGCTGGCGAACGAAGCGCTCTCCCTCTCCGCCGAGGCCCTCTAGATCCTGCAGCAGATGGCCGATGGGACTGGCCCGGCCGATGGTGTATGCGCTCCGGACTGTGACGGCCGCTCCTGCAATCGAATCCCTCACCTTGGATCTGTCCTGCATCCAAAACCTGGGCAAGGGATCACGTTTTCCAGCTGGGAGTCCTTACGGATCAGAATTGCCCTGACCTGGCCCGATGCCCCTAGTTTCCGGCCAGGCGCAGCGGTGGCCCGCTTCATTAGAAGACGCCCGCCGAGATGCGGATGTCTCAAGTGACCTTCGATGACAGAAGTATGATCGTATGACAGAATGACGAAAAGTGTCGTTCTAACAGTAAGGTGAACCCATGCGTGCCGCAGTGCTCCGCGAATTCAACATCCCGATTACGGTGGAAGACGTCGATCTCTTGGACCTGGACCCGCACCGTGTCCTGGTGCAGACCAAGGCGAGCCCCTTCTGCTCCACGGACGTGACCAGCTTTCATGGCAACCTCGGTAAGGTCCCGCCGACCATCCTTGGCCACGCGTCCACCGGTGAAGTCATCGAAGTGGGCACCCAAGTCGAGGGGATCAGGCCGGGGCAGCGGGTAATCATTCCCGGAACCCCCGAATGCGGCAACTGCTACTACTGCGGCATCGGCCGCCCCGACCAGTGCTCGGAGCTGTTCGATATCGGCGGCATCTACCCCGACATCGCGAGAACGGCCGAGGGGCTACCAGTCTCCGCCGCCGGCTGTGTCGGCGGATACGCGGAAATCATGAACGTCTCGAAGAATCAGGTGTTCCCCGTGGAGACGGACTTGCCCTATGATGTCCTGTCCCTGCTAGGTTGCGGCATTACGACGGGGGTTGGCGCGGTATTCAATGTCGCCAAGGTCCAGCCGGGTGATTCAGTGGCCGTGGTCGGTTGCGGACACCTCGGCCTGTGGGTTGTACAGGCAGCCAGACTGGCCGGAGCGGGCCGGATTATCGCCCTCGAACCCCACGCCGGGCGCCGCAGCCTCGCCGGGGAGCTCGGAGCGACTGATCTCGTCGATCCGTCAGTTCAGGACGCCGCGGACGCGGTGAAGTCCTTGACCGCGGGTCGGGGTGCGGACATCGTAATTGAAGCCGCGGGCTCTCCGGATGCCCAGCGCCTGGCTCTGGAGGTCTCCCGGCGCGCTGGGACCGTGGTCTTTAGCGGCTTGGACCAGGCCGGCGCCGAAGTAAAACTGCCGCAGATCCCGCTAGCAGTGCAGAGCAGACAGCTTTTGAGCACGCAGAACGGCAACGTCCGGATGCGGCGCGACCTGCCGCGCTACATCTGCCTGCTTGAACGCGGGATGTTGGACGCCAAGCCGATAATTACGTCCCGTTACTCGCTGGATGACATCAACCTCGCACTGAAGAAATCGGAAAACCTGGACGACTTGTCCGGCATCTTCGTCTTCTAGCCCCACTGCGCCGCCGCGGCCCCGGCAAGCCCGTCCTCGCCGAGCCTCCGACAGGGACTATGCGGCGACCAAAACGATAACTGTGATCTCTTCCACATTCGTTACCCATATGCGTATGATCGTCGTACAAAATGATCGGCTGTTGATTCTCATTGGAGAGGAACCCCATGACCATGCTTCCCTACCGGACACCCCGCCCGCGATTCACCCGCTTCATCGCCGCCCTCGCCGCTTCCTCCGCCCTCGCTCTTTCGGCATGCGGCAGCGGTGCCGGCCCTTCCACCGCACAGCTTGCAAGCGACGTAGACCCCCATGCCCCGGAGGTCAAGGAGATCACCGGCCTCACGTTCCGAGCCCCGATTGCGGCCGGTTTCATCCAGGCAGAAAAGGGCGGGGTCGCGGCGGACTATGGACTGTCCCTGAAGACCGAATGGATCGAGAGCAGCGCCACTGCGGTCTCCCAAGTGGTCTCCGGGGATGTCCAAATCGCCCAGTCCAGCTACTTCGGGGTCATTGACGCCGCCCGGCAGGGCATCGACGTAGTCATCGTCAGTGAAAGCTACGCCAGCACCCCGGGCGTGCAGTCCCTGGAAACTATGCCAGATTCGGGCATCAAGGAACTGAAGGACCTGATTGGCAAGAAAGTTGCCGTCGTCTCGCTGAACAGCAGCCATGCCGTGAAGATTAAGGACTCAATGATTGAGCAGGGCCTGGACCCGAATGAAGTGGAGTTAGTGGAACTGCCGTACGGAGAGGTACCAGCCGCGCTACAGCAGGGCACTGTCGACGCTTCGAGCGCCACGGGAGCCATTCTTGCCCAGGTCAAGGACAAGCTCAACACCGTTACTGTCTTCGACTACGGGGAGGGCAAGTACGAGGGTATGGCCGAGTCCGGATGGATCATGAAGAAGTCCTTTGTCGAAGAGAACCCGAACACCGTGGCGGCACTGCAGTGTGCGCTGCTCAAGGGCACGAATGCGGTCAAGGATGAGGCCACTTACAAGGCGGTCCTGAAGGAAGACCTCGAATTCAACGACGAGGCCATCGATGCGGATGTCTCCCCCACTTGGGGTGCCGAGATCCGTAAGGAGCCGCTGCAGATAAATGCAGACATGCTGCACGCCATCGGCGCCATCGACGAGGAATTCGACGTCTCCAGCATCACTCTCCCCACCCCCACCAACTGCGACTAGGCCGGGCCGGCCAGCGAATCCTGGAGTAGCGAGCCAGTAATGATAATGTCCACTGAACGACCGCAAGCTGGTACCCGGGGAAACGGTTCCCGGGGTACCCGGAAGGCGGCCGGACGTAGCAACCCTTCCGGTGGCACCCGGAAGCGGAACAGAATATTGGCAGGGACGGCCGGAGTCATCGGCCTCGGCCTGGTCATCGAAGTCGTTTCCCGGGCCGGACTAGTGCACCCGGACTTCCTGCCCCCGTTCTCCACGGTGCTACGGGAATCGGTGCTGATTTGGGGCCGGGAAGATTTCCGCAGTGATGTCCTGTCCACCTTGAGTTCGTACCTGCTCGGCCTAGGCCTTTCGGCCCTCATCGCCGTCCCCCTGGGCGTGCTCTTCGGCCTCTCGGATAAGGCCTACAGGGCGTGCCGCGCGGTCGTTGAACTGATCCGGCCCATCCCTCCGGTGGCGCTGATCCCGCTGGTCGTACTGGTTTTCGGCAACGGCCTGCAGATGAAGCTGGTAATCGTCATCTTCGCCGCCGTTTGGCCCATCCTGTTCAACACGATGTACGGGGTGCACGACGTCGACAAGCAGGGCAAGGAAATGGCCCGCAGCTTCGGTGTCGGCCCTGCCGGGGTGACACGTAGGGTGGTGCTTCCCGGGGCGGCACCATTCATCGCCACCGGTATTCGCGTGTCCTCCTCTATCGCCCTGATTGTGGTCATCACTGTGGAACTGATTGCCGGCGGCGCCGAGGGGGTCGGCGCTTTCATCGCCCGTTCCCGCGCCTCGGGCACGGAAGTCGAACTCGTGTATGCCGGAACGCTGATGGCAGGACTGTTAGGCCTGGTGATGAACATGATCATGAACGCCGCGGAACGTCGCTGGTTTGCCTGGCAGACGACGACGAAGGGAGCCTGAGCAGTGTCCACCACCGTCAAAGAAGTTCACGTCAAGGCGAAGACTGGACAGATCTCAGGCACCGCCGGACGCGTCGGCTCCCGGCTCGCCTACAGTTCCGGATTGCTCGTGGTGCTGCTGCTCCTCTGGCAGCTTGGCACGGCACTCAATCCGTCCCCCTTTTTCCCCACCCCGCTGAAAATCGGCACCCACGCCTGGACAATGTTCTTCAGCACAGCCGGCGGCGGTCTGGCCACCGAAGCCATGACGGTTCACACGTTTCAAACGCTCGGACGGGTCCTGCTCGGGTTCGTGCTGGGCTCGGTCACGGGCGTTTTGGTGGGGACGGCGATCGGGCTGTACCGGATACTCCGGGACGTCGCCGATCCCGTGGTGGAATTCCTGCGTTCCATCCCGGCTACCGCAACCCTGCCGTTGTTTATAGTGCTGCTCGGCGGCGAGGACAGCATGCGGGTCGCCTTCATCGCGTATGGCATTTCGTGGTTCGTGCTGATCAACACTGCAAACGGGGTGGGCTCGATCCACCCCACCCAGTTGGCCATGGGCAAGGCATTCCGGCTCTCGAAACGCCGACAGCTGACAGGCATCATCCTCCCGGCTGCCCTGCCGAAGATCTTTGCCGGGCTGCGGCTGGCGCTCACCGGCGCCCTGATGTTCGCCATCGTGTCCGAATTCATGCTGTCCACCAATGGGATCGGGTTCCAGCTCATCCAGTCCCAAGCCCGTTTCCAAATCCTGGACATGTGGTCCTGGATGCTGCTGCTGGCAGTCCTCGGCCTGCTGCTGAACACCATGCTGGAAATCACCGAAAACCGTCTGCTGGCCTGGCACCGTCTGGCCCGAAGCTAAGGACCGGAACAATGAATACCAATGCCGTCCCCGGCACGCGCGAAACCTTAACCGCCGGCAGCACCGCAGTTACGCCACTGCTCAAGGTCGACAAGGTCACCCACACCTACGGATCGGGCCCTGCGGCCCACACGGCCCTCAAGGAATTGTCCTTCGAGGTCTACCCTCAAGAGTTCGTCTCCATCGTCGGACCTTCCGGCGCCGGCAAAACGACGCTGCTACGCACACTCTCGGGCCTGCTGACACCGACCAGTGGCAGCGTGAGCATCGCAGGCAAAGCTGTCATCGGCGTCCCCGACGGCATGGCCATGGTCTTCCAGGACTACAGCCGTTCCCTGCTGCCTTGGCTGACCATCGAAAAGAACGTCGCCTTCCCGCTTACTAAGGACAGCGGCACGGCCGCCGAGCGCAAGGCCCTCATTGAGGAAAGTCTGGAAGCGGTGGGACTGCAGGGCTTCAACAACCGCTATCCCTGGCAGCTCTCCGGCGGCATGCAGCAGCGCGTGGCCATCGCGCGTGCACTGGCCTACCGGCCGCGGTTGCTGCTGATGGACGAGCCCTTTGCGTCGCTGGATGCCCAGACCCGGGCAGAGCTGGAAGACCTGGTCCTGACCCTACGCCACCGCTACGCCGTCACCGTCCTGTTCGTCACGCACGACATCGACGAAAGCGTCTACCTGGCGGACCGGGTCCTGGTGCTCTCCAAAGCCCCGGCCCGGTTGGTGGAGAACATCGAGGTCACGTTGCCAGAACCGAGGGACCAGATCTCCACCAAGGAAACCGAAACCTTCGTCCAAATTCGTGGACACGTGGCACGCCTGATCCGCAGCGGCGGCGATCTGCCCCAAGCGAGTTGATCCGATGCTCGAAATCAAGTCGGCGATCCTGGAAAAGTTCGGCGTCCCCTTCGAGATTCACGACGTCAGCTTGAAGGATCCGGTAGCGGGCGAAGTAATCGTGCGCACCACCGCGGCCCCGTTCTGCTCCACGGACTGGCTGGGCTGGAAGGCAATGCGGAACAAGCAGCCGCCGGTGATCCTCGGCCATACGGCCGTCGGAATCGTGGAGCACACCGGTACCGGGGTTACGGGCGTGGAGACTGGGGACCGGGTCGTGGTGGCCGGAACCCCGCAGTGCGGCGAGTGCTTCTACTGTGAAATCGACCGTCCCGACCAGTGCGCTGCCCTGCTGGAAATGCCGGAACCGCTGGTCGCGGTAAAGCAGGACGGGACCGAGGTTCGCGCAGCCGGACGAGTCGGCGCCTATGCCGAGTACATACTCGCGAACCAGAACCAGATCTGGAAGCTCGAAAGCGACTTGCCGGCCAGCCAGCTGAGCCTGCTCGGCTGTGGGATCACCACCGGTCACGGAGCGGTCTTCAATGTCGCCCAGGTGCAGCCCGGACAATCCGTCGCCGTAGTCGGCCTCGGCCACCTCGGCCAGTGGATGATTCAGTCTGCCCGGGTGGCCGGAGCCGGGACCATTATCGGCTTGGACCTGGTGCCTGGGAGGCGCGCGCTTGCCTTGCAACTGGGGGCCACGCATGCGTTGGACCCGGCGGACGGAGACCCGGTTGAACAGGTCAAGGCACTGACCGGAGGTCGTGGCGTCGACGTCGCCCTTGAGGCGGCCGGTCCGGAACAGGCCGTCCAGCAGGCAGTCATGATGTCCCGCCGGGCCGGCACCGTTGTGCTGACAGGCGTCCAGCAGTTCCAAGCCGAGGTCTCGCTGCCCCAGCTGGCCCTGGCGATCCAAGGCCGCAAGATCATTGGCTGCCAGAACGGGCAGAGCGTCCTAGGCCGTGACATCCCCCGCTGCGTGGAACTGATGGAGAGCGAACGGTACCTCGCAGCCCCTATCGTGACTGCCGAGTATGCCCTCTCCGAGGTGAACGAGGCCATGTATGCCTCCGGAGAGCTGCGGGACCTTAGCGGAGTGTTCACCTCATTCCGCTAGCGGTGTTTAGGTAAAGGGCATCTCCTGTTGCCCTGCTTGCCTTTGTCATTGTGACCGGGCCCTGGCCACTGTCCAGCGGACAGGCACGTCCAGCTGATCCAGGTCACCGGAGAACCTCTGGCCATGGGCGTCACCAATTTTCTGGTGCGCGCCTCGAAGTTCTCCCTGGCCTTGGCCCCGCCCGGCTCCACGACCTCGCCGGCTATTCCGGCTTGGGGTGGACGGCGCTGGGTGCCAGCATCACCGGGGTCGCGCTGCCAAGCGCAGCCGTCCTCAGCCATGAAATTCCTGCTTAAACGACCATCGAATGGAAGGATCGAAATGATCACCCATACCGTCATCTTCCGACTGAACCGTCCGGCCACCACCGGACAGCGCAAGCAGTTCCTTGAGGCACTGGAGGACTTCGGTCGCGCGGCACCGCACGCCACCGGCCCGGCGTTAGTGCATGCCGATCTGCAGCTGCGGCCGGAAGGCCGGAGTGTAAGCGAATTCCTCATGGAAGTACGCTTCGCCGACCCGGACGCGTTCAAGAACTACCTGAATGACCCCAAGCATCAGAGGCTCGTCACCGACGTGCTGGTTCCGCAATGTGAGTCATGGCTGTCAGTCCAGGCTGAAACCAACTGAACGGATCGGGCGCACCAATGGACCACGTCAGACTTGTGACCACTGGCCTGAACGTTTCAGACTGGCGCTTGGGCGCTTGACCTACGGCGATTCGGCACGGGGGGCCTCACAGCTGGACCTTGGGTTAAGCAGAAAACCGGCCTCTTATCCGGCAGGCGCTGGGAGCCGGCATCAACTTTTTGGACACCCCCAACGTGTACTCCGATGGGAGCGGCGAGGAATCCTCGTGCGGGCCTTGGCCGACCTTGCTCGGCGTGACGAAGTGGTGATTGCCACCAAGGCGCACAGACGCAAGCGGCCGGATCCGACATCATCCACCGCTGGGATCCGCACACCCCCATCGAGGGGACGCTCGAGGCTCTACACGACGTGGTCAAGGGCGGCAAGGCCCGGCACCTCGGCGCCTTCTCGATGTGGGGTTGACAGTTCGCAAAAGCCCAATGCATTGCAAGGCCTTCACGGCTGGACGCGCTTTGTGAGCATGCAAAACCACTACAACCTGCTCAACCGCGAGGAGGAACGCGAAATGCTTCCGCGTTGCCGTCACCTGGGCGCGGGCGTCACGCCGTGAAGCCCGCTTGCGCGCGGCCTGCTAGCTCGCCCTAAGGGAAGTAGAACGGCACGGCGGGAATCCGATCACTTCGTTAAGCTGCTGTATCAGGACAATGACCGCAGCATTTTCGGGGCGCGCACCAAGGTTTGCCGATGCACGCGGGTTCAGATGACGCATGGCCTGGGTACTCCGCCAGCCAAGCATCACCGCACCCATGATCGTGGCCGGCAGGCCCGACCAACTGGAAGAAGCTGTTTCCGCCCGAAGCCTACAGTTGTCCCGGGAGGAAGTCGCTGCCTTGCAGAGGGCGGATGCTTCGATCGTTTGGTCTGGACTCCGCGGGACATAGGCTATGGGCGAGAAACGCTGTCTAAAAGACAATAGTACTGTTGCCGTGGCGGGCGATACGGTCTTCGCAGTGCCAGGCGACGGCGCGGGAGAGGACCTGGCGTTCGACATCGGCGCCGCGCCGAACGAGATCCGTTGTGGTCTCCGCGTGCGAAACCCTAACGACGTCCTGTTCGATGATAGGGCCTTCGTCGAGGTCCTGTGTGACGTAGTGAGCCGTGGCCCCGATCAGCTTCACACCGCGGTCCTTGGCCTTCTGGTAGGGGCCGGAGCCGATGAAGGCCGGCAGGAAGGAATGGTGGATGTTGATGACCGGGCAGCCCAGCTGATCCAGGAACTCGCCGGAGAGTACCTGCATGTAGCGGGCGAGCACCACCAGGTCCGCGTTGCCGTGGAGCAGTTCGAGCTGGCGGGCTTCGGCTTCGGTCTTGGAATCTTTGCTTACGGGAATGTGCACGAACGGGATCCCGAAGGGGCGGACCTGTTCGGCCAAGTCTGCGTGGTTGGAGACCACCATGGTGATGTCAGCGGCCAGCTCCCCCCGCCGCTGCCGCCAGAGCAGGTCCAGCAGACAGTGGTCGGTCTTGGAAGCCAGGATGGCCACCCGCTTGGGCCGGGAGGCTTCGGTCAGTGTCCAGCTGGCACCAAACGGACCAGCAATGCGCCGGTCCAGCTCGCGTTCTAAGACGGGCACGGCAGCAGCGAGTCCTGGCAGGTGGAAGACGGTCCGTTGGAAGAATTCCCCGCCCTGTGGATCAGTCGAATACTGATCCAGAGAGACGATGTTGGCACCGTGGTCGGCCAGCAACTGTCCGACAGCTGCTACTATTCCCGGTTGATCGGGGCAGCGCACCAGCAGCCGCCCCACCTCCCGCGCCGACGGTGCTGACCCGACCGTAGCCGGAACAGACGCTGATGCGGGTGCCTGTTGCATGAGTGTGTTCACGAAGATTCCTGTTTTGGTAGTAGGGCGCCGAAGCCTGTGCGACGGAGGTTGGAGGCCGCGCCTAGACGGCAACCTGGCCTAGTTCGCTGCGGCGGTTGTCCTGCTTGTAGGGCGCCGGGGCGACAGTGGCGCGGATTAGCTTCTGTCTCGTGCCAGGTTCTCCCCATAGGACCTTGACTCCCGTCCCGGCCTCCGCGTAGCGAGGGTGCACATAGGCGAGCGCGAGCACCTTCCTGAAGTAGTAGCTGTAGCCGGGGGTGGTCGAAGTTCCCACGACGGCGCCGTCTTCGTCTTGGACGGCGTCAGCCCAGGTGAACCAGCGCTGTTGCTGTGGAATGTCAAGGAACGCGTACGGTGCGTCCTGCCCGAAGAGCGAAGCGTAGACATCCACGACGTCCTCACTGTTGAACTCCAAGGTGACCCGCACCCGCTGCGGATCGGCGATTTCCTTCTCCAGCGCCTCCCGCCCGGTGAACTCATGATCGAACTTAACGGACTTGCCCCAGCCCATCGACACCGGCGACTGCAGGTAGTCGTTGAGATCGTCGCTTTCGAAACTGCCGCGGACGGCCGTCTTCAGCCCGTAGCGGTCAAAGTGCTCACCTACCCACTCCTGGAAGCCCTCCGGGCCGGGCGCTTTGAGGTAGTGCCATCCGCCCGTCGGGAATGAGGCCTCCAGGTGGTTGATCATTGCCGTGCGGCGGCCGAGCCTCCGGATTCCAAATTCTTCGCCAGTTTCGAGAATGGCACTCATGACCTGCTCTGCATCTTCGGCTCGGCCATGGAATTCAAAGCCAATTTCCCCCGCCATTCCTTGGCGTACGGCGTAGACCGGCGAACCTGCAATGGTGACGTCTCGGAAGTGCATGAACTTGATGTCCGTCAGGTCCTCGCCCGTCAGCTTCTGGCTCAGAGCCAGCGCGGAGGGGCCGGACACTTGAAACTGGAACGTCTTCTGTTCACGCCAAGTCACCTCGTAGCTGCCTTGCGCCACCAGCCAGGCCGAATAGTGCGCCGTCGCGCCCTGGGTGGCGAACCGGTCCTCGGCCAGTCGGAGCAGGACTCCGTCGCAGATGACCTTGCCGTTGTCATCACACTGAACCAAGTGCTTGGCTTGGCCGATGGCGAACTTTTCGAAGCTATTAATGCTTGAATCCCTGAACACCTTCAGGGCGTCCGGCCCCTCGATGACCACATCCCAGAGGAAGGACCAGTCCCCCACATAGCAGGTCGTTTTCCAGGACAGCTGCTCGTCCTGCCAACTGCTGAATTCCGGTCCGCCCCAGCCGGGGTGGTATGTGCCGTGCTCCCGGCGGTGGGCATCAATAAAGGGGTGCGCCATTGCTTTCTCCTTCGTCTTGTGTTCGTCGTGTTGCGGATCCCTTCACCGGACCGCTGGTGCCTCCGGCACGAAGGCAGGGGGCCTGCTCGCGGAGCGGCAAGCATGACATCAACCATCTGAATTGTATGACAATCTGATAAGATTGTCATAGTGTTCCGCCGCCGCACCATAAGGCCCCGGACCTTGGATTTCATCTCATCCGCCCAAAACAACCGCTTTGGAAAGGGAGACACCTGCCTTGGCGACACATAACTGCAGTTCGAAAAAGGGATCCGGGGGTCGGGAACCGTCCCGCTTTCATATGTGGGGCGGCCTGGCGCTTTCCTTGGTGTCCGGCGCCGCAGTCTCGATACAGTCCTTTACAAACGGGCATCTAGGGCAGGTGATAGGTTCGCCTGCGGCTGCGGCAGCCGTCAACAACGGCACTGCCTTGCTTATTGTCTTGTGTCTTGCACTTGTGAGCGGAGCCGTTACACGCGCGTGGCGCGAACTGCGTTCCGGGCGAAACCCTGTGCGCATTTGGTGGTTCTTCGGCGGGCTAATCGGGGCAACTGCCGTCTTTGCCAACGCCATGTCAGCTCCCGTCCTCGGCGTTGCCCTACTTGCCGTTGCCATGGTCCTCGGCAAACTGATCGGGAGCCTGGTGACGGATGCCCTCGGCCTCGGTCCGGCCGGCCGACAACTGCCTACACCGCAGCGCATGGCCGGCGCCGCCTGTGCCTTGGCTGGTGTCGTCATTAGCGCCGTGGGTCATGCCGGGCAGATCCCACTGGTCCTGGTCGTGTTCCTCGTAGCGGTGGGGGCCTTGGTGTCGATCCAGCAGGCAGGCAATGCCCATTTGGCGCAGGCCACTGGCGAGCCCTTGGCCATGGGACTGGTCAACTTTGTCGGCGGCGCCGCCGCCCTGTCCATCCCCGTTGCCATAATTGCGGTCGATGGAGGAACGCTTGGACCCGTCCCGTCCTGGGGCTGGGTGGGCGGAGCGCTGGGGGCAGGGATCGCCATTGCCAGCGCCCTTGCCGCCTACACCGTCGGGGTGCTGCGGCTTGTTCTTGGCATGATTGCGGGCCAGAGCGCCATAGGCCTGCTCCTGGACCTCGCCTTTCCCCGTTCCGGTTCTGGGGTCACGGCGCCGACGCTGGCCGGAGTTCTGCTTGCATGCGGCGCCGTGCTGATCGCCAATCTGCCGGTGGGCGATCGGGCCTCCGGCCGGGTGCCCGCAGCTTCAGGGACGAATGCGGGCGAGCGGACATGATCACCCGCAGCGTCGTCCGCCTCAGCCGGGCCTCGGTCCGGGTTTCGGTGCAGGTGCCGCAGGTCTGCGGGCGGGTAGCGTGGCGTGCACCAGTCCACAGCGGGCACGCCTGTCCTCGCTGCGTCCCGCCGGGCGAGCCATCGGGCGAACTCTCACCACGGGCCCCTTGTCCCGCCTAGGTCGAATAGCCACGGCGCCCCGAGCGGCCTGCCCAACTCACTCCGGTCTTGCAGCCGCGCAGTGGGCGGCTGCAAGACCGGGGCCTGCAGTCTTCGTGCCTCCGGCTGGCCTCTGTCGCTAGCTGCCACGAGACATGGACGGACTGCATGGAATAGCATGTGAGATTGTATGATGTTCATCCAATCCTAGGGATTACTAGAGGCACCATGTCCACTTCAACGAACTCACTAGCCGATGCCTGGGCGGCGAGCCCGGTGGGCCGGATCGCTGCGCCTCTACGCGAGCAGGTTATCCATGCCTTACGCGCCGCGATCTTGGATTTCCGGCTAAAGCCGGGCCAGCGACTCGTTGAGCGGGAACTGATTGAACAGCTCGGAGTCTCGCGCACCACCGTCCGGGAAGCACTGCGGGAACTTACCTCGGAGGGGCTCGTTACCGTGGTGCCGCAAAAGGGCGCCATCGTCAGCGCACCCTCCTTGGAAGAGGCCCGAGACCTTTACGAAGCAAGGGCAGCCCTGGAAGCGGTGGTGGTGAGGCGATTTGCCGAACGGGCATCCAAATCACAGATAATGAAGCTAGCGGCCGCGGCGGAAAGCTTTGCCGAGGTGGCCGAGGCCGGCGGTGATGCCGCCAGCGTACTGACTGCCAAGGACGTATTCTACGACGTCCTCATCGACGGCGCCGGCAGCGCGGTCCTGCAGCAGCTCACGGAGGGCATTCAGGCGCGCGTCCGCGTGCTCCGCGCGGTGGCCATGCCTGCCGAAGGCCACTCCGCTGCGGTAGAGGAATTGCGCGGCATTGTTGAAGCCATCCAGCGCGGCGACGGTGAGCGTGCCGGAACGTTGTATTCTCGCCACATTCTTCGCGTTGTCGAGCGGGCGCTGCAGAGTCTGGAGGAAGCCGAGGGATCCTAGGGGGCGTACCGCCAAGGCTGGTGCTGACCTAGCGAGCACGATGACGAAGAGGCAACCCCGCCCGTCAATGCGCGCTGAAAAGTGATGTGAGCACTCAAGCCGGTTTTGCGCGGCCACCCTGTCCCCGTCCGCTGCCTCACATCGGGAAGGGCAGGAAGATGAGGCGCGGCCCGCCGCTTCCGGCGCGAGCCTCCCACCTGCACTTCAGAGTTGCCCCTCCGGCTTGCGGACACCGGTCACCTACATTCATCGAGGAGGCCCCGGATCGAGATCGCTCCCTGCGTTCAACACGTCGGGAACCATGATGTGCGTCCGGGCGCTGTTCGCTGGCCACCTCACACGGCGGGAATCTTGGGTACTGGGACGGCCCACATCGGGTCGGTGTCGCCTTGTGTTCCGGCGTATGAACAGGTCCACGCGTTTGGGTGGCTATGCCGGACGCAGAACCTGCACCCGACCCGCCGGTGGAAGGGGGTGCTGTAAATCCCCACTTGTCGCTGGTCCAGACTTCCCGGCAGGGAGCTCCGGCACACCATTCAACACCGGATCGAACGTTCCAGGGCGGTAGATTACGGGGTTCCGCTTACGGAAGCCTCTGCAGGATGCTGGGTCATGACCAGCTTGCTTCGAGGGGACCCATCGGCGGCGGACCCCGGTTGTGTTCACCCGGACAGATGCCAGGGACCTTTTCTATGCTGATCAGGCCCATTACCCTGCGAGTCTTCGGTCCTGACTCCAGCTAGCCCCTTTCTGGGAGTGCTGCTTGCATCTCTGCAGGCCCTTGGCTGACTTTGGTCTGCCAGAGGCCAGCAGTTACCTCACCCCCGGGGCCAAATGGATCAGCGGGACGCATGCAGCGCGCCGCAGCTCCCAGTTCTCAAGGAGCGGATCGGGCGCTGCATGCGTGGGAGAAGCCCTAGAACGTCAGAGGCTGGCCAAAGTGGAAACGTGAAACTGCGCCGTAAGTGACGTCCCACTGTGCCGCAATGTGTGTCTTGTACATAGCAACATCGCGGTAGTACTTCTCCATGGCAGAGCCGCGTTTGGCGGAGCTAGAGCCGGCAGTTGAAAAGGCCAACTCCACGGCGTCGTTGGCCAAGCGTGCAGCTTGCTGGACTACGGCCCGCAACCGTGCATCCTGCTCTGGAGTGAACTCCTCGCCCGTTGCCTCCCACCGGCGGCCTAGTTCTGCATACTGGCGAACTCCTGCCAGCAGCAGCGTCTCGGCGGAATCCGCCAATGCCAGTAGGCGCCCGAACCAGCGATGGTACTCGGGAGCTTCCAGCCGCGGCAGGCGCGGCGGGAAGCTGGCCTGCCGGGCCTCCATCAGCTTCTCAAACTCATCGACGGCCGCCCAGGCCGCGCCGATCTGGGTAGCGACCAGTTCCGCATTGAAGTATGTCATGGTACGGCCCAGGTACATAGGGTTCTTGTGCAGTTGGTATCCGACCGTCCCCTCCGCACCCAGTACATGCTCGCGGAAGTCGTAGACAATACTGAGGTGGTCGGGGACGAAGGCGTCCTCGATTTTCACCGAGTTGGAGCTGGACGCTCGCATGCCGATGGTCTTGTCGCCCCCCCAGTCATCCAACACTGTGTAGTCACTGCGCGGAAGCGCAAACATTCGCAGCCCCAGTGCCTCCCCGTCCGCTGTGAAGGTGGGAGCCACCACAAGCACGTGTGTGCTCCACATTGACCCCGAGCAGTAGTCCCAGGTGCCGGTGAGGCGGTAGCCGCCGTCGGCGACGGTAGCTCTGCCCGAAGGTATCGTCCGCCCTGGCGCGATGAATGTCCCGTCGCGGAACAGCTCCTGCTGACCCTGCTCGCCGTAGAACGAGCCCACATGGAATGCGTGGCCGGCACCCAAGACAAAGGACCAACCCACACCCGGGTCGCCGCGGGAGATCTCAACGCCCACCCGTACGAAATCATCGATCCCCAACTCCAGTCCCCCGAAGCGGCGGGGCTGGAGGATGCGATAGAAGCCCGCCTCCAGGAATTCCTGGTGAATTTCCTCCGAGTAGCCACCCAGCTGTTCGTGCTCGGCCTGCATCTTGCGGAGCCGAGGGCGCAGATCTGTTGCCCGAGCAACTAGTTCATCTGGAGTGGGACCGGCTTGCCCCCGGCCCGCGGCAGGCCAAGTCGGCGTGTAAAGACTCGTGGTCATCAGAAGCTCCTAGGGATCACACGATGGATTGTATGACGATACTATAATCATGTGACCTGCGACGCCAGTTGTGATTTTTTCTCTCGAATGCGCGCCGTGGCAGCTTCGTCCACCTTCAGCCCCTCCGGGTCCATTTCCGGGTCGCCGATCAGTACCACGCCATAGTCCAGTGCCGCTCCCTCTACCGAGACGTACCCATCCCGAACGTCGGTGAGGACCTTGGCTGTGTCACGGGTCATCGGATTTCCCCAGCCGCCACCGGCATTTGTCAGGTAGCGCAGCACGGAGTTGGCCACCGACCGGTTCGCCCCGGGACGGAACGGATAGATGAAAGTTCCGGTCTCGGAAGGCAGGTTTGTGGCGGCATCTATCACCCCTGCCCAAGCCTCACCCTGGCCGAACGATTCAATCGTCGCGTCCGGCTCCTGAAATGAGCCATCGGCGGCAGGAGGGAACATCCAGATTCCCCCACGGCGTCCATCCTGACCGCCGTTCACCCCAAAACCGGCCACGCTCTTGTATCGCAGCTCCGTCAGCGAGTGACTGGCATCAAGAATCCATAAGGTGTCGCGGATCATGCTGGCACCGCCCCGGAAGTGGCCGGGGCCTGCCGAATCAATTCGCGGCTCGTGCCGGAGGATCACCGCCGGACTGTCCTTTTCAATCGCTTCCACGGCCGGAGCGACACCGTTTGCCAAGTAGCTCATGCACTGGCTATCGGCGTCCCCGAACTGGTTTGCGCCATAAGGGCCAATCTCGCCGCCGCATTGCAGCGCCGAGACCCAGGGTGTCCCGTTCTCATACGTTCCGAAAGCGGTGTGGATATCGGTGCTGCCGCGGTCGCCGGCCAGCGCGGCCGGTCCAAGCGCCGCCGAGAGTGCCTTCAACAATGCGCTCAGAGCCGCCGTGGACTGTTCGAAATACATAAAAACGCACCCGTCGGGCGGCAGCGCCGAAAGCATGGTGCCTTCGGGCAGAATGATGTCGACGTCCCTGTACAAGCCGGAATTGAACCTGCCGTGCGGGTCAAAGAGGTACTTGAGGGTGATCCCCACGCTGGTCTTGGTGTCCCAAGAGGTGGCGTTGATAGAACTGCGGGCCTGCCGTGAGGTTCCGGAAAAGTCCACTTCAATGCGGCTGCCCCGCTTACGGACGGCCACTTCGATCGTATAGTCCTCGCTGTCGTCCACGCCGTCGCAGTCGATCCGCTCCGAGCCCGTCCAATCTCCGTCGGGCAGTACCGCCAGGGAAGTCGACATATGCTCAGCGCCCAGGTCACAGACGTACTCCATCGTCCCGTGGACCGCACCAAGGCCGTAGCGTTCAATGGATTCCAGGACCAGCCTCTCCCCCAGCTCCAGGCTGGAGCACACCGTCTGCATGTCCGGATAAAGGATCTCGGCCATTCTGACGTTGTCGAAGATAACGTTCCAGGACTCCGCCACCGGCTCGCCCCCGCGGATCAGTAGCCGCGGCGAGAGGACCAGGCCGTTTTCATAGACGTTCTGCTTTGAGGCGCTAAAGCCGCCGGGCACAGTGCCGCCCATGTCCAACTGATGCGCGTTCAAGTTCACGAAGGCCGCGATTTCGCCGTGGTGGAACACGGGGCGTACGAACAGCAGGTCGTTGTTATGGTTGCCGGTGCGGTAGGGGTCGTTGGCGATCAGCACGTCGCCAGGCTGAAGCCGATCCGCACCGAATTCCTCAACCATATTGGCCACGGCATCAATGGTGGTGCCGGCCATCAGGACGATCCCATTGCTGGCCGCCGGCACTTGGTAACCCAGTGACGGCGGACCACTGATCGTGCAGGCAAGGTCGTAGAAGTCCCGCAAAATCGGAGAGAATGCACCGGTCAACAGGCGGACGCTCATGTGCTCCACGAGATAGTCGAAGCGGTTGCTCAGGACGGTGGCGGTGTAGCGGTCGCACCCGTAACGGGCGGCGAACTCCTCTTCATTCAGATCCCGGATAAGGGCCACTCCGACAGGGCGGCTTTCGCTAGTGAGTGTCATTCCTGACCCATCCTTTCAATCACAATCTCTGAGCAGAGCCCGATCCGCGCCTGCTGCCCGGGCAGGATGTAGGTGGTCGACAGGTCCTCGCGGATGACCGCCGGCCCCTGTACCGTGGCGCCGACGGACAGCTTCTCCCTCAGGTACTCACGGGCCTGAACCGGACCGTCGGCGACATAGTCGAGGGTGAAAACCCGTTCCGGTTCGGCAGCGAACGGCGCTGCCGCGTCTGCGGGGATGTACTCAACCTTGTCCGCGGGGACGACGAGTTCCACCCGATAGGTCACACCCTCGACTGGAATCTGGTCGAAGCGGTTGCCGTTGCGCTCCTCGTAAACATCATGGAAGGCGCCGACCATCTCACCTATGGTTCCGGCTGTGATGTCGCCGTCGGGAATCCGAATGAAAGGGGTTTCCCAGCTCTGGCCGAGCAGCCGGCCGTCGAAGCTTCTGCGGACAGGAAGCCCCTCGGCGACGGCACCCACACGGTCCCGCAGCGCCTGTTCCATCTCGCCAAAGACTCCGGCGATTTGCTCCGCGCTGTCTGAGGAGAGCACCACGTAGGCGCTGCGGGAATCGTAGAATACCTGGTCGGTGGACAGCAGGCCCAAGGCCGAGAAGAGGCCGGGATACGGCGGGATCACCGCGTTCTTGAGCGGTAACAAATCCAGAACGGCCGGCAGCAGCATCGGTCCGGCTGCACCGTAGGACATGAGGGAGAAATCTCGAATGTCCACGCCGTGGCGGACGGCGACGTTGAGGATTTCCTCGGCCATGTGGGCCACGGCCAAACGGTAGGCAGAGCGTATCCGCTCCTCGAAAGCCACCGGCGTGTCCAGTGCTGCGAAGGCCTGCTGTGCCGCTACCTTGTCCAGTTTCATCTCGCCGCCGGCGAACGATTCCCCGTCGAGGATGCCCATCAGAAGACAGGCATCGGTAACTGCCGGCACCGTACCGCCGCGACCGTAGCAGGCCGGTCCTGGCTCGGCTCCCGCCGACCCGGGACCTACTTGGATGCCGCCTGCCGGGGAAACGCTGACCAGGCTCCCGCCGCCAGCTCCCACGCTGGAGACCTCGGTGGAGAGGGCGTTTATCACCATGTCGTGTTCGAGTTCGAAGGTGTTCTGAATGAACGGTTTGCCGTCCACAATCAGTGACACGTCCGTGGAAGTACCGCCCACGTCGGCGCACAACAGATTGCGTTCGCCAAGGGCCTCACCGAGACGGGCGCTGGAGATGGTGCCGGCTGCAGGCCCCGCGAAAACAATCCGAAATGGCTTGTTCAGGGCTTCTTCCCAGGGCAGCAAGGTGGCCGCACAGTCAGCAAAGTTCAGCTCGCCGTCGAACCCTAGGTCCCTCAGGTCCCGGTTCAAACGGGTCGAATATTCTGTGAAAAGGAGTTTCATTATGACATCGATGACGGTCGTGGAGGCCCTGGCGTACTCCTTGGCCAGAGGGGACGTTTCGGAGGAAATGGAAACCGGAAATCCTTCTCCGAACGCCTGCCGCACCAGTTCTCGCAGGCGGATCTCATGGCTCGGGTTGACGTAACCGTTAATCGTGCAGATGGCAATGCCTTCAACATTGCACTTCTTCAAAACCGCCAACTGGCTGCGGGCGTGTTCCTCGTCCAACGGGATCAGCACGCTGCCGTCCGCCTTGATACGCTCCTTAACCCCGCGCCGCAGATACCGGGGAATCAGCGGCCGGCTGGCATCGCCGAAGGAGCGGCGCCAGGCAGGGTCCGTTTGCGCGTCGAGTGGCCTGTGGACGGTCCCGCGGTCCAGCACGTCGCGGAACCCCTCGGTGGTCAGGTATGCCACCTTGGGCAACCGCCGCTCGATCACCGCGTTAAGGCCCATGGTGCTCGCATGGTTGAACGTGGAACTGCCCGCCACGTTCAGTCTCCGGGCACCCTCCACGACGGGTGCGGAGGGATTCGTACGACTGCTGGGCACCTTGGTGACCGAAATCGCGCCATCCCGGACGGCGACCACATCCGTAAAAGTTCCCCCAACGTCAACTCCGAACATCTGCGGCCTCCTTGTGGTCCGATTCGTGATGTTTGAACCCCTCAGGCGGTCCTTCCATCAAGGTCGCGCCGACCATTGGCCGGAACACCCCCAGTCGCGGCGCACGCACTCGCTCCAGCGACTTCAGGCAGTCTTGACATTTCACGACATCCCACCAACCGCCCTCGCTCAGGACGCGGTACGCGGCAGCACGGACCGAGCCGCAGCCCGAACACTCGCGGTCCAGTGTTTCCCGAGGGGAATACAGCCGCGTCTCGTTGGATCGGGGAAAACTATGCATCCTTGCACTCCTTCGCCATCGCCTGCAGAAATCGAACAGTCCTGCAGGCGATTCCCTGACAACATGACATCACTGGATGGCTGCGTGAGGCATAAGCCGAGCCAGCGATTGCATCTAACGTCGTCGATCTGGACGACTGTAAGCTGCGCCTCATCAAGTCTTACACAGATTGTATGATGGTGCTACAGTCGAACGATGGTCAATTGATTTCGGGTTAGGACCGCCGTCCCACTGAGACACCCCACTGAGGAGATGATCAATAATGACTACCACCAGCGGGAATACCAACCCCGCTTCTGTCCAGTTGTCAGCCCAAGCCTTCCGAGACGTCATTGGCAGGTTTGCCAGCGGCGTCACGGTCATCACCACTTGCAGCGGGGGCAGGAACTTTGGCACGACGGCTAGTGCGGTCACCTCCCTTACCGACGATCCGCCGATGCTGCTGATCTGCCTCAATAAGTCCTCGACGAGTGCGCACGCCATCCGAGAAAGCGGAACCTTCGCCGTAAACGTCCTGGCCGAGGACCATGTCCAGCTCGCCGGCCGGTTCGCCTCGAAGCTTCCGGATAAGTTCGAGGGAATGGCCTTCGAAAAGGACGGCAACGGCTCTCCCCTGCTTGTTGGGGCCATAGCCCACCTAGTCTGCAGCGTCAGCGAACAGGTCGAAGCGGGGACACACTACGTCTTTCTGGCCCGTGTCGAGGACGCCGTTGCGTACCCGGGACACCCGCTCGCTTACTTCCGCGGCGCATTTGGCCGGATGCAGATGGCCCCGGATGCCTCCGTGCTTCGGGAGGTCCGTGAACGCATCATCACCACCGTGAATGAAGTGGACCAGGCCATCGATCTCGACCGCTGGGCCGCGGAACTTGCCGTCGGCGTAGATCTGGTCCACCGAGCACTCATTGCCCTGGTCAGCGAAGGTCTGGTAAGACGCGAAGCCGGCCAATTCGTCATTGCACCGGTACCCGAAAGCATCATCTTCGAGTCCTATACCGCCAAGCTGGCGATCGAGCTTGGAGTCGCCGAAAGCACCGTGGGCCGCGTCAGCCAGGGCCAGCTTACCCAGCTGCGCCAGTACATGGAGGCCACGTTCGAGTTCATCAAGGATGACCGCTTCACGGATCCAGAAGCCTGGATCCAGGCCAACGAACGCTTCCACGAGTACATGGTGGAACTAGCCGGATCAAAGATTCTGCTGGATACCTACCGTCGGCTCGGCCTGCCCGGGCTGAATGCCCGAACCATCAACAGATCCACCTATGCAACCGCGGAGTTGCTAAACGACCACCGCAAACTTGTCGAAGCATACGAAAACAAGGACCTGGGCGCGGTAGTCGAGGTGCTGCGGGAGCACGCGGACAGGCCGCGTCAGCTGCGCGCCCGTGAACGTGAACTTTTCGGCCGGGCCTGAGCGAAACAACCGGCGCCGGTGACATTTGGCCGATCCCATCTACATGGAAGGAGGGACCGCGATGCCCCAGGAAAGGCAGGCTTCCAGAGCGGCCATTGCTACCGGCGTCGGGCGGGGGCGCGGTAGTGAAGTTCTGCAGCAACGAGGTACGCAGATGGTTGCTGAGGACGTCGACCTGCACACCTGCTCGCGCCCGCAACGGGGTGCATCATCAAATGTCTCATCGATATCCGGGACCGTCGCGTTCCAAAGCCTCGGGCAAGTCCAGCAACCAGAGCGCCTTTCTGCAGATCGCTCGGCAGCGGCTATCGAGAACGCTCGCCAGCATTCCGGCCGTGGCCGACGCATCAGATGAACTGGCAAACACCGCGACCGAACTGGAGAACCATGACGAACCCCACGAAGCAACGCATGAGCTCAACTTTTGAGCACGTAACCCTGGGACAGCGGGTGCTGTTCGGTTCCGCCAAGGCCGCCGAGAACCTGGCTACCGAAGTCGCAAGATTCGGAGCGAAGAGAGTGATGGTGATCGCGTCAAAATTCGAGTCACACGCCGCCGCCGAGGTCGCCTCCGGCATCGAGGTGGCTTTGCATTACGACGACGTGGTGCCGCACGTACCCATCGAAAAGGCCAAGAAAGCCCGGACAGCCGCAGTCGAACACAAGATCGACCTACTGGTCTGCGTGGGCGGCGGTTCGACCACGGGTTTGGCCAAAGCGATCGCGATGACTTCGGGCCTGCCGATCGTGGCCGTACCGACCACCTATGCCGGGTCGGAGGCCACCAACGTTTGGGGCCTGACGCAAGCCGCCCACAAAACCACTGGCATCGACGACAAGGTACTGCCCGCGACCGTGATCTATGACGCCACCCTAACCCTGTCACTGCCCGCCGACCTGTCTGTTGCGTCCGGTCTAAACGCGCTGGCGCACTGCGTCGATTCGATGTGGGGACCACGCGCGGATCCCATCAACCAGGCGCTGGCCGCCGAAGGCATCCGCGCCCTCAACGCCGGGCTCCCGCTGATCAAGCTGGATCCGCAGGGTTTGGCCGGCCGGGAACAAGCACTGTACGGGGCCTATCTGGCCGCGGTCGCGTTTGCTTCCGCAGGGTCCGGCATGCACCACAAGATCTGCCACGTCCTGGGCGGGACCTGGAACATGCCGCACGCCCAGACTCACGCAACCGTGCTCCCCTACGTGCTGGCCTTCAACGCGCCCAAAGCGCCCGAAGCCGCTGCGCGGATCGCCACGGCCTTTGGCACCGACGAGGCGGTAGTCGGGCTGAACAACCTTCGCACTGTCCTGGACGCACCCAAGGCGCTTATGGACTACGGCTTCACCGAAGAGAACATCCCCGATGCCGTGGACCTGATCCTGCCCGTGATCCCTGCCTCCAACCCCCGCAAACCGTCCGCGGAGAACCTCAGCGAGCTCCTCCGCGCGGCCACGGCCGGCACCACACCCGAGCTTTAGGAGAACCATTATGACCGAGACCACCACAGCGGGATCACATGCCGTCAGTCCCGAGCAGCAGGCCGTGGAGCAGCAGCTTGTCGACACCGTCATCGCTTCCTTCGAAAAGACGAGCGATCCGAGGTTGAAGCAGCTGATGCAGGCCCTGACCAAGCACCTGCACAACTTCATCCGCGAAGTCCGGCTCACCGAGGACGAATGGAACACGGGCATCGAGTTCCTCACCAACGCCGGCCACATCACCGACGACAAGCGCCAGGAATTCATCCTGCTCTCCGACGTCCTGGGCGCCTCGATGCAGACCATCGCGGTCAACAACGAAACCATGGGCAACGCCACCGAAGCCACCGTCTTCGGCCCCTTCTTCCTCAACGACGCCCCCGAAATCGGGATCGGCGGGGACATCGCCGGCGGAGCCACCGGGCAGCCCTGCTGGGTCGAAGGAACCGTCACCGACATCGCCGGTAACCCCGTCCCCAATGCCCGCATCGAGGTCTGGGAGGCAGACGACGACGGGTTCTACGATGTCCAGTACACCGACGGACGCGTCGCCGGACGCGCCCACCTCTACTCCGACCAGGACGGAAACTACAGCTTCTGGGGACTGACACCCACCCCCTACCCCATCCCGCACGACGGGCCCGTGGGCCAGATGCTCGAAGCCACTAATCGTTCCCCGGTCCGCGCTTCGCACCTGCACTTCATGGTCACTGCGGAGAACCTGCGCACCCTCGTCACCCACATCTTTGTCAAGGGCGACCCCCAAATCGAGATCGGTGATTCCGTCTTCGGGGTGAAGGAATCATTGATCAAGAAGTTCGAGCAGCAAGCCGCCGGCACACCCACCCCCGACGGTCGCGACCTCGCCGAGCAAACCTGGGCCCGAACCCGATTTGACATCGTCCTCGCCCCGGAAGGCACCTAGCCGCATTGTGGCAACGCCTTCAAAGTTTCAGCCAGGCCCGACACCCCCCGACAGGCGAAGTTGCTGATCGACGGCTGCCAGACGTTCCCTGCCCGGGGCTATCCATCCAGTTCCTCAGAACGCTCGCGGTCCGGCATGCCGCGGCCGAAGGCGCATTTCATGCCGAAGGGGCTCAGCCCGCCACCCAACCACATGTGCGATCCAGATGAATCGCGTTACTTCCTCCCCAGGTTTCGCACTATTACTTGGCAGTCAGGTTCAGGGCTGCGGTGAATCCTTCTCCCCCATCGGTGAGTCGTTGCACCTCGCTACGACTCGAAAGACCTTTGTCGTCTCGTGGGTTGGAGGTCCTCGATATGGCAGCCATTCACCGCGCCTCGCAAATCGCTTGGCCTTGTCCGGGGCCGGTGCGGGCCAAAGTAACCGGCATGTCAGAGGACAAATGTATTCTCGTCGCATGAGCATGCCGATGATCCCGGGGTACATCCACGACACGTTCACCAATACGCTAGCCGACGACTGGCCCAAGCCAGCAGCTGAATTGCCTGCCCGGCTTTGGCCTGCACAAGCCCTGTACAGCATCTCGCCCGATCCAATGGGGTGGCTCACAGTCGAAGAACAGTACTTCACGCCGAACGAACAGGGCGGGAAGGGCTGCGTCCTTATTTCCCCGGAAAATCACGCTTCGGCTCTGCAGGACACCAGCTGGATCGGAAGGACGCTGGGAAACGTCGGGGTATGGAGCGACGGCACATTCGTAAACGGGCTCACGTCGGCCGATGAAAACTTGGGCTCGGAGTTCTTCGTCCACGCACGCAGGCCAAGCGGAGCCATACTGCCGGTGATCGAAATTAACCTCCCTTTCCTCTGGTACTGGGATGCTTTCCCCGTCACCGACGGCTGGTCCTACCTCAACCGTGCCGGTAGGAACCAAGACCTCATCCGTTACCAGGTCACAGATGAAAGTTGGAAGGTCGAAGTTCGCGCCTTGGAGCTCCGCCAGTTCCTTGCCTCCTCCAACCTCAGTGCCGTCGTTCAGATCGACCACACTCTAAAGACGGATGCGGAAGAGTTTCAGCGCGTCGACGACGAGTTGGAAAACGATTGGGCACACTTGGCCTTTCACGCCCTACTCGACGAAAGGCCCAACTGGCTGTTTCACCCGCGCCTTCAGCGTCCAGCACGGCTGCAGCCCGACGACCTACCGCTCAAGATTTGCCGACTAAAAAGGAACGAACTTCAAAAAAGAGGAGGTGTGCACAAGCTGAGGTTGGAGCGTGGCCTCACTAAAGAATCCCTGGCGCTCGAAGCAGGCCTGAGTCGGAACATGGTCATCAGCCTGGAGTGGGGCAATAAAAGCACAGCTTATGACGGTTGCGGGATATAGCAGCAGTTCTCGCCATGGAAGTCGAGGATTTGCCGGTGTTTCCTTCGAGCTCACCTTCAGCGGCCACTACCGCGGAGGCAGCGGGCGGCGCCGCTGAGGCAAGCTGCAAGAGTAACCAATTACCGGATCTGTTGGTTGATGCCACACTGGTCTATTTCCTGCTCTGCGAAGGTTAGATCTTCGCTAAACCTCAACGCGTCCTGCGCACGAGAGTAAGCTCTGGCGGTGGTGCGGCGCGCATCCTTGAGAATCTGTTCCGCCGTTTTCTGGAGCCGGCCCGGAGACAGACGACCTTCCTTCACCGAAATTTCCACGGACTTCAAGTCCAGATCAGCGAGAGGTAGGACTCACGCAGACCCAGAGATTCACAGCCGCATCATGGTGCCGCTGCAGTGGACTGCAGAGATGACACTTCCGTGAGAATCTGACAACTGGGTGACAACTAGCTTGAGAAAACGACAAGTGGATTGAGAGCCTACACCTACTAGCCGTGCTCGACCGCCATGTTGGCGAAGCGGGAGTAGTGGCCTTGGAAGCCCACCACGATGGTTTTGGTGGGGCCGTTACGGTGCTTGGCCACGATCACGTCGGCTTCGCCGGCGCGCGGGGATTCCTTGTCGTAGATGTCCTCGCGGTGGAGCAGGATGACCATGTCCGCGTCCTGCTCGATCGAACCGGATTCACGCAGGTCCGAAACCATCGGCTTCTTGTCCGTGCGCTGCTCGGATCCACGGTTCAGCTGTGACAGGGCGATGACCGGAACTTCCAGCTCCTTGGCCAGCAGCTTGAGCGCACGGGAGAACTCCGAGACCTCCTGCTGGCGGGATTCGACGCGCTTGCCGGAGGACATCAGCTGGAGGTAGTCCAGCACCACCAGCTTGAGGTCGTGGCGCTGCTTGAGCCGCCGGCATTTGGCCCGGATCTCCATCAGGGACATGTTCGGGCTGTCGTCGATGAACAGCGGGGCATCATTCATGCGGCCCATGGTGGTGGCGATCTTGCCCCACTGCTCGTCCTTGATGGTTCCCTTTCGGAGATCCTGCAGCCCTATAGTGGCCTCCGCGGAGAGAAGGCGCATGGCGATCTCGTTCCGGCCCATTTCCAGGGAGAAGAAGACGGTGGTCATGTTGTTCTTAATCGCTGCCGATCGGGCGAAATCCAGCGCGAAAGTGGATTTACCGACGGCAGGCCGCGCCGCGATGACGATCATCTGGCCGCCATGCAGGCCTTGGGTGAGTTCGTCGAGTTCATAGAAGCCGGTGGGAACACCGGTCATGCCCTCGCCGCGGTGGCCGGCGGACTCGATCTCGTCGACGGTGCCTTCAATGATGTCCTTCAGCGGGACATAGTCCTCGGCGGTGCGCCGCTCGGCAACCTTATAGATCTCGGCCTGCGCCTCGTTGACGATCGCGTCGACTTCGCCGTCGTGGGAATAGCCCAGCTGGACGATCTTGGTGCCGGCGTCGACCAGGCGGCGGAGCACTGCGCGTTCACGCACGATCTCCGCATAGAAGCCCGCGTTGGCAGCGGTGGGAACGGACTGAATCAGCGTGTGCAGGTAAGCGGGTCCGCCGATGCGGGAAATCTCGCCCCGCTTGGTGAGCAAGTCGGAGACGGTGACGGCGTCCGCCGGTTCGCCACGGCCGTACAGGTCGATGATGGCTTCGTAGATGCTCTCGTGGGAGGGCCGGTAGAAGTCCACACCGCGGAGCACTTCTACACAGTCCGCGATCGCATCCTTGGACAGCATCATGCCGCCAAGCACCGACTGCTCGGCCACGAGGTCCTGCGGCGGCGTGCGTCCGAATTCGGAATCCCGACCTGTTGCCGAATCCGCGTGCGCTACCGACACCGCTGCCTGCTTTCTTTGCTCCTCGAACGGGTACCGAATCCCCTTCTGGTTCAGAACTATCAGGCGGTTCGGACATTCATGCGAACCGCCGGAAGGGCGCGCCGGACTACTGCCCGTGCGCGGACTTCTCAGTGGGATACTCCGCAACGGTAGCCCCCTTCCTTGGTTCCGCCAAGCGACTTATCCACCACCCCTGTGGATAAAGTGTGGATACACAGGCGTGTCTTGTGCACAGGCTGTGTGCACAGCTGTGGATAGCAAAGTTAACCAGCCGGTAACATACCTCTGACCTGCGGAAACATTGGCGACGCACTGTGGATTAAAAGAATTTAGCGGTGGAATTTGTCCACTTTTGACCTGTTGACAGATCCGAATTTGCAGCGTAGGCAAAAGTTATCCACTGGTTATCCACAGTGTGAATTACACCGGTGTGATACCCGTGCGTCGGCGGAGTCTGGAGGCGGTGGACCGGGCGGGACGTAGGATTCAAGTATGGAATTTGTGGTGCCGCTGCTGATCGTTGTGCTGGTCATCGCCGTCGGGCTGTTGATGGTGCGCCCTCGCAACGCGCAACAAGACCAGCCGCACCGGCCGTATGCGCGGCTCGATGGGCAACGCCACTTCGGCAACCTCCAGGGAGGCTGCTGCCGAAGCCAGCGCCCGGCTGACCCAGCAGCAACACACCGCGATCTATGCGCTGATCGCCCAAGGTCAGGCCCTCGCGGCGATCCGCGAATACCGCAACGCCACCGGCACCGGGCTCCGCAAGGCTGCCGGCGCCGTCGCCCAAATGTCGGCACACCCGCAGCCCTACAAGTCGTCTCAGGAGGAAACCCCTGCACCCCGGCTGGAGGACAAGGAGCCGGGAACGGCAGCGCCCAAAGAGCCCTTGGATAAGGAGCCGCGGAAGGCAGCGCCGGAACAGCCCTCGGAGAAGGCGGAGCCTCTGCAGGCGGCCCCCGGACCGGCCCAGGCAGACGATGCCCCGCTGCAAGAGCCCGCTCCTGCCTCACCGGCTGCCCAGGCAGACGATGCCCAGCTGCATGAGCCCGCTCCCGCACCACCAGCAGCGCCGAGGGGATACCGCTACCGGGCCATCGTGTCCAAAGGCGACACCGTCAGGGAAATCGCCAGCACTCGCCTGAACGACGACGTGTTTGGCCGGATCCGCAGCGCGGCGCTCGGCGGCGACCGGGAAGATGCAGTCCGGCTGCTCCTGGAGCATTCGGAAGCGACCGAGGCGGACGCGCGCGAGTTTGTTGACCTGATCGGGCCGGAAGAAGAGTCCTAGCGGTACGGCCGGGCGACGCGTCCGGACCGTGCTGGCAACCCCTCAGGCTTTCTGCGACACTTCAACCCATGGCTGAGAACAAGACGGCGCCGACGGACGTCCCCGTCGAGGTATTCCTCGCGTCAGTGGAACACCCCATCCGGCGGCAGGACGCAGAGACCGTGCTGGAGCTGATGCGCGACGTCACCGGGGAGGAACCCGTGATGTGGGGGCCGTCGATCATCGGATTCGGCAGCTACCACTACAAGTACGCCAGCGGACGCGAAGGTGACGCTGCCGCCGTTGGCTTCTCGCCGCGGAAGGGCAACCTGGCCCTGTACGGGCTGACCTACGCGCCGGAGGCAGTGCCGCTGCTGGAACGCCTGGGCAAGCACAAGACCAGCGTCGCCTGCCTGTACGTCAACAAGCTGGCGGACGTTGACCTTGCCGTGCTCAAGGAACTGATTGCACTCGGCTACCGCACCATCACCACGGCGGATCCGGAAACTTTCCAGAGCTAGCCTGGCATGAGCGTGCTGCTGGCGGTCGCCGGTCAGCACGCGTGGGCTTGCGGCTGGCGGACGTCGGTCCTGGCCGGTCAACTGGCCGCCCGAGCCGGTCTCAGAGCTCCACTGTTCCGGTGATCAGCGTCTGCACGTCCCCGCCGATCCAGATGTCCTCGCCGTCGGCGTCGACATACAGCCGGGCGTCGCGCCCCAAGGCTGTTCCCTGCCGGACGGTGTAGCTTGCCGGCGCTTCGTTCTCGCCGATCAGCCACTGGGCCAGTGCGGCGTTCAGGCTGCCGGTGGCCGGGTCTTCGGCCGGCAGCTCCTCGAAGCCCATCAGTCCGCGGACCTCGAAGTCGATCCCGGCACCCCCCGGGTGGGCGCCCACCAGTCCGACGCCGAACGGCGACATCGCCGGATAGTCCGGCACCACGTCCAGCACGGCCTGGGCGTCCCGCAACTGCAGGGCCTGCCACTGCGGGCCGTTGTCCGCCCACTGGTGCCGCAGCACGTCATTGCGGGCCAGCCCCAAGGCCGCACAGATCTTGGCGACGTTCTCTTCGGGCAACGGCCCGGAGCGGCGCCGCGGAGGGGCTGCGAAAGCCAGCCGTCCGCCGTCGTTCTTCACCTTCACCAGGCCTGCGGCGCATTCCTGGATGACCACGCCGTCAGCCTGCGGCTGCCCGCCGTCGGCGAGCCAGACCGCCGCGGTACCCAGCGTCGGGTGTCCGGCGAAGGGCAGCTCGCCGCTGGGCGTGAAGATCCTGACCCGGTAGTCGGCTTCCGGGCTCTCCGGCCTCAAGAGGAAGGTGGTCTCGGACAGGTTGGTCCAGTTGGCGAAGCGCTGCATCTGCCCGTCGTCAAGGGAGTCCGCGCCCGAGACCACGGCCAGCGGGTTGCCGGTGCAGGGTCCGGTGGCGAAGACGTCCACTTGGCTGAACTGGTGTGTGCTCATGGGTTACAGCGTACCGGGCGTTAAACAGAGCATGCCGGGCCCGCAAAGGACCCGGCATGCGCTGTCAGCGAGGCTGTTAGCCAGCTACGACCTTCAGGTCGATAACGGCGGAGACCTCTTCGTGCAGACGCACGGTGGCCTGGTAGTCGCCCACCGACTTGATGTGCTCGGTCAGTTCGACCTTGCGCTTGTCGATGGAACCGAGGCCGGCGGCCTCGACGGCGGAAGCCACGTCGGCCTGCTTGACGGTGCCGAACAGACGGCCCGACTCGCCGGCCTTGACGGTCAGCGTGACCGGCTTGCCGGACAGCTTGGCCGCGAGCTGCTGTGCATCTTCGAGGGATGCGATCTCGCGAGCGGCACGTGCAGCCTTGATGGACTGCACCTGCTTCTCGCCGCCCTTGGTCCAGGTCAGGGCGAAGCCGCGGGGCAGAAGGTAGTTACGGGCGTAACCGTTCTTTACCTCGACGACGTCGCCAGCAGTGCCGAGACCGGTCACTTCGTGGGTCAGAATGAGCTTTGCCATGTCAGTACTCTCTCCTCTTCGCTTCGCTTAGCCGCGGCCAGCGCCGGAGTAGGGCAGCAGAGCAACTTCGCGGGCGTTCTTGATAGCCAGTGCGATCTTGCGCTGCTCCTGCACGGTGACACCAGTCACGCGGCGGGCGCGGATCTTTCCGCGGTCAGAGATGAACTTGCGCAGCAAAGCTACGTCCTTGTAGTCGATGACGGTGACGTCAGCGGCCTTCAAGGGGTTGGACTTTGGTTTGGGCTTACGAATTTCAGCCTTAGCCATCGTGGAGCTCCTTTATCTTGTGGAGCCCGTGGATCTTTTCCACGGGATGGGGTTTGTGGTTAGAAGGGAGGTTCGTTGGAATCCGGACCGTTGCCCCAGCCACCAGAGTTGCCGCCGGCCGGTGCACCCCACGGATCATCCTGGGGTACGGGCTGCTGGCCGGACTGCTGTCCGCCCCAGCCGCCCTGGTTCTGGTTTCCGCCGAAGCCGCCGCCGCCAAAGCCGCCTTGGCCGCCGCCGAAGCCGCCCTGCCCGCCGCCGGAGCGCTGGGTACGGGTGACCTTGGCAGAGGCGTAGCGCAGCGAGGGGCCGATCTCGTCGACCTCAAGCTCCATGACGGTACGCTTTTCGCCCTCTTTGGTTTCGTACGAACGGGACTTCAGCCGGCCCTGAACGATCACGCGCATGCCCTTGGTCAGGGTTTCGGCGACGTTCTCGGCAGCTTCGCGCCACACCGACGCGCGGAGGAACAGGGTTTCCCCGTCCTTCCACTCGTTGGACTGGCGGTCGAAGGTCCGCGGCGTGGATGCAACGGTGAAGTTCGCTACCGCGGACCCGGACGGAGTGAACCGCAGCTCGGGATCGTTGGTGAGATTACCGACGAGCGTGATAACGGTTTCGCCTGCCATGTTGCCTCCTGATGTCCTGGTCCCGCGTGCCAAGCTGGTGCGCGGGATTGTCTTCGTTCAATGCCGGTCCCCGAAAGGGACGCGGCGATCACAGCTGATTACTCAGCGGAGATCTTCTGCTCCTCCGGGCGGATGATCTTGGTGCGCAGGATGGTCTCGTTCAGACCAAGCTGGCGGTCAAGCTCAGCAGCGGTGGCGGGAGTGGCGGTGAAGTTGACCACCGCGTAGATGCCTTCGGACTTCTTCTTGATGTCATAGGCGAGCCGGCGGCGTCCCCAGATGTCCACCTTGTCGATGGTTCCACCATCGTTGCGGACAACGTTGAGGAACTTGTCGAGCGAGGACTCTACGGTACGCTCTTCGACCTCGGGGTCGATGATTACCATCAGTTCATAAGCACGCATTGTGAACCCACCTCCTTCGGGCTAAGCGGTCACGGTCTTTCCGTAACAGGAGGTTCTGTTGCGTTTGCCTGCCTGCCACCGCACAGCGATCTCCCGACGTGTTTTGGCTATTGTCACAAGGAATATCGGCTAGTGCTGACAGCACAGACTCATCAATGCTACCGGACGCCGGACCGGGCGCGTAAATCCGCGGGCACGACCCGTCCTCCACAGCCCGGCGCCCGGGGCCGAGGAGCGCAGCCGGGGGTCCCGGCCGGGGACCCCCCAGCCGGGGACCGCTGACCGCGTCCCGCGGGGCAACAGCGTCGAGCGGACCACCAGCGGATCGTCAGTAATCCAGCCCTTGGCTGGGCACCACCAGTCCGGTCTCGTACGCGTAGACCACGGCCTGCACCCGGTCGCGCAGGTGCAGCTTGGCCAGGATGCGCCGCACGTGCGTCTTCACCGTCGCCTCGGAGAGGAAGAACCGGTGCGCGATTTCCGCGTTGGACAGGCCTTCCGCAATGGTTTCCAGCACTTCCAGTTCCCGCGGCGTCAGGTCGTCCAGCAACGGGTCGCGCTGCGGCGGGGCCGCCGGGCTGCCGGCCGGGGCGAGGCCGCGCACATACGTCTCCAGCAGCCGCGCCGTCACCCGCGGGGCCACCACGGCGTCGCCGGAGGACACCAGCCGCACGGCCTGGACCAGTTCCGCGGGCGCCACGTCTTTCAGCAGGAAGGCGCTGGCTCCGGCCTGCAGCCCGGCGAATGCATACTCGTCCAGATCGAAGGTGGTCAGGATGATCACCCGGGCGGGCAGCCCGGCGGTGACGATCTGCCGGGTGGCTTCGATCCCGTCCAGCACCGGCATCCGCACGTCCATCAGCACCACGTCCGGCGTCAGCTGCCGCGTGAGCTCCAGCGCCTCGGCGCCGTCGGACGCCTCCCCCACCACGGCGACGTCGTCCTCGCCCTCGAGGATCAGCTTGAAGCCCATCCGCAGCAGCGGCTGGTCGTCCACCAGCAGGACCTTCACCGGCGCCGCCGGGCCGCTTTCGGTGCTCTCAGACACTCTTGTCTCCCTCTCCGGGCCAGTACAGTGTTGCCTCCACCATCCAACCACCGCCGGATCGCGGGCCGCTGGCAACGCGGCCGCCGTAGATCGCGGCGCGTTCGCGCATGCCGACGATCCCCTGGCCCGTGCCCAGCGAATCGGAGGCACTGGCCTGCCGTCCGTCGTCGGCCACGGTGATGTGCACGGCGTCGCCGTCGCGGATCACCGCCACGTCCACCCTGGACACTCCCTTGGCGTAGCGCAGCACGTTGGTGAGTGATTCCTGCATGATCCGGTACACGGTGAGCCGGAAATTCTGGTCCTCCGGCAGCGCCGGGCCGGCCATCACGGTGCGCAGCGGCAGCCCGGCCGCCCGGAAGCCGTCCAGCAGCCCGCTCAGCTGGTCGCCGGACGGGGCCGGCGCCAACGGGGCCGCTTCCACACCGTTCTCGGTGCGCAGCACGCCCAGCACCCGGCGCATGTCCGCCAGCGCCGTCCGGCCCGTCGCGGAGAGCTGGTCCAGCACCTGCCCGGCGCGTTCCGGATCCTTACGGACCACGACGGCGGCGCCATCCGACAGCGCGATCATCACCGACAGCGAATGCGCCACCACATCATGCATCTCCCGCGCGATGCGGGTGCGCTCGTTCGCCGACGCCAGCTTGGTGTTGTCCGCCGCCCAGCGCTGCAGCTCGGCATCGTGCAGCCGGTCCCGGCGCACGGTGACGCCAATCCCCGCCGCAATGACGTTGGCCAGGACCAGCACCAGCCCGGTGATCAGGCCGACAAAGGGCGGGACCTCCCCGCTGGCAATTTGCTTGGCGATCTCCGGCGGCATTCGGACCGCCATGACCACCATCATCGGCACGACGGCGAGCACCGCCGCCGTGATAGCGCGCACCGCGGGCTGGGTGGTTGCCACCGTGTAGACGGCGAACCACATGGCGAAGGAGCCGCTGCCGGTGCTGGTCACCAGCACGATCAGCATGTCCACCACGGCAATGGCCGCCAGCACCAGCAGCGGGTACCGGCGGCGCCATACCAGCGCCGTTCCACCGGCCAACAGGAGCAGCAGTGGTGACCACTCGCCGTTGGCCGCGGTCATCACGGCGTTCGGCAGCCCGAACAGCAGATGGATGCCGATCAGCACCCAGTCCATCGCCACCGGGTGGGTATGGAAATAGCGCCGGATGGGGCCCCGGCGCTTGGAAGATATTTCGGTGAAGGAGACGGCGGCCGTTCGTTCCGCCGCCTCCCTCACCGAAGCCTTGTCAGTCATGCATCGAGCCTAGTCGCGGCTCAGACGTCCCGGGTCTTGGTGGTCACCGCGGCGCCGGCCAGCAGCACCGCGGCCCAGGCCGCCATGACCAGCCCGCCCTGCCACTGGGTCAGGTCGCCGTCGGCGGTTTCCAGCATCACCATTTGCCGTCCGGCGTTGGAGGGCAGGTAGGGCATGACGCCGTCCTGTACCCAGTCGAAGGGGATGATCTGGGCGACGATCGGCAGCACCAGCAGCAGCACCACCAGGGTGACGATCCCGCCGGCACTGTTGCGCAGCAGGGACCCGAGCGCCAGGCCCATCAGCGCCACGATGGCCAGATACACGCCGGAGAGCAGCATGGACTGCACCAGGTTTTCCACGTCCAGCCCGAATTCCCTGCCGTAATTGGCCAGGATCGGCTGCAGCAGGAAGTAGGTGATGAAGCTGGAAACAATTCCGACGACGGCGGCCACCACCGCGACGACGAAGGCCTTGGCGAACAGCGGCGACAGCCGCGACGGGACCGCCGTCATGGTGGAGCGGATCATGCCGGTGGAGTACTCGGAGGCGATCAGCAGCACGCCCAGCGAACCAATGATCAGCTGGCCGAAGTCCAGGCCGCCGCTGGTCATCAGGTACAGCAGGGAGCTGTCCATGCCCGCCGCGGCCGGATCCTGGCCGGCGGATTCCATCTGGTCCAGGCCGGTGGCGACGCCCCAGCCGCCGAGCAGGCCGATGCCCACCATCACCAGGACGGTGGTGGCCAGCAGCACCCAGGTGGAGCGCAGCGTGGTGAACTTGATCCACTCGCTGCGCAGCGTGCGGGGGAAGCTTACGCCGTGGCCGGTGACGCGCCCGGCTTGGGGAGTCAGGGTTGCAGCGCTCATGGTCAGTTTCCTTCCTGGCCGGCGCCGGCGGCGAAAGCAGCGTGCCGTCCGGACTCTGCGGTGCCGGCATGGTCATGTACGTCGGCCACCGGGCCGGAATGGTATTCGACTTCGTCCTTGGTCAGGTCCATGTAGGCCTCTTCCAGGGACGCCTGCAGCGGGGTGAGCTCGTAGACGAGGACCTGCTGGGCGAGGGCGGTTTCCGCGATGGCGCGGGCCGGGACGCCGCTGACTTCCAGCAGTTCCGGTTCGCGGGCCTCGACGCTGACGCCTTCGCCGGCGAGCGCCCGGGTGAGGACGTCCGGCCGGTCGGTGCGCACCCGCACCCGCTGGGCGCGGTTGTTCAGGATGTCCTGGATCGGCGCATCGGCGATGATCCGGCCGCGGCCGATCACAATCAGATGGTCCGCCGTCAGCGACATTTCGCTCATCAGGTGGGAGGACAGGAACACCGTGCGGCCCTCGGCGGCGAGCGCCTTGACCAGGTTGCGCACCCAGAGCACGCCTTCCGGGTCCAGGCCGTTCACCGGCTCGTCCAGGATGATGGTCTGCGGGTCGCCCAGCAGCGCGGCTGCGATGCCCAGCCGCTGCCCCATGCCCAGCGAGAAACCGCCGACGCGCTTCTTGGCCACCGCGCCGAGGCCGGTCAGCTCAATCACATCGTGCACCCGCTTGGTGGGGATGCTGTGCGTGGCGGCCATCGCACGGAGGTGGTTGTACGCGGTCCGTGAGGTATGAACCGCCTTTGCGTCCAGCAGGGCGCCGACTTCGCGCAGCGGTGCGCGGTGCTTGGCATAGTGCTTGCCGTTGACCAGCACGTCGCCGGAGGTGGGACGGTCCAGCCCCATGATCATCCGCATAGTGGTGGACTTGCCTGCGCCGTTCGGACCCAGGAAGCCGGTGACCCGGCCGGGCTGCACAGTGAAGGAGACACCCTGCACTGCCGGTTTGTTTCCGTAGACCTTGACCAGGCCCTGTGCCTCGATCATCTGAACCGTCCTTCGTGGATTGGGATGGCGCCCGTCTCGGGGCCACTAGCTACGTTACGGATCGCCGCCCGCGGGCACACCGCACGCAGGGATGATCTTGACCAGCGGCTGGATCGTCCTTACGGATGACGCTACGGGCCGCGGACCGCAACGCTCTATGAGGGGAAGCCCTGAGCTGTCCCGGAGGCTGCCCCGGCCTGGGGGCAGCCCCCATAACCGAACCCGACCGGCCCACCGGGTCCCACGCCGTCGCGACCAACGGTCCGCCCCGGAGTATGACGCATGCGGGTCGGCGCCCTTTCGCCACCCCGGGGGCCTGCCGGTAGGCTGCTGGCTTGTACACGGGAGTCCGGTGAGCCGGGCTGAGAGGAAACTTCTCAAGTTTCGACCGTTGAACCTGATCTGGATCATGCCAGCGCAGGGAGCAACCCTCACACCCGTGCCCTGTTCACTCAACAGAAGGGCGCGAAAATGCGAACACCTGACGCTGCCGCGACGGCAGCAAACTTTTCCTCCCCCGCCCCCGAAGGGACATCCTTCGCGGCGACGCCGCGCGAATTCGGCGTCGGGGCAAGGCTCACCTTGGCGGTGATGGCCGATGACTACATCGACGTCATCCTGGGAGCGCTGGAACACGCGGACGCCACCGGGCTCGAGGTCCAGACCGGGAAGGTCAGCACCTATGTCTCCGGCGCCGAACAGGACGTGCTGCGTTATCTGAGCCAGGTGATCGCCCGGGCGAGCCGCGGCGGGGCACACGTAGCGGCCGCGGTCCACCTGTCCCGGGGCTGCCCGGGCGGCGTCAGCTGCGAGATACCCGAGGGCGGCGCGGCGCTGTACTCGGAGATCCCGCAACTGGAACCGACCGGGATCCAAGCGGCGGCCGACTGGGCGATCTACCCGCTCGCCGACGGCGGACCCGGCAGCGCCGCAGCGGACCACATGCGCGACATCTACGCCGCCATCGATTACGCCAAGTCCACCGGGGTGACCGTGACCGAACACCACTATGTCACCCGGCTGGACGGCGACGTCGCCCAGGTCCTGCAGACCATCGCGGCGGGGTGGATCCTGATCGGCCGGTCCGTTCAGCACGTGGTCACGCACGCCACCCTGTCCATTAACAGCCCCACTGCGTCCTGACGCCGGACTTAAAGGATTCCCCATGTCTACCTCACCTTCCCCTGCCCGCACACGGTCCTCCTGGAGCCTTAAAGATCTGGTCCTTTTGGTCGTCCTCGGTGTTGTCTTCGGTTTCCTTTACTGGGTCTTCGTCCAGGCCTGGACCGCCCTCTCGATCCTGATGGGACCAGCCGGAGACCTCTCGCAGCATTTCCTCGCCGGCAGCTGGCTGTTGGTCGCACCGATCGCGATTGCCATCGTCCAGCGGCCCTTTGCCGGCGTCATCGCCGAGGTCCTGGCCTCCGTCATCGAGGTTGTGTTCCTGGGCTCGGCGGTGGGCCCGATGCTGTTCATCGCGGCGGCCATCCAAGGCATCGGCAGCGAGATCCCGTTCGCAGCCACCCGCTACCGCTCCTACGGCTGGGCCACGTACGCTTTGTCGGGCCTGCTCGGTGCCGGGCTGGTCTTCTTCTACTCGGCCTTCCGCTCCGGCTGGTACGGGCAGGACGTGTTTTTCCTCCGCCTGGCCATCCACTTGATCTCCGGGCTGGTGCTCGGCGGACTGCTGGCCAAGGTGATCGTCGACAACCTGGCGAAGACCGGCGTCGTGGACAACTTCGCAATCGGACGCACCCGCCTGGACAAGGCCAATGCCCGCTGAACCTGCCCTTCAGCTGACCGATGTGTCCGTGGAGTTCCCCCGGCGGGACTCGGCGGTGCTGCGCGGTATCACGCTGCGGCTGAAACCCGGCGAACACCTGATCGTGTTCGGCGCCTCGGGGTCCGGCAAGTCCACGCTCCTACAAGCAATCACCGGCGTGGTTCCGCACACGGTGCTGTCCACGCTCACAGGCGACGTGTCGGTCAATGGAACATCCACCATCGCCGCGTCCGTCGTCGAGCTCTCGCGCCACGTGGGGGTCCTCGCTCAGGACCCGTCCTCCGGTGTCTGCCTGCCGGACGTGGAACAGGAACTGGCGCTCCCGCTGGAGAATCGCGCCGTGCCGCCGGAACAGATATCGGCCCGCATCGACCACGCACTCGCGGCGGTCGGTGCGGCCGATCTGCGGCAGCGGCAGACCGACAGGCTCTCCGGCGGCGAGGGCCAGCGCGTGGCACTGGCCGCCAGCCTGATCGCCGAACCTGCGCTGCTGCTGCTCGATGAGCCCACGTCCATGCTCGACCCCGCCGGCCTCACTGCGGTGCGGCAGACTATCGACGCCGCCACGGCCGCTTACGGCCCGTCAGTCGTGCTGGTCGAGCACCGGCTCGACGACTACGCCGGCCGCGCAGGAATTGCCGGCCTGCCAGAACGGGCGGTGGTGCTCGGCGATGACGGCCAGGTCCTGGCCGACGGGAACACCGCCGCTGTGCTGGCAGGCAGCGCCGGAGAGCTCAATGCCCGGGGTTGCTGGCTGCCGCTGGAAGCGGAACTGTTGGCGGTCACCGGACGGGCCGGCGGTTTGGCCACCGCTGAGGTACGCGCAGCTCTCCGCGCTCTGGCCTTGCCTCGCGAGGACGGCGCTCCACGGCCGCCCTCCGATCCTGCAACGTACGACGACGGCGCTCCCCCGGTGCCCCGCACTTTACCAGGACCGTACGACGACGGTGCTTCCCCGGCGCCCCGCGCCGGGGACACGGTCCTCACCGCCCGGAATGTCTGCGTCTCGCGCGGCGCCGAATGGAAAAAGCGCCGGCGGCCCCGGCGCACGGCCGAAACGGCGCCGGCCATCCTCAACAACGTGAACCTCGAGCTCAGGCGCGGTGAGATCACCGCCCTGTTGGGCGCCAACGGCACGGGCAAGACATCGTTGCTGCTCACCCTCGCGGGGCTCCTCCCGCCCGCCGAGGGAACTGTGGCAGGCGCCCGCCCCGGCATGGTGTTCCAAAACCCCGAACACCAGTTTGTGGCCCACAGCGTCGCCGATGAAGTCCGGCACGGGCTGCCCGACGCGCCAGACCACCTCGTCAAGACCGTTTTGGAACAGCACCGGCTCACCGATCTGGCCGACCAAAGCCCCTTTCGCCTGTCCGGCGGCGAAAAACGCCGCCTCAGCGTCGCCGCCATGCTGGCGCATGACCGGCCGTCGTTATTGGCGGACGAGCCGACCTTTGGCCTGGACCGGCGGGACACCATTGCCACCGCCGCCGCGTTCAGGCAGGCGGCGGCCGCCGGCCGTGCCATTTTCTTCTCCAGCCACGACCTCCGCACCGTTGCCGCGCTGGCGGACCGCGCCGTCGTCGTCGCAGAGCATACCGTGATTGCCGATGGAGCCATCTTCGATGTGCTGCGCGACCCGGACGTGCTGATGCGGGCCGGCCTGAGGCTGCCGCCGCTGCTCGACTGGCTGCTCGCCGAGTTCGATTCCGCGCCTGACATCCGCCGCGTGCTCAACGGGCTGGATGCGGCTGTGTCCGGTGTCGCCACTGCACCGCAGCTGTCCGGGAGCCGGGCATGAGCGCGGCCACCACTTCGGCGTTCACTGCTTCCGGCAGCGTCCTCGCCCGCCGCAATCCCACGGTCAAGCTCGCACTGTTATTCGTCGTCTCGCTGGCGATGGTATTCGTTTTTGATCCGGTCACGCCGGCGATTCTCTATGCCGTCGCCCTGGCCACGATCCAGGCGTCCACTCGCCTGCCGGTCAGAGCCATGGCACTAGGGCACGTTCCCTTCGTTGCCTTCGGGCTGGGGATCTTCCTGGTCAACGCACTCAGCCGTCCGGGCCAGATCCTGTGGGAGTCCGGGCCCGTCCGGGTCACCGTCGAAGGACTGTCGGTGGGTGGTTCCCTGGCCCTGCGGACGCTGGTAATCGGCATACTCGCCATCGGCTTCGTCGCTTCGACCGACGGCGTTGCGCTGATGGGGAGCCTGCATCAACACGCCCGGCTCGGCTCCCGGGTCACCTACGCTGTCTTGGCCGGCTACCGCATGCTGCAGGAGATGCCGCGGGAGTGGCAAACCATCCGGCAGGCGCACGCCGTCCGCGCGCGGCTCCGTCCGGACGGCACCCTGCCGCGCGGCCTGTCCGCCTATCGCCGCGCGGCGTTTGCCCTGCTGGTCGTCTCCGTCCGCAAGGGCGAGCGGATGGCCCAGTCGCTGGAGTCCCGCGGCCTCGGCCTCAGCCCCCGGACCACGTGGCGGAGGATTCCGCTCAACAGCACCGACTGGCTGATGGCGGCAGCGGTCTTGGCCGTGCTCGGCGGGATCCTGACCCTCAGCCATGTCCTGGGCTTCTTGGAGGGATACGATGCGCTCTTCAGCTGACGGCATGCACCTGGTGGCGATGGTCAACCCTCCCACCAGCCAGTATTCGGACAATTGGCGGCACCCGCTCTCCAGGCGCGACTGGCTGAGCGCCGAGTTTTATCTCGACCTGGGCCGAACGCTGGAACGTGGCTGCTTCGACATGCTGTTCCTGCCCGACGCTCTGGCCGTTCCCGAGGACAACACGGGCGACTTCGCCACCACGCTGCTCACGGGCGGCAAGGGCGCCGTCTATCTCGACCCCATGGTGACGCTGTCGCTGGTAGCCGGCGCGACGCGGCACCTGGGGCTGGCCGCGACCATCTCCACGACCTTCACCCCCGCCTACACCATCGCCCGCAAGCTGCTCTCGCTGGATCACCTCTCCGGCGGCCGGGTCGCCTGGAATATTGTCACCTCCACCACCGATGCCGAGGCTGCCAACTTCGGCCTGTCCTCCATCCCGCCCAAGTCCGAACGTTATGACCGGGCCGACGACGTGGTGCAGACGGTGGTGGACCTGTGGGATACGTGGCAGCCCGGGGCGTTGACCCTGGACGGTCCGCGGCGCCGGTTCGCGGATCCTGAGCAGGTGCAGCGGATACCCGAACGGCCCCTGCTTGCCGGAGGCCGGCCGCTAAGCCGCGGGCCGATCACCTTACCGCGCAGCCCGCAAGGGAAGCCGGTGCTGATGCAAGCCGGATCCTCGCCGCGCGGGATGGAGTTCGCCGCCCGCTGGGCCGAGGTCGTGTTCATCGTTGCCGACACTCCGGACGCCATGCGTGCCGTGCGGACCGAACTTCGGAGCCGCGCTTCGGCAGCCGGACGGAATCCAGACCATCTGGCCGTCCTACCGGCGGTTCAACCGATCACCGGCCCGACCCGCGACGCCGCCTTCGCCACCGTACAGGGTCTGGAAGCGGCGCTGGATGAGCAGGACGTCCTGACAAAGTTGGGCCGTCTCCTGCACGCCGGCCGGGAGGAGCTGGAGCCGGACGGCAGCGCCGAGCAGTTGCTGCTGGCGCACCGCGGCGCAACCGGCAGCGAAGGGTTCGAACAGATGCTGTTGGCCACAGCCCGCCGCCAATCCATGACGGTCCGCGACCTGGCGAACGCCCAGGCCATGAACCAGCTGCACCCGCAGCCCGTGGGCGACCCGGCGGACATCGCCGACTACTTGTGCGAGCTTTACGACTCGGAAGCGGCTGACGGTTTCGTGATCATGTCCGCGCTCTACCCGTCCTCGCTCGAAGAGTTCGTCAACGGCGTCGTCCCGGAACTGCAATCGCGGGGCCGGTTTCGGACCTCGTACTCGGGACGCACCCTGCGCGAACACCTGGGAGCGCCGGCTAGGTGAAGGAAACCTGGAGGTTAGCTTGCTCTGAGGAGGCCAGGCCCTACCGTGCCGGGTTGGTGTCTTTTCCGTCGAGCCAGAGGATGTCGCTTGCATCGGCATGGGTGCCTGCACCGCCCACGTGCTTGTCGCTGATCCGCGGTCCCTTGGTGATCACGTGCACGAGGGCCATGCCGTGCCCGCGTCCGAGGTCGTAGTCCTGCTTCAGCCAGTCGAGGATCGGGGTGGCCTTGGTGGTCGTGTCAAAACCGCGCTCGTGCGCAAGCTCGATGAACTGGCGAGGGGTGAGGCCGGTCTTGGCTTCGATGTTGTCGAGGTAGCTCTGAAACGACATGGCTTGCTCCTTCATGGGCCTGAGGCGGTCACGACACGCTCCGTGTCGTGTAGTCAGGATGAATTTAGCGCAGCAGCTTCCATCTGGCAACACGCAACGTGTCGTGTAACCTGAACCTGTGGCAAAGGCACCCGATCCGACTAGACGCAGCGAGAGCGCACGCCAAGCCGTCCTCCAGGCCGCGCTAGCGCTCTGCGAGGAGAGCGGTTACCCGCGGCTCACCATCGAAGGGATCGCGTCGCGGTCCGGGGTGAGCAAGAAGACGATCTACCGCTGGTGGCCCTCAAAGGGTGCAGTGCTCCTGGAGGCAGTCATCGAGAGGGCGGCCAGCACAGCGAACCACCCCGACACCGGGCATCTGGTCGATGACGTGCTGACTCAGCTCAAGGCAGTCATCGCGCTGCTCACACCGCACCAAACCTCGGCCACCACCGGACTCATCGCCGAATCACTCCGCGACGACGATCTCGCCGCAGATCTGCGCGAACAACTGATCATTCCCAACATCGTCCTCTTCGACGACCGCATGCGCTTGGCGAAAAGCCGCGGAGAACTCCCCGAGGGCACCGACCTGAGGCTTCTCAACGACCTCCTGCACGGCACCCTCTACCATCGCCTCGTGTTCCACCTCGGAATGCCCAGCGACGATGAATTGCGTGAACGCATCGAAGTCGTCATCGCCGGCGTCAACGCCCGAGCGCAGCGATAATCCGCAGGGAACGCTGCTTCCGCGACGGAACGAGAAAGAGATGCTCGACTACTGTCAACGAGGGCACCCACCCCCTCGAGGCGTCCAAGTCATGGCGGGAGAGGGTCTCAGCCGCAGTCGCCACCACTGCCGCCGGCATCTCCTCCGAAGGCAGTGGTCCCATAGGCTGCGGTGCCGGCTGTCTCCGCATGCATCGGAGTCCGGGCACCATTTACGGATCGGCGGTCAGCCCTGGCGCCTAAAACCACCCAGGCAATACATGCCACCAAAAGGGTGGCAATGATGATGGCGAATTCCATACCCGTCTCCTGTCGTTGAGCAAAGGCTATGGTCGGAATGCGCCCTGGGCAACACTTCCGGCTTTTTCCCTCTCTCGTCAGGGACGATGCAGCACACCTACGCGAGCATCGCAACCTGGTTCATCACAACTTCCGTGCGGTGGACCACGCCGCCATCAAGCCCAGAGGTCGCTCGGCCGCTCGAACTGTCGGGCCATGGCTGACCGCACACTGCGCAGGTGGCTGCGCATTGCCTCGGCCGCGCCAGCGCCATCGGCAGCGGCCACGGCTGTGTAGATGGCCTCGTGTTCAATCAGTTCCTGATCCGCCGCCAGGTGGGCGTGAAGGCCGGGCAGCACGCGGTAGGCGCGGGAGGTCTCATCAAGGCAGCGAGCCAGGAACTCGTCGAGCCGGCGGTTCCGTGCACCCCGGGCCAGGGCGCGATGGAACGAGTAGGCGTATTCCATACTCACGAGCGGCTCGGCCACGGCCTTCTCACGCTGCTTGTCCAGAAGTTCCCGCAGCGTTGTCAGCAGGTCGCGATCTGCGTAGGCGGCGGCGGACGCACACGCATGCGGCTCGAGGAGCATGCGGAGGTCGAGCACCTCGGCGACGTCGTGCGAGCTCACCGTCACGACCAGGTAACCCTTCTTAGGGAGCACGGTCAGCAGACCTTCGGTGGTGAGCAGGCGCAGCGCCTCCCGCACCGGAGTTTTGGAGACGCCGAACTCCTCGGCAAGCCGTGGCTCCACCACGAGGGATCCCGGGGCCAGATCCCCTGAGAGGATCCGGTGGCGCAAAGCGCTGGCGACCCTTTCGGTCATCGACTCGGCCACGGCCCTCCTCACGAAATATTGCGGTGCAGCATATCACCGCGTGCTAGAAATATACTTCAGGCATCCCAGCTTCCGCGTCCGCCCGAGGAGAACCATGGCCAACACCGCCGTTGCCACCAGTCCCACAAGGCTCACCCCGGGCGCTCGGCGCGCGCTCTTCGCCGCGACCCTCGGAACGCTCATCGAGTGGTACGACTACGCGTTGTACGGCGCGGCGGCCGGCCTCGTCATCGGGCCCCTCTTCTTTGCCGGAACCGGGTCCGAGGCATCGCTGGCGGCGTTCGCCACCTTTGCCGTGGGCTTCGTGGCCCGGCCGTTGGGCGGGGTGCTGATTGGGCATTTGGGTGACCGGCACGGCCGCCGGCCCGCGATGCTGCTGACGATCCTGCTCATGGGTGCGGCGACGGTGGGCATCGGTCTCCTCCCCACTGCGGCCGCCATCGGAGCTGCTGCCCCGCTCCTGCTGATCCTGTTCCGCCTCCTTCAGGGACTCGGCGCCGGTGCCGAACTCGCGGGAGCCATGACACTCGTCGCGGAGTTCGCCCCCGCCAAGCGGCGCGGTTTCTTCACCGCCGTGGTGCTGGCGACGCCACCCGCGGGCATCGCCCTCGCCACCGTAGCCTTCCTCTGGGCGTCCTCGGCCGGCGACGCCGCGCTGCTCGATTGGGCCTGGCGCATCCCGTTCCTCGCCTCCGCCGTCCTGTTCTTCGTGGCCCTGTTCATCCGCGCCAAACTCGAGGAGACACCGGAATACCGCCAGGCGAGTGAGCACGCCGACGAGGCGCGCAAGCGCAAGCTGCCAGTGATGGAGCTCCTGCGCAAGGACCCCGTTGCCGTCCTGATCGGCTTCTTCTCCATCACCGGCCACAATGCCCTGAACTACATCATGGCGGTATTCGCCATCGGCTTGATGGCCTCCCCCGCCGTGGGCATGAGCCGTCCCGACGCGCTGCTCGCCGTCACGGTCGGTTCCCTTGCGGGCGTCGTGGCAACGCCGGCGGGAGGCTGGCTTGCCGATCGCTTGGGAGCCGGCCGCGTCCTCGCAATCGGCTCTGCCGCCGGCGCGCTGTTCGCGTTCCCGCTGTTCGCTGCCCTGACCAGCGGCTCGGTCGCGCTGGCAACGGCCACGATTGCCGTGGGCTACGGCGTCGTGATTGCGATGACGAGCGGCGCTCAAGGCGCCTTCCTGACCAATCTGTTCCCGCCGGAACGGCGCTTCTCCGGCGTCGGGCTGGCACGCGAGCTTAACGGTGCGATCGTGGCAGGCCTGAGCCCGCTCATCGCCGGCGCGCTGATCGCGGCGGCACAGGGCAGCACGTGGTCGGCGGCGCTGTTCCTTGCCGCATGCTGCGCGTCTTCTGCCATCGCCGTACTCTTGGCCCGCGGCCGCGGCACCAACGCCGCCTGATTCCACACCTTGGAGGTACCCTCATGAAGCGCAGATTCCCCCGCGTGAGCGAACTTCGCCCGCTGCTGAAGTTCGAACTCCCGAGTCTGGACCGCAGGGCCGCACGGCTGGCTCACGCCGCAGATGTGTGGGACCTTCGAACGACCGCGAAGCGCCGCACGCCCACGCCCGCTTTCGACTACGTGGATGGCGCCGCCCAACGTGAGCTCACGGCGAGACGGACACGGGAGGCGTTTGACGCCGTCGAGCTCCGCCCCCGCATTTTGCACGGGACCGAGAAGGTGGACCTCTCGACCTCGATTGCTGGCGGCACTTCCTCGCTGCCGTTCGGCATAGCTCCGACCGGGTTCACCCGGTTCATGCATGCGGAAGGCGAGGACGCCGGCGCGACCGCTGCCGCCGCGGCGGGCATCCCGTTCTCGCTGTCCACCATGGGCACGCGCTCGATCGAGCAGGTAGCCGCAGCCGCTCCCGAGAGCCGACGCTGGTTCCAGCTGTATCTGTGGAAGGACCGGCAGAAGTCGCTCGAGCTGCTGCGCCGCGCGGAGGCTTCAGGCTTCGACACGCTGCTGGTCACCGTCGACACGCCGGTCGCCGGTCAGCGGTTACGGGATGCCCGCAACGGCATGGTGATTCCGCCCAGGCTGACCCTTAAAACCGTGCTCGATGCCTCCTACCGGCCCGAGTGGTGGTTCAACTTCCTCACCACCGACCCGCTGACGTTCGCGTCTCTGTCCGGGACCAGCCAAGACCTTCCGACGCTCATCAACTCAATGTTCGATCCGTCGCTCTCGATGGCCGACCTTGAATGGATCCGGTCGGTGTGGGCCGGGAAGCTGTTCGTCAAGGGTGTGCTGACGGCCGAGGACACGCGCCGCGCGCTCGACGCCGGAGCAGACGGCCTCATCGTCTCGAACCACGGCGGGCGCCAGCTTGACCGCGCACCGGTCTCGCTCCGCGCGCTGCCCGAGGTGCGGGCCGAAGCCGGGGACGGGGTGGAGATCATCCTCGACTCGGGCATCATGTCCGGCGCGGACATCGTCGCGGCGCTGTGCGCCGGAGCGGACTTCACCCTTATTGGGCGCGCCTACCTTTACGGGCTCATGGCCGGCGGGCGCGAAGGCGTTGACCGGGTGATCGAACTGCTGGCGAAAGAAATCGAGGTGACGATGCAGCTTGTGGGTGCAGCGACCATCGAGGACCTGGGGCCGCATCTGCTGCGCACATGGCCTGAGCCAGAGCGCATTGCCTAGATAGTCTCGGCGCCGTGCGCAGGCCCACGTACCTCTTTGAGCCAGGCAGCGCCGACGACTTCTTCCAAGGTGACGATGAGGTCTGCGTCTTCCCGAGTGGCACGGATCAGTTGGGCGTTTCTTTCGTCCACGCTGGCCACCCAGGCTTCTGCCGCCGCGGGGCTCTTGCCGAAGTCAATGTGTCGTTGAATGAGGCGCTGGGTGCGCGTGCTGTCGTCCTGCTCGCAGTACCAGACCTCGGTGCACTGGCTCCGCACTGCGCGCCATGCTGGGCTGTCGAGCAACAGGTAGTTTCCTTCGGTCAGGATGGTGGTCGCGGAAGGGAACACGGGGATGACGCCCGCGATGGCTTGTTCCAGGGTCCGCTCGAATCCCGGCGCGTAGACCACGGCGTCCCGCTCCGACCGCAGCCGTTGTAGGAGCGCGGCATAGCCGTGCACATCGAAGGTCTCCGGTGCGCCCTTTCTGTTGAGGATGCCGAGGCGCGTCAGTTCCTGGTCTGAGAGGTGGAAGCCGTCCATCGGGACGTGGGCGAATTGCTGGCTTGCGGGCTCCGGGGAGTTCTTGTTCAGTTCCTTGATGAGCCTGTCCACCAAGGTGGTCTTGCCGACGCCTGGCGGGCCGACCACGCCGATAACGACCGGCGCCTCTGTGGTCGCTTTCCACTGCCTGACGCGGGCGACGAGTTCATCCACCTTCATTGCTCCGCCCCTGTGGTGTGCCCGAGGTTGGCAATGCTCTCGCAGGTCAGCATGACCCTGTCCTCGCCGTCGGTCCTCGGATTCCCCCAGGCTGCCAGGGCGTTGGGCAGTCCGCGTGCGCCGACAGAGGAGTAGCTTGTGCAGGTGATGGGGTCACTGTAGCTGATGGCACGCAAGTCGTGGAAGAACCATGTGGAGCCCATCTGTCCCACCCGCTCGGGTCGCAGTCCTTGCGCGCCGGAGCTCAGGCCGGTAGCGTGCCCACACCATGAATCTGCCGCCCGCTCCCGACTCCTCCGGCGCCGCCGACTTGCCGGAGCGGAACCTCACGCGGCCGGAGGGCCACGCACCCCTGATCGGCCAGCCCGTCGGCAGGGAAGGCGATACCGACACTGTGGCCGGACCGTTCCGCTCGGGCCTCCGGTCGCTTCTGGCCGTGCCCGGAACGGTGATGCTGATTCCCGTGGAGGCAATGTTTCTTGGCTTCCTGGGAGCGGCAGCCATGACGAATTCGTGGAACGAGGCAGTCATTCCGGCCCTGTTGATCGGGGCAGCCCTGGTTCCCTCCAGGTTGGAACTGGCCATCGAGGCCCGGTTCCCCGCGTGGGTGCACGCCTGCTATTTGGGTTTCCTGCTGGCGGGGCCCTTCGCCGGGGCCCGGCTGAGGCTTTACGCGTTCTGGCCCAACTGGGACAAGGCCGTCCACTTGTTGTCCGGTGTCCTCGTCGGGTGCGCCGTCGTGTTCGCCCTCGGCATCATCAGCCGCAGGAAACGCCTTGACCTTCCGCCCTTTCTAGTGGTCGCCGGCGTGGTGACTGCTGGCGGCTTCGTCGCTGCCGCCTGGGAAATCGCCGAGTTCAGCAGCGACCTCCTGCTGGGCACCCACTCACAAAACGCCAGCCTGCCGGACACCATGACGGACATCATCTGGGGACTTCTCGGGGCGATAGCGGTGGCCGTAGCGGCGGGAATCCACCTCCGCGGCCACACGGTTGCCCCGGTCAGCTCACTGCTTCGCAACCGCGACTTCGTCCCAGCCGCGCCCCGCCGGACACCAGGACGTGCGTGACGGCGGCTAGGAATCTGGAGTGGTCGGGCAACCGATGCAGACCCTGCCTCCCGACCGTTGGTCCCGCGTGACTACCTCTTGCGGGCTGTGAACAGCAGGTACTCCCATTCCACGGTGCCGCCGCCGAGATCGTGTCGACGTGCCAGTTCAACAAGGTCCTGATCGAGTGCCTGCACCCGGTCCGGATCCTCCGCGATGTTCCGGTACGTGTTGATCGTGGGGCCATAGCAGGCCTTGAAGAAATCGCGGAATTCCTCCGCGGTGCCGAACCTGTCCACCGTCAGCTTTTCGCGGCGGGCGACGACGTCGGTGGCCCGCTCGCCCAGCAGGTTCTCCACGTGTTGCTGGCTGCCCCAGAGGGGTGGCGGCTGCGCACCCGGGGGCGGCGGGGGTGCGTAAGGCTTCATGGTCGAAAACATCTGTCCGATAAAGCCGTCCGGGGTCCAGTTGGACAAGGCGATCGTCCCTCCGGTCCGCAGCACCCGGACCAGTTCGTCGGCACTGGCCTGGTGGTTGGGAGCGAACATGATCCCCACGCAGGAGATCGCGGCGTCGAAGGAACCGTCGCTGAACGGAAGGTCCTCGGCGTCGGCCTCCTGCCAGTCCACGGAAACGCCGGCCCGTTCGGCCAACCTGCGCCCCTGCTCGAACAGTTCGGGCGTGAGATCTGCGGCGGTGACCCGTGCCCCAGCCTGCGCCGCCGGAATGGCCGCATTGCCGGACCCCGCCGCAATATCCAGAACGCGGTCGCCCTGCTTGATGCCGCTTGCCTGGACCAGCGCTGGCCCCAACGCGGAGACCACCTCCGTGGCGACGGCGGGATAGTCGCCGAGTGCCCACATGGCCCGGTGCTTTGCTTTGATCTCCGAATTTACCGATGGCTTGTTCATGGCCTTGCCTCCTGCTGTTGAAGGCCCTCGTTGATGGTTCTACAAGGATCGGGGCGAGCCTGATTATTTTCCAGTGGTAGCCGTCCTGGGCGTCTGCGCCAGCGGCAACTCTGTGGCCGCCGCGTTAACTGCGGGGGCGGCGTTGCTCGCGGGCGGCCGGAGCGGTCAGCAGCGAGGCCAGCATCAGGACGGCGACGGCGAGCAGGGCGTTGCGGATGCCGATGTGCTCGCCGAGGAAGCCGAGGAACGGCGGGCCAGCCAGGAACGCCACGTAGCCCAGGGTGGAAACCACCGAGACGCGCTCGGCGGCGCGAACGGGATCGTCCGCGGCTGCTGACATGCCCATCGGGAAGCCCAGTGCGGCGCCGGCGCCCCAGAGCACCGCGCCGGCGAAGGCCAGCGGCAGGTTCGGCGCGGAGACAAAGACCAGCAGGCCGGCCAGCGCGGTGCCCAGACTAACCCGCAGCACGGCCACCCTCCCCCAGCGGTCAATGAACCGGCCGCCGGCAAAGCGCAGCAGCGTCATGGCGGCCACGAAGACGCCGAACATCACCGCGCCCACGGCTTCGGTGGCATTGAGCCCGACGACGGTGGCCTGCGCGATCCAGTCGTTGGCGGCTCCTTCGGTCAGGGCGGCGCCGAGGACAACGACGCCGATCAGCACCGTCCGCGGTTCGCGCCAGGCGGCAAACCGCCCCCGGCGAGCACCGCCGTCGTGCTCCTCATGGCGCGGCAGATGCGGCAGGAAGGCGCGCGGCACCAGCCAGGTGGCGACCGCAACGACCGCCGCCAGCACCGCCAGATGGGCGGAGAGCGAGACGCCGAGCAGGGAGAGCCACGCTCCGAGCATGGCGCCGGCGAACGCGCCGAGGCTGAAGGCGGCATGGAACTGCGGCATGATGGTGCGCAGCAGTTTGCGCTCCACGTCGGCGCCTTCGATGTTCTGTGCCACGTCCCACCACGCCACGCCGATGCCGTAGCAGAACAGTGCGGCGGCAGCGCCCGGAACGGTTCCGGCAGCCAGCGCCGCGGCGAGGCCCGCAGCGCTGATGGCGGCGACCAGGCCGCCGGCTCGGACGGTGTTCGCCGTGCCGATCCGGGCCGCGATGGGTCCGGCCAGCGGCAGTGAAATGACCGAGCCCAAACCGAGGGCCAGCAACAGCGCACCGATTTGGCCGGCGCTGATCTCCAACGCTCCTGCTGCCGCGGGGATCCTGGCTGCCCAGCTGGCAAAAACCAGTCCGTTCAGCGCAAAGATGGCGAAGGTGGCATACTTCGCCATCGTCGCTTGCCGGGACGGACCGCCGGACGGGCGGCCGGCGGCTGTCATGCCCGTCCGTCCTTCCGGCTCAGCGTATCGGGACACAGCCTTGTCTGGCTCAGCGTATCGGGACACAGCCTTGTCTGGCTCAGCGTTCCCGGACACAGCCTTCCCTGGCTCAGCGTTCCCGGACACAGCGTTTCCTGGCTCAGCGTTCCCGGACAACACGTTCCTCGTCCCAGACCGGGGTGTCGCTCTCGTAGACCTTGCCATCGGACCCGAAGACCAGGAACCGGTCGAAGCTGCGCGCGAACCAGCGGTCGTGCGTGACGGCGAGGACCGTGCCCTCGAACGCGTCGATGGCCCGTTCCAGTGCCTCGGCGGAGTGCAGGTCCAGGTTGTCGGTGGGCTCGTCGAGCAGCAGCAGCGTGGCGCCGGACAGTTCCAGCAGCAGGATCTGCAGCCGCGCCTGCTGGCCGCCGGAGAGCGAGTCGTACAGTTGCTCCGCCTGCCGGGCCAGGCCGTAGCGGTCCAGCACGGCGGCAGCGGCCTCGCGGCCCAGGCCGGAGCGGTGGTCGTCGCCGCGATGCAGGATGTCCACCAGCGACTTGCCCAGCAGGTCCGGCCGCACATGGGTCTGCGCGAAGAAGCCGGGCCGGATCCGGGCGCCAAGCTTGACCGTGCCGGTGTGCGGCACCTCGGCGATCTGCACCTCGGAAACCGGCAGGTGCTCCTTCTCCGGATCGGTGCCGCCGCTGGCCAGCAGGCGCAGAAAGTGGGACTTGCCGGAGCCGTTGGAGCCGAGCACGCCGACGCGGTCGCCGAACCAGATCTCGGTGCTGAACGGCTTCATCAGCCCGGTGAGCTCCAGCTTGCCGGCCACCACCGCCCGCTTGGCGGTGCGGCCGCCCTTAAGCCGCATCTGCACGTTCTGTTCGATCGGCACCGCCTCGGGCGGACCCGCCTCGAGAAACTTTTGCAGCCGGGTGGTTGCGGCGTGGTAGCGGTTGGCCATGTCCGAACGGAAGGCGGCCTTGTTCTTGTACATGTTCACCAGCTCTTTGAGCTTGGTGTGCTCCTCGTCCCAGCGTTTGCGCAGCTCTTCGAACCGCGCGTTCCGGTCGTCGCGGGCCTGCAGGTAGCTTTCGAAGCCGCCGCCGTGGACCCAGGCGGTGGCACCGAGGGCGCCCGGCTCCAGCGTGACGATCCGGGTGGCCGCGTTGGCCAGCAGCTCACGGTCGTGGCTGACGAACAGCACCGACTTCCGCGACTCGCGCAGCTTCTCCTCCAGCCAGCGCTTGCCCGGAACATCCAGGTAGTTGTCCGGCTCGTCCAGCAGCAGCAGTTCGTCCGGCCCGGAGAACAGCGCTTCCAGCACCAGGCGCTTCTGCTCGCCGCCGGACAGGGTGGACGCGTTGCGGTACTGCGCCCGGCCGAACGGCACGCCCAGCGCGGCCATGGTCACCTCGTCCCAGACCGTTTCCTGCTCGTAGCCGCCGGCGTCGCCCCAGTCCGCGAGCGCCTGGGCATAGCGCATCTGGGTGGGCTCGTCGTCGTGCTCCATCATGGCCAGCTCTGCCTGGTCCACGGCGCGGGCGGCGGCGGCCAGGGCCGGCGGTGCGGCGCTGACCAGCAGGTTCCGGACGGTGGTCTGGTCGCGGACCTGACCGACGAACTGGCGCATGATGCCCATGCTGCCCGAGCGTGCCACCGCGCCCTCATCCGGGGTCACATCCCCGGCGATGATCCGCAGCAAGGTGGTCTTGCCGGTGCCGTTGGGACCGATCAGCGCCGTTTTGGCGCCGTCGCCGACCTTGAAGCCGACGCCGTTGAGCAACTGGCGGCCGTCGGAGAGGAAATAGTCGATGTTGGAGACGTCTAGATGGGCCACGGAACCAGTCTGTCATGGCCCGGGCATACGAAATGGCTCAAAGTCAGGCCTCCCCATTAGCCAACTCACTTCGAGCCATTTCGTGTGCGGCATCTGGATCCACCCGCCCGAAGGCAGGCCCCCCAACTCGGATCCGATTACCGCCGCCTCCGGTTGGTCTCCCGTTCCGGTTGCTGACACCTTCAATCATGGTCGAGGACCCGCGCGTATTCCAGATCAATCCACCCTAGTTAGAAAACCCTAGGGTGCTGTGGTCCTTACAGGAGAACGGTGGTCCGCCTGGGGAGGCCGTCCGCCCGGGGCGGCGGCGGGCAGCCCAGCGAAGCGACTGGGAAGCCCAGCGAAGCGACGGTCAACCCTGCGAAGCAACGGTCAACCCAGCGTGGCGAGGAGTTCGCTGCAGGCGGTTTCACAGCGGCGGCAGGCCTCGGCGCAGATCTTGCAGTGTTCATGCATGTCGGCGTGCTGTTCGCATTCGTCGGCACACGCCTTGCAGGCAGTGCGGCAGGCCTCCAAAACCGCGCGGGTGGTGTTCACGTCGTAGCCGGTGCGCCGGGACAGGATGTTGCCGGTCGTGGCGCAAATATCGGCGCAGTCGAGGTCCGTGCGGATGCACTTTGTCAGCTCGGCGACCATATCCTCACCGAGACACGCGTCCGCACAGGCGGTACAGGTCTGGCTGCATTCGAAGCAGGCTGCTATGCATTCGGCCAGTTTTTGGCGGTCCAAGCCACCCAAGTCCTTGGGGTGGGTCTCAAGCATCGAGGTCACATGGTGTGTCATCGCTTCGGTCCCTTTCGCCAGTAGTTGGTGGCCAGCGGGTCCCGGCCACCACTTGCGACAGTAGCCGTTACCCGCGAACGGCAACAGGTGGGGAATTTTGCTGAAGCGGGACGGGCAGCGTGTGCGCAACAATGGTCACACACCCTGATCGGCATCGTCAGCGCGCACCGCACAAGGAGCCCCATGAGAATCTTGATTGCCGGAGCCGGCGCGACCGGCGGCAGCTTCGGCGCCCGCCTCATCGAGGCAGGGCGGGACGTCACCTTCCTCGTCCGCCCGCGCCGCGCGGGGGTGCTCGCACGCGATGGCCTGACCTTGGACGCGCCGGACGGCCGCCGCACCCTGCAGGCGAATATCGTCACGGCGATCGAACCCGGTGACCACTACGACCTACTCATCGTTGCCGTGAAGGCCCCCGCCCTCGCCGAGGTGATTCACGATGCGGCTCCCGCGGTCGGCCGGGAGACGATGATCCTGCCGCTGCTCAACGGCATGGACCACCTCGATGCCCTGCAAGCGGCATACCCCGGCCAGGTCCTGGGCGGCCTCGTCAAGATCGTCGCAACCCTCGACGAGGCGGGCGGGGTCCTGCAGATGACTCCGCTGAGTACGATGACGGTCGGCACCCTTGACGGTTCGGCGTTGAAGGCAGAAATTCCAAGCGCGCTCAACGTGCCCGGCATCGAGCTCACCGTTGATGATGATGTGCTGACGCGGCTGTGGGAAAAGTGGGCATTCATTGCTTCCGCCGGCGTCATCACCTGCCTCTTTCGCGGCAATATCGGGGATATCCTCGCCGCTGGCGGCGAGGACCATATCCGCCGCGCCATCGCAGAAACGGAAGAAGTCGCCCGGAGCGCCGGCCACGCCGTCAGCGCCGCGAGCCACGCCCAAAGTGTTGGTCTGCTCACCGAACCGGGCTCGTCTTTCACATCCTCGCTCTACCGGGACCTCCAGCACGGCGACCCGGTTGAGGCCGAGCACATACTCGGAGGCCTCGCCGCTCGCGGGCTGAAGCTCCACGTCGCAACACCTCTGCTTGACGCTGCGCTGCTCCAACTGCGCACCCACCACCGCGCTTTGGAGCGGAGGACTCAGGCGCCTCAAGCAGAGGCATCCCTATAAACGATGCCGGCAGTGATGGCCAGGTGTGCGAGATTGGTCCGAGTAAAGCCGCACTTGCCGACGGAGGCCGCCATCTCACACCATCATGGTGGTCATACAGGCCACTGCAGCGCCCGATGAGATGGTCTCGAGCAGGTGCGGGCGTCGTCCGCTCCGAGACATCGGTGCTTGGTACAAGCCCCATGTGGTCCAGATCGTGAGTGACAGGTAAGCCACGAGACCAATCAGCGTAAACGGAGCAATTGCCGTCACGACGCCATGCTGGTGCACGTCGGAGACGGCGATGACGGGAGGCTGGGTCTCTGGATGAGCCATGACGATCAGCACCCCCATGACCAACAGGGAAAGTCCGCGATGCATTGTCATGTTGATGCTGAGCGAATCCCGCTTGGCGAAGGCATTGCCACGTAGTGCTATTCCTACGGACACCGGGCAGGCTAAAAGCAACGACAGTGCCCAAGCGGCCTCTGAAAGGAAGGTGATCGATGCCGTGGAAATGTCCACCATGGCCAGGAGCATGACCGCCATCCACAGAGCGCCACTCAATGACATGCAGATTCCACGTAGCGTTGGCGGACGCATCCCTTGATCGCCTTCATCTCGCCGCCGATCACCCACTAGGGCGCAACAAAGGCCGGTGACGCAAAAGAGAAGCATTCCTGCGGTGAGTGAGACGTGCAGCGTGGGGCTCATCGCGTCGGCCTTTCCAATAGACGGTTGCCCAGACGACGGTGGGGCGCCATCCGGGCAACCGGGCTCTGGCCGCGGTCAGTGCGCGCAGCAGCCTCCGTCGTTGCCGTTCTGTTCCGGTTCCGTCGAACCCGAGGACCGCTCATAGGAACTCCAGTCAGGCAGGTCCATCGCCGGATTCTGGTCCAGGAAGCCGTGAGGCTTGAACCAAAAACCGCTGTAGTCAACGGGCATGATGGGCCAGTCCTCGGTGCGCGGGATGTGCGTGGGGCCGAAGGAATGCCACACCACAATGTCTTCGTTTTCTAGGGACCGGTTGGCCTTCACCCACTCGCCAAGGCCGTCTCCGGCGTGCTGGTTCGGATAATCACCGGCCGGAAAGCGCTCGGCAGGATCATATTGGGTGGCCCAGAAATGGTGCGTCGCAAACTGTGCCCGCTTCCACGCGGAGGAACCCTCCTGCGCCATCAGGCGCGGTCCGGCCATGGGAATCAGTTGGTAACCGGTGGGCTGGCCCACGCAGTTCGTCCGATTCGGGTTGGTGACGAACCAACTCCGGCCGGTTTCGGAATTAGCGTCACGGACGGCCTCCAGTTCCCGCGTCAACGCCGTGCGCTGCCAGGTGAACGCATTGCCGTGCGGGTTCTGCTCCCCCATCGGGACGCCCAGCACGTTTTGCTCCTCCACCGAGTTGGCATTGCCGTCAATGGCCACGTCCAGACGGGCGCAGAAGATGTGCTGGTGGACCGGGGCGATGACACCGGGAGCTATTTCCGGTGCATGCTGGTTGGGCTGGCCGGGGAAGGTTGCTCCGGTGTAGACAATTCCGGTCGCCTTGGCCTCCATCTGGATGGAGCCGTCGAGGTAGAAATACCAGAAGAATCCGTAATCGTAGTTGCCGATGGTGGCGAAGTAACTGAGCACCAGCCGTCGTGAACGGCGCACCTGGGGGGCTTCGCCGAACTCGGTGTGCTTCCACAGAATCCCGTAGTCCTCTTCATGCATGCAGACTGCATTCGGAATCTGGACCGGTCGGCCGTCGTCGCCGGCAACGAAGGCGTCGAAGTACTCGATCACGCCCAGGCAGTCGCAGCCTAGTTTCAGCGAATTCGCGTTCTTCCCCAGCAGATATTCACCGGCATCGAAGTAGCTAATCCAGAACCGGGTGTTGGAGGTGTCGCCGTACGGAACCACCATCTCCGGTACGGAAGCGCGGTGCAGCACCATACGGTCTTCGTTCCCGTCACGAAAGCTGATCTGGTTCAGGACCAGGCCGTCCTGCGCGTTGAAGCCCACCCGCAGCTTCCAGTTCTCCCACTCCACCTGGTTGCCGTCGACCTTGAAGGACGGGCCTTCCGGCTGGGTAATCTCCAGTGGCTTCAGGCTGGTCCGCGCCGGCCCTACGTGTTCCGGAGTGTAGTGACGCGTTTCCATCGGAATCGGAACGGGCTCAGTCTCGGCATAGTCATCCTCGACGCGGGTGACTATGCCCGAGGTCAGGTCGATGTGGCAAATGAGACCTTCAACCGGGTGGGCCCAGGCGTTGTCGCCGGCAAAGTTCCGGTGGAACGTCAGGGAACGGATCATGCGCTTTCCGGTCTCACCCTCTCGCGGGAAAAAACCTGGCGCCAGCGGGGACAGGTAGGTGTTGGATGTGTCCGTGATCCCCCGACGGCGCATGGCTGCCTGCCACCGCGGGTCCGCCTTGGCAATTTGCTGCGCCCGCTCGTACTCCTCGAAAAGATATTGCGGTTGACCGTAAGGATGTTCCGTATTCGGCAGCCTCCGATAGCCGGTGAGTTCTCCTTTTGTGACGGAGACCGTCGCCTCTGCTGCCTCCGCCGTCGTGATGTCCATCAGGGTGACCAGAACGGATCGGTCGAAGTCGTCGTCGCCGTCTGTGTAAGCCGCCAGCATCTTCTTATCCGGCTCTACTGGGAGAACCCGAGGAAACCTCGTATTCACGGTTACCTTTCCGGCCTCAACCAAGATCTGGCGCGCTGCGCTTATTTCATGCGGGGTCAGCATGTCCAGAGGGTGGACAACCCCCAGGTCGGAAGGTTTGATTTGGATCGCCTGCATGATGTGCCTTTCAAGAAAACCGGCCACCTCGGCCGGGCCATGTTTTATTTTGCGCTCAACCGCAAGAATATGGGATGTGAATCACAAAAGCGATACCTTCAGCCGTCGAAACTGCCGATGGAGGCATTCACTTTCGCTGAATGCCTCCATCGCAGTTCCTTGAGCGGCGCGCCTCTGCGGAGGCGGCCAGCGGAGGGGTTCGTCAGTCGAGCAGGGCGGTCTGGTCTGAGGCCACTCCACCGTTAACGGCCACTTTGTCCCCCAGGGATGTCTGACCGCGCAGCTTCGCTCCGGCCAGAAACCCAGCGATGCCCAAGGCCGCCAAGAATCCGAGAGTGGCCAGCGTAAAGGTGGTGTAGGTCTGCTGATCGACGCCCCAGATTTCAACGAACGGGTAATCCAGCCCGAACAAGCCCTCCAACGTGCCTGGGAAAACTGCCACCCAAGATCCCAGCGCCACCCAGGCGGTGCAGATCACGCCGAGAATCACGAACCAGCGGTCCCTGCCGGGAACGCGGAACGGCCGGTGGGTGGCCTTGTCAGTGAGCCTGAGCTTAACGGCAGCAGGAATGATGGCCAGATATGAGAGCAAATAAGTGCTGATGGAAATCGTCAGGACGACGCCGAAGACCGCAGCCGAAGACCCGTCGATCAGGGAAAGTGACGCGATCAGGAAGGCACTGGCCAGAATCCCTGAAAGCAAATTGATCCGGATGGGTGTGCCTAGCACTCGGTGGAACTTGCCGAAGAATCCGCCGAAGAACGCACCGTCGGCCGCCGCGATCCCTTGAACCCGGTCGCTGACGATCATCCAGGCAGCGCCCTGAGTGACTAGCACGTGGACGAAAAGTACCGCCGCAATGGTCGTCATGGCGGGTGCGGCCGGCCCGTAGACCACGAAGACTTCACCGACTGCTTCCATCAAGCCGGATACGCCGGTGATGTTGTCCTTGGGAATCACCAACAGGATGGCCAGGATAGGCAGCAGGTAGCAGCAGGCCGCCATAAACGTCGACTGCATGAGGCCCTTGGGCACGTCTTTCTGCGGATTTTTCATTTCCCCTGCGGCACCGTTGGCCGCTTCGAATCCGAGGAACCCGAAGAGCAGAAGTGGGGCCACACCTAGGAGTCCCAACAGTGTTGGATTGAGGTCGGCGGCAGTAATACCGCTAAATCCATGCTGGATGCCGTAGCTGATGGTCGTCACGACGAAGAGGGCGAGCAGTGCGACTTTGGCCAAGGCCCCGGAGTTCGGGAGCCACTTTGCCCACCGGAGGCTGGCGATGGCTGAAATCACTGTGGTCCAGATGAAAGCCAGATAGAACACGTAGCCAGAGGTACCGGCCAGATCCAGGGGCAGCAGGAACTGGTGGAACGTCTCGCCTGCCAAGAAGGCCATCGAGCCGCCGATCCACACTGGTGTGGTGACCCAGTAGAAAACAGTGGAAATCGAGGCAACTCTGCGACCGAACGCGCGCTTGACCCAGTTATAGCAGCCGCCCTCGTCCGTGAACGCGCTGCCGGTCTCGGAGAACATCAGCGCGTAGGGGATCAGGAAGGTGATGACCAGGATGACCAGCCATGTGAACGTCTCGCCGCCGTAGGACGAGAGCTGACCGAGAATTTCAATCGAGATAACGGCCGCGATCGTCAGCAGGACAATGTCCAGCCGACCCAGGGTGCGGTGCAGTTTTCCTTGTTGCTCGTCCATGTACTTCGTATTGATCGATGACATTTCGCATCCTCTGTGAGTGCGTGAAACCGGACCAGCCGACTCGTGGGTGAACCGCCGCTGGTGCAGCGGCGGGATATTCGAACACAAGGCATCTCCCGGTTTTGAGCGCACTGAAGCTAGGGATGCCGTGGGCGGGTCTCTTGCCTCCCGCCGGACTACCTCCCGCCGCCGGCCGGATTTCACCGGTTCGAAGACGGAGAGGAACGCAGGGCCGAGCCAGGTCCGGCATTGGACCCAGCGACCACTTCACGACGCCGTCAATGCCACCAAGGACAGGGCCAGCATCTGGGTTACTTTCACCAAATCGTCTATGTCGACATACTCGTCCACCGTGTGCAGCGTTGCGGAGCCGTCCGGTCGGGTGGCCGTAGGGCCGAAGACCAGGGACGGTATTCCGGCATGCGTCAAGGATGCGGCGTCTGTCCACGAAGGATGAGCCACCGTCGCCGCCGGCAAACCGAGCCGGTCCGCGACCTCGGCCACGCGAACTACCAAGGGGCTGTCATCCTCCAAGGCGGCAGGCGGCAGATCCGTGTACCAGTCAAAGACCACTGGATGCAGCTGGGCCCATTCCCGGTCCGGTGCTGCTTCAAGGACGGATCGTTCAATTTGCCGCCGCACTTCTGCCCCAGTGCCGTCTGCGCTGGCCTGGGCCGGCAAGTACGTGACGTCAAGCTCAAACTCGCACGACGACGGATAAGTCACCATCCACTCACCCCCCTTTATGGTTGTCGGGACAATGTTTCCGACCGGCAGATCCCCAGACGACGCGAAGTCGCGCGCCCAGCTCCCACGCAGCTGCTGAATGGCGACCAAAGCCGGCAAGGCTTCTTCAATCGCGTTTACGGCACCGCCGTTTTTCCAGTGCGGCTGTGGGATATCGGCGTGGCCGGGACGTCCCGTAAAAGCCATCCGTCCTGCCAAGATGCCCCGATTCGCCGTACAGATCTGCAAATCGCTCGGTTCCAGGACTATGCCGTAGTCGGCCTGCAGGCCTCTTGCCAGCGAAGCGACCGTCCCCGCGCCGTTGATCTCTTCGTCAGTGACAGTGTTGATAATGACATCGCCAGACAGTTGGATTTCGGCCTCCTGCAGCACCTCCATCGCAATGACCATCGCCGCGATCCCGCCCTTCATATCGCAGGTACCGCGTCCCACCAGCCGCCGGCCGTCGATGAAGGCCTCGAAGGGGTTCTTCGTCCACTGGCTGCGCGGTTCGGCGGAAACCACATCGATATGTCCGTTCAGCACCACCGTTTTACCGCCACCGGTGCCCGAGATCCTGGCCATCATTTGAGGCCGGCCGTGGAAGGTTGCCCCATTCGGCAGCTGCGGTGCGTCCGGGATGCTGTCGGCATCCGGTTCCCACAGATCAACCTCGGCGCCCAAGCCTTCCAGCCGGGAGGCCAGAAGCCGCTGCAGCGCTGCTTCGTCCCTTGCTGGTTCGGCGTCATGGGATCTGGTTGTCGTATCAAAGGCAACCAACTCCTGTGTCAAGGCGATTAGCGCGTCTTCGCGCCGGGTCACGAGGTGGAGAATGCGTTCGGTCACCGTAGCGGCAGTGGCATCCGAGTTCATCGCACATCAGCTCCTTCAACGGAGTCCGGGGACATCGCCGTATTCGTCAGGGAGACGCGAGGGCCGGAACGCGATTCGGACGCCTTAGACAGGAAGTAATACAACGGGCACGTCACCAGCAGTCCCACAATCCACGAAATATCCACCCCGGACATCGCGCCCGCCACCGGCCCGGTGTAGAGCGCCGACGCCAGGAACGGAATCTGGACCAGGAGCCCAACCACGTAGACGATCGCTGCCGATTGGTTCCATTTGCCGTAGATTCCGCCGTCTTTCTTGAAAAACTCCGACACCTGGTAGTTCCCGTGTTTGACCAAGTAATAGTCGACAAGATTAATCGCCGTCCATGGCGTAATGACGAAGAACATCAGTCCAATCAGACTGACAAGGAAGTCCAAGAAATTCCCTGCCCCCGCGACGCCGATGACAATCGCGATGAGTCCTAGCGCCGCAGCGACGGCTGCACGCCCCTTGGCCCTGGGGATGAATTTTTCGGAGAAAGTCTGAATGAACGTGATACTGCACAAACTCGCTCCATACAGGTTGAGCGCGTTGCTCAACCCGGAGAATAGGACCGCGCACCACATGAGAAGAACACCGAAAGGACCAATGACGTCGAGTAATCCTCCGACCACGTCATCGCCGGAAATGACGGTGCCGATCAATGCCCCCAGGGTCATGGGCAGCAAACTGCCGATGACAATGCCGGCGTAGGTGGCCCACAAGGCCCTGATCGGGCCGGTGTCCGGCGGCAGATACCGGGAGTAATCCGAGACATAAGGCGCATAAGCCACCGCCCATAGGGCGCTGATGGACAGGACCGACATGAAGCCCGCGATAGTGAAGTCGCCGGACTGCAGGCCGGCTACGCTGACTTTGCCGCTCGTCATCGTCAGGATCAACGCGATTAAGAAGCCACCGCCAAGGATGATGGTTCCCAGGCGCATGACCAAGTGGAGCATCCGGTAGCCGATAATCGCCACGACTATGTTCGTGAGCGTCAGCAAAATGATTGCCGCAGCAAGGGGGATCCCGGGGAGCAGACTATGCAGGGCCTGCCCTCCGACGACGGCGTTGGAAGCGAACCAACCCATGTACATGAAAATGACCACGGCCACGATGACGGTTGCACCGCGAGAACCGAATTGCCCTCTGGATTGGATCATCTGCGGAACGCCCAGTGCTGGCCCTTGGGCCGCGTGGAGCGCCATGAACAGTCCTCCGGCCACCAGCCCGATCACCAGCGCTGCCATCGTCGCCCAGAAGGACAGCCCGAAGACAGTCGTTCCTAACCCGCCGGTAACCACCGTAATCAGGAACATATTTGCTCCGAACCAGACGAAGAAGAGGCCTCCGGGCCTGCCGTGACGTTGGTCGAGAGGAATCTGTCCGATGGAGTTTTGCTCCAGAATGCTAGTCATGAGTGCTGTATGTCCTTTGCTTGAACCTGACGAGGTCGAATGATCCCTGTAGGGGCTGAAGGATGAAGCTCATTGGTATGCGAGCCAGGTGGTCTTGAGCCCTTGATATTTGTCCAGGGCGTGCAGCGAAAGGTCGCGGCCGTAGCCGGAAGACTTGAAGCCGCCGAAGGGAGTCTGTGCTCCGAACGCGTCGGTGGTGTTGATGGAGACGGTGCCCGCGACCAGCTGCCGGGCCACGCGATGGGCGCGAGAAATATTCGACGTCCAGAGCGACGCGGCGAGGCCGAATTGGGTGGAGTTGGCCATCCGTATGGCCTCTTCTTCGGTGTCGAATGGGATCACAGCCAAAACCGGACCGAACACTTCGTTCTGGCCGAGCTCTGACTCTGGATGGACGTTGTCGACGACCGTGGGCTCCAAATAGCAATCGCTGCCGCCCAGCGTAACCCGGCGCCCGCCAGCCACGACGTCGGCTTCCTGCCGTGCCCGCGAGATGAATCCCTCCACCATGTCCGTGTGCTCAGCGGTGACCATGGCGCCCATCCCGGAGGCTGGATCGAGCGGGTCGCCAGGCTGGTAGCGTTCGGCGATGGCGCGCAGGTGTGCGACAAACTCTTGATGGACATCCCGCTGGACCAGGACGCGGGAATGCGAGGAGCAGACTTCGCCCTGATTGAAAAACACGTCGAACGCCGCTGATTCGGCTGCCTTCTGCAGGTCTTCTACGTCCGCGAAAATGAGGTTGGCGCTCTTGCCACCGCATTCGAGCCAGACCTGCTTCATGTTCGATTCACCTGCATAGCGCTGGAACATCTTGCCCACTCCGGTCGAACCGGTGAACACCAGGGTGTCAATGTCCATGTGCCGGCCGATGGCTTGGCCCGCGGTTTCGCCGAATCCGGGCACCACGTTGACGACACCGTCCGGCAGGCCTGCTTCGGCGAAGATCTCTGCCAAGCGTATGGCCGAAAGCGGTGAATGCTCGGCGGGTTTAAGCACAACGCTATTGCCTGCGGCAATGGCCGGCGCGAGCTTCCAGGCGGCCATGTCCACTGGGTAGTTCCACGGAACGACGGCGCCGACCACTCCCAGCGGCTCTTTGGTGATCGTGGCATGGACACCGTCGTCCATCGTGACCGCTTCACCGTTGAGTTTGTCCAAGGATTCGCCGTAGAAGTCAAAGAGCGACGCCGAGAACGGCACGTCGAGCTCGTAGGCATCCACCACCCGCTTCCCCATGTCCAGCGAGTCCAGCAGGGCCAGCTCTGCGGCGTTCTTCCGCAACCCCTCGGCAATGTTCTGCATGATGCGCTTGCGGGCAGCCAAGGGCTGTCCGGCCCATCGTCGGTCCCCGAAGGCCGTCCGGGCGGCGGCGGCGGCGCGGTTGACATCGTCGGCGTCACAGGAGGCAACGTCTGCCAAGGCCTTGCCCGTGGCAGGATTGATGGATGTAAAGGTCGCACCGGAATCAGCGTTGGCTTGCTGGCCGTCGATGAATGCGTAGTGCGGAATCGGCAGGGTTTCGGCCAGGTCCTGCCAGTCCTGATGGCTTTTCTGCGACATAAGTGCTACTCCCTCGTAGTTTGCGCTTCACCGCAAGAATATGTGAAGCGCATCACTAATACGAGATGTTTCCGCCTCTGATTTACCGAAGCTATATATTGAAATAACCGTGGGGTCCGCACCTAACAGGGGGTGGGCGCCTGGCAACAGTCGAAGGGAAGCTACATGGCGCGCGACCGGGACAAACGGATGGACGCACTCGTCGACGCCTCGGTGACGACCATCGCGCGCCATGGCCTGACGAACCTGCGGATCAAAGACATCGCTACGGAGGCCGGCGTTTCCGAGCGACTGGTCAGCTACTACTTTCCCGATCTTGATGGCTTGGTTGCTGCGTCGCACCGCAAAGCCTCGGAGAAGTACTACTGGCAGAGGCTGCGGACCATCCAGCATCAGCGCGAACCGGTCGCTGCGCTTGCCCAACTCATCGCCAGCGGCGTACCGCAGGGCCGTGAAGACGTGCTGTCCAAAGTGCTCTACGAGTTGAGCATCAGTGCCACTAGGCTGACCCAACATGAACGGATGATGAGCAGCTTGTACCGGGACGAAGTCTCGCTCTACGAGCAGGTGCTTGTGCAGGGACAGCAGGCCAAGGTGTTTACGCTGTCCGGCCCCAGCAACGAATTGGCTAGGTCTTTCGTGGCCCTCGAAGACGGCCTGGGACTGCAGGTACTGGCAGGAACGGACGGGCTGACGGCCGAACAGGCGAAGGGAATCCTGCTCTCCTATGGCCGGGCCGTCACCGGCGCTGCACTCTAGGAACTCATCTGACAGACAGTCCGCCACCGGCACAAGACTGTCGGCGGCGTAAAACTTGGAGGCTGTCGGCGGCGTACAACTTACAGGTCGGCTACCGGCGCAGCGCCGACCCAGGCAGCGAGCCTATGTGGCCATCAGCCCGATCAGGTCGAAGACAACGGTGGCCGCTGCCAGGCTCGTGATGTCGGCGTGGTCGTAGGCCGGCGCGACCTCAACCACGTCAGCGCCCACAACGTTCAGCCCGCTCAAACCGCGCAGGACCGCCAGCAGCTCACGCGACAGGAGCCCGCCAATTTCCGGGGTGCCGGTCCCAGGAGCGAAGGCCGGGTCCAGCACGTCAATGTCTACCGAGATGTAGGCCGGCACTTCCCCGACTCGGTCCAAGATGCGCTGTACGACGGTGGGGACTCCCAGCGAGTCGACGTCGGAAGCGCGCAGTATTTGGAAGCCGAATTTACTGTCACGCAGGAAATCTTCGCGGTCATAGACCGGACCACGGATACCCACATGCATGGAACGGTTCTCCAGCAGGAGGTTCTCCTCGAACGCGCGGCGGAACATGGTTCCGTGAGTGACCGGCTGTTTAAAGTAGGTGTCCCAGGTGTCCAGATGCGCGTCAAAGTGGATGAGCGCCACAGGTCCGTGGACTTTCGCCCCGGCGCGGAGCATGCCCAGGGCAATACTGTGATCCCCGCCGACGGCGACCACCCTCCGCCCCGGAGCGATCAGAGTCGAGGCATGCTCCTCGATCTGCTCCATGGCCTGCTGGATGTCGTAGGGAGTGCAGTCTACGTCGCCCGCGTCAACGACCTGAACATCGTGGACCGGCTCGCTGTCCAGCTCGACGTGATAGCCCGGGCGCAGCAGCCGGGACGCCTCCCGGACCGACGCCGGCCCGAACCTGGCGCCAGGGCGGAAGGAGGTTCCGCCATCGAACGGGACGCCCAGCACGGCAATGTCGAAGTCCGGTACGTCCCGTATCTGGGGCAGCCGGGCGAAGGTTCCTAGTCCGGCGTAGCGCGGACTGACCGTCGCGTCCACCGGACCCACGGGTGTGTGCTTGACCATTTGAGTGCATCTCCTCCAGCCCGTAGGGCAGTGTCAATTCAAGACGGTGCTGTCCAGGGGCAGGCCGGCATGCCGCAGTCCAGGCGCCGTGAGCAGGTGCGGTGATCCGAGTACTCCGTCAAGGGCATCTTCGGTCATCAGCCCGCGGGCCCTCACAACCTCAACCACACTGGAACCCGATGCCATCGCTTCCTGCGCTACCTCCGTGGCGCTCCGATAGCCGATGTAGGGAACCAGCGCCGTCACCAGGCCGATGGACTGCTCCACGGTGCCGAGCAGCTTGGCCGGGTCCGCGGTGATGCCGTCCACGCAGCGTTCGCCCAGCACCGTGCAGGCGGCCCGAAGCTCTCCGAGGCTCTCGAAGAGCGCCCGGGCCATCACAGGTTCGAAGGCGTTGAGCTGCAGTTGGCCCGCCTCGGCCGCCATCGTGACCACCACGTCGTTGCCAATGACCGAATAGGCGACCTGGTTCACCACTTCGGGAATGACCGGGTTCACCTTTCCAGGCATGATGCTGGACCCGGCCTGAACGGCGGGCAGATCAATTTCGCTGAGGCCCGCCCGTGGCCCTGACGAAAGCAGGCGAAGGTCATGGGCCACCTTGGAGAGTTTGACAGCGATACGCTTCAGCACACTGGACAACTGGACCAGTCCACCCACGTCCTGCGTGGCTTCGATCAGATCGCCGGCCGACGTGACAGGGACGCCGCTGATGCGGGCCAGGTGGGCGCAGGCCCGCTGGGTGTATTCGCCGTGGGAGTTCAGCCCGGTGCCGATCGCGGTTCCGCCCAGATTCACTTCCCGGATCAGTGCCATTACTTCCTCCAGGCGCAGTTCGTCTTCCGACAGCATGACGGCGAAGGTCTTGAATTCCTGGCCCAGGGTCATCGGAACGGCGTCCTGCAGCTGGGTACGGCCCATCTTCAGGAAATCCTTGAACTCAGCGGCCTTCCGCTCAAACGAACCCCGCAGGCCCGCCATCGCCGCGAGCAGTTCCTCCGCTGCCCCGTGGAGGCCAATTCGCAGGGCCGTTGGGTACACATCGTTGGTGCTCTGGCCCAAGTTCACATGGTCCAGCGGATGCAGTACGGCGTAGTTGCCGCGCTGGCTGCCCAAGATCTCCAGTGCAAGGTTGGCAATGACCTCGTTGGCGTTCATGTTCGTGGAGGTACCGGCCCCGCCTTGGAGCGAGTCCACCACAAACTGGTCGTGCAGCTTCCCGCTCTGGATCAGCCGGCATGCCGCGATGATGGCGTCCGCACGGTCTGCATCGAGCAGGCCTAGATCCTTGTTGGCGGCCGCCGCAGCCTCCTTCACCGCCGCCAACGCGTTCACAAAATGCCCGTGAATGCCGATGGGTACGCCGGTCATCGGGAAGTTCTTCAGCGCGCGGGCGGTGTGCACGCCGTAATAGGCCTCGGCCGGCACGTCTAGCCAGCCGATCAGGTCGTGCTCACGGCGGATTTCAGTGGACATCAAGCGGCTCCTTGCTGATGGCGTCGGTCGGCTCCGCAGCCCCAATCAGCCGCGAGCGCAGCTTGGCGCTGCGGGCAATATCAATGCAGGTGAAGGCCATGGCCTTGGCGGCATCGACGACGGCCTGGTCTGCCGCGGCCGTGATGCAGTGCGCGGCGAACTCCTTCTGATGATTCACGGCCGGCAGTGAATCAATGCCGATGTATGGGTGGATAGCGGGAATCCGCTGGGACACGTTTCCCATGTCCGTGGAGGCCCTGTTCATCCGCATATCTGGGCCGGAGGAAACAAACTTCCGGCCCAGCCCAGTGGCGTTGGCCACGTAGAGATCCAGAATCGCCTCATCCGTGGAAAACTCCGCATACGGCTGGCTTTCCGCCTCGATCTCCAGGTCACAGCCGGTGGACAGGGCGCCCGCTTCAAAGCACTTGCGGACCCGTTCCTCTAGCACGGCCAGTTCCGCCAGGGACTCAGCACGGACGTACCACCGACCTTCGGTCACTTCGGGGATGGCGTTGGGAGCATCTCCCCCGTTGGTCACCACTCCATGGACGCGGACACCGGATTCCACCTGCTGCCGCAGCAGTCCGATAGCCACTTGGGCCACGGTGAAGGCATCGGCCGCGTTGACTCCGCGCTCCGGATAGGCAGCCGCGTGCGACCCCTTCCCCCGGTACCGGATTTTGCTGTGCGAGACGGCATACGGCTCGGCCCGGGCCACGTCGAGCGGACCCGGGTGGACCATCATGGCCGCGTGCAAACCGTCAAAGGCGCCGCGGTCCATCAACTCGATTTTGCCGCCCCCACCTTCTTCGGCCGGGGTGCCGATGACCGTTATCGTCACGCCGAGGGCATCGACCACGGGGGCCAGCGCCGCGGCGGCCCCGACGGCAGAGGCGGCAATGATGTTGTGCCCACAGGCATGACCCAGTCCGGGCAACGCATCGTACTCGGCGCAGATGGCAAGTCGCAGGGGACCGCTCCCCAAGGTGGCGGCAAACGCCGTCGGGAACCCGCAGAGTTCCCGCGTGACCTGGTACCCCACACCGGTCAGTTCGGCCGAAATCCACGCTGCCGCCTGCGTTTCCTGCCAGGCCGTTTCGGGGTGAGCGTGCAAGCGGTGCGAGAGTCCGAGCAGCCGCACGGAGTGTGCATCAATCCGTGCGGCTGCGACGTCCTTTAGGTCTTTCACAGGTCCCCCGGAACGCCATAACTGGGTGCATCGTCCGGCTGCAGGGCGCGGGTCAGGTACTGGTGCTTCTGCGGCTCCCAGAGCTTCCAAACCTCGGCCAGCTGGCCAATAGGATCCTCTTCTGCCCAGTCCACGCGCAGATCGGTCACCGCCCAGGACACCTGATCGACCACAACGAGGCCCGCCGAATGTTCCGGCCCCTCTTCCCCGCCGGCGTCCCGTCCAGCGAGCAAGCCGGCCAGCAGCCGGTCCTCGAACTCGCCCGTTGCGGTGGTGTAAGCATCCATGATGGCGTCGACAACACCCGGGGCGGAGAGCAGGTTGCCGGCTGCCACCGCGGCAGGGCCTTCGACGGTCCGGTGCGTACCCAGGGTTTTGGCTCCGCTGAAGACGGCCGTGCGCCCCTGATTATCCACCAGGCTCAGCTGCCGGTAGGCAGTGTTCGGCTCTTGGGCAAGCAGCTTGGCCATCGCATCACCGGCGGCTGCCCCGGACTCCACCAGGTCCAGCAGTTTGGTCCCGAGTTCGGGATTGGTGACGTTCTGCGAGGCCGCCCCGGCGGCGCCTGGACGCAGATGCACGCAACGGGCGGCCACTGCAGGGCTGGATGAAGTGACGACCATGCCGAATGCACCGGATGCGGGATCTCGTGCCACGAGGGAAAACGTCATGATTGGCTCCTCAGGGGTAGTTGCTGTTCGCGGTTGCTAATGACGGCGGTGGCGTCGATTTCTACCAGCCACTCCGGTCGCGCCAAGGCGCTGACCACTAAGCCGGTGGACACCGGGTGGACACCCTGAAGCCATTTGCCCATGGTCCGGTACACCGGCTCCCGGTACCTCGGATCGATCAGGTACACGGTGACTTTGACGATGTCAGCCAAGGCGCTGCCGGCTTCCTCCAGCAACATCTTTATGTTGGCCATCGCCTTCTCCGCCTGGGCTTCGACGTCGCCAATTCCTATCGATTCCCGCGTGTCCAGATCCTGCCCGATCTGGCCACGGAGATAGACCACCCCGTTGGCGACCACCGCCTGGCACAGATCATTGTCTAGATTCTGCTCGGGATAGGTTTCCCTGGTGTTGAACGGGCGGATCCGGGTATGGGTTACCGTCATCGCGACCCGTTGACCTTCTCGGAGAGGTCGGCAGCGGACTTGACCAGATCGAGCGGACCGTCCCAGTCGAAGTTCCGGTAGACAGCACCGAGCTGGGCGAAAGGCGGCGACTGTGCGAAGAGCTGGAACGTCAGCCGGTGGCCGGCGTAGTCGCTGTTGAGCAGGTCACGGGCAAAGGCGAGCAGCCGGCGGCGGTCCTCGGCCACCCAGTTGTCGTTGACCGAGTAGAACTTCTCCAGCCAGGTTCCGACCTCGGGATTGTTGAAGGTCGCCGAGTCGGGCGTAATGCAGATCTGTCCGCCGCAGAGCTCACGGGCAATGTGCATCATGGCCGGCAGTTGGCTCAGTGCGGTGACGCGGCCGGTGTACAGCAGTGACTGGTTGGGCATCAGCAGTCCGCCAGGGCTGGGTTCGGCGTGCGCAATGGCCGCCGTCAAGTGCGCGTTGATGGTTTCCCGGTAACAGGCCAGTTGGGCCAGCTTTTCCTGTACTGCTTGCTGCTTCTCCAATCCGGTCTGCTTCACGTTCCATAGCGCCGATCCGATCATCAGGTCGGCCAGGTGCAGCGTGCGCTGCACAAAGGGAAAGGCGCTGTAGCGGTGCAGCGTAGAGCGAATGAAACCGGCTGCCTTGGTGTGGCGGTAGAAGAGGACGTCCTCCCAGGGGATTTCGACGTCGTCGAAAACCACCAAAGACTCGACTTCATCCACGCGATTGGCCAGAGGATAGTCCGCGGCCGGGGCCTTGCTGGCAAAGCCGTTCCGGGAGATGAACTTCAGTCCGGGTGTTCCCATGTTCATCACAAAGCCGACGGCGTACTCGGAGAGTTCGCTGTTTCCCCAGTTGGCAATGGTCGGCTTGGTGAACGCTTGGTTGGAGTAGGCGGCGGCCGTCTCATACTTGGCACCGCGGACCACAATGCCGTTGTCGGTCTCCTTCACCACATGCAGCAGCATGTCCGGGTCCTGGTCCTGCGGGGCCTTGGAGCGGTCGCCCTTGGGATCGGTGTTGGCCGAAACATGAAACGGATCTGCCTTGATGGAACGGGAGATGTGCCGGCGGATGTTCTCGGAGAACCTCGGATCCACTTCGTTGAGCACGTCCTGGCCGTCGTAGAGCGACCACATTTCGCCAATGGTCTCGTCGCCCACTCGGGTGACAACGCCGCCGGCTTCACGCTGGACCAGGTCCACTGCGGCACGCTTGTCGATCCAGTCCTGCCGGGTCTTGGGCAGCTTGTTGGCGATCGCATTGAGTTCGCCGGTCTCCTCATCGGCATAGGTCATGACCTGCTGCGACTCGGCCTCATGCGCCAGGTCGTAGATCCTCGCCCGGACATCAACAATCGGTTTGAACATCGGATGAGTAGTCACATCGCTGACTTGCTCTCCATCAATCCATACTTGCCGTCCGTCGCGGATGGAGTCGCGGTATTCATCTCCGGTGCGGATCATTTGGAGCTCTCTTTCTTATACGGTCCGTAGGTGGGTCCGGACCCTGGATAGTCGGGAAAAACTGAGGGCGGCACGGGCTGCGGCTTTGCATACGTCTGGGCGCTGTAAATCAGCGGCTCCCCGCCATGAGATTCAATGTCGAGGGCATGGCCGATGTAGATCAGATGGGTGCCGGCTTCCACGACCTCGTGAATTTCGCAGTCAAAGCTGGCTACCGCATCTGCAATCCGCGGAGACCCCGAGGGGGCATTTGTCCACTCACCACAGCTGAAGTCCCATGGCTCTTTGCCCGGCCAGGGACGGCCGGCGAAGGTGTCGGCGACGTGGTCATGCTGGCCTCCGAGAACGTTCACGGTAAACGCTTTGTTCTTGGCAATCGCGTTATTGATGGGACTGCGGGAGTTGATGCAGACCAGGACAAGGCGCGGATCGGCCGAGACCGAACACATGGCGCTCACGGTCTGGGCATAGCGGCCGGCGGTCCCATCCGTTGCGACGACGGTAACGCCCGTTGCCACGGCACCCATGGCAGCGATGAACGGATCATGGGCCCGGACCTGCGCAGTAGGGACGGCAGTGGCTTTGCTTTGGGTTGACATCGCATGCTCCTTTTCGATTGCTGCGGTCACTTGCAATCAGTTTGGAGCGAGCAGAAGCCATGTGTCCAACAGAAGATTCCGGCCTCAGGTATCAGATAAATCGATGGCCCGGAAAAGCGCTCGAAACGTCCCAGCAATCCTTGAGAAACGTCAGAGCAGTGAACGCCGGCATTGATCGATGAAGGCCGTCGCCCTGCGGGTCAGACGGACTCCCGACAAATGAACAGTGCCCACGTTGAGTCCGCCATGGCCGCCGTCGAGCTCCCGGATCACAAAGCCCAGCCCCTCGTAGCTCATGTTGATGTTTGTCCTCTGGCTGAGAATCGAATAGCCCATGCCACGAGCGACCAGCGCCCGAACCATTTCAAAACTGGTCGTCCGGAAGCGGATGTTTGGCGAGAGGTTCTCCGCTTGGAAGAAGGACAGAAAGTAGTCCCCGCCGGGCGGCAAATCGAAGAGGATAAGCGGTTCCTCGACCAGCTGCGCCAGGCTGACACTCGGTCGCTGAGTCAGCCGATGGTGCTCGGGCAGGATCACATACGGCGGTGTCGAGATGATCACCGTACTGGTCAGGTCCCGGCCCTGCTGGCGGCCAGTGAAGCCGTAATCATAAAGAATGGCGAGGTCCAGGGCGCCACTGCGCAGCTTCTCCTCGAGCTCGGCGTGCGAGCCCTCGATGAAGCTGAGGTCGACGCCGGGGTGCGCCTCCGTGAAGTCCGCAATAATCCGCGGCAACAGAATCGGCGCCAGCGTGCTGTAGCAGCCCACAACCAGCCGGCCGGAGAGGGATTCGCTGGTCTCCCGCGCGGAATTGCGCAAGTCCTCTACTCCGGCCAGCAACCGACGCGCGTCGACCAGAACTTGCTGACCGACGCTGGTGAGCGACATACCCCGGGCATGTCGCACAAAGATTTGCGCTCCGAGCGACATTTCGAGGTCGGTCAGGGCCGTGGAGACAGCCGACTGCGACAGATAGAGCTTGGTGGCCGCCGCGGTGACACTGCCCGTTTCGGCAGCAGCGATCAGATACTCAAGTTGCCGCAAGGTGACGCTAGACATCGATTTAACCGAAACCCTTCTTCGAATACATCTGTTTTACATGATGTAGTGCACCCTGCATAGTCGATGTAATCATTCAACGCCCGATGGATTCTCCTAGGAGCCCCCCCATGAACGACCCTGAGCTCACTCTCCTCTTCGACACCTTGGCCATCGACTCCACGTGGGGCAAAGAAAAGGAACTCGCCGAGTTCATGGGCAGCCAGATGGAAACCTGGGGGGTCGACGACGTCGAGCTTGTTGATTCCATGCTCGGCCGGCCCAGTGTAGGCGGCAGGATCCGTGGCACTGGCGGAGGCAAGTCACTGATACTCAATGGCCACTTGGACATCTACGAAATGTCCCCCGACTGGACCCGTGATCCGTTCAAGCCCGGAGTCGAGGATGGCCGCATTTATGGTGGCGGCATAGCCGACATGAAAGCAGCGACGACGGCGGCGCTGGCAGTGATGCGGCGAATCGCCACCTCCGGTGAGCGCCCGGCAGGAGACGTCATTTTCCAAGGCGTGTCCTGCCACTTCGAAGGCGGAGTAGGAACACGCTCCCTCCTGGAAGCAGGCTTCACGGCGGACGGGGCCATTTGCGGCGAGCCGACCGACAACACCATCGGGACAGTCCACCGCGGCGCCGCCTACCTGAAGATCACCACGTTCGGCAAGCAGGCACACACTTCTGCCAAGGAAATGGGGCTGAATGCCATTGAAACCATGGAGCCTATCCTGAGGGCCATGCGGGAGCTCGAAGGCGTCATGCCCTATGAACCGCATCCCGACCTGCCCGGGGGTCCCAACTTGAACATCGGCACCATCCGCGGCGGCACCAAACACAATCAGGTACCGGACCGCTGCGAAATGACCTGTGACATCCGCCTGCTGCCGTCCCAGGATCCCTACGATGTCAAGATCCAGGTGGAGCAGATGATCGGCGACCTGAAAAAGTCCGATCCCCGTATCGAAGCCTCAGTGGAATTCAGCGACCACTGGCTCAGCGGCCCTCGCCTGCCCTACGAGATCGATCGGAACTCCCCCATCTCCCGAATTGTTGCTGACGCTGTTCGGCAAACCGGAGAGTCGCCGGTCTACCAAGGCATCCAATTCTGGACGGACATGGTGCCGCTGAAGCAATTCGGGATTCCGTCCGTGAACGTCGGTCCTGGGACACCGCCCTACAGCTGGGCGGACGAGTGGGTCGAGCTAGCGAAATACCGGCAGATCATCGAAATCTACAACAACGCGGTCAACAACTGGTGCAGCTGAGCAGAAGCCGCACTCCGCACTGACAACAGCCGTCCAAACGCATGTATCCGAGTAGTTCCGAGAGAGGTACTTCCATGAATTCTTCAGCCAAGCTCACCGGCCTGCTCGGTGGTGCCGCAACAATCGCACTGCTCGTCTCCGGTTGCAGTGGCAGCACCAGCGCAGCCCCCGAGGGCACAGCGGCTGCGGGCGCCAGCAAGGTCGAAACCAATACGCCAGGCCAGCTCAACATCGGCAGCGACTTGACCTACCCGCCCTACGACATGCTGGTGGACGGCAAACCGGCTGGCTTTGATGTGGACTTCATGAACGCCCTTTCCAAAGAGCTGGGTCTGGAACCCAAATTTACGGACACGCGCTTCGCCCAGATCGTCGCAGGCATCAAGGCGGACCGCTATGACGTCATCGCTTCAACCCTGTACGTCTCCGCAGGTCGGGACAAGGAGGTGGACTTCGTTCCGTATTTCCAGACAGGCAATTCCATCCTGACGCCGGAGGGCAAGGAACCGCTGGTCGCCGCGCAGGATCTTTGCGGCAAAACGGTCAGTGTCATCACCGCCACCGTGATTGCCAAGCTCCTGCCCTCCACCGAGAGCGATAAATGCAAGGCGAACGGCAAGCCCGCCATCACCGTGAAGGAGTTCCCCACCGATCCGGAAGCCACGCAGGCCCTGCTCGCCGGCCAAGTTGACGCCCAGATGACAGACGCCGCAGTAGCCAAAACAGTGGCCGACAAGTCAAAGAACCGCATCACGGTCACCAGTGACGAACTCATCTATCCGATCGCCGTCGGCCTAGCCGTGCAAAAGGGCAACAGCCAACTGCAGGAGGCCCTCGAAGCGGGTATCGATGCATTGAAGGAGTCCGGAGCCTACGATGACCTGCTGAAGCAGTACAACCTTGAGCCCGTCGACCCGGCAGTCCTCGAAGAATCGCTGAAGCAGGCATAGCCATGACGTTCGACTGGGCCTATACATTCTCGCTCTTTGCCAACCCCGATCTCTGGCGGGCCGCCGGTCTCGTCGTAGCACTCAGCCTGCTGTCCTGGGTCATCGCCAACCTGGCCGGCATCGGGCTGGCCCTGATGAAGGAATCCCGCTCCCGCATCCTCTCCGGTGTCGCTGGGGCCTACGTCTGGCTCTTCCGCAGCCTTCCACTGCTGGTGCTTCTGGTCTTCGCCTACAACATCCCGCAGGTGTTTCCCGCTACACAGGTGGTCCTCGGCTCGTCCTTCAACGCCGCGCTGATCGCCTTGGTTCTCAGCGAAGCAGCCTACATGGCGGAAATCCATCGCGGCGGATTGCTCTCCGTCTCGGTTGACCAACGTGAGGCAGCCCGGGCCCTGGGCCTACCTTACGGCAGGGTGCAGCGCCAAGTCGTGATCCCCCAAGCATTTCGGATCGCGCTGCCGGCATTAGGCAACGAGTTCGTCTCTATCTTGAAACTCACTTCCCTTGCCAGCGTCATCTCGCTCGAGGAGATCCTGCTCGTCGGACAGCGCCTGTACACGCAGAATTTCATGGTCCTGGAAACACTGTTCGCCGTCGCCATCTTCTACGTCCTGCTGGTCACCATCTTTGACCGGCTGCGTGCCCTGCTTGAGCGGAAACTCGACGTCAACCGACGCCGTCCCGCCCTGCATGGCGATCCCGATGTCACCGTCCAGGGCCGGGTGGTCCGCGGCCGTGACAGGCATCCCCACGACGGTGAGAAGCTAGTCAAGGCCCAGGGCGTCACCAAATCCTTCCACGGAAACCAAGTGCTCAAGGGCGTGGACATGGACGTCCACGCCGGCGAAGTGGTGGTGGTCATCGGGCCATCGGGCTCCGGCAAGACCACCCTGGTCCGCACGTTGAACCATCTTGAACCGGCCGACGGCGGCACTATCGAAATCAACGGCCAGGTCGTCGGGAACAAGAGCAGCGCCCACGGCCGCATCGTCGCCCTCTCCGACCGGGAGATCTCGCTACAGCGCCGCAACATCGGCATGGTGTTCCAGCGGTTCAATCTTTTCCCGCACAAAACGGTGCTGGAAAACATCACGCTCGCGCCTGTTCAGCTGGGCCTGATGGCAACCCCCGAAGCCGAGACGTTCGGCATGGAACTGCTCCGCAAGGTCGGGATGGCCTCCCACGCCAAGAAGTACCCGCATCAGCTCTCGGGCGGCCAGCAGCAACGGATTGCCATTGCCCGCGCGCTTGCCATGAAGCCCTCGGTCATGCTCTTCGATGAGCCAACATCGGCATTGGACCCGGAACTAGTGGCTGAAGTCCTCAGTGTCATCGCCGACCTAGCTCGGGAGGGCATGACCATGGTCATCGTGACGCACGAGATGAAGCTCGCCCGCGACGTCGCCGATTGGGTGGTCTTTATGGAGGAAGGCAGGGTCGTAAAGCAGGGCCCGCCGGAAGCGCTGTTCGGCCCTGATGCGGAGCCGCGCATCAAGCGGTTCGTCCAATCAGTTTCAGATGTCCCTGTCACTGCGCAGACTCCAGTCGTCGGCTAAGTAGCAACCTTAAAGTGCCCGACTGGTCGCCGCCAGTCGGGCACTTTCGTCTGTGCAAATCACGCCTCCCGAACAGAACTAGCCAGTGGAAAGAACCTCGAATGACCACCGCATTGCACTCCCGCTCAATAACCGCCTTCACCCCCGACCAGGCCGATACGATGCTAAACATTGTGGTCGACGAGCTCCAACACTTGGCCCGACAGGAGCGCCGCTGCGGCATATTGGTTACCAAGCAAGGCCCCGGACAATTCGCCGTCGAACTCCGCGAAGATGTCCCCTACGGCGTCACCTTGGAAGCCCGGACCTAGGCACCCGGAAACTGCGAGTCGGAGCCGACGCTTAGTGCCCATCGGGGACTTGGGGCGGATACAGGATGCAGATCGCAAGAACGCAACCTTGATCACCCCGCGATAAATTCCAATCCGCCGTCAGGCCTTGAAGAGCCTCCGCACCACCTGCCCCTGGGCCAAGGCTTCAAGGCCCTCGTTGATCTGCTCCAGCGGGCACGTGTCCGTGTGCAGCAGTTCGACGGGCAGCCGGCCCTGCCGCCAGTACTCGAGGTAGCGGGGAATGTCCCGGTTCGGGACGGCATCGCCCATGTAGGAACCCAAGAGGCGCTTCCCCATGCCAGCGAATTGCAGGGCCGGCACGCTGAGTTCCTGGGACGGGTGCGGGAGGCCCACGGCCACCACAGCGCCGCCCCGGTTGGTGACCTCCAGGCAGCCGGCCAGCACGCGCGCGGAACCGGCGGCCTCGATGGCAACGTCCACGCCGCCGCCGGCCGACTTTGCCGCCAGCGCAGCGGCTTCGTCCGGTGTCCCCACCGCGGTTGCTCCGGCCTTGAGCGCGACGGCATGCTTGCCAGTATTCGGATCGATCGCGATCACGTCCGATGCTCCCGCAATCCGGGCAGCCATCACCGACGCCAGGCCGACGGCGCCCAGACCGAAAACGGCCACCGCCTGCCCGGCTTGGACCTGCGCGGTGTTGATCACCGCCCCCATGCCGGTCAGGACGGCACAGCCGAACATCGCCGCCACCTCGTCCGGCACGTCCTCGTCGATCACTACAACGGTCTCCCGGGCGACCACCGCGTGGTCGGCGAACGCGGAGACGCCCAGATGGTGGTTAATCCTTGCGCCGTCGGGAGAACGCAGCAGCGCCTGGCCGTGCAGCAGGTCGCCGCTGCCGTTCGCCTCGGCCGCCCGATCGCAGAGGGCCGGGCGGCCGGCCAGGCAGGTGCGGCACTGCCCGCAACTGGGAACAAACACCAGCACCACGTGATCACCGACCCGCACGTCGTCCACGCCGTCTCCGATGCTGGCAATGCGGCCCACGGCTTCATGGCCCAGGGCCATCGGCAGGGGTCGCACCCTGCTGCCCTCGACGACGGAGAGGTCGGAATGGCACAGGCTGGAATAGCTGATGTCGACGCCCACCTCACCCCGCCTGGGCTCAGGCGTTTCGAGCTCTTCGACGACCAGCGGCTTGGACTCGTTGTAGGGACGGGGCAGGCCCGCCTCATGCAGCACGGAAACTCGCATGTGCCCTCCTTGATCGGTAGCTAACTATTGGCTATCGGGTCGCGTTGTCGGGTAGCCGGAGGTCCGGCGACACACCCGCGCGGGCTGCGGTCAATCCTGCGGGTCCATCACGGTGGGCAGGGCCTTGCGCGAGCTGATTTCCAGCTTCGCGAAGGAACGGGACAGGTGCCATTCCACCGCTTTGATGGTGATGAACAGTTCGGCGGCGATCTTGCGGTTGGTGAGTCCCTTGGCCGCCAGCGAGCAGACCCGGTACTCCGCGGGCGTCAGCCGGTCCGCCTTGTTCTCCGCGATCAACGGCAGCTGCGAGTCCTGCTGCGCCAACAACCGGGTCATCCGGCGGGCCACCGCCGCGGCCCCGATCCGGTTGGCCAGCACCAGGGACTTCCGCGCGGCCGCCAGCGCCTCGGTGCGGAACACCTGCAAGTCGCCGGAGTGTGCGGAGGAAAGGCACGTCTCCGCCAGGTCCGCCAAGGCCAGCGCCAGCTGGTACCTGCCCTCATGTGCCTCCAGCAGCGCGATCGCTTCCCGCAGCATGACCACGGCGGACGGTCCGGGCTGGGCCAGCGCGGCCAGCCGCAGCACCGTGCCGGTCAGCCGGGGAGCACCGAAGGCCCGGACCTCCTCCAGCAGTTCGGCGGCAACGGCGGCAGCGTATTCCGTCTGGCCGGCGCGAGCGGCCGATTCGATCGTGCTGCGCGTCCACAGACTCAACGTGGGGCCCAGGCCGGCGTCCAGGTCCATCGCCGCGGAAAAGTACTCGAGGGCCTGCTGATGCTCACCGTGTCCGGCTGCCACCACCCCGTGCAGCTGCAGGGCCATGGCCTGGACCAGCGGCACCCGTTCTTCCTCCAGCGGCACCCGCTTGAGCAGGTCGTCGGCCGCCGCAACGTCGTCCCGGGCAAGATAGATCTCGGCCAGCGTCACACAGGCCACTTCCAGATAGGTCCGCCAGCCGCTGTCCGCCGCCTGCATGGCGGTTTCCAGGTCCATCTGCGCCAGCCGCAGCCGTCCGCGGTTGAGGTGGATGGCGCCGCGGCAGTAGCTCAGCGTGGCGTTGGCCATCGGCGACGAGTTGGCCCGTGCCTCGGCGATTGCCGCATCCAGCAGCTCCAAGGCGGCGGCATCCTGTTCCGAGCCGTTGAGCGCGCCCGTTGCATAGTTGATGATGTTGGATTCCGCGCCGACCTCCGCCAGCAGCTTCCCGCCGGCATAGCCGCGCAGCGCCAGTTCACCGCAGCGCTTGGCATCCGTGCCGGTCACGCTCAGCCGCAGGGCCTCCTGGATGAGCAGCATCCGGTCGCTGGGACCGTCCTCGGCCGGATCCTGCGCCAGGATGGACGCCAACTCCTCGCTGTACTGTGATGCAAACTGCAGCTGCTGGAAGCCCGCGCCGGTGGCCTGTGCAATCACGCGGCGCCTGAGCTCGGTGTCCGGCTGCTCGTCGTTGTCCAGTTCCTTCAGCGCCTGGCTGAAGCAGCGCGAGGCTTCCTCCACCCGGTTGATGGCGTACTGCGCCTCGGCAAATTCCATCAACAGCTCTACCCGGGCCCGCGTTCCCTCGGTCATCTCCAGAGCCCGGCGGCCGAGGTCCGCCGCCTCCTGAAGGCGGCCGGCCACCTGATAGGCCAGCGAAGCTTCAATCAGGATCCTGCGCTGGAGCTCGGCCGGCAGCCGTTCTTCGGCCATCGCCCGTCCGATCATCCGGACGGCCAGCTCGCCCGAGCCGGTGCGGCGCGCAGCGCTGGCTGCGACAAGCAGGATTTCGGCTGCAGCGGGATCAGCGCCGGGTTCGGTTGCCAGCAGATGGCCCGCGATGACGGCCGGTTCGCTCCCCTGTGCCCGCAAGGCGGCAGCAGCAAGGCCGTGCAGCTCGGCCCGGCGTTCCGGTTCCAGCGTGGCGAGCACGGCCTCGGCCACCAGCGCATGCTGGACCCTCGGCCGGGGGCGCAGCGCGCTCAGAAAACGCGCCGCGGCCAGCCGTTTGAGCACCGGGGCGACGGCGTCCAACGGCAGTCCGGTCATCCGTGCCAGCAGCTGCTGGCTGGTGTCCTCCCCCAGCACGACGGCGGCGTCCAGTACCGTCCGCTCCTGGGCCGAGAGCGCGGCGAGGCGGTCCTCCAAGGCTGCGGCTTCGGCGCTGGCCCGGTCGGTCCCGACTTCTACGCCGCGTTCCAGGATTTCCTCGACGTAGAACGGCATGCCGCCTGCCGCCGCATGGATGCGGGCTGCCTCCGCGGCATCCACGGTGGGTATCCGGTGCGCTGCCCACTCCGCCACTGCCCGGTGGTCCAGCGGTTCCAGCGGCCAATGCACCCGACCTCCCGGGCGGGAAGCGCTGTGGCGGGCAGTGCCGTTTCGGGTGGAGCCCTTTCGAGAGGTGCCGGTTCGGGACGGACCGTGGCGGGCACCGTCGTCGTGCCCGTCCAACAGGAGGGTGTCCGTCCGGATCCCGTCACCGCGTTCGGCGCCTTGGCCGGTGCGCACCCCGCGCACAATCAGCAGCGGGGCCCCGATCAGCAGGATCCCCATGTCCGAGAGCGACTGCAGCGAGAGTTCATCCAGCCACTGGGCATCGTCCACCATGGCGATGACCGGGGCCTCCTGGGCCAGCGAGCGCAGCACCCAGGACGCGGAATAGGTGAGTGCGTCCTTGTGCAGCGGACCGCCGGCGGAGGTCAGGAACGAATGCAGCACCCGGCCCTGCCCGTCGAAGGGCGGACCGTGGTCCGGCATTTGTTGCGCAAGCGGCGCGAACCACTGCCAGAACATGGAACCGGGCAGCGAACGGCGGGCGGCGCCGGCGGCGCGCAGCAGCTTCCAGCCGCGTGAGGAGGCATCCGCGAACAGCGTTTCCAGCACTGTGGTCTTGCCGATCCCGGAGGGGCCGCTGACGGTCAGTTCGATGCTGTGGCCGGCTTCCACGGCTGAAGCGAGGTCGCGCCATTGCGCCACCTCTTCCTCTCGCCCGTACAGCCGGGTTTGTGCCACGGATTGATCCTAAGCCGCGGGTCGGGTAAATGCGACGTTTCAGCTTTGTTCTTCGGGCACGCAGTGGTTGCGCAATTCACCGATCCCCTCGATCCGGGTGACCATCTGCGCCCCGGCGGGGATCCATTCGCGTGGTTTCCGGGCCAACCCCACGCCGGCAGGGGTTCCGGTGGCCAGCAGGTCGCCGGGCTCCAGGGTCATGAACTCGCTGACATAGGACACCAGCCTGGCGCAGGAGAAAATCAGGTCGGAGGTGTTGCCCGACTGCTTGGTGGCGCCGTCCAGCTCGCATTCCACCGCCAGCCCGGCTTCCGGGTCCAGCTCATCCGCGGTGACGATGACGGGGCCCACCGGAGTGGTCCGGTCCCAGTTCTTGCCTTGGAACCACTCCGAGGTGCGGCCCTGCCAGTCGCGGACCGAGACGTCGTTCATCACCGTGTAGCCGGCAATCGCGGCGCGGGCTCCGGCCTCGTCGACCTGCCGGACCCGGGAGCCGATGACCACGGTCAGTTCGGCTTCCCAGTCGATCTTGCTGCTGGCCGCGGGCAGCACCACGTCGTCCGTCGGACCGACCAGCGCGTTGGCGTACTTGGTGAAGATGGTGGGGTACTTGGGGACCTCCTGGCCCACCTCTTCGGCATGCGCGTAGTAGTTCAGGCCCGCGCACAAAATCTTTCCCGGGCGCAGGATCGGCATCGCCAGCTCCGAGTGCTCTGGCGCCGGTCCCGGTTCGCCGGCGAGCGTGCGCCAGTCATCGCGCTGGAGCAGTTCGCCCACGTCGCTGGCCGGCAGGTATTCCGTGGTGTCGCCGACCTGACGGAACGCCTGCATGGTGCCGTTCTGCCGTACTGTTCCCAGACGCATCTGTACCTCCTCGCGGCAGCCGTGCGCCGCCGTCGTTAGCTCTTGGCAGCAAGGGAAGCCGCCCCTTTGCACGATATACGGTGGCGCAGGGGCCCACCGTACCGCGGGTCAAAGGTTTCGCTCGGACTGGCGCTCCGACGCTCCGCCCGCTTCCTCGGGCAGTTCGGAGACCGGCACCAGGACAATGTCCTGGATCATCCAATGCAGGTCGATGCAACCGTCCCTGGCCTCTTCGAGGACCTTGACCGACGGGACGTTGCCGTCGCGGGGAACCACGAAGGCTTCAGCATGCAGCACATGGCCTTGGTCGCGGACGCGGGCGCCGGATTCCTCAACCCATTCCAGCTGGCCTAGGTAGTCCTCGATGCGCTCGATCAGCGGGTGCGGCTCCGCATCGTCGTAGGTGGTGGCGCGGGTGTCCATCAGGTCGCTGATGGATCCGCGCATGTTCTTGTAACCGTCGCGCAGGATCCCGCCGGCAATGAACAGCGCCGCCGCGGCGTCCGCCCACCAAAGTCCGATCCCGATTCCGGCGACCCCCACGATGGAGCCGAGCGCCGTCATCCAGTCCGCCTTGTTCATGTCCGCATCGGCATATAACACCTTGTCATGCAGTTGCTCGGCGAGTTTTTCCTTGGCGCGGCCGAGCAAAACCGGCGGCACGGCCGTTGCTGCCATCACCGCCATCATCAGCCAGCCGAGCCAGATGGTCTGGCCCAAAATCTGGACGGAGCCGATCGGCGGGTGTTCGCCCTTCAGCAGGCCCGCGCCGGAATCGATCACCAGGAAGGTGCCCATGCTGCACAGCGCCACCGCTGCGACGAGATGCGCGATGCCGGTGGACCGGTGGTATCCATAGGGGTACTTCCGGTTGGGCGGCCTGTTGATGATCTTCATCGCCAGCAGGAACGCGATGGGCGGAGCGAAAGAGAGCATGTCTTCGATCCAAGCGGCCTTCATGGCCTGAGAGTTACCCATCACCAAGAAGACCAGGGTGACGGACACGGCCAGGACGGCGATGGTGATCCACTGGATCCTGATGGCACGCCGCAGGGCTGCTTCCTGCTGGTCAGGCAACTCGGTGCGGCCAAACCCGGTGTTCATCCCTGTTCCTTCCGGTCGAGAAGAAACTTCTCCAGCTCCCGCAGGAAGGCGTTTTCACCCATCCTGGCAGCCATCACGTATTCCTGCTTGCCGCCGTCGGGGGCTCGCTCCTCGGCGTAGGGCTGGGTCAGGGCGGCCTTGTCCGACCACGGTGATTTCTTCGTCAAGCCGCCGATGACCAGGTCAAGTTCCCCGTGTTCCAGCCGCCCCATCAGCGATTCCTCGCCGCCGGCCGTCCATTCGATCGTTGCTCCACGGTTTGCGGCAAACTCCCTCACAAGGTCTGCCTCCCGGCCCGCGGGTTCCTGCCCGGTTTGGACTGCTGTCCAGGGCGGATTGTGTGAGACACCTACTCTGAGGGTCCCGCTGCTGATCCGGTCCAACGTTCCTTCCGGATCGGCGGGTATCTGCAGGCTGCAGGAGCACATCAGCAGCATGGCCAGCACCGCCAAGGCCGCCTTCGAAAAATTGTTCAGCATACTTAGCACCATAGCCAAGCTGCCGGGGTGCCGCTGCCTAACTGTCAGGCCGCCGCCGTCCGCGTGCTGGGCAGCCGCCGCCCTCACTGGGTTCGGATGATCCGCCGTTTGACCGCCTCCGCAATCGCGGCCGTGCGGTTCTCCACGCCCAGCTTCGCGTAGATGTGCACCAGATGGGTCTTGACCGTTGCCTCGGAGATGAACAGCTGCCGGGCAATGGCGCGGTTGCCCATCCCGGTGGCCAGCAACTCCAGCAGTTCCACCTCGCGCGCACTGAGGGCAGGCTGCGGGCTGCGCATCCGGCCCATCAGCCGGGCGGCGACCTCCGGCGCCAGCGCGGTGCGGCCCGCCGCCGCGGCCAGTACTGCCTGGCGGATCTGCTCCGGCGGGGCATCCTTGAGCATGTAGCCGCTGGCGCCGGCCTCCACCGCCGCGAGGATGTCCGCGTCGGTGTCATAGGTGGTCAGGATCAGCACCGGTGGCGCCGATTTCCCCTCGGCGGCGCGCCCGGCGATCCTTGCCGTGGCGGTCACGCCGTCCATCCCGGTGCCCATCTGCAGATCCATCAGGACCAGATCCACGGGTTCACCCAGGGCGTCCAGCCGGTCCAGCTCGCGCAGCGCGGCCGCCCCGTCCGGCGCCTCGGCGGCCACCGCGATGCCCTCGAAGTCCGCCAGCATGGCGCGCAGCCCGGCGCGGACCACCGGATGGTCGTCCACCAGCAGGATCCTGATCCCGTTCACTGCCGTTCCTCGTCGGCGGCTGGCAAGGGCAGACGGACCGCCACCACCGTGCCCTCTCCGGTAGCGGATTCGACCGTCATGGTGCCGCCCAGCGCGGCGGCCCGCTCCGCGAGCGACCGCAGCCCGAACCCCCTGCCGTCCTCCCGGGGACCGGCGGCCGAGGGATCGAAGCCAGCACCGTCGTCGTAAATGTCCACGGTGACCTCGCCCGGCAAAAAACCCAAGGTGACGACGGCGGTGCTCGCCTGTGCGTGCTCCAGCACATTGGCCAGGCTCGCTTGGCTGGCCCGCAATAGCAGCACCTCCACGGCCGGTGGCAATTGCACCGGCGAACCGTCCAGCACGAAGCGGCAACGCAGCGGGCGGCCGGACCCCGCGGCCTGGCTCTCCGTTGCCGCGCACAGCCGCTGCAGGCTGGGCACCAGCGCGCTGGGTCCGTTCATGGGCTGGGTGGTGGGCGCGCCGTCGGACTGGGTATCTGCTCGGGCGGTGGGCCGAGCACTGGGGCCGCCGGCGTGCGGGTCGAGGCGCGGCAGCTCCCGGTCGGCCCCGAGGTCTAGCATCGAGCCGGGCTCGCGCTCAGGTTGCTGGCCCGGCTGGGGGTCGAGCTGCGGCGAGGACAGGCCACGGACAAACCGCCGGGCCTCCGCCAGATTGTCGGACGCGGTGGACTCCATCAGCCGGATCCGTTCCGCCGCGGTGGCCGGTTGCCCAGCGTCCAGCGCGGCTGCGGCGCCGCGGGACAGCAACACAATGCTGGACAGACCCTGGGCCAACGTGTCGTGGATTTCGCTGGCCAGCCGGCCGCGCTCGGCCAGCACACCGGCTTCATGCTGGGAGCTGGCCAGTTCCGCACGGGTCCGGCGCAGTTCCGCCAAGGCCAGACGCTGATTCTGCGCGTCCAGATAAAGCGCCCGGTAGGCCATCCCCATGAACACGGCGAACACCGCCCCGACCACCGGACCGATCAGCATCGCCGGCTCCAGTTTGCCGGCGTGCCACCACTGGGAAGCGATCACCAGGCCGGTGAGGACCGCGACGGCGATCACCGCATGCCACGTGCGCAGGATGTGCAGATGGAGGAAGAAGAGCGGGAAGGCCAGCCAGACAAAGTTTCCGCTCAACACCACCAAACAGGTCCACAGCAGGGTGACCAGTGCCAGCCACCACGGCGCATAGCGATTGAGGTCCCGGCCGGTTCCTGAGGAGCTGCGTCGTTTTTCCCAGACCGTCCCGGCCACGTATACGGTCGCGAGCAGGACGGCCAGGGCGGCGGCGAGGTAAGTGGTTGGGCTGGCCGGATCCGCGGTCAACATCGCCGCGATGGCCAGGGCGAGCAGGCCAGCAAAGCCCACATGCAGGCCCACGCGCAGGATGCGGAGTACCAATTGGCTGGCGGGGACCGCATCCTTGGGGCCCTCCGCAGCCTCGGGGCCCTCCGCCGGCGTCGGCGCCTCCGATGTGGCCGTGACGTTCCCGTTCCGCGCTGCTCCGGTGCGATCGTGCGGACGGGACTGGGCAGGCATGGTCCTCAGCGTACCGAGGTTCAATTGCGCGGGCATCAACCGATCGGTTGACCGGCAGATCAACCGATCGCGTGCCGCGGATCAACCAGCCGCCTGATGTGCGCGCACGCCCGCCGCGGGACGCTGGAACCAGCCCGCAGATCGGGGCAGCCAAGCAATGAAAGTAGGGTTCATCGTGTTCCTGGCACTTCGGGATATCCGGTTCGCAAAGGGCCGTTTCCTCCTTATGGGCGTCGTGGTGGCCCTGATTACTTTGCTGCTGGTGATGCTGTCCGGGCTCACCGCCGGGCTGGGGAACCAATCCGTGTCCGCCATCCGGCAGCTCGGTGCCGCCGGCAGCAACGCCGTCGTGTTCGGCTCTGCCAGCGGCAATAGCCCCGCCGCCTCCTTCACCGAGTCGCAGATCAGCCGCGAGCAGCTGCACACCTGGCAGCAGGCCTCCGGCGTTGAACGTGCGGAAGCCTTCGGAGTCAGCCAGACCCGGCTGAGTGCGGCCGGCAGCACGAATGTGGCGGTGTTCGGCGTCGAGCCCGGCAGCGCGCTGGCCCCTTCCCCCGTGACCGCTACTTCCCTGGTACTGAGCCGGACGGCGGCCGACGATCTGGGCGCTGAAGTGGGCGATACCGTGCAACTGGCCGGGCGGGATCTGGAGGTCACCGACGTCGTCGACGACCAGTGGTACTCCCACACGCCGGTGGTATGGACGTCGCTGGGCAAGTGGCAGCAGGTCAGCCACATTAACGACGGCGGTGCCGACGATGGTCCGATCGCCACCGCTATTGCCGCTCAACTGTCCGACGGCGATCTGTCCGGACCGGCAGCGACTGCCGCCAATGAGGCTGCCGGCACCACCGCCACCTCCGTCAGCGGGGCCTTCCAAGCGCTGGGCTCCTACAAGAGCGAGAACGGATCGCTGATGCTGATGCAGGGCTTCCTGTACGGGATTTCCGCGCTGGTCATCGTCGCCTTCCTGACTGTGTGGACCATCCAGCGCACTCGCGACATTGCCGTGCTCAAAGCCATGGGCAGCTCGGACGCCTACCTGCTCCGCGACGCGTTGACACAGGCCCTGGTGGTGTTGGCCTGCGGCGCGGCGGCTGGCGGAGGCATCGGAATTCTGGGCGGGGTCTTCGCCTCCCAGGCCGCGCCCTTCCTGCTGACCCCGGCCAGCACCCTGCTGCCCATCGCCGGAATCGTGGTCCTCGGCATGGCCGGTGCCGTGCTCGCGGTCCGACGGGTGACGCGGGTGGACCCATTGACGGCACTCGGCGGCAGCTGACGCTTCCGGTCCGGCCCCGATACTTGGCCGTCTTCTGACCGCTTCCGTCTCCTGACCTCCTCGCAACGACTCCCGAAGGAACAATTCCCATGGCACACGCACTCAGTCTTCTCAACGTCACCCTTGATTACCCTGACGGCGAGGGCACCACTAAGGCACTGGACCAGGTCAACCTGCAGGTTCCGGCCGGCACCCTCACGTCCTTGGCGGGACCGTCCGGTTCCGGCAAGTCGTCCCTCTTGGCGGTCGCCGCCACGCTCATCCGGCCCACGTCCGGCGTCGTACTGGTGGACGGCGTGGATGCCACGGCCTTGAGACTGAAGGAGTCGGCCGAACTGCGCCGGCAGAAGGTGGGGATTGTCTTCCAGCAGCCCAACCTGCTGGCCTCGCTCACGGCATTGGAACAACTCCAGATCGGCGCGCACCTGCGCGCAGAGAAACCACGGGACTCCCGGTCCCGCGGTTTGGAGCTACTGGACGTCGTGGGACTTGCGGACGCTGCCCACCGCCGTCCGCACCAGCTTTCCGGCGGGCAGCGTCAGCGGGTCAACATCGCGCGGGCACTGATGGGCAATCCACGGGTATTGCTGGTCGATGAGCCGACGGCGGCGCTGGACCACGAGCGCTCCGAGGCGGTTGTCCGGTTGTTGGTCCAAGTGACGCGGGAATTCGACGTCGCGACAGTCATGGTCACCCACGACACCGAATTCATTCCGCTCACCGATGCCGTGGCAACCATGCGCGACGGCCGGCTCTCGGAACCGCGAAGCACCCCCGGGGCGGTAGTGGCGCAGGTGCCGGAGGTGACCCGGTAGGCGCGTTCGTGGGTTCGTTGATCGGCCTCCATTGCTATCGCCGGGCGGGGTGGTCCTATACGGCCTCATGCCCGGTGTGTTGCCTGGCGCCTGCAGGCTTCGGAACGGCGTTTCTTCGGCGCTGCGCGCCTGAGTCTAGGCGCCGCCCCTGCGTCAGCGTCGCACCCTGGGCCAACGCCGGCGCACCGAGCCAACGCCGCGCACCGAGTGCGGCATCGCCTGAGTCAGCGCCCGGGACAGGTTTTCGTTTCAGCGCTACGTTTCGTGTGCCCAATCCAATCTCACTATCCCTACACATTGGGTTGTTTTGATGGCGGGTCGAAAGTGTGTACGAATAAAATTGTGGTATGGCGCTTGCACCGTTGGACCGGACCGGGGAGTTGGAGGAATCCCTCGCCGGCGTGCGTGCGCTGCTGCAGGATATCGCCGCCCGTTTCACCGTCGAATCCGGGTCGCTGAGCACCCGGGAACTGGCCAACACGGTAGCAGCGGTCGAGGACGTTTCGAAGGTCGTGGAGTTCCTGCAGACCGCCGGCGCCCACGCGGTGGAGCGGGCGGACATCGCCGCGAACGGGGAAACCGCAGCCAACACCGGCCCCCTTGCAGACTCGCCGGATGCGGGTCGGCAAAGCGGTGACCGCGCCGGTGCGGCGGGGTGGGCGGACCCGGCCGCTGCGATCAGTGCCGGCTCCGGAAACAGCGCCGGCGGTGGTCCCGGTGACGGGCCGGGTGGTCTTGACCCCGCGGGGCCAGACATCGCGGCGCCGGGCGGTGCGGGTCCGAAACAAAGGAGGCGGCGGAAGACCGAGTTCCGGAACAACGCCGAATACCTGCGCTCGAGGCTGGGGATCAGCATCATCGAAGCCCGCCGCCGGCTGCGGGTCGGCAAAGCGGTGACCGCGCCGGTGCGGTTCGACGGCGAACCCGGCACCCCGGCCCTGCCCGTGCTGGCGGAGGCGATGGCCGCCGGCGAAATCAGCGGTCACGCCGCGGCCCTAGTCACCGATTCGCTCGGCCGGGCCGGCCACGCCGCGCCCGACCCCGGGACGCTGGGAGCGATGGAAGCGTCGCTGGTCCGGCAGGCCGCCGAGACCGACACGGACACGCTGGCGATGGTCGCCAAGACCTGGGAAACAGCGGTCGACCAGGACGGCGCCGAACCCTCGGAGGAGGAACTGCGGGCCCGGCAGGGCATGTTCTACCGCGGCCGCCGGCGCGGACTGCACCAGTTCGTCATCAACACCACCGACGACCAATACGAAGCCCTCGCCACCGTGATGAACAGCGCCGCGAACCCCCGCATCCAGTCCGACGCCATCGAAACCGCCGCCACCACCCCGGACGAGAGCGGAACCGGGGAAACCAACACAGCCGAAGGCCCGCGCGACAACGCACCGTCCACTCCCACAGGGGAGGAAGGTGTCGCCCGTGCAGAAGCAGAGTCGCCTGGCGGCGCGGTGGATCCGGCCGTCTTGGAAGGACTGGATGACTTCACCCGGGCGCAGAAGCTGCTGGCCGGGCTGGTCGGTGCGTGCCGGATCGCGTTGAACACCGGCCGGCTCCCGGACTCGGGCGGGCACCGCACCCAGGTGATGGTCACCGCCGGCTACGAACAGCTCGCCGGACTGCTCACCGGCGGCGGCAACGCAGTATTCAACGGCCCGGTCTCGGCCAAAACCGTGCGCCGGATGGCCTGCGACGCCGAGATCATCCCCGCGATCCTCGGCACCAAAGGCGAAGTCCTGGACCTGGGCCGGTCACAACGGTTCTTCAACCGCGCGATCCGCCGGGCACTGCTCATCCGCGACAAAGGCTGCGCCTTCCCGGGCTGCACCATGCCCGCGTTCTGGACCGAAGCCCACCACATCGTGCCCTGGTGGGCCGGCGGCCGCACCGAGGTCAACAACGGCGTCTGCCTCTGCGGCCTCCACCACGACCTGATCGAACAGGGCAACTGGAACATCACCGTCCGCGACGGCATCCCCTGGTTCACCCCACCCGACTACATCGACCCCGACCGCCAACCCCTGCGCAACGCCTACTGGCAAACCCACATCCCACCCCAACCACTCCGCACCCCCCAATAGCGTCGGCCTCCGATGGTGCCCGGTGCAATGCCGCAAAAGGGCCGCCCGAAAATGAGACGTGGATTCGCGTGCGCTCTGGGCAGCGTGACAATTCGCCCCTCTTCCCAACCCCGAACGACGCTGCCGAATCGATACGAATCACCGCAAAAGCCGATGGATATCACCCGAAAGAGACAGCCGATCCATAGCCTGAACCTGCGCTACCTAGAACCGATGAGGACGGCTTTACCTCCCTTGGCTGCACCACTCCAGAAGGCGCTCGACCGGCCATGTGGTGATGATCCTTTCGGCGGGGACGCCGTTTTTTGCAGCACGTTCGGCACCGTAGTGGAGGAAATCCAGCTGACCGGGCGCGTGGGCGTCGCTGTCGATACTGAAGAGGCAGCCGGCGTCGAGCGCCAGCTGGATCAGTTCATCCGGTGGGTCCTGCCGCTCCGGCCGGGAGTTGATTTCGACGGCGACGGCGTTCTCGGCACAGGCGGCAAAGACGCGCTCGGCGTCGAACTCCGATTGCGGGCGGGTTCCCCGTCCCCCTGTGACCAGCCGTCCGGTGCAGTGGCCCAGCACATTGGTGCGCGGGTTGTTGATGGCGCCAAGCATTCTGCGGGTCATTGTGCCGCGGTCGGACCTGAGCTTGGAATGCACGCTAGCGACAACCACGTCCAGCTGGTCAAGCATTTCGGGAGTCTGATCCAGCTCGCCGCTCTCCAGAATGTCCGTTTCGATGCCAGTCAACACCCGCAAGCCATCGGACGCGGCGTTGGCCTCCGCAACCAGCTCGAGCTGCCGTGCCAGCCTCTCCTCGCTCAGACCGTTGGCGATCGTGAGGTTGGGCGAATGGTCCGTCAGGGCCAGGTAGTCGCGGCCCAGCCAGTGAGCGGCGTCGAACATAGCCTGGGGCGGCGACCCGCCATCGGACCAGTCGCTGTGGCAGTGGAGGTCGCCGCGCAGCGCCTGGTGAAGCTCGCGGCCGCCCTCGGCCAGCGGCTCCGCCGAGCGTTCCCGGACCTTCACCAGATAAGCTGGCACTTCACCGTCGACCGCCTGCCGAATAACCTCGAAGGTGCTGGCCCCGATCCCCTTCATGTTCTTCAGTCGCCCGCTGCGGGCCCGTTCGGCCAGTTCGTCAGGTTCCAATTCGGCGGCCACGGCGGCCGCCCTCCGGAACGCCTGCACTTTGAAAGTGGGCGCCAGTTCGCGCTCCAGCCAAAAGGCGATTTCATTCAGGGCCGCTACAGGATCCATGGGACCCATCTTGCCTTCGATCTGCCATGCGGGCCACAGCCCACAGGTTCATGGGTTAGCGGATTCGCGGCTCAAGGGCTCGCGGGTCCACGGATCATGGGCCCGTGGATCCACGACCTGAGGGCTTGGGGGCCCAAGGCCTCGGGGCCTCGGAGCTTTAGCACTTCCGGGCGTACAGCCTTAAGGACTCAGGGAGGGTACAGCCAATCCGAATTGCTCTTTCAACACCAGCTCTGCGGCCCGGTAACCAGCCATCCCATGCACGCCGGGGCCAGGAGGTGTTCCGGCGGAGCAGAGATAGACGCCGTGCAGCGGGGTCTGCCATGGCTTGGGGCTCAGGATCGGGCGCGCCGCAAGCTGCGCCATGGTCACCGCGCCAGTGCCGAAGTCGCCGCCCACATAGTTGGGGTTGTACACCTCGTAATCGGCCGCGGACATGCTCCTGGAGTCCACCACGAGGTCGCTGAAGCCCGGGGCGGCCCGTTCCAGCGCTGCGGTGATCACCCGCTCCATGTCGCGCCTGGATCCGCGCGGAACATGGCAGTAGGCCCAGAGAACGTGGCCTCCGGCGGGGGCGCGGGATGGATCAAACTCAGCTGGTTGTGCCGCCAGGATCACCGGATCCTCGGAGTGCCGGCCGCGGGCGATGGCCCGTTCGGACGCCGCAATCTGGTCGCGTGTGCCGCCCAGATGCACGGTGCCGGCCCGGCGCAGCTCCGGATGCGCCCACGGGACCGGGCCGGAGAGGATGTAGTCGACTTTGGCGGCGCCGGGTCCGTAACGGTACCGCCGCAGCGCGTGCGCATAAGCAGCAGGGAGCCGGCCGCCAGCCAGCCCCAGCAAGTCGGTCGGCGCGATATCCAGCATGACGGCTTTAGCATCGGTCAGCTGGGCCAGCGAGGTCACCCTATGATCGGTCTCAAGGCCGCCGCCGTGTGCCCGCAGGTCTTGAACCATGGCGTCGATGATGGCCTGAGACCCTCCGACGGGCAGGGGGAATCCCACGGCATGCGCCAGCGCTCCGAGCATCAGCCCCGCTCCGGCCGCAGAGAGTCGCCGAACGCCGCCGGGTGTGTGCGCGGAAACACCAGTCAGAAGGGCCGGTGCGAACTGTTCCTTGAAGCGCAGGTTCCACGCCGGAGAGCCCTGCTCCAGGGTCCTGATCCCATACCGAAAGGCCGTGACCGGGTTGGCCGGTATCTGCAACAGCTGGTCCATCGTGAATTCCAACAGGGCATCAGCCCGGTCGACCAGCGGCCGCATCAGCTGCCGGTAGGCGGCGCCGTCGGCACCCAATCCATCGACGGTCCGGTCCAAGTCGCGGTAGGCGATAGCCGCGGCGGCTCCGTCGATCACCTGGCCGTAGGAAACCTCGGGCACCAGCAGCTCGAGCCGCTGGTCCAGCCCGAAGTCCCTGAAGAAGGGCGAGGCTGCGGCCATCGGATGCACTGCAGAGCACACGTCATGCCAGTATCCGGGCTTGATCAGTTCCAGCGTCCGCGCGCCGCCACCAGGTGTGGCCGCCGCCTCGAAGACCGTGACATCCAAGCCGGCCCGCGCCATGATCACGGCCGCCGCCAAACCATTCGGCCCGGCGCCGACTACCGCTACGTCCGTCACGACTCATCTTCCCCTTCCGGCTGTCCGTTCAACCTTGTGCCTTGCGTGTCCCCGCTGGCAATGCCCGGCCATCGCGACGACGGTCGGAGGGGGTCTATGCCGGTGTCAGAATATTCAGGGGCGACGCCCCCTTCGCCGTCCGCGGATTCGACTCGTCCCGCGGGGCGGTGGCCGGATCCCGCGGGGAAGTGCCCGGGCTCCGCCGGGAAGCGGCCGGGCTCCGCCGAGAAGCGGCCGGGCTCCGCCGAGAAGCGGCCGGGCTCCGCCGAGAAGCGGCCGGGCTCCGCCGGGAAGCGGCCGGGCTTCGCGGAGAAGCGGCAACTCCCAAGCGTCACGCTGTCGAACACCGGGAGCACGAACCTGTCGACGGCGCCGTCGAACTCGCCGCCTTGCGGATCATCGGTATCCACGCGCCGGACCGGATCGTGCTCAGGCAGCCAGATCGCCCTTACCACTTTCGCCATGATGTATACCGTTGCGGCTATATGCGCCAAGACCGCCAGTACGTAGTAAGGCGCGTCCAGGTTCCGCGTTGCCTCCCCGCCGCTGGTGACCTGGCCCAAGTGCATCCAAATGGCCCACCAGTGCATGACTTCGAAGAACTGCCAGATCAGGAAGTCGCGCCAGCGCGGATGGGCCAGCGCCACCAGCGGTACCAGCCAGACCACGAACTGCGGCGAGTACACCTTATTGGTGAGCACAAACGCGGCCACCACCAGGAAAACCAGCGATGCCATCCGCGGACGGCGCGGCGCGGTCAGTGCCAACACCGCGATCCCGGCGCAGGCTGCCGCGAACAGCAGGAAGGATGCGGTGTTGATGAACTCCGGGCTGAAGACCGGCAACTGCTGCCGCTGCGCGGTCAGGTTGTAGGCGTACCAGATGGACGAGTAGCCGGCCTCACGCTGACGGCTGTAGTCCAGGAAGTGGAACCAACTGCCGAAGTCGCGCAGCATGAACGGCAGGTTGGTGGCCAGCCACACCGCAGCCGCGGCAGCTGCGGACGCGGTCAGCGGGCGGTACCGGCCGGTCCGGATTGCCAGCAGCAGGATGGCTCCGAGGATCAGCACCGGATACAACTTGAGCGCCGCCCCGAGGCCAATGAACACACCGGCCCAAACCGGACGGTGCCTGGCGAACGCAAGCATCGCCAATGCCGCCAGCATGGCAGCCCACAGGTCCCAGTTGACCGTCCCGGCCAACACGATGGCCGGTGCCAGCGCCACCATGGCGGCATCCCAGGGCCGCCGGTGGCTCATGCGCGCCGTGGCAAGCACCGTGACCAGCCAGGCCACGGCCGCCAAGGTGGCGTTGATGTCGAAATAGGCCAGTGCCCGTCCAGGCGAGACACCTTCGCCCGGAACCAGCCACGCTGTCGCCCCGGCCAGCAGCCCCAGCAGGACCGGGTATTCAAATGAACTTCCCGCGCTGACGAAGGGCATGACGCCGTCGGCCAGTCCGCGGGTTTCGAACAGCACCGGCCAGTCCGAGTAACAACCCATGTAGAAGTAGTCCGGCAGCGCCCAACCGTCCAGTCGGCACGGCGTCTTGACCAGGACCGAGAGCAGCGCGGCGAACGTGGTCAGGATGATCAGCACACGCTCCACGGTGAAGAAACCAGGCGAGACCAGGCCCGGCGCGCTGTGCCGGCCCAGCGGTCCGCCCACCAGTTCGGTGAACTGCTTGAGGAACGGGTCGTTGCGGCTGGGCACCACAATCCGCAGTGGTCTGCGGCGCGAAGAGCGGGGCCCGGGCATGCTCCAAGCGTACTGTCGGCTGCACTATCGGCCACAGACAGGCAGCCGTGGGGCGGGTTGGGTTAAACGTCCGCTGCTGCTCGCCTTCCCGTAACCTTGGCCACCCCCGGGCGTTACCGGCCCTTCCTACCGTGGCTTCAATGAGTTACACCGACCCCCAGGAAGTCCTGGTCGTCATCCCGGCCCGCGGCGGCTCCAAAGGGATCCCATTCAAGAACCTGAAGCCCGTGGCGGGCCGCAGCCTGGTGGCCCGCGCCGTCGACAGCGCGCTGGCCGCGCCGGCGGTGACCGACGTCGTCGTCAGCACCGATCATCCGGACATCGCCGCCGAAGCCGAACGCTGCGGCGCCCGCGTGGTGATGCGGCCGGCGGACCTCTCCGGTGACACCGCCAGCAGCGAATCTGCCGTGCTTCACGTCCTCGCGTCGCTCCCCCAGCCGCCGGCGGTCACGGTTCTGCTGCAGTGCACCTCCCCCTTCATCGATCCGGCACACCTGAACGATGCCGTGCTGGACGTGCTGGAGCGCCGCGCCGACGTCACCTTCTCCGTCACCGAAAGCCACGCGTTCCACTGGATGCACGACGACGGCGGTGCCGTCACCGCCGTCGGGCACAGCGCCGAGGTGCGTCCCCGCCGGCAGGACCGCACACCCCAGTACCGCGAAACCGGCGCGTTCTACGCGATGAGCACCGAGGGTTTCCTGGCCCGCAAGCACCGCTTCTTCGGCCGGCTGAAGCTGCAGGAAGTGCCCGCCGAGCACGCGGTTGAAATCGACTCGCTGGAGGACCTGGCCGTGGTCCGCGCGCTGGCCGACCAGACCACCGCGCCCCGGACCGGCGGCCTCGATGTGGATGCCCTGGTGATGGACTTCGACGGCGTCCACACCGACGACCATGCCTTCGTGAATGCCGAGGGCGAGGAATTCGTCCGGGTAAGCCGCGAAGACGGCATGGGAATTTCCCGGCTGCGCCGCACCGGAATCCCCCAACTGATTCTGTCCACCGAACGCAACGCGGTGGTCAGCGCCCGGGCGCGGAAGCTCGGCGTCGACGTCCTCCAGGACGTCGCAGACAAAGCCGGGGCCGTCCAAACCTGGATGGCCGCCCACCGGCTAAATCCCGATCGGGTTGCCTACGTGGGCAACGACGTCAACGACCTGCCCGCCATGGGCGTCGTTGGTTGGCCGGTGGCTGTGGGCGATGCCCGCGCCGAGGTCAAGGCTGCGGCACGGACTGTGCTGCAGCGCCATGGCGGCGAAGGCGCGGTCCGCGAGGTCTGCGAACTCATCCTCGCCGCACGCAGCGGTGCCGCCGACGAAGGCGGCCGCCACGAACAAGCCACAGCAACAACAGAAAGAGTGCAGCCCATGACTACCGAAGCTACCGTTTCGAACTCTGTCCCCGCCGGTGCGCCGGCTCCCGTCGCGATCGGTGACGTGCAGGTCGGTGCCGGGCAGCCGGTCTATGTGATCGGCGAGATCGGGATTAAC
>NZ_JBLKRT010000005.1:0-159211 GCF_047607445.1 Arthrobacter sulfonylureivorans
CGCCATGAACCAGCCATTACTGAGCGTCATCATTCCGGCGAAAGACCAGGCACCTTTCATCCGCGACGCGATGACCAGCCTGACCCGTCAGTTCGATGATCCCTCGGTGATGGAAATCATCGTGATCGATGACGGTTCCACCGACGGGACCGGGGAGCTGGCCGCCGCCTTTACCGGCCGGCTCCCCGGCCTGCAGATCCACCGCAACAACACCGCCACCGGGCTGGCCGCGGCACGCAACCAAGGCCTGGACGCCGCCACCGGACGCTACATCACCTTTTTCGATCCGGACGACTGGTACGCCCCCGGGCATTTGGCCCGGATCACCGAAGAGATCAGCGAGCTGGGCGTGGACTTCCTCCGCGTGGACCACATCCGGCACACCAACGGAGTCCGGACCGTTCACCGCGCGCCGCAAGCCGTGCGCGGCGTCGCCCTCGATCCCCGCCGCGACATCGGGCCTTCGGACGAGTCGACGATGGTGGACTACCCGTTCGCACCCTTCGGCATCTTCGACGGCGCGCTCAAAGAAGCCGGCCTGCTGCACTTTCTCGACGGCCTGCATACCGCCGAGGACCGTCCCTGGATCTGGCGCCTGCATCTGCAGGCAGCCTCCTACGCCGTCTCGGATCAGCTGGGGGCCTTCTACCGGCGCGGCGTGGCGACCTCGCTGAGCCAGGTCTTCGACCGCAGGCAGTTGGACTTCCTGCGCAGCTACGCAGAAGTCTTCCGTCTGGTGGCGGAAGACCCCGAGGCGGACCGTTTTCGGCCCAAGGCCGTCCGGCAGTTCCTGGCTATCGCGTGCCACCACCTGGATCGTTCGGATTCCATGACCCGGGTTGTCCGCCAGGAGCTGACGTCGGGCCTGCGTACTGCCGTGGCCGGCCTTCCGGCCGCCGCCGTCGCCGCCGGGGTGCAAGCGCTGGGTGAGCGCCGGCGCAAGACGCTGGAAACAGCAATCGGAGCATTGAAGTGAAAGAGCTTTTTGTCGTCTCAACCCTGTATCAGTGCGTCTCGCTGGCAGCGGCCATCGACGACGCCGTGTTGCCGGAGACCGGGCAGGAACGCATTTTGGTACTGACCAACAACGCGATGATTCCGGAGGTCACCGTTCCGTTCCACGAGTCGCCGGGATTCGCCGAGGCGGCCAGCCGATTCGACCGGGTGGTGGACCTGAGCAGCCTGCTCTGGCCCCGCCGGCCCGGCCAGTTCAGTCCCCGCGAACAGGACCTTGACCTGTGGCAGAAGCTGCTGCGGTCGGAATGGGAGCTGGGAAGCGACCCGGTCCACGTGTTTGTCGAATCCATCCAGGTGGATCCCGCGATCGCTTTGGCCCGCATCTTCGCCAGTGCCCGGATTTCGGTGCATTCCGACGGTCTGATGAGCTACGGACCCACCCGGAACCCCGTCCCGTTGGCCGTGGCGCAGCGGCTCGATTCCCTGCTGTACGTTGATCTGGTTCCGGGCCTGCGGCCGCAGTTGCTGCGCGAACACCAGCCGCACCTGCTTCCGGTGGATCCGGCGTCCCTGCGCCGTGCCATGGAAGAACTGGACCGGTCTTTGCCGCCCCTTGCGCTTCCGTCTGCCGACCACCAGAAGGCGCGGGCCGGGACAGCCCTGCTGCTAGGCCAGTACCTGGCTGAGCTCGGGATCCTCTCTGCCGAGGAGGAAGTGGCACTGCACCGCCAGATGATCGAGAAGGCCAAAGACCTAGGGATCCTGCACTGCGTGTTCAAGCCCCATCCCAGCGCCGGGCCGGGGGCCGTCCGGTCGGTCGAGGCCGCGGCGCAGCAGCTCGGCGTGCAGCTGGACATCCTGGAGTCCTCCGCCCCGGCCGAAGTTGTCATGCAGCGGCTTCAGCCGAAACTAGTGGTGAGCTGCTTTTCCACCGCGCTGATGACTGCCAAATACCTGTTCAACATCGACGCCGCAGCGGTCGGGACAGCGTTGCTGCTGGAGCGGCTGAGTCCGTACGAAAACAGCAACCGCGTGCCGGTCACCATCGTCGATGCCGTGCTGGAACGAAACATCTTGGCGCCGGACCATGACCGCGCGGACACGCCGGACTCGCGGCGGCTTCAGCCGCTGGTCGAAGCCGTCTCCTATTGCATGCAGGCAGACACGCTGGCGGCAGTCCGCCCCAGCGCCGAAACCTATCTGCACAGCATCAAGGACGCACCCGAGATGCGCTACTTCAAGCGGCGCCGGCTGACCAAGCATGAGCTTCCGGGCGGATTGGCCCGGGTTGACGGACCGCGCCCGCTGGCCCAGGTCGGGCGGATGGGCCGGCGTGCCGTCCGCAAACTCAAATCGGCTGTGGCCTCATGAGGCGGCAATGATGACGGAGGCAGCAGTCACGGCAGCATTCCTCCCCCAGTTGGGTCCGGTGGTGGACCGCAGGCTGGCCTACCCGAAAGCCGGGGCCACCGTCAGGCGGGGGCACCGGAGCGAACTGGTTCGCCCGCGCTTCGGCCGTGCCGCCGTCTGGGCCGAGTCGCCGCTGCAGCTGCTCAGCGCGGTCGAGGCGCACGGCGCCGGCCTGCTGGGCCAAGAAACGCTGATCCATCCGCGTGGCGACGCCGTGGGCATGGACAGCACGCTGCGGTCGCTGATGGAACAGGTGCCAAGCGGCGTGCGGTTCACCCCGCCGTCGTCCGCGCTGCCCGCGGTCCGCAGCCGGAAGCTGGACCGCTGGGTGACCGGCGATGCCTACTCCGGCAAGGTGCAGGCCGAGCTCCTGCGCGGCGTCGCCGCCGACGAACTGGTCATTGTGGACGACGGTCTGGCGACGCTGAGCCTGCTGCGCATGCTGGTCAGCGATGGGCCCACCCCGCTAATCCGTCCGCGGGCCATGCCGACAGTGCGGCGCAAGGCGTTGGGTCTGGCCACCTGGTGGACGCTGCGCAGGATGGCCAGCCAGGGCCGGCTGCTGGTGTTCACGGCATTGTCCGTGCCCGACGCCGTGGAGAAGAAGTTCAGGGCCCTGGGGGGCCATCTGGAACGGCACCGGTTCGAGTGGCTGGGCACCCAGCCGGTCACCGAGAACATCCTTGAACCAACCATCGTGGTGGGGTCGGCCATGCCCGCCGACCAGCTGATTCGGCCCGAACCGTACCTGGATTGGGTGCGCTCCTTGACCGAGGACGGCCCGGTGGCCTATTTCCCGCACCGCCGGGAACAGCCGGAGCTCCTCAAGGCTTTGGACGAGCACCCGCTGATCCGCGTCAAGCAGCACACGATTCCGGTCGAGATGCGGCTGCGCGGTTTGCGGCCCGGGCAGGTGGTCCGTGCCCTGCCCTCCACGGTACTGGCTTCGCTGCGCCTGATCCTGGCCCCGTCCGGAGTGCCGCTGAAGGGGCAGCCGGTACCGGATGACTGGTGGCTGCCGCAGACTACGGAAGAACTGCGCCGACACCTGAGCAGTTCGCTGCGCGAAGGGGGCAAGTGATGGCTCCGGGACCCCACAGCACAGCCGAGTCCGCGTCCGGCGGGAACGGGATCCGCCCGTTCCGCGTGCTGGCGGTGGCAGACAGCGATTCGTACCTGAAGTTTGCCTGCGCCACGCTGGAATCGCTCGGGGAGGGCTGGGAGCGCGAAGTGCTGCTGGTCCGCTCCCCCATCTTGCCCACGCTGGAACAGATTCAGGCGGCGACCGCCGGGACGTTCCTGGCCGGCAAAGCGCCCCGGGTGATCGCCGCGTCGGGTCTGAAGAGCGCGTTGGCGGGCGCCGACGTCGTGCTGGCAGCGGCCACCGGACCGGTGGTGGAAGAGATCTTCACGCAGGCCTCGCGGATGCCGCACCGGCCGGCGCTGTTGTCCGCGCTGCCGGGTGTTGCCTTCCCGGCCACCCGCAAGGCGCTGAACTATCGCGCCCTCGGTGACGCTTTCATCACGCACAGCCATGCCGAGTGCCGCGCGTTCAGCGATCTGGCCGATGCCATGGGCCTGCCGCAGCGGATCCTGGTCTCGCGTCTGCCGTTCCTGGCCTCCCCGGGCCGGCCGGAACCGCAGCAGGTCCCGCTGCGTTCGGTGGTGTTTGCGCCGCAGGCCAAGGTTCCGGTGGAGCGCGACCAGCGCGTGGCGATCCTGCAGGCCCTGGCGGCGCTGGCAAGGCGCCGACCGGAACTGTCGGTGCGGGTGAAGTTGCGGGCGTGGGCCGGCGAACCGCAGACGCACCTGGAGCAGTACCCCTTCGACCAGCTCTGGTCTGACCTGGTGGCGGCGCGCGCGGTCGGCGGGCACGAGCTGCAGTTCTGCACCGGTCCCATGTCCGCGCAGCTCATGCCTGCAGCGGCGATGGTCACGGTGAGCTCCACGGCTGCCTTGGAAGCGCTCGACGCCGGTCTGCCGGTGCTGATCCTCGATGACTTCGGACTCTCCGAGGAGATGCTGAACAAGGTCTTCGACGGCTCCGGACTCGTGGGGAATCTGGAGGATCTGGTGGCCGGCCGGTTCAGGCACCCTGACCATCGGTGGCTGCGGGACAACTATTTCCACGTCCAATTCGCACCGTTGGACGGCCTGCTGCTGAACTTCGCCGAGCGCGCCCGCGCCGGAAAACTGGCGACGGACCCGGACCGCCTGGCAGCCGTGCAGCGCCGCAAGATGCGCTCGAAGCTGCGCACCGTGCTGCCCTCGCCGGCCTTGAACCTGGTGCGCCGGCTGCGCAATGCCCGGCGCCTGCCGGCCTGATCGAGACGCGCTCCGCGGGGCACCGTTTGGAACCTCTGCTGTCCGGGTACTGACCGGGCAGGAGGAAAAATGCGTACACGTCGTTTCAGCCCACGGCTCCGGCGCCTTCCGCCGCTGGCAGCGCTCCTGGCGCTGGCCGTCGGAGCCGCAGGATGCGCATCGTTGAACCCGGGCAGTGAGGACGCCGCTGCCGCAGCAAGCGGATTCCTGGCCGCGGTCCAGGCCGGCGACGGCACCGCCGCGTGCGCCTTCCTGGCCCCGGTGGCGGTTGAAGAGATAGAGGGCGACGAACCCGGCAGCTGCTCGCGGAAGATCCTGCAGCTGGACCTGCCCGCTGCCGGAAAGGTGACCGGGAGCCAGGCGTACGGACGGAACGCCCAGGTGGTCCTGGACACGGACACCATGTTCCTGACCCGATCGGGCGACCGCTGGAAGGTCCTCGGCGCGGGCTGCACCTTCCGGGGTGAACGCCCCTACGACTGCGCCGTGGACGGGAGCTGAGATGCGCTGGTCTTTTTGGATCCTGCTGGGAGTCATCACCGCCGGGCTGATCTACCTGGCAGCGATCGGAGTGATGGCACGATGAAGCACAACCCGCTGATCACCAATGGCTTGAGCACGTGTTTCGGCCTGCTGTTCGGCGCCTCGCTGGCCGGCCAAGCGTTCTCCGGGCTTGCCGCCTTCAATGAGGAGCAGCTCGCCTCGGGCCTGGAGACCATTTCCTTCTGGCAGTACGTGGCTTCGTCCAGCTTTGCGGTCGACGTGTCCGAGAACTGGCAGTCCGAATACCTGCAGTTCCTGCTGCTGATCCTGATCAGCATTTGGCTGGTGCAGAAAGGCTCGCCCGAATCGAAGGAACTGGACAAGCGCGGCAAGGAGTCGGACAAGGAACAGCTCTTCGCCCGGTTCGCGCGGCCCGATTCACCCAAGTGGGCCAAGGCAGGCGGCTGGCGCTCCAAAGTCTTCTCCAACTCGCTGGGCCTGGTCATGGGCGCCATCTTCGTGGCGTCCTGGGTAGTGCAGTCGATCAGCGGCTTCAGCGCTTTCGCCGAAAGCCAGATCGGCAACCTGCAGGACCCGGGCAGCTGGGGCGAGTACGTCGGCTCCCCGGAGTTCTGGAACCGGACGCTGCAGAACTGGCAATCCGAATTCCTGGCCGTGTGGTCCATGGTGATCTTGTCCGTGTACCTGCGCCAGCGTGGTTCGCCCGAATCCAAGCCGGTCGGACAGCCGCACGATTCCACCGGGGTGAGCGGATAGCCCCGGCCGTCGCGGAAACGGCGCCGCCGTCATGGGAATGGTCCGGCCCGGCGGGGCGTTGAAACACGGCGTAGACTGGATAGGCTGCCCGCCATCGGCGCGGCGGCCAGACAGAAGTGTTTCGAAGGAGAACCGTGGCAGAGAACCCCATCCGGGTAGCGATCGTCGGTGTTGGAAACTGTGCGGCCTCGCTGGTCCAGGGTGTCCACTACTACCGTGGCGCGGACCCGAGCGCAACGATCCCCGGACTGATGCACGTCGCGTTCGGCGCCTACCACGTCGACGACGTGCAGTTCGTCGCGGCGTTCGACGTGGACGGCAAAAAGGTCGGTCTTGACCTGGCCGACGCGATCGGCGCCAGCGAGAACAACACCATCAAGATCGCCGACGTTCCGCCCACCGGCGTCAAGGTCCAGCGCGGCCACACCCTGGACGGCCTGGGCAAGTACTACCGCGAGACCATCGTGGAATCCGACGACGAGCCCGTGGACATGGTCGCCGCACTGCGTGATGCCAAGGTCGACGTCATGGTCTGCTACCTGCCGGTCGGTTCCGAGCAGGCAGCCAAGTTCTACGCCCAGTGCGCGATCGACGCCGGCGTGGCCTTCGTCAACGCGCTTCCGGTCTTCATTGCCGGCACCAAGGAATGGGCGGACAAGTTCACCGAAGCCGGCGTTCCCATTGTGGGCGACGACATCAAGAGCCAGATCGGTGCCACCATCACGCACCGTGTGATGGCCAAGCTGTTCGAAGACCGCGGTGTGGTCCTGGACCGGACGTACCAGCTCAACGTCGGCGGCAACATGGACTTCAAGAACATGCTCGAGCGCGAGCGACTGGAGTCCAAGAAGATCTCCAAGACCCAGGCCGTCACCTCGAACACCTCCGCCGTGCTGGGCGACGACGACGTGCACATCGGCCCCTCCGACTACGTGTCCTGGCTGGATGACCGCAAGTGGGCTTTCGTCCGGCTGGAAGGCCGCAACTTCGGCGACGCCCCGGTCTCGCTGGAATACAAGCTTGAGGTCTGGGACTCGCCGAACTCCGCGGGCGTCATCATCGACGCGATCCGTGCGGCCAAGATCGCGCTGGACCGCGGCATCGGCGGACCGATCCTTTCGGCGTCGAGCTACTTCATGAAGTCCCCGCCGGAACAGTACGACGACGAGACCGCCCGCGAGAAGGTCGAAGCCTTCATCAGCGGCGAGTCTGACAGCTAAGACGCACTCCAGGTGAAGGGGGCCGGTCCACCAGGACCGGTCCCCTTCAGCTTTTGCCGGGGTGGCAACTGCGTCCGGGTAGTGTGGATTTATGGCCGTACCCTCCCCGACCCCTTCCGGGCAGCTTCACGGGGCGGCCCCTCGCCCCCGCCGCAACTATGCGCTGGACATCCTCCGGATCGTCAGCATCGTCGGTGTGGTGGCCATCCACTCCTTCGGCGAGCTGGCCGGCGACGACGACGCCCGCACGCAGCCGGATTGGCTTCCGGCGGCAATCATCGACATTGCCTTCATCTGGGTGGTGCCTGTTTTCGTCACGATCTCCGGCGCCCTGGTGCTCGCTCCGCGGGCACATGCCGAAGGCGCCAAGGCCTTTTACCGGAAGCGCGCGCTCCGGCTGCTGCCCGCCCTGGTGGTCTGGCATCTGGTGTACATCTTTGTGGGCAACTACCTGATCCTGGGCCGCGAACTGCATCCAGGCGAGGTGCTGGTGTCCGTCTTCGATACCCAGGTTTATCCGCACCTCTACTTCCTCTGGCTGATCCTGGGCCTGTATCTGGTCGCGCCGCCGTTAGCCGGATACCTAAACCGGGTTCCGTTGCAGCGCGCCGCTGCCGCAACCTGCACCGTGTTGGTGCTGACCTTGGCGCTGTTCAGCGTGCAGGCCGCCAGCATCCAGTTCGAGTGGGGCTGGCAGTATCCGTGGAACATCCTGACCCAGTGGATCCCCTATCTGGGTTACTTTATGGCCGGCTGGGTCATCACCCAGTTGCGCGTCCCCCGCGGTGCCGCCCTGGCGGCAGGAGGCACCGCCGTCGTGCTTTCCGTTTTCAACATCTGGCACTGGATCCATCAGGATTCCACTCCGCCGCTGAACATCATTACGCCGTCCAGCTATGTGGGGCTGGGCGTCACTGCGGCAGCCCTGTGCATCTTTACCGCCACCTACCACTTGCTGGCCGGATGGCAGCCGGCCAGCTGGCTGGGCCGCACCCTGGTCCAGCTATCCAACGCCTCTTTTGGCGTGTTCCTCTGCCACTACCTGTTCCTGACCTGGCTGACGTTCCACGTCTTCCCCGACCAAGAGCCCACGCTGGCGCTGATGACAGTGAAGTTCTCCATAGCGACCATCGGCTCGTTCGCCCTGACCCTGCTGGCGCTGCGGACTCCGGTGCTGAACCGCGTGTTTTGACCCCGTGGGCTGAACCCTGCGTTCAGTGCACCGTGTTCAGTGCACCATGTTCAGTGCACGGTGTCCCGAACGCAGGGCTCGTTCGGCCGAGCCGCCCGAGGTTTTCCCTCGAGGCAGCCGCCGAGGCGCCGCCCTCGGAACCGCCCCGGCGGGGTTAAAACAGTCCAGTGATGACGCCGTCGTCGTCCACGTCCATCCGGCCCGCCGCCGGTTCCTTCGGCAGCCCCGGCATGGTCATCACGTCGCCCGTCAGCGCCACGATGAAGCCCGCGCCGGTCTTCGGGATCAGGTCGCGCACGGTGATACTGAAGCCACTGGGGGCTCCGAGCACCGAGGGATCGTCGGTGAACGAATACTGCGTCTTGGCCATGCACACCGGCAGTTTGCCCCAGCCGTTCGCCTCGATCTCGGCCAACCGCTTGCGGGCCGGACTGGTGAACTCCACATGGTCCGCACCGTAGATTTGCTGCGCGATGGTCTCGATCTTTTTCTCCACGGTCAGGTCCAGGTCGTACAGCGGGGAGAACGACTGTTGCTGCTGCAGCACCTGTGCCACCTTCGCGGCCAGCGCGTCGCCGCCGGTGCCGCCGCCGCCTTGGCCCCAGACATCGGCCACCGCGGCTTCCACCCCCTTCTGCCGGCACCAGTCCAGCACCCAGTCCAGTTCTTCGGGGCTGTCAGAGGTGAACTTGTTGATCGCCACCACCGGGGTGAGGCCGAACTTGGCGGCGTTGTCCACGTGCCGTTCGAGGTTGGCGATGCCGGCCTGGACAGCTTCCAGGTTGGGTTCCTTCAGCTGGTCCTTGGGGACGCCTCCGTGCATCTTCAGGGAGCGGATGGTGGCCAGCACCACGATGGCCGACGGCGCGAATCCGCCGGCCCGGGCCTTGATGTCCATGAACTTCTCCGCGCCCAGATCCGAGCCGAAACCTGCCTCAGTAACCACGACGTCGACGAGCCGCCGGGCGGTCTGGGTGGCCAGCAGCGAATTGCAGCCGTGCGCGATGTTGGCGAATGGGCCGCCGTGCACAAAGGCGGGTGTGCCGGCGATGGTCTGCACCAGGTTCGGTTTGATGGCGTCCTTGAGCAGCATGGCCAGGGCACCCTGCACGCCCAGGTCCGCTACGGTTACCGGTTTGCGATCGTAGGTGTAGCCGACGGTGATGCGCGACAGCCGGGCCTTCAGGTCGGCCGGGCCGGACGAGAGACAGAAAACAGCCATCACCTCGGAGGCCACAGTGATGTCGAACCCTGCCTCACGCGGCACTCCCTGGGTGGGACCGCCGAGCCCGATGACCACCTGGCGCAACGCCCGGTCGTTCATGTCCAGGACCCGCCGGAACGTCAGCCGCCTGGGATCGATGCCCAAATCGTTGCCCTGGTAGATGTGGTTATCCACCAGCGCCATCAACGCGTTGTTGGCCGAGGTAATGGCGTGAAAGTCCCCGGTGAAGTGCAGGTTGATGTCATCCATCGGGAGCACCTGCGAATAGCCGCCGCCGGTTGCGCCGCCCTTCATGCCCAAGATCGGGCCCAGAGAGGGTTCCCTGATGGCCACCATGGTCTTGTGGCCGGCCTTTGCCAGCGCGTCCGCCAGTCCCACCGTTAGCGTCGACTTGCCTTCGCCTGCCGGCGTGGGCGACATCGCCGTCACCAAGACCACCTGGCCGCGGGGTTCCTCGAAGCCCGCACCGAGCTTGGCCGGATCGATTTTGGCCTTGTAGCTGCCGTAAAGTTCCAGGGCCTCCGCCGGTATTCCCACCGCCTCGGCAATCTCGGTAATCGGCCGCAAAGTGGCGCGGCGGGCAATCTCCAGATCAGTCAGCGGAGCCGGCTCAGACATCTTCGTCCTTCTTCCCTCGCATGGGCCAATATGGGCAGCGTTGCTGCCACAGCCAACGTATCAGCCGCGCACGCCGCCGTCACCGGTCCGTGCCGGAGCAAGATTCGAGCGGCTGCTGCAGCGTTCCCGCCCCTGCATCGCTGGTCACGGGCGCGTGTCCTGTCCATGTCGCCGGGACGTGGCTGCGGCCTACTTGGGGCAGCACCCGAAAGCCGGAATTCTTGCCGCCACACACAGCGATGGCCTGCCACGCAAGCGCGCGGCAGGCCATCTGCGTGTTCGGTGCTGCGGCCGTTAGCGGCGGACCGCCCGACGACCGGACAGGCTCTCCGCCACACCGATCAGGAGCACAGCAGCAACAACCGCGACGATGAAGCCAAGGACGTTGAGCTCGAAGATGTCACCGGTACCCAGCAGGTTCGCGATGACACCGCCAATGATCGCCCCGACGATGCCAAGCAGCAGCGTTGCCAAAATCCCCAGGTTCTGCTTTCCGGGCTTGATAAGGCGAGCAAGTGCTCCGATGACAAGCCCAGCGATAATGAAACCGATCATGTTGCCTCCTCAGGTTGCGATGCATCTACGATAAGCATACTTAGCGATCCATCGCAAAACGTTCTATCGCACGGATCGCGCAGTTCGGTTCGCGCAGCCCCCCAGCCGCGCGCATACAGGAGCTCTCGCAGTTCCTGCGGGCTTCGTTGACGTGGGTGCTGGCAATAGCCAGCGGCATTGCTGGTTCGGAAGCCGGGCGGCCCTCCGGCTAAAATCGACGCCATCCCCCGCGATGAGCCTTATCTCGGCGTGCACGCGCATGGCTAATCTAGGCGTGCACGCGCATGCTTAGCTGAACGGATTTGTCCGCTCGGAAACTTGTTGGTGGCACTGGTCCGAATGCTCCACGCGGCGCTTCGTCGAAGGGGCCGCCTGCACTGTTATAAGAGGACCTGCGTCGTTAAAAGCGGAAGCCCGCGCCGGGTTCCTGCCCGGCGCGGGCCTGTAGCTACATCGGGTCCAATGTGATTCATCGGATCCTCCTCGCGAATGTGTCCCCTACAGGACGGCGTATTTATTTGCACTTGCTAAGCCGGGAACTTCAGCGGATGAGCTGCTGGTGCGAGAGCAAATCGTCGCGCACTTGTTCCAGGAGCTGATCATCAACACGCACGTTCTGTATTCGTTTCCACAGCGAGACGCTCTGGCGGAGCTTGCGGATCATGGCATTCACCTCCTGCCTATCCAGGAAATTCGGCATCGCCGCAGTTGCGGCTTGTTCGGGTGCCGGGCGGGTGGAGTCAACGGTCCGATTGCGCCAAGCCCGGACGGAGTCGGCAGCTTCACCGGCTGACGGCCGGAGGACGGAGTCGGCAAACTCGCCGACCTCCGACCAGGCGGAATCGGAAAACTCGTCGTCCGACGCGTCGACCGCCGACCGAATGGAGCCGGCGGCTTCGTCGACCCCCGACCGGATGGAACCGGTAGCTTCGGATCCGGCGACTGCGGACACGCTGTCTCCTCGACCGGTGGCTGCGTCGAGGTCGCGCAGGCTTCCGGCGCTGATCAGCTGGCCGTGGCCGAACTGCCCCGCATCGGACAGTGGCGCTTCGGTGGGACCGATGGATCGTTCGGGTGCAGGCGCTAGAGCTGCGTCCAGCGGTTTCATGAGGATTTCCTCTCGGGAATAGTTCGGATTTTGGGCAGGAAGCATGGCGGGATCCAAGGGAGTTTCAACCGCCGGCACGGAGCCCATGGCGGTTGTTGCAGCACCGGCTGGGGAGGCCACGTGGGCAGAAGGAAATGCGGTAAGAGTGCTCATAGCGAAGTCCTCAAACAGAAGGTGAGGCCTCCGCGCGGGAGAGCTAGAGAAATGCGGTGATTGAGGAAAGGCAGCGGTTCACGGAATGAACCGGTTCAATCAGCGAAGTTCTAGTGCGCAGAAGTGGCGGAGGCGGGTCGTCGGAGCGCGGCGAAGGAGTTAAACACTCCGCCCGGCGTCTTGGTCATATTCACAGATCCCACCTCCCTTTCTTGATAGCGCCAATAGAAACAGTCCGGATCCAACTCTCCTGATTGAGAAAGTTCAATCGGACGTTCCTAACGTACCCGATGACTGCTGTTTCTGCCTAGCCAATTCGCGGAACTTGTTGGGCTTTTCTTCTTTCCACCGGCGTGTCCTCGTAAACTCGCCGCAGCACGGCAGTACGACGGCGCACGGTCGGCCACAACCACCAAAAGGGGCAACGGCGCGGAAGGCCAGTGCACGATCCGGTGCCCGCAGCTCATCGAGTGGAGAATAGTTGCGGCTATTCCCGGCGTGTCGCAGCTTTGAAGCAGCATCTATTCGCCAGTCGATTGTCGCCACGTTCCCTGGGCGGCTGCGCCGGCTGACCGCATACAGACAGGAGGCGGAATCGGTCGCCGGGTGCGTCGAGCCTGACAGCAAAACCGCGGACATGGCTACGCCAACCCGCGTTAGCGTCGGTGGCTAGAGGTTCCAGCCAGCTATGGCGGGCGTCTTCTTGTCCCAGCCCAGCCGGCAGACGGCAGCAGTCTCCAGGACAAAATGCCGGCCCTCGATCGGGTCCATGCCGAGCCACCGGGCCGCCAGCACACGGAGGAAGTGTCCGTGCGCCACCAGCAGAACCTGCCGCGGCCCGGACACTTCGGCGGCCGTGTCGGCGGACGCTTCGGCGGCTATATCGGCGGAGGTCCCAGGCCTCATTTCGGCAGTGCGGAACTCGGACGCCCCACCGACCGGAATACGGCCCGCGGAAGTGACGCGGGAAGTCCCACCGCCGGAAGCTGCATCGTCTCCGCCGTCGAGTACCTTCGCGATGACATGGTCGGCCCGGTCCGCCACCTGCTGCAGCGACTCGCCGCCGCGGACTCCGTGGGTCCAGATCAGGTACGAGGGGTCGACCGCCCGGATAGCGGCGCTCTGCAGTCCCTCATAGTCCCCGTAGTCCCACTCGTGCGCTTCCGGCACCACTTCCGCTTCCGGATAGCCGGCCAATGCGGCAGTCCGGCGCGCACGGACCAGCGGGGACGTCAGGACGGTACGGAAACGGACTCCCGCCAGCTTCGCGGCGGCGTCGCGGGCCTGCTGCACTCCGGCAGGCGTGAGCTCCAGATCCGTCAGTCCGGTGTACCGGTGATCCCGCGACCACTCGGTTTCGCCGTGGCGCATCAGCCATAGCACCGGGAAATCATGCGTGCCGGCTGCGGCCACAGCTAATCCCGGTCTCCGCGCGGCGCCGGCGCGCCTTGGTCGACCACCGGAGCATCCCGGTCTCCGCGCGGCGCCGGCGCGCCTTGGTCGACCACCGGTCCGCGCGGCGCCGGCGCGCCTTGGTCGACCACCGGAACAAATTCCGGCTGCTTCCGCCACCAGGCCAGGAGTTTCGCCTCTGCCTCCTCCGGCGCCGCCGGTCCGTTTTCCAGCCGTTCTTCCAACAGGAACTTGTAGGCACGGCCGACCAACGGTCCGGGCTTGATACCCAGCAGTTCCATGATCCGGGCGCCGTCCAGGTCCGGCCGCACGGCGTCCAGTTGCTCCTGCTCCTGCAGCGTGGCGATCCGCTGCTCCAGGTCGTCATAGGCAAAGGCGAGCTGCTCCGCCTTGCGCTTGTTGCGGGTGGTGACATCCGAACGGGTCAACCGGTGCAGCCGTTCCAGCAGCGGCCCGGCGTCGTTGACGTACCGGCGCACGGCCGAATCCGTCCAGCCTGCTTCGCCATAGCCGTAGAAACGCATGTGCAATTCCACCAGCCGGGACACGGCCTTGATGGTGTCGTTGTCGAAGCGCAGCTTCTTCATCCGCTTGGCGGTGAGTTTGGAGCCCACCATGTCGTGGTGGCGGAAGCTGACCGCACCGGATGGTTCGAAGCGGCGGGTAGCCGGCTTGCCGACGTCGTGCATCAGGGCGGCGAAGCGCAGGACGAAGTCCGGACCCGGCAGCGCGCCGTCGTCGTCCGTCTCCAGGCTGCACGCCTGCTCCAGCACGGTGAGCGAGTGCTGGTAAACGTCCTTGTGCCGGTGGTGCTCGTCGATTTCCAGCCGCAGCGCGGAAACTTCCGGCAGCACGTGGTCGGCCAACCCGGTGTCCACCAACAGGTCCACGCCCGTCCGCGGGTCCTTGCCGTTGACCAGCTTGACCAGTTCGTCGCGGACTCGTTCGGCGGAGATGATCTCGATCCGGCCGGCCATGTCCTTCATCGCGGCCGCCACCTCGGGAGCCACGGTGACCCCCAGTTGCGAGGCGAAGCGCGCGGCGCGCATCATCCGGAGCGGATCATCGGAGAAGGACGACGACGGCGCGCCCGGAGTGCGCAGCAGGCCAGCATGCAGATCCTTCACGCCGCCGTAGGGGTCTACCAGTTCCAGCGAGGGCAGCCGCAACGCCATGGCGTTCATGGTGAAATCGCGGCGGAACAGGTCGTCCTCCAGGGAGGTGCCGAACGCCACCACGGGCTTACGGGAATCCGGGTCGTAGGCCTCCGCCCGGTAAGTGGTCACCTCGATCATGTGATCGCCCTTGCGCATGCCGATGGTGCCGAACTCGCGGCCGATCTCCCAGAACGTGTCCGCCCATTTCTTGACGACGGCGATGGTCGCGTCCGGGTCGGCGTCGGTGGTGAAATCGAGGTCCGGGGAGATCCGGCCCAGGAACAGGTCGCGCACTGGTCCACCGACCAGCGAGAGCTCGTGTCCGGCGTCCGCAAAGAGCTTTCCCAGTTCGATCACAACGTCCGGCAACGGCAGGGACGGGGCGTTGGAGCCGGTTGCGGAAGGGAACTGCGAACCAAAAAGGTGAACCATAGTGACTTAAGCGTGCCAGATGCCGGACACGATGTTTAACAATGTCCGGGCGGCTCGGCGTCGGCATCCTCAGGTCGTGACAAAAATCGTTAGAGTGGACGCATGGCACACCCGGTCCCGAGCGCCCCGAAGCGCACCCCGCTGACAGCGTCAGTGGGCAGCGCCGCGCCCGGACACCATTCGCTGCCTACGGTGGAGGAAATTTCCGCCGGCGGCGTGGTGGTGGATACGTCCACCCCGGACCTGAATGTGGCGATCATCGCGCGATTCAATCGCGGCGGCCGGCTCGAGTGGTGCCTGCCCAAGGGCCATCCCGAAGGCCGGGAAACCAATGAAGAGGCCGCCGTCCGCGAAGTTGAAGAAGAAACGGGAATTAAAGGACGGGTGCTGGCCACGCTCGGCAGCATCGACTACTGGTTCACCGTCAGCGGCCACCGCGTCCATAAGACCGTGCACCATTTCCTGCTCGAGGCCACCGGCGGCCTGCTCACCATCGAGAATGACCCGGACCACGAGGCAGTCGACGTCGCGTGGGTGCCGTTGGCCGATCTGGGCCGGAAGCTCTCCTTCCCGAACGAGCGGCGGATCGTAGACCTGGCCCGGGAAGTCCTGCCCGGCCACGTCTGAGCCTGCCTGCCGGGTGCGGCCTTCGAGCCGTTTTTCAGGTGAGAACATAGAGGACAATGTCCGAGACCAAGATCCCCGCCCAAAACCCCGTGCAGCACAGCACGGCCAAGTCCAGCGCCATCATGGCGGCCGGAACCATGGTGTCCCGGGTCCTGGGCTTCATCCGGACCGCCTTGCTCGCGGTCGCCATCGGTGCCAACACGACGATGGGCGACATCTTCGAGAAGGCCAACACCATCCCGAACATCATCTACCTGCTGCTGGCAGGCGGGGTGTTCAATGTGGTGCTGGTGCCGCAGATCATCAAAGCAAGCCAGAAGAGCGACGGCGGCGCCGACTTTGTCAGCCGGCTGCTCAGCCTGACGCTGCTGGTGCTGGCCGGCATCGCGGCGGTGGCAACCCTTCTAGCTGGACCGATCATCTCCGCCCTGACCAGGGACTGGACCCCGGTCATGCTGGAACTGGGCACCGTTTTCGCCATCTGGTGCTTGCCGCAGATTTTCTTCTACGGCCTGTATGCGGTGGTGGGCCAGGTCCTCAACGCCCACGGCCGCTTTGGCTGGTACATGTGGGCTCCCGCCCTGAACAACGTGGTGGCCATCGGCACGTTGGGACTCTACATTGCGCTGTACGGTCGCTACCTGCCCGGCCGGGGGGACCCGGAACTCTGGACCGGCGCGCAGACCGCGGTATTGGCCGGCGGCACCACCCTGGGCATTGTGCTGCAGGCGCTCATCCTGCTCTGGCCCCTGGGCCGGTTGGGGCTGGGCCTGAAGCTCAAGTTGGGCTGGCGCGGGATGGGCTTCGCGGCCACCGGGAAGGTGGCGCTCTGGAGCCTTGCCACCATGGTCATCGCCAACACCGCCTACCTCTTCTACGGGACGATCGCGTCCAGCGCCACCGCTGCCCGTGCCGAGCTCGCCGGTTCCGGTGCCTCGGTCCCCGGCGAGTATGCGCTGAACACGGCCCAACTGATCGCCATGCTGCCGCATTCGGTTTTTGTTCTCTCGGTGGCCACCGTGCTGTTCAACCAGCTGTCCCGCCAGCAGTCAACCGGTGCCGTGGATGACGTCCGGCGCACCGTGAGTTCGGGCCTGCGCACCATCGGTGTGGCCACCGTTTTCGGTTCGGCGGCTGTGGTGGTGCTGGCCGGTCCGCTGGCCCGGCTGTTTGCCGGTTCCGGCCCCACCGCAGCGGCCTCCGCTGCGTCGATGGGACAGGTCCTTGCCATTGTGGCGGCCGGCATGCCGTTCATGAGCATCTACTTCTTCCTGGGACGCGTGTTTTACGCGGAGGAAGATGCCAGGACGCCGCTGATCATGCAGGCCATCTGTTCCGGCGCCTCGGTACTGCTGGCCATGCTGATCGCCTGGCTGGTGGATCCCACCATGGTGGTCTACGCGTTGGCCCTGCTGTTCGCGGTGTTCCATGTGGTCTCGGCCGTGCTGGCGCACCACTTTGCCCGACGCCGGCTGGGAGACTACGGCGCGGGGCACGTCGTGGACACCTACATTCGGCTCGGCTACGCGGCTCTGGGCTCCGGTTTGGTGGGCGCGGGGGTGCTGTGGCTGTTCGGTGGTTACGCTCCTGGCGGATTCGCCTGGCAGTCCATCATTTCCGCGATGGTAACCATCGCCGTCGTCGGACTGGTAATGGCGCCGGTTTACCTGCTGCTGCTGCGTGCCATGCGCGTCCAAGAGTTGAATGATTTCCTGGCGCCGATCCTGAAACGGCTGCCCGGACGCGCCTGACAGAAACGGGAATCGGCTCCGGCACCGGCTAGCATGGAAAACAAATTATCTAGTCCGGGGCGCCAGTCCAGGACAGCCGGGAGGAACTAGTGCCGCAGCCAGTTGATGTGGGCATGCTGCTTGGTGGCCGTTACAAGGTCACTGCCCAAGTGCTTGCCTCAGCCGAACACGATCTGGTCCTCGACGGTGTGGACCAGGTGCTCAACCGGCCCGTCAGCATCCTGGTGTCGGCACCGGAAAATGCCAGCCAGGTAGCCATGAGCGCCCGCGAAATCGCCACCGGCGAGCGGGCCAGCAACGTTCAGATACTGGACCTTGGCAATGCCGACGGGTTCACCTATCTGGTCACCAACGAGGCGCAGGCCGCCGACCTGCTGGACCTGGTGATTCAGCGGGATGGCCCCTATGTTGAGCCCTTCTTTACCGACACGCTCGGCTCCGAAATCTTCGGCCAGGTGCGCTCTACCGAACCTGAGCCGTACGAGGACGAGTACGAGGAATACGAAGAAGAGCCTCGGCAGAGCCTGCGCGATCGCCTGAACAAGCTTGATCTGCCCAAGCTGGGCAAAAACGCTCCGGACGGGACCGCCAAAGCCCGGTTCGGTCGGCAGCCCGAGGGCGTGCCCTCGGGCACCGGATCCGCCGCGGGAGCGGCCGCCGCTGCTGCCTCTGCCGGCGCGCATGTGCCGCCGCCGCCGTCAGCCCCTCCTGCCCCTCCTGCCCCTGCGGATGCAAGCCCTGCGACGGCGCCTGTCTCGCGGCAGGTCCCGGCTGCCCGACCAGCCGCGGCCCAGCCGCCGGTCGAGAAGCCGAAGGTCAGCCTGTGGCCGGAGGACGACGACGATCAGACTGAGGTACGCTCCGCCGCCACGTTCCCGGTGGCGGCCCGCACCGGCAACCAACCCGATACTGACGACTACGAGTACGACGAGTACGACGACGAGGAACGCAACAGCCCGCGGTCGTCCAAGTTGCTGGTGGGCGGATTGCTGGCCGTCTTGTTGGTGGTCGCCATTGTGGTGGCGGTCAGCCAGTTGAATCTCTTCCGCGGCGGCCCGGTCGCCGATGGGTCCAATGCCGGAAATGAAACCGGTGCAGCCTCCAGCCCGGCGGAAACCGGTGCGGAAGAAGAATCGGCCCCGGCTGCTGAAGTTGTCGAGCCCGTCATCGCTGACCTCACCCGCCAGGTTCCGGACATGCAGGAACTCGACGCGGAAAACGACGGCAAGCTATCCGAAGCCGTGGACGGTAATCCCGCCACCTACTGGGCCAGTTTCCAGTACGTATCGGACAAGTTCGGTGGCTATGCCGGAAACATGGCGCTGGTCGTCGAACTGGAGGAAGCGTCGAGCATCAGTTCGGTGGTGCTGACGCAGCTGAGCGGTACCGGTGGAAACTTCTCCGTGCTCTTGAATGACGAACCCACCCTGGACGGCGCCGACCAGGTTGCCCAGGGCAGCTTTACCGCGCAGAAGACAACCATTCCGGTACCTGAAGAGGACGGCGCTGCTCCGAAGGCCCAGTATGTCCTGATCAACTTCACGCAGTTGCCAAAGCTCTCCAACCCCATGGGCGGTCCGCCTTACGGCATCCGCATGGCGGAGATCGAGGTCTCCTAGCGGCGGAGGGCGGTCTGTGCCGTCACGGCACGGAATAAGCCGGTGCCGGGTGCCGTTGAGAGAAGTGTTGTCCCTGCTGCCCGCTCAAGGCGGCCGGATTAGTTTTACATCATGATCAGAGGAAGAGGTTCGCAGGCAGTGAGCACAGAAACCACACCGTCCGTCCGCGACGTCATCATCGTTGGGTCCGGTCCGGCCGGCTACACGGCAGCTGTCTACACTGCGCGAGCCAATCTCAATCCGTTGCTCATCGCCAGCTCGGTTGAGGCCGGCGGCGAGCTGATGAACACCACTGATGTGGAAAACTACCCTGGCTTCCCCGGCGGCATCATGGGTCCGGAGCTGATGGAGAACTTCCAGAAGCAGGCCGAACGGTTTGGCACCGAGATCCTCTTCGAAGACGTCACAAGCCTCGAGTTGGAAGGTGACATCAAGAAGGTCACCATCGGATCCGGCGAGACCTTCCTGGCACGCGCGGTGATCATCTCCACCGGCTCTGCATACCGTGAGCTTGGACTGCCGGATGAAAAGCGCCTCGCCGGACACGGCGTCAGCTGGTGTGCAACCTGTGACGGTTTCTTCTTCAAGGGCCAGGACATCGCAGTCATCGGCGGAGGCGACTCTGCGATGGAAGAGGCCTTGTTCCTCACGAAGTTCGCCGACTCGGTCACCGTTGTGCACCGCCGCGATACGCTGCGTGCCTCGAAGATTATGCAGGAGCGCGCCTTGGCGCACGAGAAGATCAAGTTCGTCTGGAACTCCGAGGTCGTGGGCCTGGAAGGCGATAACAAGGTCACGGCCCTGAAGCTCAAGGACACGGTCGACGGGTCGGAGACAGTACTGCCTGTAACCGGCGTCTTCGTCGCTATTGGCAATGATCCCCGGGTCTCTCTCGTCCAGGATCAGTTGGAACTGACCCCCGAGGGCACCATTGCGGTGCAAGGCCGTTCCTCCAAGACCTCCTTGCCTGGAGTCTTCGCCGCTGGGGACGTCATCGACCCAACCTACCGCCAAGCAATCACCGCCTCGGGAAGCGGCTGCGCCGCCGCCATCGACGTGGAACACTACCTGGCCGACGTTACGAGCAACAAGGCCTCCATCGCTGAGCCTGCAACCGTCTAAATTCGGTTCGAGAAAGAGAGAACAGCATGAGCAACGCAAAAGATGTCACCGACGCTAGCTTTGAAGCGGATGTCCTGAAGTCCACCAAGCCCGTCATTGTCGACTTCTGGGCAGAGTGGTGCGGCCCTTGCCGCATGCTCTCTCCGATCCTTGATGACATCGCTGCCGAACACTCCGGCAAGGTAGAAGTCGTCAAGCTCAACGTCGATGACAACCCTGCCACGGCAGCTCAGTACGGCATCACTTCCATCCCTGCCGTCTACGTCTTCAAGGACGGTGCCGTAGCAGCCACTTCCATTGGCGCGAAGCCGAAGCAGGTCATCGAGCAGGAATTCGCTGAGTTCCTCAACTAACAAGATGGACAACGACGCGACAGACCAGAGTCTGCGCCGTTCAGACATCAGTCGGCGCGTAGTAGCCCTCCGCGAAGGGCTACTACGCGCTGGCGTTTCTATGGCGTATTTGGCTCCAGACCAGGTAAACAACCCCATGGTGTTTGATGACCATGTGGACGCGGCCGTCCGGACCTTTCAACAGGGCCGAGGATTGATGGTTGACGGGATTGCGGGCCCCGAGACGGAACGGGCGCTGGCCGAGGCGCAGTTCAAGCTGGGTGCCCGCCCACTTGCCTACTCTGTGGAGGGTCCGGCGCTGCGCGGGGACGATGTCACCGAACTGCAGCGGCAGCTGTCTTTTCTCGGGTTCTACTACGGCCACATCGACGGCGAGTATGGGGAACGCACCTACCTGGCGGTCCGTGAACTGCAATTGAACCTGGGCCTCGAAGCCTCCGGCGTCGTGAATGAGCAACTGCTCGCCTCAATGGAGCGAATCAACCGGACGATCAGTCCGAGCCAAGCATTCTCACTGCGCGACTACGAACGCCTCAGCCAAGCATCTGCAACACTCCGCGGACGCACCATCACCATCGCGCCAGGATCCGGCATCGATGCACCAACAGATATCGTTGACTCTTCCACGAGCAAACCTCTGACTGAGCAGCTCGTCGCCGGCGATGTATCCCAACGTGTCGGAAAGATCCTGTCAGAACTTGGCGCGAGCGTAGAAATCATCGAGAAGCCGCCCGTGGACGGCAGCGACGTCCGCGCAGACTTGATTAAGGCCTCTTCCCCGAGCCTCAGCATTGCCATTCACTGTGATTGGTTGCCGCAACCAGCCGCCAACGGTGTCAGCGCCTTCTTTTGGGGCCGGCCTGAGTCCGGTGAGGTCCGTTCCCCTATCGGCCACCGTGCCGCAGAACTGATCCTGAAGGAGATTGTGGCTCGGACCGGTTCCACATCCCTGGGCCTCCATGGGCGCAGCTGGGACATTCTCCGTCTCCCCAGCACACCGTCTGTCCAACTAGATATCGGCTACCTGAGCAGCCCGGTCGATGCCGCCCGGCTTGCTGACCCGATCTACCGCCAGATCTTGGCTGATTCCATCGTCATCGCGATCCAACGCCTTTACCTTCTCGAAGAGGACGACGAGCCGACTGGCACACTTGCGCTAGACGACGTGCTTCGCTTCAATCCCCCGACTTAGAACGCCCGTTTTCTGGACCGTTCTGGTCTGTTTCACGTGAAACCGGTGAAGCTGTCCGCCCTCGGTGTCCGATCGGCGGGACAGCAATACATGGTGTGCCTCCGGACATTCGGTTGCTCCACCCGAACTGATGCCCATCAGATCCGGGCTTTGAGGTCATTCCCAACGGTGCCAAACGGTGCCAACCCGTTGAGCTCCTGCCTGCAGCCAAGCCGTCATCAGCTACCCATCATCGCTCTGATCGCCATGGGAGGAGCTGCCCTGACCACGCGTGAAAGCATCTCTCAAGCTGCTGGAAATCAGGCATCCGTGGAACAGCTGCCTCTGTTTCACGTGAAACGCATCGCTGCTCCAGTGCGGCGAGAACTGTATCGGTTCTCTTCCCGCATCAGGCCGTAGAGCGACGTAAGTTTGCGAAGCACGCGTATGCCAGCACCACACCACTAGCCACAACCGTTATAGAGAAATGCAGCCAGTGCGGGGACCGCCATCCTCGCTCCGGTCCGGACGGTGCTACCCGGCGCTGAACACACAAGGGTTGAGGCCTGCGTGGGCAACTACCCCATCTGTCTCTAGGTGAGTAGATGTCCACATCTTCGTCTCAACCGCTTCAAGCCACAGGGAACGTGGTGCTGAGGCTTGAGATCTATCTCGATCGGAGCTCCGGTTCGGTCGCCGTCAGAGGCTTGGTATCGCCGTTGGAATGACCGCAGGGTTCAGGCTCGATGTTTCACGTGGAACCACTCATCCGGACCTGGCCGGTAAGGGCGGAAGCCAATACGAGACTCAGGGCTCTGGGGAGACCATCACTGCCCATCATGTACGTAGATATGGGCAGGCGGCACGCGAGATCAGCCATATACTCGCCGGCGCTTCGGCGCAGCTCAGGGGACCAGTTTCCAGCTGGCTAGTTCAACGGATCCTAATGTCACGATAGGTCGAGATCCCAGTCCCATGAGATCCGGACCGAGCCTAACTGGCCGTCCACTAGTGCTCGAGGGAAGCCCAGCACCTCGTCCCCACTGGAGGACCAGCACCTAGCTACTGACAACGGTCTGAGATAAATGACACCAGGTATGACCTTCTTTAGACCATTCGTCTTCGACAAACACACGCGCAGGCCCACAAGGCAGTCGGTCCGCAACCATCGGCCTTACAGAGAAGTAGTGTCTCACGTGAAGCTCACCTGCCAGAGCGACCATAGAGCCTCGTCTCCCAAGCACCGCTGCTGATCGGTCATTTTACTACCGTGCTTCATCGAGATCGTGCTCTTCGCTTGACCCTCAGGCTTGTCCGTCGAAGGCCAGTCCGGGCCCACCTAGTATGTCGAGGCCACGCTTTAGCGTCGACCTGAGATTGGATACGGGTCGCAGGCCAGAGTCCAGCAAATGAGGAAGGACCACCGGAGCTGTTTCACGTGAAACTAGACCCGTGCACCCTTGCCGTAGCGTGCACCCTTGCCGTAGGAAGCCCTCTAAGAGAAGGCTCGAACCTTTCAGACTCCGAACCCAAGGAGGGCGCGCCCGGTCGGTGGGGGGTTACCGTCGACATCGGCTAAGGCGTGCCCGGCTTCTTGGCGCCAAATCTAAAGTCCGGTGGACGATTGGTGCTTTGGCTACGATTAGCCTCCTTGAAGGTCATACCTCCCTAGCCGAGGGACTGAGGCGCACATCACGTTTGTCGACCCAGGTGCAAGGGCCTAGTTTCACGTGAAACGTCGTCAAGGACTATGTTCTAGAACATGTTCGACCCCGGGCTCCCTTCGTTCGCGAGACCGTGTTCCGCGTGGGATTCAGGTGCCCTTCTTCCCTCTCGCCCAGCTCGGCACCGATCGGTTCGGACGACTCACTCGGGCTATCGGCCCGCGCTTCGCTGCTCAAGGAGGACCCGTATGCCGAGTGCCCTGCCTGAAAACAAGAGCCAGGGTTATTGTTCAAGCCGCGTCTGCTTACTAGCAGAAATCGTGTAGAGGCAGCGTTTCACGTGAAACACGCTCGCCTGACAACGCAAGACCGCAAAAGAGGAGCTTTGCGTCTGTGTTGGGCTGTATTCTGGCCTTCCGGACCCCGTGCTCGGAGTGTTCTATCTCCGCCGGCCATGTCCCTATTGCCGCCGCGCGGGAACAAGCCCAGTTACAGCCGCTCTGCTCTGGTTGATCCCGAACTGCTGTGCTCCTGGCACACCTGGGTGGCTTGCGTTGCTGTCCGGATCACAGTACGCAACGGCTAACGACAGGGAAGCGTTCTTGGCACAGTCCAATACGCGATCGACTAGCGCCGCTGACACCACTGTCGAGACCCCATGGATGGGCCGGTCGCGATGCCATGTAACAACCATGCGAGCTTGACGTCGTCGGCTGACTGACCAACATATGTACCGACCAACTTCGGCTCGCCGAAGAATAGACATATCCACTGCAGACACGAAACTTTCATGTGTTCCTACATTCCTGCGTTTCACGTGAAACTCGGCCTAGGTCCGGCATTTGACCACTGCCGGATTCCCATTAGCCAAGCTACGACGCAGCAGGACCTTCGTCAGGCGTACCTTCGAATAGACGGCTCAGCCCAAGTCGGGGCTGATCGTTTACTGCATACCGGCAATAGGAGTATGTACCTCCCACCTTTGACGTCCCCTACCCTGTCACCAAAGAACCAGGGCGGAGGCCGGTTCCATGAGACCACTCCCCGGGCTCGAGCCATGAACCACTTACATGCACTCCAGTTGGCAATTAAAACGGAGGGACCCGTCCGCAATGGACGGGTCCCTTAGTTTCACGTGAAACGACACTTAAGGCGCTGCAGGATTCAGTACATCCATAATGCGATTCAGGTCATCCACGCTTGCGAACTCAATGCTGACGCGACCCTTCTTGGCTCCCAGGGTGATCTTCACGTTTGTGTCCAAACGATCTGAAAGCGAGTTGGCTAGGTAGTCTAGCCGTTCGTGCCTGGCTCCCTCGCGGGGCTTCCCTTCCCGCTTCGGCCGGCGCAGACCATCGCTCAGCGAGACAATCTCTTCTGTCGCACGGACGGAGAGGCCTTCGGCAACGATTCGCTGAGCCAACTTCTCCATTTCGGCCGGATCAGTCAGCGCAAGAAGGGCACGGGCATGACCGGCGCTAAGAACACCTGCTGCAACGCGCCGCTGTACCAGCGGAGGGAGCTTCATCAACCGCAAAGTGTTGGAGACCTGCGGACGCGAGCGTCCGATGCGATCCGCCAGCTCGTCATGCGTGCAGCCGAAGTCGTCCAACAGCTGCTGGTACGCTGCCGCTTCTTCGAGCGGGTTCAGTTGGCTCCGATGCAGGTTCTCAAGCAGCGCGTCGCGTAGCAGATCGTCATCGGAGGTCGACCGAATGATCGCCGGAATGGTTTCCAAGCCCGCTGCTTTGGTTGCCCGCCAGCGCCGTTCACCCATGACCAACTCGTACTGGGCTTCAACGTCGTCACCGGGGCGGATGACGATTGGCTGTAGGACACCGATCTCCTTGATGGAGTGCACCAATTCAGCCATATCTTCTTCATCAAAAACACTGCGCGGCTGTTTCCGGTTCGGCTGAATTGCAGAAACCAAGACCTCTGCGAAGGTCGCGCCTGGGACTTCGACTAAGTCTTGGCCAGCAGTTTCACGTGAAACACCGGTGCCGAGGGAAGACTGCTCGGTGTCGGTGACCTCGACGGCTGGCTGCTCGATGGCAGGAAGGGTCGAGTCTGCAGAGTCCTCCTCCGGGCCCGCATTCTCTGGGCGCGAAGAAGCAGCGGGCACACGCTTAACCGGCTTCTTGGCCACCGGCTTCTTAACGGCCGGCTTCTTAGCTCCAGTCTGCGTGGTTCTCCTGGGAGCCCGCAGAACCTCTGCCATCTGGGCAGCGCTCGATCCAGAAACAGTCTCGGAGTCGGTGGTGGTGAGAATTGCCGCGTTCGCATCTTCTCGGCGGGAGGACGGAGGGAAGAAGACGTCGACTGGTCGCTCAGTCCGCTTCCTGGCTTGGGCACCTTCGCCTTGGGCCGGCTCGGGTGCTTCGCTTGCAGGAGAGCTGGGAATCAGTGCGCCCAAGCCTCGTCCTAAGCCACGGCGTTTTTCACTCATCTGGACCCTCTTCCGTCGTGCGCCGAGCTGTCGCGCACTGCCTCGTTTAAGGCGTAATTCTACCGTTACAGACCGAATTCTCAGTTACTTGCCGCGCTCGGCGATTTCAGCCGCTGCCTCTTGATAAGAGAGTGCCCCACTGGAGGACGGGTCATAAGTGATAACCGTCTGCTGATAGCTCGGAGCCTCGGAAATACGCACAGACCGCGGGACGACCGCGCTCAGAACCTCGTTCGGGAAGTGCTCCCGGACCTCGGCTGCCACCTGGGCCGCAAGGTTCGTGCGGCCGTCGTACATGGTGAGCAGGATGGTGGAGACAACCAAGCCGGCGTTGAGGTGCTTTTGGATCATTTCGATGTTCTTCAACAGCTGGCTTAACCCTTCCAGTGCGTAATACTCACACTGGATCGGGATCAGGACCTCCTGGGCTGCAACGAAAGCGTTGACGGTGAGGAGACCAAGGCTGGGTGGGCAGTCGATAAAGACGTAGTCCAGGCGAGGCAAGCCGGCCGATTCACGCTCCTGTGCGTAAACTTCGATGGCGCGGCGCAGGCGCTGTTCCCGCGCCACCAACGAGACCAGCTCAATCTCTGCACCGGCCAGGTGAATGGTTGCAGGTGCGACAATCAAGTGCTCGATATCCGGGCACTGGGCGATCACCTCGCCCAACGGCATGTCGTTGATGAGGACGTCGTAGATGCTGTCGACATCCGCGTGATGCTCGACTCCCAGAGCCGTCGATGCATTCCCTTGGGGATCTATGTCGATGACAAGAACGTTCAGGCCGGCGGTAGCCAGCGCCGCCGCAATGTTGACCGTGGTGGTGGTTTTGCCGACGCCACCCTTTTGGTTGCTGACCGTTAGTACCCTGGTTTGCGTCGGTCGAGGAAGTTGTTTGGCCTTCAATCGTTCACGCCTGCGGTTTTCGCTCGCCAATTCATGAGCGAGAGGTGTGCTTTCGTCGATCGAATCCATAACGTTTGGAACCGTAGCCTCTATCTTGACGTCGGAGTTGGCCAGTTCGGCCTGACCAGCGCGGGCGGTTTCACGTGAAACGAAACCAACTTCGGGGCCAGAAACAACCCCATCAGGTTGGCTGCGATGCTTAAATGCAGACGACTCATCGGCTTCAGCCTCGGCCAATCCCGAAACCATGTCGCTCATCGCCATTTCACTTTGCCCGCTTTCACTCTCCCGGCACCGACCCCTCCTAGCCTATCGTTGCGCGGCAGGATTCCCGGACGATCCGGGGGTGTGTGGACCAACAGGTTACGCGGCAACGACGATTCTGACGACCGTCGTGGGCTCCTCCAGGAGTCCATCTCCAACCGTCAAGATCTCGGTTTCTCGGCCGCCCAGCTTCCGAATGACCTTCGAGGCCTTCTCGACCTCGTCCGCGGCGCTGCGACCCTTGATGGCAAGCATCTCGCCGCTACCGTGCAGCAGTGGAATGGACAGCCGTGCGAGTTTGTCCAAAGCAGACACCGCCCGCGAGGTCACAAAATCCGCCGAGACTTCGTCCGCGGCAAGCTCTGCCCGTGTACGTACCACGGTAACGTTGTCGAGCCCAAGGTCGTCGACGACTTCATTGAGCCACACCACGCGCCGCTCAAGCGGCTCGATCAGCGTCAGGTGCAGGTCCGGTCGCGCCAGCGCCAAGGTCAGTCCTGGGAGGCCGGCGCCGCTCCCGACATCGGCAACCGAGGCATCCGGGCCAATCAGCGAAGCGACAACCGCGCAGTTCAGGACGTGTCGGTTCCACAACCGTGGGACTTCGCGGGGGCCCAACAGTCCCCGCTCGATTCCGGAGGTTGCCAAATGCGCCACGTAGCGTTCGGCGAGGTCCAGCCGTTCGCCGAATACCGCTTGGGCAGCCTTGGATTCGGCCACCGTCATCTCCACTGTGGACATACCTATGCCCTATCCAAGCGACCGTTGCCCAAGTTCAGGACTCCACCGACACCACAATGTGGCGGTTGGAACCTTCGCCCTCCGACTCGCTGACCAGCCCGAGGTCAGCGATGGCATCGTGGACGATTTTGCGTTCATACGCGCTCATCGGCTCCAGTGCCACATCCTGTCCGCTCGCCTTGGCCTCGGCCACCGCGTCCTGGGCGATCTTGAGCAGTTCCTTGCTGCGGCCTTCGCGGTAGCCGGTGATGTCCAGAACCAGCCGCGAACGGTTGCCAGTGGACGTCAGGACCGACAATCGGGCCAATTCCTGCAGGGCCTCCAGCACTTCTCCGTCCGCCCCTACGAGAGACTTGAGGGCGTCATTGTCCTCGTCTTCGGAAACAATCGAAATGTAGGTGCGACCATTGCGTACTTCGATGTCGATGTCCCCATCGATATCTGCGATGTCGAGCAGTTCCTCGAGGTAGTCCGCTGCTACGTCTCCCTCTTCGTCCAAACGCTTGGCAGAATTCGAAACGGCAGCTTCCTGCTGTTCGTCTGCCGCAGCTGCTTCGCCGGAAAGTTCTTCAGTCACTTCGGATACGCTTTCGCTGCTCATTTTCTCTTCCTGTTCTTACGCTGTGGCTGATTGCGCTGGCCCTTCGGCTCGGCGGGGGCTTCAACAGCAGGCTCCTCTGTCTTCCGTTCACCGAGCAGCGGAACCATCGGCAGGCCCTTCTTCGCGCGTCGTTCGGCCAGCTCACGGGCTGCCTGCGATCCGGGCGTGGGCATGCGCCGAATGACGAAGAACTGCTGGGCCATGGTCCACAAGTTGGTGGTGGTCCAGTAGATCAAGACACCGATCGGGAAGTTGATACCGCCGATGCCGAAGACAAGCGGAAGGATGTACAGCATCATCTGCTGCTGCTTCATGAACGGAGACTGCATGGCTTCGGCAGACATGTTCTTGGCCATGATCTGCTTCTGGGTGATGAACTGCGAGGCGGTCATGGCCAGGATCATGATGATCGACAGGACAATAACCGCGGCCTGGTTCGCGCCACCGCCGCCGTGCAGCAGGGAAGCCGAAAGCGGGGCGCCAAAGATGGTGGATTCGTCGAACTGCCGGATGAGTTCAGGCGACAGGGCGCCAATGCCTTCCCCGTTGTCATTGGCGCGCGAGGCGTTGTTCAGCACGCTGAACAACGCAAAGAAGAAGGGCATCTGGACCAGCATCGGCAGGCAGGCAGAGAACGGATTGGTGCCGTGCTTCTTGTAGAGCGCCATCTGCTCCTGCGTCATAGCCTGACGCGAGAGCTGGTCGGTCTTTCCCTTGTACTTCTGCTGCAGTTTCCGAAGGTCAGGCTGTAGCGCCTGCATACCGCGCTGCGCCTTGATCTGCTTGACGAAGACCGGGATCAGCGCGGCACGGATGACCAGCACCAGACCGATGATCGAAAACGTCCAAGTCCAACCATTGGCCGGGTCCATGCCGAGCCAAGAGAAGCCTGCGTGGAAAGCCCACAGGATCCAGGACACGACCCACGTGAAGGGGGTCAGGATCGTGTATAAGAAGTCCATTACTAGTTAGCTCCTCGGGCCGCGTCGCGGCCTTCATCGTCGGCCGGAATAACAGGGTGATTGAGTTCCATTATCCGGGGGATCCTGGCCGGGTTTTCCTGCAGCCAGCGGTCATAGGAAGGCGACGCCGGAACATGGTCGACGCCTCCGGGATTCCATGGATGGCATCGGCACAACCGTCGCGCAGCCAGCCAACTGCCCTTGGTGGCGCCATAAACGGTCACAGCTTCAAGGGCATAGGCAGAACAAGAGGGGAAAAAGCGGCAGACCTGGCCGTACAAGGGCGACACGGTCTTGCGGTAGACCGTCAGAGCTCCAACCAACACGGACTGCGGGATCGTATGGATCCTCTTGGCGGTGACGGTGGAAGAGGAAGCCTGCATGCAGTGGGCAGTGGAACTCACGCGGCTCATCCCTCCTCCTCAGGCGCAACGCGCGCAGGCGCGGTGGGCGTTGCAGTCAACTTGATCACGGCCGCTTTAAGTGCCTTCCGGTAATCATGTTCCAATGCGTTAAAGTCCGCATTGGCCGCTGCCGGAAGAGCACGCACAACAACTGCGAGTCCATGGGAATACTGATTGTCCCTCAGACTAGTCGCTGCGAGTTCCCGCAGTCTCCTCTTAACGCGGTTGCGGATGACGGCGTTCCCGACAGCCTTCGAGACAATGAAGCCGAAAGCTGTTGGCTGAGTACGGTTTGCCGCTGCCGCATATAACACCAAGTTCCGGCGCCCTGATCGGACGCCGGAACGTACAGTTGTTGAGAAGTCCGCCGATGCGCGCATCCGGTGCTGGCTGGAGAGCATCTCGCTACACGGCCTGCCGGATCGCGTTGCTGCGGGAACGGAACCTCACAGCCGGATCGACAAACTGGCTATTTAAGCCGACAGTTCGGTACGGCCCTTGCTGCGGCGTGCTGCCAGGATGGCGCGGCCGGCGCGAGTGCGCATGCGAAGGCGGAAGCCGTGCTTCTTGGCACGACGGCGGTTATTCGGCTGAAAAGTCCGCTTGCTCACGGTGGTTACTCCAAGACGATCGACAGATGCGGTTGGACCCGTTGCAACAGGGGGAAGAACAGGTCGACGCTCTAATATAGGCGCCTACTTCAGGGCCAGGACGCTGGGCGTGCACGGATACCAAAGTAGACATGAAGGACTAGTCAACGTTAGGCGATGGCTGCAAGAACCGTCAAACCGGCTGCCGCGTTCTCCGGGCGTTTCCGTGGATAACGCCTGTGGACAACTCTAGCTTGAGTGTGGGTGACCTGGCTCAAAGCAGTCCGCGAAGAACGTCCACAGGGCGCTGCATCCCAGCTGTTATCAAGGAGAATCATGCTCTACGCTTGCAGGAGCCCCTTATCCACCGTCTGTGAATAAGTCTGTGGATTTCGGGCGGGCTGTCGGCAGAGGCCGAAGCAAAGTTGAGCTTCTGAGGGGTATCTAGGTGGACACGGACCAAATTAACGACGTCGGAAGTTCCTGGCGCAAGGTGGTCCGCACGCTGGAACAAGATGATCGTGTCTCGCCCCGGCAGCGCGGTTTCATCGTTTTGGCCCAGGCGAAAGGGCTCATCGGTACAACCTTGCTGGTTGCCCTGCCCAACGAACTGACCCGAGAAGTCTTCCAGTCGCAGCAGCTCAAGGAACCGCTGCACGATGCGCTGTTCGAAGTTTTCAAGGACGATATCTTGTGCGCGTTCAGCGTGGACACAGATATGGCTCCGCAGGCCGAACCAGAACCCGAGCAAGAGTCTCGGCCGGCTCCCTCGGTGGTACGGAACGAGGCACCGCCCCAGCCGGCACAGGAGAGTGCGTCCCAAGAGTTGGGCCGCCTCAACCCGAAGTACATTTTCGATACGTTCGTGATTGGCTCCTCCAACCGCTTTGCCCACGCGGCGGCTGTGGCTGTGGCCGAAGCCCCAGCCAAGGCGTACAACCCTCTGTTCATCTACGGCGACTCCGGTCTCGGCAAGACGCACCTTCTGCACGCCATTGGCCACTATGCACGCCACCTCTACAACGGCATCCGCGTCCGCTACGTCAATTCCGAAGAATTCACCAACGACTTCATCAACTCCATCCGCGACGACGAAGGCGCCAGCTTCAAGCAGTTGTACCGCAACGTCGACATCCTGCTGATTGACGACATCCAGTTCCTGGCCAACAAGGACGCGACGCAGGAAGAGTTCTTCCATACCTTCAACGCGCTGCACAACCACAGCAAGCAAGTGGTGATCACTTCGGATCTGCCGCCGAAGCAGCTCTCCGGTTTCGAAGAACGAATGCGGTCCCGGTTCGAGTGGGGGCTGCTGACAGACATCCAGCCGCCCGAGTTGGAGACCCGGATCGCGATTCTGCGCAAAAAGGCCATCAGCGAGGGGCTTTCCGTGCCCGACGAGGTCCTCGAGTACATCGCTTCCAAGATCTCCACCAACATCCGCGAGCTTGAAGGCGCCCTGATCCGGGTGACCGCCTTCGCCAGCCTGAATCAACAAGCAGTGGACATGGGCCTTGCCGAGATAGTGCTCAAAGACCTCATCACCGACGAGGGCGCGCAGGAAATCACAGCGGCAACGATCCTTGGCCAGACGGCGGCCTACTTCAAGCTCAGCATGGAGGAACTGACCAGTAAGTCCCGGACCCGGACCTTGGTGACCGCCCGGCAGATCGCCATGTACTTGTGCAGGGAGCTGACCGACATGTCCTTGCCGAAGATCGGCCAGGAGCTTGGCGGACGCGACCACACCACGGTTATCCACGCCGATCGGAAGATCCGTGAACTGATGGCAGAACGCCGCGCGATCTACAACCAGGTGACCGAGCTGACCAACCGCATCAAGCAGCAGCAGCGCGAGAGCTAGCCGCCCTAGCGGCGTCGGGACCAAAACTACACCGGTGAAATTAACAGGTGTGGATAAGGCTGTGGATAGTTAAGTGGAGAACTCCGATGCTTAAGAGGACAACTGCCGGGGTGCCTGTGGACACGCGAAATCCCAAGGATTTTCGTCCACAACCGCTCCGCACGGACTTAGATCTCCCTGCACATCTTGTGAACAGGCAACTTCCCCGCCGCGGCAAGTGACTCCGAGGTTTTCCACAGTATCCACACCCGTTATTAACACTACGAATCCCAATATTTGAAGTTCTTTCAAATAACATTTGACCCTGTCCCGGCTTCTCGACGCCCTGCAGAACATCCCAAGCGAGCGTTGCCAAGCTCCCGGTGCGCATTGACGGTTGCTGCGGCTAAGCTTGCACAGAGAATTGTTGCCATCTGCTTCAGCCTGGTGCCCTAGTCCAAGCATTCGCACCAGGCCAGACGCAGGCGGCCTTCCCCAGCATGTTCGTTGTGAAAGGCGGCTTACTTCAGTGAAGTTCAGAGTTGATCGGGATGTTCTGGCGGAAGCCGTGACATGGACAGCCCGTTCCCTGTCACCTCGTCCGCCCGTGCCCGTGCTGTCAGGCCTGCTCATCCGTGCCGAAGGCGGCATGGTCAGCCTTGCCAGTTTCGATTACGAGATTTCGGCACGCCTTCAGATTCCTGCGGACGTTGCTGCTGAGGGAACCATCCTGGTATCCGGACGCTTGTTGGCCGATATCTGCCGCAGCCTGCCGTCAGCCCCAGTCGATATCGAAACCGACGGCTCCAAGGTGGCGCTGACCTGCCGCAACAGCCGGTTCAACCTGGCTACCATGCCGGAGGGCGATTATCCGGAGCTGCCGGCCTTGCCTGAGGTCAGCGGAGTTGTGGACGGAGAAGCTTTCGCCCAAGCCGTCAGCCAGGTGATTATCGCAGCGAGCCGTGACGACACCCTGCCCATCCTGACCGGTGTCCGGATGGAAATCGAAGGTGACTTGATCACCTTGCTGTCGACCGACCGCTACCGTCTGGCCCTGCGCGAACTGAACTGGCGTCCCACCACCCCCGGCATTTCCACCAGCGCGCTGGTGAAAGCCAAGACGCTAAATGAGGTGGCCAAGACTTTGGGTGGCTCCGGCGATCTCAATATTGCCCTGTCCGACAGCAGCGAACTGATCGGCTTCGAAAGCGGCGGCCGCCGCACCACATCGCTGCTGGTGGACGGTGACTATCCAAAGATCCGCTCGCTGTTCCCGGACAACACACCGATCCATGCGACCGTGGAAACGACGACGCTGATCGAAGCTGTGCGCCGCGTTTCGCTGGTGGCCGAGCGCAATACTCCGGTTCGGTTGGCCTTCACGGACGGCCTCTTGACCCTGGACGCAGGAACAGGCGAGGACGCCCAGGCTTCCGAGGCGATCGAAGCTGCACTGACCGGCGATGAGATCACCGTTGCCTTCAACCCGCACTACCTGTCCGAAGGCCTGAGCGCATTCGACAGCAAATATGTCCGCTTTTCCTTCACCACTCCGCCGAAGCCGGCGGTCATTTCCGCGCAGGACGATCTCGAGGGCGAGGACAAGGAAGACTACCGCTACCTGCTGATGCCGGTGAGGTTGCCCAACCAGTAACCGCCCCCAACCGCCCATTGACGAGAGGAAAGAGTGAGTACCATGCACATCGGACTGATCGGTTTGGGGCGGATGGGTTTCAACATGCGGCAGCGGCTTCTGGACGGCGGCATCGAGGTGACGGGGTACGACCGCAACCCCGAGGTCAGCGACACTGCCTCAGTCGACGAGATGATCCGGTCGCTGCCGGTCCCGCGGACCGTCTGGGTGATGGTTCCCTCTGGAACGGTGACTGACGAAGTCATCACCGAACTGGCGGACAAGCTCTCCGCCGGTGACCTGGTGATTGACGGCGGAAATTCAAAGTTCACGGCCGACCGGGACCATGAAGCGCTTCTGGCCGACCGGCAGATTGGCTTCCTCGATGTCGGCGTTTCGGGCGGCATATGGGGTTTGGCGAATGGCTACGGCTTGATGGCCGGCGGACGAGGGGAGCTGGTCGAGTCAGCCATGCCGCTCTTCGACGCGTTGCGGCCGGACGGTCCGCGGGCGGAAAGCTTCGTCCACGTGGGCGATGTCGGCGCCGGCCACTACGCCAAGATGGTGCACAACGGGATCGAATACGGGCTGATGCAGGCCTACGCCGAAGGGTACGAACTGCTCGAAGCCAAGGACATCATCAAGGACGTCCCGGGCACCTTCCGGGCCTGGCAGAAGGGAACCGTGGTCCGGTCCTGGCTGTTGGACCTGATGGTGAAAGCCCTCGAAGAGGACCCCGGTCTGAGCCAGATCAGCGGGTATGTCGAGGATTCCGGCGAAGGTCGATGGACGGTCGAAGAAGCCATCGCGCATGCTGTTCCTGCCCCGGCCATCACCGCCGCGTTGTTTGCCCGGTTCGCGTCCCGCGAAGATGATGCCCCCGCGATGAAAATGGTGGCCGCCCTGCGCAACCAATTCGGCGGCCATGCCGTCAGGAAGCCCGGCCAGTCCCAGCCCGCCGCCGGCACCGAGCCGAAGTAGCAGTACGCATTGTTTGTTGAATTCCTTTCGCTGACCGATTTCCGCACCTACCCGCAACTGGATATCGCCCTGAAGCCGGGCGTCACCGTGTTTGTCGGTTCCAACGGGGTCGGCAAGACCAACATCGTCGAGGCCATCGGCTATTTGGCCTCGCTCTCATCGCACCGGGTCAGCAATGACGCACCGCTGATCCGGTTCGACAGCCAGCGCTCCCTGGTCCGCGCCCGGGTAGACCGCGGCGGCCGCAGCACGTCGCTGGAGCTGGAAATCACCGCGGGCAAGGCCAACAGGGCGCGCATCAACCGGGGCGCTCCGGTGCGGGCCCGCGACATCCTGGGCCACCTGCGCACAGTGCTTTTTGCGCCCGAAGACCTGGCACTCGTCAAGGGCGACCCGTCCAACCGGCGCCGCTTTTTGGATGAGCTTCTGGCCAGCTTGGTGCCGCACCACGCGGCCACGCGCAGCGATTTTGACCGCGTGCTCAAACAACGCAACGCGCTGCTCAAGTCGGCCCGTGCCAGCGGACGGTTCACCGCAGCCCACGAATCCACGCTGGAGGTGTGGGACCAGCACATGGCAGAGGCCGGGGCCGCGCTGCTGAAGGCGAGGCTGGAGCTGGTGGACCTCCTGCAGCCGCACCTGAACGCGGCGTACGCGGCGCTGACCGACGGCTCCAAACAGGCCGCCGCCGTGTACCGTTCCACCATCCACAGCCAACTGTCGGATGACGGCGAGGTGGAGAACGACAGCGGCGCAGGCCTTCCGCCGTTGGCAAGCCTGAATACGGCGGAGCTGGCAGAGCTGTACCTTGCCGCCTTCAAACAGCAACGCAAGCGGGAAGTAGAGCGTGGAATCTCGTTGGTGGGGCCGCACCGCGATGAGCTTGAACTGTTGCTGGGGCAGGCGCCGGCGAAGGGGTACGCCTCGCACGGTGAAACCTGGTCGCTGGCGCTGGCGCTGCGGCTGGCATCCTATTACGTGTTCTGCGAAGACGATCCGTCCCCCGGCGCGGCTCCGGTCCTGATCCTGGACGATGTCTTTGCCGAACTGGACAGCCAGCGACGAGCAAAGCTCGCGGGCATTGTCGCCGGCGCGGAGCAGGTGATCGTTACCGCCGCGGTGGCCGAAGACATCCCCGAAGCGCTGAGCGGCGAACAGTTCAAAGTAGTGCCGGGAGGCGTGGCCAGTGGCCAGGAAACCGTCTGAGCGACGGCCGAACCCGCAGGATCAGGCAGGTCCTCTGGACCAACCCGGCCTGCCCGATGTTGCCGGGCGCCACAAGCAGGCCGAACCCCAGACGGCGGACCCTGCCCCGGGCACCGCGACGGAGGAAGACCTGGACGCGGCGAAGGCGGTTCTCAATCGAGTGCGGCTGGCAGCGGCCGCGCGCGGCGACGTGCGCACCCGGGCCAGCAGCCGCCGTCGTCCATCCCGGGGGAACGGGCCGGCTGCCGCGCCGCAGGACTTCGGCCGCGACCCGCAGGGCCTGGGCAGGGTGTTCGACCGGTTTGTCGCGGAACGTGGTTGGAACTCCCCCGTGGCGGTTGGATCAGTGATTTCGCGGTGGGATGAATTGGTCGGCCCGGACATCGCGGCCCACTGCCGTCCCGAAAGCTTCGAGGACACGACAGTTCAGGTGCGCTGCGATTCCACCGCCTGGGCTACTCAGCTGAGGCTGATGACCACCGACTTGCTGAAGCGGTTCGCCGACAAACTGGGCCCCGGCGTCGTGACCAAAATCCAGGTCCTGGCACCCGCCGCGCCCAACTGGCGCAAGGGAAAACGGACCGTCAGCGGCCGCGGACCGCGGGATACCTACGGCTGATTTGATGCCTCCGACGGCTGCAGATCGAAGGCATCCGGAGGCGCCTCCGTAAACGGCATGCAGAGCGCTGCGGGGGCCTTAGGACATACACCGTCCCATCGGGCACCCGGCGGCGGCGTTAAAAGCCGGTTTCCGTGCCGCTTAGAGGCATGTTCGTGCAGGTTTCACCGTCCCGGCACGGTAGAATTGACTGGGCGGCGCCCGTCCTCACGCTGGAGGGGCGCCGACACACGAGTCCATCCGGACGGAACACAAGGAGTCAACGGCAACTGTGGCAGAGGACAACGAGCTGGAAAACACCGGCGCAGAACCCGCAATGGCAGAGGGCAACGACGGCACGCATTACGACGCCAGCGACATCACTGTCCTCGAAGGTCTGGAAGCCGTCCGCAAGCGGCCCGGCATGTACATCGGTTCCACCGGTCCGCGCGGTCTGCACCACCTGGTCTACGAAGTCGTCGATAACTCCGTTGATGAAGCGTTGGCTGGCTACTGCGACACGATCGATGTGACGCTGCTGGCCGACGGCGGCGTCCGGGTGGTGGACAACGGCCGCGGCATCCCCGTAGACCTGCATCCCACCGAGGGCAAACCAACCGTCCAGGTGGTCATGACCATCCTGCACGCCGGCGGCAAATTCGGCGGCGGCGGGTACGCGGTTTCCGGCGGCCTGCACGGCGTCGGCATCTCCGTGGTCAACGCCTTGTCCGCACGGGTGGAAACCGAAATCCGCCGCCAGGGCTACGTTTGGCACCAGTCGTTCGCCAACGGCGGCATGCCGGTGGGCGAACTGCGCCGCGGCGAAGAGACCACCGAAACCGGCACCTCGCAGACCTTCTGGGCCGACCCGGAAATCTTCGAGTCCACCGAGTATGACTTCGAGACGCTGCGCGCCCGTTTCCAGCAGATGGCCTTCCTGAACAAGGGCCTGAAGATCATCCTGACCGATGAACGCCGTCCGGAAACCCACGCCCCGGACAGCGAAGACGTGGACCTGGACTCCGCCGGTTCCGAGGTCGAGACGACGGCCGAGCACCGCCAGGTCGTTTACAAGTACGACAACGGCTTGTTGGACTACGTGACCCACCTGAACTCCTCCAAGAAGGTGGAAGTCATCCACCCCGAGGTCATCGCCTTCGAGAACGAGGACACGGAGCGGAAGCTCTCGGTGGAAATCGCAATGCAGTGGACCACCTCCTACTCGGAGAGCGTCCACACCTATGCGAACACCATCAACACGCATGAAGGCGGCACGCACGAAGAAGGCTTCCGGGCCGCTATGACCTCCTTGATCAACCGCTACGCGCGGGAAAAGAACCTGATCAAGGAGAAGGAAGACAACCTCACCGGCGATGACATCCGCGAGGGGCTGACCGCCGTCGTCTCGATGAAACTGGGCGAACCCCAGTTCGAGGGCCAGACCAAGACCAAACTGGGCAACTCCGAGGCCAAGGGCTTCGTGCAGCGTGTTGTCACCGACGAGCTCGGCGACTGGCTGGAACGCAACCCGGGCCCGGCCCGCGACGTGATCCGGAAGTCGATCCAGGCGTCACAGGCCCGGCTGGCCGCGCGGAAGGCGCGCGAGTCCACCCGCCGCAAGGGGCTGCTGGAATCCGGCGGCATGCCGGGCAAGCTCAAGGACTGCTCGTCCCGGGATCCATCCAAGTCGGAAATCTACATTGTGGAGGGTGACTCGGCCGGTGGATCGGCTGTCCGCGGCCGGAACCCGGAAACCCAGGCCATCCTGCCGCTGCGCGGCAAGATCCTCAATGTGGAGCGGGCCAGGCTGGACCGGGCGTTGGGCAACGCCGAAGTCCAGTCCATGATCACCGCCTTCGGCGCCGGCATCGGCGAAGATTTCGACGTCGAGAAGGCCAGGTACCACAAGATCGTGCTGATGGCCGATGCCGACGTGGACGGCCAGCACATCACCACGCTGCTGCTGACCCTGTTGTTCCGCTACATGCGGCCGCTGATCGAAAACGGCTACGTGTACTTGGCCCAGCCGCCGCTGTACCGGATCAAGTGGTCGAACCACGCGCACGACTATGTGTTCAGCGACCGTGAGCGGGACGAAACCGTCCGCCGCGGCCTGGCGAACAACCAGCGACTGCCCAAGGAAAACGGCATCCAGCGGTACAAGGGCCTGGGCGAGATGGACTACACCGAACTGTGGGACACCACCATGGACCCTGACCGCCGCACGCTGCTGCAGGTGACCATGGAAGACGCTGCCGCAGCCGACCAGACCTTCTCGGTGCTGATGGGCGAGGACGTCGAATCCCGGCGCTCCTTCATCCAGCAGAACGCCAAGGACGTCCGCTTCCTCGATATCTAGCGCGTCCCCAGGGGCCTGCCACCGGCAGGCCCCTGGGCTCCGGACCGCGACCAGGCTTTCACGTAAAGGAACATAAACGATGAGCGACGAAGAGACGCCGGACCTGCCCGAAGGCATCGGCGAGGAGCCGATCGAGGGCGAAATCCTCACCGACCGGGTGGAGCAGGTGGACCTGCAGACCGAAATGCAGCGGTCCTACCTGGACTACGCCATGGCGGTCATCGTGGGCCGCGCGCTGCCCGACGTCCGTGACGGCCTCAAGCCGGTGCACCGGCGCGTTATCTACGCGATGTTCGACGGCGGCTACCGGCCGGAGCGCTCCTTCAACAAGTGCGCCCGCGTGGTGGGCGAGGTCATGGGCCAGTACCACCCGCACGGCGACATGGCCATCTACGATGCCCTGGTCCGCCTGATCCAGGACTGGACCATGCGCTATCCGCTGGCGCTGGGACAGGGCAACTTCGGCTCGCCCGGCAATGACGGCGCAGCCGCCCCGCGGTACACCGAAACCAAGATGGCTCCGCTGGCGCTGGAAATGGTCCGCGACATCGACGAAGACACCGTCGATTTCCAGGACAACTACGACGGCAAGAACCAGGAACCCACCGTTCTGCCGGCGCGTTTCCCGAACCTGCTGGTCAACGGTTCCTCCGGCATCGCGGTCGGCATGGCCACCAACATCCCGCCGCACAACCTCCGCGAAGTGGCCTCCGGCGTCCAGTGGTACCTGGAAAACCCGACCGCCAGCCGCGAAGAGCTCCTCGAGGCCCTGATCCAGCGCGTCAAGGGGCCGGACTTCCCCACCGGCGCGCAGATCCTGGGCCACAAGGGCATCGAAGACGCCTACCGCACCGGCCGCGGATCGATCACCATGCGCGCCGTGGTCAACGTAGAGGAAATCCAGGGCCGTACCTGCCTGGTGGTCACCGAGCTGCCCTACCAGGCGAACCCGGACAACTTGGCCATGAAGATTGCCGAACTGGCCAAGGACGGCAAGGTTGCCGGCATCGCCGACCTACGGGACGAGACGTCGGGCCGGACCGGCCAGCGCCTGGTCATCGTGCTCAAGCGCGACGCCGTGGCCAAGGTGGTGCTGAACAACCTCTACAAGCACACCTCGCTGCAGGAAAACTTCGCGGCCAATATGCTGGCCATCGTTGACGGCGTACCGCGCACCTTGACCCTCGACGCTTTCATCCGGCACTGGGTCACCCACCAGTTGGATGTCATTGTCCGGCGCACCCGCTTCCGGCTGAACAAGGCCGAGGAAGAGGCGCACATCCTGCGCGGCCTGCTCAAGGCCCTGGACGCCCTGGACGAGGTCATCGCGCTGATCCGCGCCTCATCCACGACGGAAGAGGCCCGCGACGGCCTGATGCGGTTGCTGGATATCGACGAGAACCAGGCCCGCGCCATTCTCGACATGCAGCTGCGCCGCCTGGCCGCGCTGGAACGGCAGAAGATCCAGGACCGCCACGCGGAACTGGAACGCATGATCGAAGAGTTCAACCGCATCCTGGCCTCCGAAGAACTGCAGCGCAACATCGTCAGCGAGGAACTGGCCGCGATCACGGAGAAGTTCGGCGACGACCGGCGGACCCAGATCATGATGGGCTACGACGGCGACATGAGCGTGGAAGACCTCATTCCCGAAGAGGAAATGGTGGTCACCATTACCCGCGGCGGCTACGTCAAGCGCACCCGCAGCGACAACTACCGGTCCCAGCAGCGCGGCGGCAAGGGGATCCGCGGCGCGCAGCTGCGCGGGGACGACGTCGTCGAGCACTTCTTTGTCACGACCACGCACCACTGGCTGCTGTTCTTCACCAACCTGGGCCGGGTCTACCGGGCCAAGACCTATGAACTGGCCGAAGCCGGCCGCGACGCCAAGGGCCAGCACGTAGCCAACCTGCTGGCGTTCCAGCCGGACGAGCACATTGCCCAGGTGATGGACCTGAAGGATTACCAGCAGGCCCCCTACCTGGTGCTGGCCACCAAACGCGGCCTGATCAAGAAGACCCGGCTGGAAGACTACGACACCAACCGTTCCGCCGGTGTCATCGCGATCAACCTGCGCGAAGGCGATGAGCTCGTCTCGGCACGGCTGGTCGCCGAAACCGACGACATGATGCTGGTCTCCCGCCGCGGCCAGTCCCTGCGCTTCACGGCCACGGACGAGGCGCTGCGGCCCATGGGCCGGGCCACCTCGGGGGTGACCGGCATGAAGTTCCGCGAAGACGACGAGCTGCTGGTGGCAGGCGTGGTGCGCGATGACTCCTACGTCTTCATTGTCACCGAGGGCGGCTATGCCAAGCGGACGCTGGCCGACGAATACCGGGTCCAGGGCCGCGGCGGCCTGGGCATCAAGGTGGGCAAATACCAAGAGGAACGCGGGCACCTGGTCGGCGCACTGATCGTCCAGGAAGAGGACGAGGTGCTGGTGGTGATGGAAAGCGGCAAGGTGGTCCGCTCGTCCGTCGCCGGTGTTCCCGCCCGCGGGCGCGACACCATGGGCGTCATTTTTGCCAAGCCGGACAAGAAGGACCGGATCATTGCCGTGGCCCGGAACTCCGAGCGGGGCCTGGGCAACGACGAGGAGGGGACGGAGAATCCGGACGCCCCGGAAGCTCCGGATGCCCCCGAAACCGGCACGGTAATTGACGCCGAAACCGGCACCGCCACCGATGCCGAAACTGCGCCGCGGGCCACCGATGAAGTACCGTTGGACGCAGACATGACGCAGTCCGCAGCCGAATCGCCGGCGCCGGAAAACGGAGGTAACGAGTGAGTACACCTAAAACGCCACGGCCGGGCACCCGCCCGCAGCCGGCTAACGCGCCTCGGGCTGGTACTACTCGCGGCGGCACCCCCGCCCGACCCACCCAGCGGCCGGCCAGCAGCGGTCAGCGCCCGGCCAACGGTGGGCAGCGCCCCGCCGGCCAGAACGGCGGCGCCGGCCTGGTGCGGCCCGCACCGAAGGCCAAGGTCCGCCGCGCCCGCCTGTTGGTCAGCAAGGTAGACCCGTGGTCGGTGTTGAAAATGGCGTTCCTGCTCTCCGTTGCACTTGGCATTGTCACCGTGGTGGCTTCGATCGTGCTCTGGACAACACTGGACATCACCGGCATCTTTGACCGCGTGAACGGGCTGCTGTCCGAAATCGCCGGCACTGAGAGCGGCGGCTTCGACCTGCGTTCCTATGCTTCACTGGGACAGGTTGCGTCCTTCGCCACCATCATCGCGGTCGTGAACGTGGTCCTGCTGACCGCGCTGGCCATGTTGTCTGCGGTGCTCTACAACATCTCGGCCACGTTGGTGGGCGGTATCGGGGTGACGCTGACGGACGACTGAGCCGATTTGAAGTTCCGGCCCGGCGTACTGTAAAGTCGTATCTCGGCCCGCAAGGGCAGGGGGCGTATAGCTCAGGCGGTTAGAGCGCTTCGCTGATAACGAAGAGGTCCCAGGTTCAAGTCCTGGTACGCCCACGGATTTACCAATCCCACCGATTTTGGGAGGACACCGTGAAGAAGTTGCTGCTGTTGGCAGCCGCGGCTGCGGGAGTGTTCGCTTACAAGAAGTGGCAGGAATCCGAAGCGGAGAGATCCGCATGGAGCAAGGCGACTGATAAAGTCGACTGACTCCGCCTCGGCCGGAAGTTTCGGCCGAACCCTTCCGGGGGCATGGCGCAATTGGTAGCGCACCTGCTTTGCAAGCAGGGGGTTAGGGGTTCGAGTCCCCTTGCCTCCACCGGATGAACGAGGCCCCGATCTACGGATCGGGGCCTCGTTGTCTTTGCCCGGAGCCATGATTGCCCCGCGTGGCCCCTACGCTGATAGGGTGACCATTTTCCTCGCCACGCTGGCAGTGCTCGGCATCTCCGCCTCCGGTCCCATCATGGCTGCCACTGCTGCGCCGGCCCTCGCCATCGCGTTCTGGCGGAACATGATCGGCTCCGTGGTGATGGGAGTACCGTCCGCCGTCAGCCGCCGCCGGGAGTTCCGGCAACTAACGACGTCGGACCTGGGCCTCAGCGCGTTGGCTGCGGTCGCGCTGGCGCTCCACTTCGCCTGCTTCATCACCGCGCTGCAGCTGACCTCCGTGGCGGCGGCCACCGCTCTGGTCTGCCTGCAGTCGGCATGGATCGTCCTGTTCAACAGATTGCGTGGGGTCAAGGCGTCGCGGCTGATCTTGTGCGGCGTCGGTCTTGCGTTCGTCGGGGTGCTGGTGATTTCCGGGTTCGACCTGCAGCTCTCCAGCGAGGCGCTCCTGGGCGACCTGCTGGGTCTGATCGGCGGGGCCATGGCCGGAATCTACACGATGGCCGGCGGACGGGTGAGGCGGCGGCTTTCCACCGGACCGTACACCACGATCTGCTACGGTCTGTGCGCGCTGATCCTGCTGGTCATGGCGCTGGCCTTCGGACAGCCGCTGGTGGGATTCCCTGCCGAGGCCTGGATCGGGATCCTCGGCGTGACCGTCGTCGCCCAGCTGATGGGCCACTCGGTCTTCAATCACTTGCTGGCCGTCCTGAGCCCGCTGGTGGTGTCGATGTTCATCTTGCTGGAGATCCCCGGAGCGGCGCTGCTGGCGGCCATATTCCTCGGGGAGAGCCTGCCCTGGGGGACCTACGTTGGGCTCGGCATGATCTTGGCAGGGCTGGCGGCCGTGGTGCTCTCGCAGAACCGGCCCAAGCTGGTTGCACCGGCGCCGGCCCCAGAGGCCGCAGGCCCAGCCCAGGACTGACCGGCAAAACTGGTCGGCTACAGCCCGCCGCGGGGAACGCGCAGTTGGGTCCGGGCCTGGTGGACCCGGCGCAGCAGCTTTGCCGGGTAGTACACGGTCATGAAAATCAGCATCGGCACCCGAAGCACGCGGCGGTGGATCTTGTGGGCCCGGTACGTCCGCTCAAAGCGGGTGACGTAGTAGCGGTAGTCCTTGGGCGAATCCTCCAACCGCCGGGCGGACATGCCGCTGATCATTTCCGGCACGTACTGGATCCTGAGGGCATGGTCGGCCAGATGGACGGAAATATCGATGTCCTCGTGGAACTGATCCTCTTCGTCGCGGCACACTTCCTGGCTGATGATGTCCCAGGCCCCGCGCCGGAGGGCCATGTTGGACCCGAAGAGGAAGTGGTACTGCTTCTTGGCCAGCTTCAGCACAAAGCGGCGCATGCGGTCGTCGGCCTGCAACCCGAAGCGGCGCATCGGCATGTCGTAGTACAGCACCGGTCCGGTGCACGCCATCACCTCCGGGTCGGCGAAGGCGCGCTGGACCTGCTCCACCCAGTCAGGTTCCAGCACCGAATCCGCGTCGATCCTGCCCAGGATTTCCCCGGTGGCGTGGTTGAAGCCGAAGTTGCGGGTGGGGATCAGGCCCTGCTCGGCATCCTGCTGGAGCAGGATGAGCGGCACGTCCGGGTACTCGTCCTGCATATTGCGGACCAGTTCAGCTGTCCCATCGGTGGATTTGTTGTCCACCACGATGATCTCCGACGGAGCCACCGACTGGCACAGCGCAGCATAGATGCACTGGCGGATGACGGCCTCTTCATTGAAGGCCGGAATGATGATCGATACCCCGGGTGCGGCGCTCTTCACGGCATGAATCTATCAGCCCTTTTCGCCGCGGGCGGGGAGGTCCGGACCGCGGCTCGCCGGGCCAGAAACGGCGAATGGGAGCCCCCGTCCGGGAGCTCCCATTCGCTTAGATCGGATCGGAAGGACTTACTCCTTGGAATCCTTGTCTTCGGCCTTGTCCGCCGCTTCGGCCGCCTTCTGGCCGGCCGAACGCGCCGAGCGGGAGGTGCCATTGCTGGTGCTCTTGCCGCCGGTTGTTGCAGCAGATTGGCCCGGGGCGGCCGAGCCGGCAGCTGCAGCTGTGCCGGTGCTGTCTACAGCATGCTTGGCAGAGGCCGTTGTCGGAGCAGTTCCCGACGTGGTCTCGGCGGTAGCCGCAGTCGGTGCTGGCTTGGTGGCGCTGGGTCCCGGGCCCGGGGCGGCGGCCGGAGTTGTGGGCTGGACCGGTGTCTTCCAGGGATCCTCGACCGGCCGGGCAGCGCGCCAGGCGGCCACCGCGGCTACGGCGGCTGCGGCGAGGATGCCGACGATTAGCCAGCCCTTGCCCCCGTGGGACTTATGCTGCTTCTTCAGTTCCTTGGCGGCGGCCAGCTTGGCGCTCCCGGCAGCCGACTTTTGTGCCTTGTTCAGCTTCTTGGCGGCCACTTTGGCACTTGCGGCTGCCGCCTTTTGGGCCTTCTTCAGAGCTCGTTTGGATCCCCCAGCCTTGGCCGCGGCGGCCTGGACGGAGACCGGCACCGCCGTCTTGTCCAGAGTCCTGGCGACCTGGTCCGCGGTGGCGCCGAGACGGGCGGAGACGGTCGGAATGTATTCGCCGACCACCTTGTCACGGGCATGCGTGATGGCAGGGGTCGCACGGTCAAGGGTGACTTGGATCCGCGGTGCCGCTTCATCCATCGCTTGGGCGATCTTCGGCGCCAAGCTGTCCAGTCCACCCTGGATCCGCGGTGTCACGGTGGCGACGCCGTGCGAGAGATCCTTGGCTGCCGTTCCAATACCTTTTTCGATCCGCGGGACTGCCCAGTTCAAAGCGGCTTCCACTTTGGGAGAGGCCCAGTCCTTCGCTGTTTCCACGGCGACCAAAACGTTGCCTTCTGCTTCGCGGGCTACTCGATCGGTTTTCTTCACAACTACCTCCCGGAAATGGTGACGGTCGCTCATCAGCCTACTTCCTGTGCTTGGGCACGGCTATGCCGGTAAAGGAATACGCTGGATTTTCACTCACCGCGGAACCGGCCGCTGGCGGGCTGTGGCCCAAAACGGCGTGGAAGAATGGTGCCATGACTGCTATTGCTACAGCTAAAGCCACTATCCACACCAACCACGGCGACATCGTGGTGAACCTGTTCGGCAACCATGCCCCGAAGACTGTGAAGAACTTCGTGGGACTGGCCACCGGCGAGATCACCTGGAAGCACCCGCAAACTGGTGAAGAGACCAACGCTCCCCTCTACGACGGCGTCATCTTCCACCGCATCATCAAGGACTTCATGCTCCAGGGCGGAGATCCGCTGGGTCAGGGAATCGGCGGCCCGGGCTACCAGTTCGACGACGAGATCAACCCGGACCTGGACTTCAACGAGCCCTACAAGCTGGCGATGGCCAACGCAGGCATCCAGGGCGGCCGCGGCACCAATGGATCGCAGTTCTTCATCACCACCGTCCCCACCACCTGGCTGCAGGGCAAGCACACGATCTTTGGCGACGTCACCGACGAAGCCTCGCGCGCCGTCGTCGATTCCCTCAATGCCGTGGCTACGGACATGCGTGACAAGCCGCTGGAAGATGTGGTCATCAACAACATCACCGTAGAGCAGCTCTAAGTTTGCCTACCGTCCCCGCCCGGACCGCCGGGCGGGGACCATGTCACTGCAGGAGCGCCTCCATGTCCTACGGAATGCCGGCCGAACCGCCGCAGACCGATGTCCCCGTCTGCCCGCGGCATCCAGACCGCGTCTCCTATGTGCGCTGCCAACGCTGTGGCCGTCCGGCCTGCCCGGAATGCCAGCGGACGGCCTCGGTGGGCATCCAGTGCGTCGACTGCGTCAGGGAAACCTCCCGGAGCACGCCGCAGGTCCGCACCGTCTACGGCGGAGCCGCGACGATGGGCCGGCCGGTGGTGACGCTGACCTTGATCGGCATCTGCGCCGTGGCGTACCTGCTGCAGTGGGTCATCCCGGGCTTCACGGCACAGTTCCTGTACGCGCCGCTGTACACCCTTCCACAGCTATCCGGGGTTCCCGCGGAGCCGTGGCGCATGATCACTTCCGCCTTCCTGCATTCGCCGAACTTCCTGCTGCACATCGCCTTCAATCTCTACGCTTTGTGGATCCTGGGCCGGCATCTGGAACCGCTGCTGGGGCGCCTGAGGTTCCTGGCGCTGTACCTCTTGTCCGGCTTTGGCGGGTCGGTGGGCGTGCTTCTGCTCTCGGCACCCAATATTCCCGTGGTCGGCGCCTCCGGTGCGATCTTTGGGCTCTTCGGGGCTTTGTTCATCGTGCAGCGGCAGCGTGGCGGCGAAGTGAGGTCGCTGCTGATCCTGATCGGCATCAATGCCGTGCTCGGGTTCGTCGTGGCCGGCATAGCCTGGCAGGCGCATTTGGGCGGGCTGCTGGTCGGCGCACTGTCTGCAGTAGTGCTGGCCTACGCACCCCGGGGCAAGAATCGCAACCTTGTGCAGTTCACCGGACTGATAGCCATCTTCCTGGTCCTGGTAGCAGTGACTGCACTGAAGGCCTTCGCCTAGCGGCTACGGCATCGGCCATCGCTGAGAGTATCCGGTCCGCCAGCGGCGGGCAGGCACCACGTCCTTTCGGATGCGTGCCTGCCCGCCGTCTCATTTTCCCCACCCTGTGGGCCTATCTGTGGAGAAAGGGCGTTCGAAAATCGTGGATAAACGTTTTTATCCACAGCCTTCATCCACAGTGGGGAAAACTTACACACATGTAATTCCACAGCCGTGGATAACGCCGATCCGCGCATCGACGGGCGAAAGCCGGAATAATCCCCAAAGTTATACACTCCTGTGGATAACTCCGGTCTACAACTGTGAAAACGTGGACAACTAAGACTGCAGCCCGTGCAGCTTGTTCAGGGCTACCGTGGAAGGCGACACAATCGGCGGGCAAAAGACACAAGCGGGCCCCGCAACCCGGCCGTCGGGTAATCTGAAGGTCCGGTCCCTGACTCGACCAGCCAGGGACTGCGCGGCCGTCCCGAACCCCGTTGACAGTCGATTGAAGGTGCCGCGCCCCACGCGTTTTGCACGGCCTACTGGGCCTTCTGGGGACCTGCTCCTCTCAGCCTGCGCCCGGCCGGGCCATCCATGCGCCCTTCCGTGATGGGAAGGATCAACAGAAGGAATCACACGTGACTACCGAAACCGGCAACTCCGCACGCATCGATCTCAGCAGCGAAGAAATCTTCAGCGCCCACGAGGGTGGCAAACTGCAGATCGGCCTCACGGCTCCGCTGGAGAGCAAGCGCGACCTTTCCATCGCCTACACCCCCGGAGTAGCCCAGGTCAGTCGAGCGATCAACACGGATCCTGAACTGGCGCAGAAGTACACGTGGGCCTCGCGCTTGGTGGCCGTGGTCTCCGACGGCACCGCGGTCCTGGGCCTGGGCAACATCGGTGCGGCCGCATCGCTGCCCGTGATGGAGGGCAAGTCGGCCCTCTTCAAGCAGTTCGCCGGTCTGGATTCGATTCCCTTGGTCCTGGAGACCACGGACGTCGACGAGATCATTGAGACCCTGGTCAGGCTGCGTTCGAGCTTCGGCGCCGTGAACCTGGAGGACATTTCCGCGCCGCGCTGCTTCGAACTGGAAGCGCGGCTGATCGAGGCCCTGGACATGCCGGTCATGCACGACGACCAGCACGGCACCGCCGTCGTGGCGCTTGCCGCCCTGACCAACGCAGCCAAGGTGGTCAACCGCGAGCTCTCCTCGCTCAAGGTGGTCATCTCCGGAGCGGGAGCGGCCGGCATCGCCGTAGCCGAGATCCTCTTGACTGCCGGCATCGCGGATGTGACGCTGCTGGACTCGCGCGGCATCATCCACAGCGGCCGCGGCGACCTGACCGAGATCAAGGCTGCCTACGCCGCGCGGACCAATCCGCGGGGCATCACCGGCGGCAGCGCGCAGGCACTCGACGGCGCGGACGTTTTCATCGGCGTTTCCAGCGGCACCATCCCGGAAGAGACCCTGGAGAAGATGTCCGACGACGCCATCATCTTCGCGCTGTCCAACCCAGACCCGGAAGTGCATCCGGAGACCGCAGCCAAGTTCGCGAAGGTCGTGGCCACCGGACGCAGCGACTTTCCCAACCAGATCAACAACGTGCTGGCCTTCCCAGGCATTTTCCGCGGCGCCCTGGATGCCGGCGCCCGCCGGATCACGGCAGCGATGAAGGTCGCAGCGGCCACCGCCATTGCCGAGATTGTCGGGGACGACCTTGCCGCCGACTACATTATTCCCAGCCCGCTGGATGCACGGGTCGCTCCGGCGGTCACGGCCGCGGTGATGTCCGCCGTCGACGAAGGCTGACCGTTCCGCGCTGCAGTGCGCCGCAGCGCTTGCTGGACAAGAGTCCGTTCCCCGAGCCGGGAGCGGACTCTTTGTTTCACCCGGTTTCCGCCCGGATCAGAGCCACTTGTTGCGTCTGAAGAACCAATAGAGCGCCAAAGCGGTCAGGACCATGAGGAGCAGCGCAAAGGGATAGCCCAAGGGCCAGCGCAGCTCGGGCATCGCGGTGAAGTTCATTCCATAGATCGCGGCCACGAGGGTCGGAGCGAAGAGGATCGCTGCCCATGACGAAATGCGCTTGACCTGCTCGTTTTGGGCGACGCTGGTTTCCGTGAGTTTCTGGGCCTGCAGCGTCGAACTGAGGCTCAAGGCATTCTGCAGGACAGCCCGGAAGGCATTAACCCGCTCGTTCAGCCGGATCACGTGGTCCTGGACGTCGCGCAGGCCCCGGGCCACCTCCAGGTCCAGGGCTTGGTCCTCCCGGCCTCGGTGCAGGATGGAAATGATGTCCTCCAGCGGCTGCAGGGCACGTTGGAACTCGATGACTTCGCGGAGCAGCTCGTAGATCCGTCGCGAAACGTTCGGGTCGCCGCCGAAGAGCTGGTCCTCGATTTCGTCGACGTCGTTTTCCAAGCCGAGCACTACCGGCTCGTACTCATCCACGACCTGGTCGAGGACCGCGTAGAGCGCAGCCGGCGGGCCTGCCGCGAGCAGATCCGGCGCAGCTTCCATCCGGCGCCGCACGCGCGACAGATCCGGCGACTCGGCATGCCTGACGGTGATCAGGAAATTCTCGCCCATGAAGGTGTGCAGCTCGCCGAACTCCACCTTCTCCGTCTCGTCGATGTAGCGGGCGGGCCGGAGCACGGTGAACAGGGTGCCGCCGTATCGTTCCAGCTTGGCGCGCTGATGGCCGCGCAGGGCGTCTTCCACAGCCAGATAGTGGAGATCGAACTCGGCCGCCACGGTGGCCAGTTCCGGCTCGCTGGGGCGGTAGAGGCCGATCCACGCCATGCCCCCGTAGCGGTGTAGTTCGCTAAACGTCTGCTCCAGGTTCTTCGGGGTGGAGGCACGTACGCCGTCGACGTAGATCCCGTTATCTACCAGCACCACTGGCTACGAACGCCACCTGGTGGTCATCAGGAACCCGGCGATGGCGATGCCGAAGCCAATCATGATGTTCCAAGAACCTGCTGCCGGCAGCGGCCAAGCTCCCTGGGTGATGTAGAAGACGATGATCCAGAGCAAGCCCAAGATCATCAGGCCGAACATAACCGGCTTGAACCAGGCGGCATTGGGCTCGTTGCCCTTGGCAGTCAATTCTTCGGGACGCCGTTCGGTCCTCTTGCGGCGCTTCGACTCGGGCACAGATCCTCCGGTGCAACAGGGGCAGTTGGCTTGATTGGACCGGGCGGCGTCTCCTCGCGGGTCCGCCGCCGTCGGGCCGTCTAACTGTTTAGTCTAGCCAATGTGTGTGACGTTCGCCGCCGCGCATTTGCCCGGACCCCGGCCGCGGGCAGATCATAGTGGAGTGCCGCCGTTTGACGCAGGGCTTCCCCCGTTTTCCGGATCGGGGCTTGCTGACGGCACACCAGCATTCCATCCCCCAACTCCACGATTGGCACGATCGTCACATGAGCACCTCCCCGCGCATCCTCGTCATCGACAACTACGACAGTTTTGTCTATACCTTGGTTGCCTACCTGCAGCAGCTGGGCGCGGAAACAACCGTGGTGCGGAACGACGACCTCACGTTGGACGAGGCGGTGGAACTGGCCGGGGCCCGCGACGGTGTCTTGGTCTCCCCCGGCCCCGGGACGCCGGCGGAGGCCGGCATCTGCATTGAGCTGATCCGCTGGTGCGGGCGGGAGGCAAAGCCGATGTTCGGAGTCTGCCTGGGCCACCAGGCGTTGGCCGAAGCCTACGGTGCCACCGTGACCCACGCCCCCGAACTGATGCACGGCAAGACCTCCGACGTCACCCACCGCAACCAGGACGCCTTCGAAGGTGTGCCGAACCCGTTCACCGCCACCCGCTACCATTCCCTGGCAGCCGTTCGAAGCACCATCCCGGACGAGCTCGAAATTACCGCGGAGACCGACAGCGGAGTGGTCATGGGTCTTGCCCACCGGAGCGCCCCCTTGTGGGGCGTGCAGTTCCATCCCGAATCGGTGTTGACCGAAGGCGGCTACCTGATGCTGGGGAACTGGCTGGAATCGCTGGGTGCAGAGGGAACCGCTGAACGTGCTGCCACGCTCAGCCCGCTGATTTCCCACTGACACAGCCTGCCCGACGCGTTGCGCAGTGCCAACGCGCCGGGCAGGGCGAAGGGCAACCTCGGCCCTGAGGGGTTAGCCGTCGCCGTCGCGGCCGTTCCCATTGCCTGAATTGTCGCCGTCCCCGCTGTTTCCGTCCCCGCTGTTGCCGCGGTCATTGCCCTCGCCCGATTCCTCATCGGGGTCCGGTTCGGGCGACGCAGGCTCAACTGCGACGGTCAGGACGATCTCGGTTCCCTGTTCGACGTTGGTTCCCGCTTTGACGCTCTGTCCGACGACGGTGCCCGCCTTGACGACTTCGTTCTCGACCTCTTCCACCCGGTAGGGCAGGGCAACCGCGGCATCATCGAGCATGGCTCCGGCGTCCTCGACGGTTTCGTCCACCATGTTGGGAACGCTGACCAATCCGTTCGAAACGATCAGGTCCACGGTGGAACCTTGCTTCACCTTCTTGCCCGGAGCGGGTTCCGTGGTGACCACGTTGCCGCGCGGAAGCGTGGCACTGTTTGCCGGCGAGCTGTCCCCGGGCGTCAAGCCCAGTTGCCGGAGCTTGTCGCGGACTTCGGCTTCCGTGCGGCCGGCCAGATTGTCCGGGATGGTGGCAAATTCACGGCCTTGGGAGATGTAGACCGTCACCTGGCTGCCCGGTTCCACCTGCTCGCCGACTCCGGGGTCGGTGCGGGTCACCATGTCTTCCTCGACCTCGTCGCTGAACTCCTGTTCCACGCGGGGCCTGAGCCCGGCCTCCCAGATGGCATTGGTGGCCTCATTCTGGTCCAGTTCTGCAACCGCAGGAACGGCAACGGTGTCCGGGGCGGCGTTCTGCACCAGCACGTTGTACAGGTAGTAGCCGCCGCCCAGCAGTACCAGCAGGAGAGCGATCACCAGCGTCACGGTCCAGGCCCGGCGCCTTGCCCGGCGTTCGGGTTCGATGTCGTGTTCGCTGCCTACAGCCAGTGCAGTGGGCATCTGCTCACGGTCGTAGGCGGCCGTGTGGTGCCCGGCGTCTTCCTCGGCTGCGTCATCATCCATGGCGGGCAGCGCAGAGGTCTGCTCAGACACTGCCTGCGCCTGCTGTGTGATCAGTTCCGTGGCGGCGGCCTGCACCGGAAACGCTTCCGTGGCAGGAGCGGCCGGCGCGTGCAGTTCGCCGTTTGACGCCGCACGCAGCGCTTCGGCAAATGCTGCGGCCGTTTGGAATCGGTCGGCTTTGTCCTTTTGGAGGGCATGTTCCAGCACGGAATCCAGCGCCGGGGTCACCGCCGGGTTGAAGCGGCTGGCTGGTTCGGGCAGTTCGCGGACGTGCTGGTAGGCCACCGAGACCGGGCTGTCGCCGATAAACGGCGGCCGGCCGGCCAGCATTTCGTAGAGCAGGCAGCCAGCCGAATACAGATCGCTCCGGGCGTCGACGGTTTCGCCACGGGCCTGCTCGGGGGACAGATACTGGGCGGTCCCCAGGACCGCTTGGGTCTGCGTCATTGTCGCCGCCGAATCGGCCAGCGCACGCGCGATGCCGAAGTCCATCACCTTGACGCTTCCGTCCGGCGTGACCATGACATTGGCCGGCTTGATATCGCGGTGCACAATGCCCGAGCGGTGGCTGTACTCGAGCGCAGCCAGAATGCCCAGGGTGTGGCCGATGGAGTCGTCGATGCCCAGCTCGTGGCCCTTGATGAACTCGCGCAGCGTCCTGCCTTGGACGTACTCCATCACGATGAAGGGGACCTTGACGTCGTGCGCCGCTCCCCCGGGCAAGTCCATGTCGCCGGTGTCGTAGACGGCAACAATCGCCGGGTGGTTCAGCCCGGCTACGGCCTGGGCTTCTCGCCGGAAGCGGGACTGCAACATCGGGTCGCGGGCAAGATCGGCGCGCAGTTGCTTGATCGCCACAGAGCGGCCCAAACGGATGTCGCGGCCTAACAGCACGTCGGCCATGCCGCCGCGTCCGATGAGTTCGCCAACCTCGTAGCGGCCAGCCAGAATGCGTGGCGAGTCCACTGGTTGTCTTCCTTCCATCAAACCGACCGGGATCCGATCACGGCTTGCCGTCCTGATCAGTGCCCTTCGTCGGCGGAGCCTTTGCCGCCGGGGTCTCGGTCTGGGTCGGTTCGGGGGTTTCTTGTTCCTCGGGCCCGCTGGAAACCACGTAGCTGACAGTGGATCCTGCCGGCACGTCGCCGCTGGAGGGAGACAGGCTGAGGACGGTCCCGGCGGGCTGATCGCTGGGTTCCTCCCCGGCTGACTGCGGGACCAGGCCAAGGCCGATCAAGGCCTCACGCACCTGCTGCTCGGACTGACCGGCCAGCCCATTGGGAATGGTCACGGTCCCGGGACCGGTGGAATAGGTGACCGTGATCGCTTTGCCGACTTCCACGGGGCCGGTCGGCGAGATATCGATGACGGTGTTTTCGGATTCGTTGCTCTCCACTGGGTCCGGGACTACCTGGTACCCCATGTTTTCGAGCTCGGAGCGGACCTGGCTGAACTGCCGGCCCAAGAACGCATTGGCTGAGATTTGGTTGGTCTCCACCGCCTGCGTGGTGCTTGGCTCCGCGCTCTGCGTCTCTCTGGGCGTAGCGGAAGTAGTCTTCGCCGTCGACCGCGTTGCCGAACTGGTGGCGGACGTGGACGACTCGGTTCCGCCGGTGGGCGTCAACATGGGAAGCAGGATCGCTCCGGCCACGGCGAAGAGGACCAGCAGGATCAAACCGATCAGCGGCCAGGTCCACGGGCTGCGCTTCTTCTGTTGCCGGCGCGGAGCCTCCTGGGGTTCGTCGCTGTCCAGATCCTCGTCGGTCCAGTTTCGTTCGGCGCCAAGACCTGCCGCGCCGGCTCCGGCCCCGGCCACGGCGGGCAGTTGGGAGGTTCCGGCGCTGACAGCGCGGGTAGGAGCCGTTCCGGTGGTGGGCACCGGGGCAGTCATCACTCCGGTGCTGTCGTCGCCCTCGAACAGCAGCATGCCGGGAACCGCGGCTTCAGCGGCGCGGATGTCACCGGCGCGGATGGCGTCGGCTGCCTCGGCGAGCTTCTCGGCGGTGGCGGGACGGTCGGCCGGGTCCTTGGCCAGCATTGACATCAGCAAGGCCCGGATGGGACGCGGAAGAGACTCCGGCAGCGGCGGAGGGGTGTCGTTGACCTGGGCCAGGGCGATGGCGATCTGCGACTCGCCGGAGAAGGGCCGGGAACCGGAGAGGCACTCGTAACCGATCACACCCAGCGAATAGATATCGCTCTGTCCGGTGGCGGTCTGTCCCGTTGCCTGTTCAGGGGCCAGGTACTGGGCGGTGCCCATGACCTGTCCGGTAGCCGTCAGCGGGACCTGGTCTGCCAGCCGGGCAATGCCGAAGTCGGTGATCTTCACCCGTCCCTCGGGGGTGATCAGCAGGTTGCCGGGCTTGACGTCGCGGTGTACCAGTCCCTGTGCGTGGGCGACGGCCAGCGCCTTGGCGGTCTGGGTGATGATCGAGAGTGTCCGGTCCGGGGACAGCACCCGCTCGCGCTCGATGATGGCCGAGAGCGGATGGCCGGGGACCAGTTCCATCACCAAGTAGGCGGAGCCAGCTTCTTCGCCGTAATCGAAAACGTTGGCAATGCCGATGTGGTTCAGCAGCGCCGTGTGCCGGGCCTCGGCGCGGAAGCGGTTGAGGAAGCCCGGATCGCCGGTGTACTCCTCCTTGAGGATTTTGATGGCGACGATGCGGCCCAGGACCTGGTCCTGCGCCTTCCAGACCTCACCCATGCCGCCGATGGCGATACGTTCAGTGAGCTGGTACCTGCCGCCTAATGTGATACCCGAGGTAGGTCTCACTTATTTAACACCGCCTCTAGGAGTTGCTTAGCACTTGAACTTGCGAGAGAAGAACCGGTCGCCACATCGACGTCTTCGAAGACCACTGATACGACAGCTTGGGGGTCGTCTGCCGGCGCGAACCCGGTGAACCAGGAGTTGTTGCCTTCTTCGCCGGCCATCAGTTCCGCCGTGCCGGTCTTGCCGGCCACTTCCACGCCCGGGATGGCCGCCCGCCCGCCGATGCCGCGGTCCACTACGTTGACCATCCAGTCCTGGATCAGCTTGGCATTGTCGGCGGAAAGGGAACGCTGAAGTTCCTCGGGCTTGGGGCTGTCCATGACCCGAAGGTCGGGCGCACGCACCGTGCGGACCAGATTCGGCTTCATCAGCACGCCGTCGTTGGCAATGGCGGCGGACGTCATCGCCACCTGCAGCGGCGTGACGCGGACGTCGTACTGGCCGATGGCCGACTGGGCGAGCAGGTCATCGCTCATACCGGTGGGGAACCGGCTGGCAGTGACGTGGGTGGGGATCTGGTAGGACTCGCCATAGCCGAACTTGGCCGTCTGTTCTGCGATCGCGTCTTCACCCAGGTCCATCGCGATTTGGGCGAAGGGCGTGTTGCAGGACTGCTCCAGGGCAAAGGAGAAGTCGGCGGTGGTCCGGGCGGCGCAGCCGCCGTTGACGTAGTTCGGCAACTCGACGTCGGTGCCCGGCAGTTTCAGGGTCGGAGGATTCTCCAGCTCGCTGTCGGCGTCGTACTTACCGGACTCCAGCGCGGCGGCTGCTACCACCAGCTTGAAGACGGATCCGGGGGCCAGCAGGCTTTCGTTGGCGGCGTTGATGAACGGCGACAGGCCGGGCACTTCCTCCAGCCCTGCCATGTTCTCCGTGACCTTTTCGGTATTGTGCCCGGCGACCTCGTTCGGATCGAAGCTGGGTTTGGACACCATGGCCAGGATGTTGCCGGTGTCCGGCTCCATCACGACGATCGAGCCTTTCACGCCCTCGGGCATCAGGTCCCAGGCCAGCTGCTGCAGCTCGGCGTCCAAGGTCAGCTCCACCGAGGCGCCTTCAACCTGGCCGCCGGAGAACATCTGCACGATCTGTTCGTAGAAGAACTCGTCGCCGGACCCGGAGAGCTGGGCGTTCATTGCCGACTCCATCTGGGTGGAGCCGTAAACCAGTGAGTAGAAACCGGTGATCGGCGCATACAGTTCGGGTTCGTTGTAGACCCGCTGGTAGGCGAACTCGTCGTCTGACGGCACGGACTCGGCGATGGGATCGCCGTCCACCAGGATGGCGCCGCGGTTCTTATCGAAGTCCTTGTAGATGGTCCGGCTGTTCCAGGGGTTGGCGTTGAGGTTCTCGGCCTCGAAAAACTGCACCACCGTGAGCGATCCGAAGAGCAGTGCGAACATCGCGAGGGCGACGATCCAAGTGTTGCGGATGGCCTGGTTCATGGCTGGATCACCTCCGTGGATCCGGTGTTCCGTTCATCGGTCTTGCTGCGGCGCCGCGGCCGGTCGCCCGGGGGACGGCTCTCGGTTGCCGGGCCCGTCACGGTGGGGCGGCGCGCCGCGTCGGAAATGAGCAGCAGCAGCGCAACAATCAGCCAATTGGCCAGCAGCGACGAGCCGCCCGCGGCCAGGAAGGGTGTGGTCAGACCGGTCAGCGGGATCAGCCGGGTGACGCCGCCGATCACCACGAAGCACTGCAGCGCCAGCGTGAAGGAGAGTCCCGTAGCCAGCAGCTTGCCGAAGGCATCCCGGCTGCCCAAGGCCGCCCGGATGCCGCGGCTGACCAAGAGCACGTAGAGCATCACAATGGCGGAGAGGCCGATCAGCCCGAGTTCTTCGCCGAGCGCGGCAATGATCATGTCGCTGTTGGCGAACGTCACCAGATCCGGCCGGCCCTGGCCAAGGCCTGTACCGGTCAGCGCGCCGCTGGCCAGTCCGAACAGGCCCTGGACAATCTGGTGGCTGCCGCCAATCGCGTTGTAGACCTCCGGATCGAAGGCCTTGATCCACCCATTGATGCGGTTCGTGACATGCGGGAAGAGCTGGAACGCCACAAAGCCGCCCACGGCGATCATGAGCAGGCCGATGATGACCCAACTGACCCGGCTGGTGGCCACGTAGATCATCGCCATGAACAGGCCGAAAAACAGGATCGAGGAGCCGAGGTCGCGCTGGAAGACCAGCACGCCGATGCTCACCAGCCAGGCCGCAAGCATGGGCCCCATGTCCTGCCAGCGGGGCAGCTGGAGCGGGCCGATCTTCCTGCCGGCGAGCAGGATGAGATCCCGGTTGGTAGATAGATAGCCGGCAAAGAATATAGCGAGGGTGATCTTGGCGATTTCGCCAGGCTGGAAGGTGGCGAACCCCAGGTTGACCCAGATCCGGGCGCCGTTGACCTCCATGCCGACGAACGGCAAGAGCGGAAAAATCAGCAGAGCGGCACTGGCAATCAGCGAAAGATAGGTGAAGCGGCGCAGCACGCGGTGGTCGCGCAAGAGCCAAATGACGGCGACGACGACGCCGATGGCGATGCCGGTCCAGAACAGCTGGCGGGTGGCCGCGGAGTCGCCGGTGGCGATGTCCAACCGGTGGATCATCGCCAATCCGATGCCGTTCAAAGCGGTCACGATCGGAAGTATTACCGGATCAGCATATTTGGCGCGCAGGCGCAGCACTACGTGGACCACAAGGACGAGCACAATCAGGGTGATGCCCTGGGTGAAGAAATCGCTGTCGAAGGCGCGGTCCTGGTCGAGTCCGACCAGCATGTTGGCGCCGATGCCGACCACCAGGGCCAGCAGCAGCAGAAGCAGTTCGGTGTTGCGCCGCGATCGGGGCGCCGTCTGGATGTTACTCATGGCTTATCCACCTACGCATTCCGGCGGCAGGGCGGCTTCCGGGCTGGCAGCCGGGCTCGGCGTGGCCGAGCCGCTGGGCCGGTCCGTCGGCAGGGCACTGGGGCTGGGCCCTGGTTCGGGGCAGTTCCGCTGGCTGCTGATCCGCAATTGCTCCACGATTTGTTCGGCGTGGACCAGGTCCCTGGCTGAGATGCTCGAATTCAGCCGCTGCTGCTGATAGACCGGCAGGCTCTCCAGCGGGATGTTGTAGACGGTGTCCACATGTGACAGGTCGATCGGACCGAAGTTCTGCGAGACGCCGTTGAAGATGGCCACCCGGCCGTCGGACGCGCCCACGAAATACTGCGTTTGGGTCCACAGGTAGCCGAACCACAGTACGGCCACCAGCAGCAGTGACATCACGGTGAGGAATGCCGGGATCAGCCACGGCTTGCGGAGCGGTGCGGCGGCCTCCACCTCGGACGCCTCCGGTTCCTCCGGAGCCTTGTGGGTCAACAGCGCCGCGGCGCGTCGCTTGTTGGAGTGGGCTGTGACGATCGGGATCTGTCCGGTTTCCGTGGCCAGCGCCGCGGCCCCCACCAGCACATGCGGGCGTGTCCCGAGTTCGCGCCGGATGGCGTCGGCGCGAATTGCCTCATGGGGTTCAGCGGGTGTCTCGGCGCCGGGCGCGTCTGTCGCGGTGGCGTCCGTTGAGATGCCCGCAGCGGCCGCCGGCGCAGTGGCGGCAGGTGGGGCGCCGCCGTCGTCGGCTGCCGCTGGCTCCAGCGGACGTTCCGCCGCCAGGTTCAGCGATGCGGTGTCAGCTGCTTCGGACGGCGCCTCGGCGACTTCGATCATCACGATGGTCACGTTGTCCGGGGAGCCGCCATCGAGCGTGAGGTCCACCAGTTGGTCCACCGCGTCCTGCAGCGTGGCGGCGTTGCGCACCACCGACTCCACCACCCGGTCCGGTACAACGGCGTTGAGCCCGTCGGAGCAGAGCAGCCACTTCTCCCCCGGTTCGGCGCTGTGGCTGGCCAGGTCAAGTTCCGGGCTGGCATCGACGTCGCCCAGGACGCGCATGAGCACGTTGCGGTGCGGATGGATTTCGGCTTCTTCCGGGCGGAGCCGGCCCTCGTCGATCAGCCGCTGCACAAAGGTGTGGTCTACGCTGACCTGCTCGAAGATGCCGTTCTTCAGCCGGTAGGCACGGGAATCGCCGATGTGGGCGAACTCAAGCTTGTCGTCGTGCAGCAGCAGGGCGGTCACCGTGGTGCCCATGCCGGCCAGCTTGGGGTTGGTCTGCACCAGTTCGGAGAGGATGGAATTGGCGGTCTGGATCTCGTCGGCCAGCACCGTGGCCGGATCCTGGTGACCCGCGCGGTCCAGGTGGACCAGGTCCAGCACGGTGGAGGCAGAGGCGACGTCGCCGCCGGCGTGGCCGCCCATGCCGTCGGCGACCACGGCAAGAAAACGGCCAGCGTAGGCGGAGTCGTCGTTCTTGGACCGCGTCATGCCCACGTCCGACCGCGCAGCATAGCGCAGAACCAGAGCCACGGTCAGGGCCTCAATTCAATGACCGTCTTGCCGATCCGGATGGGAACGCCCGGGTCAACGGGCAGGGCCCGGGTCAGTTGGTTCTCGGCCAGATAGGTGCCGTTGGTGGAACCCAGGTCCTCGATGAACCAGCGGCTGCCCTGCGGGAAGAGCCGGGCGTGGCGGCCGGAGGCATAATCGTCCTCCAGCACCAGCGTGGCTTCCTGGGCACGCCCCAGCAGGATCGGGCTGGCGGCAAGTTCCAGCGAGTGTCCGGCCAGCGGGCCTTCGGTGACCACCAGTCGGCGCGGTGCCGCCCGCGGTGCCGGGGCTGCCTCAGCCAGATCGGGGTTCTTACGCACTTCCCGCGCGGTGGGACTGCCGGTCCGGTTGCGCTTGCCGATCTGCAGGTCGCGCCGCAGGGCCGAGACGATGCTGATGATCATGATCCAGAGCAGGATCAGGAAACCGAACCGCAGTGCGGTGACAACAAGCTCCCCCATTAGGCCCCGCCGCCCCGTGTCGGCAGCAGGCGGAAGGTAATGCGGGTGCGGCCCATGGTGATCACGGATCCGTCGGTGAGATCGGTCTGGCCAATGATCTTTTGGCCGTTGACGTAGCTGCCGTTGGTGGAGCCCAGGTCCACGGCCACGGCGGAGCCGCCCGCGGTGCGGATCTCCAGATGGCGCCGCGAGACTCCGGTGTCATCGACCATGATGTCCGCCTCGGAGGAACGTCCCAGCACGATCGAGGGTGCGTTGAGCGAGTAGCGCTGGCCGTTGATTTCGAGCACGGCCTGCAATTGGGTGGGCTGGCGCGACGGGGCCGCGGGCGTGCTGCGTGGTGCCGGGCGCTGCTGCTGGCCGTCGGACTTCACCACGGTGGCCTGGACCTCGAAGTCGCCGCCCTTGAGAGCGGCGTCCTTGGCGAAGGAAACGCGGACCGGGCCCTGCAGCGTGTACTTCTGGCTATTGACGTGGCGGATCACCACGTCGCACAGTTCTTCGGCCAGCGTTGCCCCCCATTGTTCAGCCATGGCGTAGTCGGAATCGCCCAGCCGGACCTCGAAGACGTTGGGTGCCAAGGTGCGGCCCTGGGCCAAGGTGATGGAACCATTGTCCAGCTCGCGGCGCAGGCGGCTGGCGATCTCCACCGGCTGCACCTGGCCTTTGCCGCCCACGGAGAAGGCGCCACGGACCATCTTTTCGATGCCGCGTTCCATGCTGTCCAGAATTCCCATCGGGCCGCCTCCTCCCTGTTGTCGTCGTGCGTGCCTGCCTCTGAAGAAGCCGACAGCGCACACCGGTCTGGCGATTCTCCCATTCGATACTACTTGGGCGTGTCCCAAAAGGCCCCATTCAATAACGATTGCCGAGGGCGCGGCGGCGCCGCAACGTGGTGAAGCTCACTCGGGGAACTCGCGGCGACGGCGGGGTGTCCGCGGTGCTTCGGGCGCTCCGATCCCTGTCTCCGTGCGGCAATCAGGGGGCTGGATCCCCCGATTGGGAATTTGGGCCTGTTTCACGCTACTATTGATCTCGCTGTTCTTGAGGAATGCGAACCGGGAAAACGGTTCCACCCGACGGAACACGCAAGATGCGCGCGAGTGGCGGAACGGCAGACGCGCTGGCTTCAGGTGCCAGTGTCCGAAAGGGCGTGGGGGTTCAAATCCCCCCTCGCGCACGCAGAGCAAGAGCCCCGGTCTTCGGATCGGGGCTCTTGCCGTTAACGCCCGGACTTCGTGGCCGTGCCGCGGTGCTGGCCGCCGGCGCGCTTCTCTTGCCGAGAAGCAACGGCTAGGGTGCCAGCCATGCGCATCAAGATGACCAGTATCCACGTCACGGATCCGGCAGCCGCTTTCACCTTCTACACCGAGATGCTCGGCTTCCGGGAGCTTATGGCCATGCCCGAATTCTCCCTGTTCATCGTTCAGTCGGCCGATCCGGGCGAAGGGGCCGGGCTGCTGCTCGAACCCAGCGATAATCCGATCGGCTCCGCCTATCGGCAAGGGGTGTACGACGCCGGGATGGCCGCGATCGTTTTCGGCTCGCCGGATGTTCAGGCCGAGTATGAGCGGCTTTCCGCTGCCGGTGTCCGGTTCACTGGCCCGCCGGCCCCGGACCCCTCCGGCACCTTGGCCGCCGTCTTCGACGACGGCTTCGGCAACCTGATCCAGCTGCACCAGGACTGACGCCGCGGCCGGTTCACCTACGCCTGCAGGTACTTGAGCACCGCCAGCACCCGGCGATGGTCCCCGGGCGCCGCCGCCAGCCCCAGCTTGCCGAAGATGGCCGTGATGTTCTTCTCCACGGCGCCGGCGGACAAAAAGAGCCGTTCGGCGATGGCCACGTTGGTTCGGCCCTCCGCCATCAGCTCCAGCACCTGCCCTTCGCGCGGTGTGAGAGTGTCCAGCCCGCGCTGTTGGCCGGAGGACCGCATCAGCTGGCCAACCACCTCCGGATCCAGCACGGTTTCCCCGCGCCGGATCCGTTCCAGCGAGTCCAGAAACGAGGACACTTCGGCTACCCGGTCCTTAAGCAGGTAGCCCACGCCAGCCGGGTGGTCGGCGAACAGCCGGGCGGCATACCGGGTCTCTACGTATTGCGAGAAAACCAGGACGCCCACGTCCGGATGCGTCTGGCGAAGCTCCAGTGCGGCGCGGATGCCTTCGTCGGTGTGCGTCGGAGGCATCCGGATGTCCACAATGGCCACGTCCGGTGCCTCGGCCGCTACTGCCTGCAGCAGCGCGGCGGCGTCGTTCACCGCGGCGGTGACGTGGTGTCCGCGGCCGGCCAGCAGCTCGGCCAGGCCGGCCCGCAGAATGGCCGAGTCTTCGGCGATCGCGATCTTCACGGACGCTCCGGATCCAACGGCAGATCGATCATCACGCTGGTGGGTCCGCCGCCGGGTGATTCGATGTGCAGTGTGCCATCCACGGCGGCAACCCGCTCGGCCAGCCCGGCCAGGCCCGAGCGGTGGCCGCTGGACGTCGGCGGGGAGAGTGCCGCGCCGCCGCGCCCGTCGTCGTCCACCTGCAGCAGCAGGCGGTGGCCGGCAGTGCGCACGCTGATCCGGATCTGTTCGGCCCGGGCATGCTTGACCGCATTGGTCACCAATTCCATCGCGCAGAAGTACGCGGTGGCTTCCACCGCGGGTGCAGGGCGTGCGCCGAGGTTGAGCACCAGCGTTGTCCGCACCGGCGACTGTGCTGCCAGGGTTTCGAGGGCCGGGGCCAGTCCGTCGTTGAGGACGGGCGGATGGATGCCGCGGGCCAGATCGCGCAGGTCCACCAAGGCGTCCTTGGCGGTGCCATGTGCGCTCTCCAGCAGGTGCGCCACTTCCGGCGCGGTGTCCTGGCCGTTCAGCCGGTCCCGTGCGTCGCCCAGCTTCATGGCAATGGCGACCAACTGCGCCTGGGTGCCATCATGCAGGTCGCGTTCGATCCGCCGCAGTCGGGCATCGGCGTCTTCGACCGTGCGGTTGCGCGAGTGCTCCACATCCCGCAGCCGCAGGCTCGCCGCGGTGGGACCCAGCAAGCCGGCCGCCAAGACGGCCTGCAGCCGGGCGAAACCGTGGTTCAGCGCGGGCCACAGCAGCCAGAGGAAGACGGCGCCGATGGCCGCGAACAACAGCTGCCGGGGCGGAGTGTCGATGTAGTAGTCCCAGCCCAGCTGTGCGCCCTGGTGCCAGCTGCCGTCCGCGGCCTGCTGCAGCGGCAGGTAGCGATACCAGATCCAGTGCGTCAGTGCTCCGAGGCCGGTGGCGAAGAAGGTGATGCTCACGCAAAACGCGGTCACCGAGATCACAAAAGACACCACTTGATGGGCGATGGCCCGCCAGCCGGTCGAATCGGCCAGGCCGCTGCGGAGGAAACCGAAGAAGCCGCGTTTCGGCCGGAACGGTGCCGGCTCCGCCACGTGCTGATTCAGCAGGGCCGCCGCCAGCGACCGCTGCACTGTTCCCCAGTAGCGGGCCGCAGCTATCAGCGCCGCAGCCACCACCAGTCCGACGACCGTCACGGCCAGCGACGCCCCGAGCGAGACGGTGGCCACCGCGTAGGTGAAGCCGAACGGCGCCAGCAGCAGCGCCGCGAAGTGGTAGAGGAATTCGCGCCAGGTTTGGCGCTGGAAGAAGCCGGTCAGGAACCGGTACGGTGCGGTGCCATCGGCCCGGCGGGAGCCGGCAGGTTCCGGCAGATGGAGGGCGGCATTCGGCGCCGCAATGTTCGTCATGAGTACAGCTTGCTACCTCACCGCGTCCGTCAGAAGCAGGCGGGCCCCCGAACCTCACGGGGGTTAACCCCCGTTCCGGGGCGCCCGGAGCGCTTTCCTCCGCCTGGAGGCGGGTCAGGCCTTCTTGCCCGCTTCCTTCACACGCTGCTCTTCCGCGCGCACCGCGGCGAAGGAGGCGCGCTCGGCCACCAGCCATTGCGGTGGATTCTGCAGCAGCGCGGTGATCTCCGCCGTCGTCAGCGCTTCGGTGATGCCGCCGCGGGCCAGGCCGGAAATGGAGACGTTGAGCTTGCGCGCTACCTCGGGCCGCGGATGCGGGCCGTTGCGGCGCAGGTCGGCCAGCCACTGGGGCGGATCCGTCTGGAGTTTGTTGAACTCTTCGCGCGAAATCAGGCTGTCCTGGAATTCCTGCGGGGCAGCGGGCAGGTAAATGCCCAGTTTCTTGGCGGCCGTAGCCGCTTTCATGGACTGGGACGTTTTCGCGCTCATGGGCCCAGCCTATCCGCCCTGCGCTACGGTGATGAAGTGCAGCAAGCAGACCACGAGCCGAAAACACCGCCCCCGCCGGCCGGGTTGACCGTTGGCTACGTTCCGGGCGTGACGCCGGGGAAGTGGACGCGCCGCTGGGCGGAGCGGCTGCCGGACGTTCCGCTGGCCGCTTTCCAGTGCGGGCAGGACGAACAAACCGCCATCCTGCGCGATGGCCGGGCGGACCTGAGCTTTGTGCGGTTGCCGGTGGACCGCGAGGGCCTGAACGTCATCCCGCTGTATACCGAACTGCCGGTGGTGGTTGCGCCGAAGGAACATGAGATTGCCCTGTACGACGACGAGGTGCCGTACCAGGAGATCGCGGCAGAGAACTTCCTGGACCCGGCGGAGATGGGCGGGGCCAAGACCGGCATCGAGGTAGTGGCCTCCGGAGCGGGACTGATGATCCTGCCCATGTCCGTGGCGCGGCTCTACAACCGCAAGGATGTGGTGTACCGGACGGTGACGGACCAGCCCGAGACGCAGATCGGCCTTGCCTGGCTGGCGGACCGGACGGACGCGGCCATCGAGGAATTCATCGGAATTGTCCGGGGACGCACGGCCCGCAGTTCGCGCCAGCCATCGGTGCAGGAACAGCAGGAGAAAACCAAGGGCCGCAAAACCTCCAAAACCTCCAAAAACACAGCGCAGCACGACGGCGGAGCCTCCGGTGCAGGGAAGGGCGCCAACGCGGGCAAGGGCTCCGGCGCGAGGCGGCAGGGCGGTTCCGGCCCGGCAGCTGGCAAGCAGTCCGGCAAGGGCAAGCCCGGCGGCGGACGCACGCCCAAGGGGCGCGGGCCGCGGCGCGGTCGCCGGTAGCGGCGGTCCGCTGCACGCCGGCTTCACGGTGGCGTTGGCTAGGCTTCAGCTATGACCGTGAGCAGCCCTGACCATCTGGACGATACCGACCTTGCGGCCTGGCTGGTGCGCGCCGCCGGAACCCTGGCCAATGGAATGCGGTCGGGGGTGACCACCTTCGAGGAGAAGACCAGCATCTCCGACGTCGTCACCGCTGCCGACCATGCCGCGGAGACACTGGTGGTGGACACGCTGCGGGAGCTGCGGCCGGACGACTCGATTCTGGGCGAGGAAGGCTCCAGCCACCAGGGAACGTCGGGCCGGACCTGGGTGATCGACCCGGTGGACGGGACCTACAACTTCTTCACCGGCGGCCACTATTGGTGTTCGGCGCTGGCGCTGACCGACGACGTCGGCTCCCGGTTGGGGGCGGTCTACCATCCCGCCGAGGACGTGTTGTGGCTCGGCGGCCGGGACCTGCCCACGGCCCGCAACGGCCTGCGGGTGGGTGAAATCACCAGCGCCCCGCTGGCGGCCAGTTGCGCAGCGGCGTACCTGCACCATACCTACCTGCGGGAAGAGGCCGCGGGCGAGCCCTACCTGCGCACGTTGCTGGGTTCGGCCACCTACCGTTCCTGGGGGTCCGCGTCCTGCGAGCTGGCGGCCACCTCCGCCGGGCTCTTCGGGGTCTGGTACCAGCAGGGGCTGCCGGACTGGGACTGGCTGCCGGGCAGGGCCCTGGTGGAAGCGGCCGGCGGGACCACCGCCGTCGTCGAGGTGGATGGCTACCGCTGGTCGGTGGCGGGCGGAAGGCAGCAGGTCGCAGAGGCGGTCACCCTGTTGCAGGGGTGAGGCGGATCGGGTTTCCGTGCCGGCCGACGTGGCATAGTGGGGCTGTGGAGAAGACCTACGAAACCATCCAGCTGGAATGCCTGGGCGAATTGGCCACGCTTGTCATCAACCGCCCCGGCTCGCTCAACTCGCTGAACACCCAAGTGGTGGCAGACCTCGCGCAGTTCGTCGCCGACATCCGGTCGCCTGAAGGGCAGGAAGTCCGCAGCATCCTGATCACCGGCGCCGGCGAAAAGGCGTTCGCGGCCGGCGCCGACATCCGCGAACTGGCGTCGATGGGGCCCGACGAAGCGGAGGCACACAGTGCGGCCATGCAGGACCTCACCCGCTTGCTTGAGACCTTGGACCTCCCCGTGATCGCCTGCGTCAACGGGTTCGCGCTGGGCGGTGGCCTTGAACTGGCACTGGCCTGCGACTTCATCTACGCCACGGAGAACGCGAAGTTCGGTCTGCCGGAAGTCGGCCTGGGCCTCATTCCAGGCTTCGGCGGCACCGTACGGCTCCCGCAGCGGATCGGCCCCGGTTTGGCCAAGGAGCTGATCTACACCGGCCGCAGCATCGGCGCCGCAGAAGCGCTGCGGATCGGCCTGGCCAACGCGGTCTTCGCCACCAAGGACGACATGCTGGATGCTGCGGCAGCCACCTGCCGGGAAATTTCCGCGAAATCCCCGGCCGCCGTCGCGAACGCCAAGCGGACGGTCGATGCGGCGCTCGGCCTGCCCACCGACGATGGACTTCTAGTGGAGCGCCAGGCCTTCGGGAAGGCCTTCACCACGGAGGATTCACGGATCGGCCGGGAGGCCTTCCTCGACAAGGTGGCGCCCGCCTTCACCGGGCATTAAAGGCGGGCGCGGGCTGGACGGTGGCTGGAACCGGCCAGGAACCTTTCGGCAGGATTCGGAATCGGTCAGTGGGTGGTGCGGTGCCAGGCTGGGTCGTACTGGGTCGCGAGTCGGGCCAGGGTCAGTGCGGCCAGCATCAGGCCGAAGTCGCGCAGCGCCACGTCGTAGAACCCTGACAGTGTCAGCAGGTTGATGATGATGCCCGCCAGCCAGAGGGCCACCACGTAGGCGGCGTAGCGGGGCTTGATCCAGACCAAGATGCCGGCGGCGATCTCGACGACGCCGACGATCAGCATGGCCGTATGGGCACTGAAGGGGAGCAGATTGACAAGCCAGGGTGCCAGGTACTGTTCCCAGTCGGTGAGCAGATTGAAGAACTTGTCCAACCCCATCAGGATTGGCAGGACGGTGAACCCCAGCCTGAGCATCCAGAAGGCGCCGTAGGCGGGCTCGGTCCGCACCCGCTGCAGCGTTGGAGTGGTGGTAGCCATCGGAACCTCCGGTAAATTCTAAAAACCGAATAAGTATTTTTAGAATCCTCCGAACCGGTCCTAAAGTCAATGGCCTGTGGCCGCACGCCGCTAAGGCTCGGGACGCCACGCCTCGGTCTGGGTGAGCCGCTTGATCACGGCGGGACCGCCGATGCTGGCCAGGACGGAACGCTCGCCGACGATCACCAGCAGGCTGCGTGCCCGGGAGGCGCCCACGTAGAGCATCTCGCGGGCCCGCTCAGGGTCCGCGAACCCGTTGACGGCCAGCACCACCACGGAGCGTTCCAGTCCTTTGAAGCCCAGCACGTTCCCGTAGAACACGTCGCTGTCGTCGAAGAAGGCGTCCCAATATCCCCGCCAGCCGAGCGCGTCCACGTCCTGCTGCTGTACCGGGTGCTTTCGCTTGGTAGTCAGCAGGGCAACCTGCTGCGGTGCCCAGCCTTCCCGCTCAATCAACTGGTTGACGGCATCATCGGCCCGTTCAATGACGGCGTCGGCCGACGCCTCCACCATCCGGATCCGGGGCCCGGAGAGGCCCCGGGGGATTGCCAGTTCGGTGGACAGCGCGCCGGACAGTGCGGCGATCTGCTTGGTATTGCGCAGGTTCTCGTTCAGCACGAAGGGCGGCGCCTCGATCGGCGGCCGGCCTTCGCGCCCGAAGATCCGCTGGTCGTCGTCCATGAAAACATACAGCCCGCCGGCATCGGGATCCTTCAGGCAGACCAGGACTGACTCCCACCAGAGCGCACCGAAGTCCTGGCCTTCATCAACCACGACGGCGTCGAAGAGTTCCCGGTCCGGTTGGAGCTTGGCCAGGCGTTTGAGCGTGCGGGGCAGGTAGTGCTCGTAGTACTGGTTGGTCAGCAGCCTGGGATCCAGTGGATGGTGCGCGCCCCAGCGCACCGGCAGGTCGTGGAACATGCCCACGTGGGCGGGGCGCTCGGCCGGTTTCCAGCCGGCGGTTTCCGTCTCGAAATAACGGGCAAGGCCCCGGCTGTAGCAGAGCAGCGCCACCCGTTGTCCGCTGCGGGCCAGCCTCCGGGCCTGCTCCAACGCCAGCCACGTCTTGCCCGTTCCGGCTCCGCCGATGATCCGCGCGCGCTGCTGGTTTTTCAGGACGTCAAGGATGGCGGCCTGGTCACGGGTCATTTGGTCGGCGCGGCCTTCATGCTCTGCTGCGGCGGAGAGGGCACCGTTGCCCTGCAGCGGTCGCGTCAGCTGCGCCAGGATGCGGTCGGCGACGTCCGGAGCGGTGTCGCCGTCGCCGTCGCCGCAGAAGTTGATCGCCTCCCGGACCGCATCGTCCGGGTACTTCAGGTCCTGGCTGCCGATGACCATGGCCCGCCGCAGGCCGGGAATGTCCCAGTGCCGCGGGACCGAAGTGTAGGGAAAGGCCAGCAGATGAGCGAAGCGGACCTGCCGGCCGAGCCCCAGTTGGGCGCCGAGATAGCGCTGGAGCATGTGCCGGCCGTCCTGGACCTGGATCAGCGGGTCTTTGATCCGGTGCTGCTGGCCGTTGCTGGCCTGGTGCCACTGCCCCGCGTCGTAGCTGACGTGGCCGCCCTTGACTTCGATGGCTGCGATTCCGACACCGGGCCAGATGACCAGCAGATCGATTTCCCGCTCCGCGCCGTTTTCGATGAGGTTGACCGAATGCAGCAACGAAGCGGACGGCGGCAGCGTACGCACCAGTGCGTCCCAGACCTCCCGCTCGGCATGCCTGTCCCGGCCGAACTCAGGCTGTTCCGGAAAACAGCGCGGCATACCGCCCCCCTCAACATCAACGCAGTGGTTTACCACACAGACTACCTAATGCCGGTCATCGGCCCGCCTGCGCCAGAGAAAGGCGGGTTCGCCCGCAGGCATCGGCTTTGAATGATCAGCAAACGTGGCAATTCGTTGCCGTGCTATCGGCCGTTCTGTAGCGTTAAGGCAGGTGGCTGCTGACGAAAGCGGCGCACGTGGCGCCGTTCCTCAGCGGATGGAGGATGATCATGGCAAGTGTTGATGAAACCATTGAGATCGCCCGGCCCGCCGAGACGGTCTACGCCGAATGGCTACGTTTTGAGTCCTTTCCCTCTTTCATGCACGGTGTGAAGTCCGTGATCCAGACGTCCGACACCACCCACCATTGGGTCACGAAAGTGGGCGGCGCACAGCGCGAATTCGACACCACGGTGACCGAGGAAGACCCTGGACGGCGGATTGTCTGGAGCGGCGAGGGCGGCGTCAGGCACAGTGGGACCGTGACCTTCGGTGCGGTCGATGCTGAGACCACGTCCATGCATGTTCATATCGACTGGCAGCCGGGTTCCCTGCTGGAGAAGGTAGGCTCCGGGCTGGGCTCGGACCACCGGGAGGTGCGCAACGAGCTGTGGCGCTTTAAGGAATTCGTGGAATCGGGAGGATCGGAAACCCACGATGTGGGGGACAAGCAGTTCTACGGCGGAACCTTTGCGGGCGGTTTCCCGCCCAAGTTATCGTCGCAGCCGGACATCCCCCGCAACGAGGACGCCAATGCCTATAGCCGAGATCCGGACCTGAGCGAGGCGGAGCCCCGGGGACTCCACGTCAGGAGGCATGGCCAGGCGCGGGAAGGCCACGACGAACCGCGCGAATGGGCCGATGATCCGATGCTGGACGACCCCGCGCTGCGCGAACCGCGGGCCAAGGACGACAGCACCGGTTCAACCAGCTAGCGATGCTGCAACTGGGGACGGCTGGTTAGTGCCGCAGTCAGGAACGCACGCCGATCCGTTCGATTGACTCCGTCGCCCGCTGCGATAGCTCCTCGGACAACGGCGCGCTCTTGGCGGAGTCCGCCGCATCTGCCTGGCCTTCGGGGCTCAGGACATACTGTCCGAAGGCCTTCACCAGGTCCACCTTGCTCTGGTCCTCATACGTCGAGCAGTAGATGTGGTAGGACACCAGCATCAAGGGGTAAGCTCCGGCCGCGGTGGTCGCCCGGTCCAGTTCCAACGCCAAGTCGTGTGCCGGCCTGCCTTCCACCTGCTTGGCCTGGTCGAGCGCCGTGGCGGCTGCTTCCGCGCTGACCGGGACAAAGCTGTCACCGACTTTGAGGTTGGTTTTGCCCAGCGGCGCCCCGACGGCGGAATCGTCGGCGTAGGTCACGGCGCCTTTGGTGCCGGCCACCATGCTGACGACGCCGGTGGTCCCCTGGGCGTTTTCCCCGGCGAATTCAGCGGGCCAGGTGTCGCTCGGCTCTGCCGTCCAGGAGTCGGGCACAACGGCATGGAGATACTCGGTGAAGGTCTCCGTGGTGCCGGAGTCTTCTGAGCGGTTCACTGGCGTGACCGGCAGGTCGGGCAGTTCGACGCCCGGGTTGTGCTTGGCGATGGCGGGATCGTTCCAGGACTTGATGTCTCCCTGGAAGATCTCTGCGATGGTCTCGGCATCCAGATTCAGCTCGGTGATGCCGGGAAGGTTGAACGCCACGGTGATCGGTGAAATGTAGGCCGGGACGTTGAAGGCGCCGTCCGGGCCGCAGACCTTCCGCGACTCTTGCAACTCTTCGTCGTCCAGGAACGCGTCCGAGCCGGCGAAATCGACGGCACCGGCCAGAAAGGCGGTGCGGCCGGCACCGGAGCCGTCGGGTGAATACTGCACCTGCGCATCGGTGTGGAGCAGGCCGAATCCGGCCACCCAGGCATCCATGGCGGCGTTCTGCGAAGACGCGCCGGCTCCGGTCAGCGTGCCGGAGAGCGTGGAGCCCTGCTGAGCGGCGGATTCTTGCGCCGGACCCAGCGGGTAATCGGAACCGCAGGCGGCCACGGACAAGGACAGGAGGACGGCGGCACCCAGGGCGGGCACGCGAAATTTCAGCTCAGGCATCCGCACCAGCGTACCCGTGCGTTGGCGCGAACCCCAAGGCGCTATCGTCCCTCCAGGTCTCTGACGGCAGGACCTTCCAGTACCTTTCCTTCGGCGCTGAAGCGGGATCCATGCAACGGGCAGTCCCAGCTGGCTTCGGCGTCGTTCCAGGACAAGACGCCGCCCAGATGCGTGCACACCGCACTGACCCGGTGCGTGGCGGAATCCACGGTGCACACGCCGACCGGCCGTGCGTTCTCACGCACCACTGTTCCCTGCCCCTCGGGCGGTGCGGTTTGCGTGGTCCGGGTCAGCCCGCCCAGCCATCCGGACAGCATTTCCAGCCCAACCGACGCGTTGGTCTCGGCCGTGCTGGCGGCATCGCGCCCGGAGATGCGGGACTTGTAGAGCTCCTTGGCCCAGTGGTTGTCCCCGCCCAAGATGGAGGCGGAGAGTGCCAGCGCAGCGGCAACCCCGTTGGTCATGCCCCACTTGTTGAAACCGGTGACCACGAGGATCCGCTTTTCGCCGGGCAGGACTGGTCCGACATACGGCAACGAACCGGCGGGTTCATAGTCCTGGGCGGACCAGGTATGGGTGGGTTCGGCGCCGGGAAAATGTTGCCGGGTCCAGCGCAGCAGGTCTTCGACAAGTCCACGGGTGTGGCTCTGCCGTCCGACCACGTGGCCGTTGCCGCCAACCAGCAGGAGCTCCCGGCCGCCATGCTGAGCGGTCCGCAACGAGCGGGTGGGCGCGTCGATGGAGAGATACATTCCGGCCGGAATGTGGCCCGGGACCGTGAAGGCGGCGGCATAGGACCGCTTGGGCGTCAATACGCCGAAGTGGCCGCCGCGGTTGAGCATGGGCGTCCCGGTAGCCAGCACCAAGGTGCCGGTCTGGACGTCGCCCAGGCGGGTGCGCACCGTGACGGTCCGTGCGCCGGTGCCAGCGCCGCCGTCGTTCGCATGGCCCACACCCGTGACCCGGATGCCCTCGAAGACCGACCCGCCGCGGCTGCGCAGTTCCGCAACCAGCGCGGCGAGCAGCCGCATCGGGTGGAGCTGCGCCTGGTCCGCCAACCGCAGCATGCCGGTGACAGCGAACGGCAGCTCGCCGGAGCCGGAGACCGTCTCCACCGGCAAACCGGCGGCGTGGCTGGCGCGCTGCTCGGCGGCAAGATCATCCGCTCCTTGCGGAGTCGTAGCGTACGTGTAGGCGTCGCGCCGGTCGTACCCCACCTGGTGTTCTTCGCAGTACCGCAGAATCCACGCCTGCGCTTCCTGCTGTGCCGCAACATAGGCAGCGGCAGCGGCGGAATCATGGTGGCTGCTGATGCGGGAGAGCTGGCCGCCCTGCAGCAGGGACACTTTGGCGGTGGTGTGGCCGGTGGTGGCGGCGCCGATGGACCGGGCCTCCAGCACCGCGACCCGCTGGCCGGCCCTGGCGAGCAGGACCGCCGTGGACAGCCCGGTCAGACCGGCGCCGGCGACGACCGAATCGAACCCGGACTGGCCGGTATACGTATCAACGGGGATGCCGTCTGCGGTATCTAGCCAGAGCGAATGCATTGATGCTGTCCTTTCGGCCTGTACTACACACCACACCCCGTCCGCGCTGGCGCGTCAAGGCCCAAAGTGCACGGACACCTGACAGGATGGAAGCAATGACGGCCGGCGGAAGGCGGAGGGCATGAAAACTGCGGTGCTGATGATCGATTTGCAGAACGCGTACTTCGAGGACCCCGCGTTGGCCAGCCGGCGGGAATCCGTGGTGGAGGCGGCAAACCTGCTGATCAGGACCGCGACGGCGGCGCAGGTACCGGTGCTGCTGGTGCGCACCGAGCATCAGCGCGACCGCTCGACCTGGACGTTGAGCATGCTCGATGACGACCAGGGCTTCATCTTCGAGGGCAGTGAACAGGCCAGTTTCCTGCCGGGGCTGCTGACCGATGGACTGGAAAGCATCGTCAAAACCCGCGACAGCGCGTTTTTCGGTACCGGTCTCGCCGAGCGGCTGCGCCGTGATGGGGTGGAACGGCTGGTGCTGGCGGGCGTCGCCACACACAACTGTGTGGCGCAGACGGCGGCCGATGCGTTTGCCCACAACTTCCGCGTGGTCTTCGCCAAGGATGTCATTGCCTCGACGAATGAAGACTATGCCGGCTCCATGCTGCAGATCCTCAGCGACGAGTACCGCCAGCCGGTGCTGGGGCGGGGTGCGATAGCCGAGCTGCTGGCGGGAGCCCGCGAACGCTAAACTCCGCTTAATCCTCCGAGAGCAGGTGGCACCAGGAGTCCGTCAGGGTCTCCAGGCAGGTTTCGCGGTCCACGAACCAGCCGGTGCTGATCCATCGCTGCGAGAGGTACTCGAGTTGGCCGAAGGCGAGGACGCACCGGATACGCCGGCTGGACGGATCAAACCGGTCGGCACGGTCGAGGCCGGACGTCATGTCCGCCGCCACGTCGCGGAACCAGTCCTCCAGGGTGTTGGCGACCTCGGGTTCGATCGGGGCTGCCTGGTAGACCGCGTGGAGGTAGGGGCGGGTTGCCTCCCACTGGTCGAACTTGCGGTTGAGCCAGGTCCGGATGAGGTCCCGCTTTCCCAGCTCCACCACGGTTGACAGAGACGGGTCGTCCACGCTGGTGAGGATGGCGTCCACTGTCTTGACCACCTCGCTCATCAGTTGGGCCTTGGAGGCGAAGTGCAGGTAGAACGTGGTCCGGGTGGTGCCGGCGCCCGCCGCGATGTCGTCGATGGTGGTGGCCGCATAGCCCTTGGACTCGAAGAGTTCCAGACCCGTATCCAAGAGGAGTTGCCGGGTCTGCTGTTTCTGGACTTCGCGGAGTGTTGCCATGCGTCACAGGATAGTCGTTGGCGCAGCCGTCTCCTGACAGCGCGAGGGTTGCGGCGCGGAGTGTGGCCCTGCTGACACGGTCCCGGCCCGCGAAACCGCGCGGAATACTGCCACACTGACCAGTGAAACGACGTTACAAACTTTCACTTGACAGCGTGTTGTCTGACTCACTAGTGTAGTCCGCATCACAGAGCCTGTAGTTCGGATCGCACTTCAGTTGCATTGCCGCAAATAGGTCCCCAGGCCCACCCCGCACATTCATGTGCCACCCGTTCCGCACCATCAAGGAGTTCCACATGAGCCAGGGCCAGGAGACCATCGCGTCACCGCAGTCCTACCCACCGCCGCAGGCACCGCCCGTTGACGCCGCGCCGTCCCGGGCCAAAGGCACCTTGGCCGCTGCCTCGCTGGCGGTGATGGTGGCGCAGATCGCCAACGCGTTGCCTGGCGCCCTGAACGGCGAGTTCCAGTTGACGTTCAACACTTTTGGCTCCCAGCTGACGTGGATTACCGCGGCCTTTATGATCCCCGTGGTGGTCTTCGAACTGACCTTCGGTGTGTTGGGCGACAAGTATGGCCACCGCAAGCTGGTGCTCGGCGGTGCGCTGCTGGTCATGATCGGTTCGTTGGTCTGTGCGATCTCCCCGACCGTCCAGGCCATGTGGATCGGCTCCGCCATCAATGGCCTCGGCGCCGGCGCCATTTTCCCGGCGTCGCTGGCCCTGGTCGCGTCGGTGGCCCGGACCATGCAGGAGCGGGTGCGAGGCGTCGCCATCTGGGCAGGCTTCCTGTCCGCCGGGTCGGCCCTGTCCCCCCTGCTCGGCGGAATGTTCGCCGGCTTCGGCTGGTGGCGCGGCGCGTACGCCGTCGTGGTGCTCACCGGCCTTGCCGCCCTGCTGCTCACCGCGCTGCGTTCTGCCGAAGCCAAAATGGCCCGGGAGCGCCGGCTGGACCTCTGGGGCCAGATCACCTTTGCGCTGGGCCTGATCCTGATTCTGTTCGGCCTGGTGCAGGGTCCCGAAGACGGCTGGACCGCCTCGCATGTGGTGGCCGCCCTGGTGGCCGGTGCAGTCCTGCTGGCAGTCTTCGTGGCGATCGAACTGCGGGTTGAGTCGCCGCTGCTGGAGCTGCGGCTCTTCCTGAACCGCCAGTTCGCCATCTCCTCCATCGTCGCCGTGGTCGGTATGTTCGCCTTCCTGGGTGCCTGCTTCTCCACGAGCATGTGGCTGGGCCCGGTCCAGCACCAGAATCCGCTCTACCTCGGCCTGCTGTTCCTGCTGCTGCAAGGCCCGGCGTTCGTGTTGATTCCGGTGCTGTCACGGCTCCAGGCCAGGATCTCCTCCCGCTGGTTGATGACCTTCGGCTTCCTGGCCATGGCCGTGGGTGCCCTCATCAACTCCAACGCCGACGTGACCAACCGGGACGTCACCACCTTCGTGCTGCCCTCCCTGCTGGTGGGTTTGGGCTTTGCCTTCACCTTGAGCCCGATGACTGCCGTTGCCGTGAACTCCGTGCCGCGGGAAATGACCGGCATGGCCAGCGCCACCACCAACCTGCTGCGTGACCTCGGCTTCGCCCTGGGGCCCGTACTGGTGGGCGCCATTGCACTGTCGGCCGCGGGCGGCCAGTTGATGGCCTCGCTGCAGACCTCCGGTTTGGCACCGGACCAGCTGGGCCCGGCGATGGGTATTGCCGAAGCGGGCGGCCCCATCGCGCTGAACAGCATTCCTGAAGGTGTTCCCGGATCGGGCGCAAGCCAGTTCGCGCTCGAGGCTTTGGGCAGCGGGTTCACCCAAGCCTTCCTGGTGATTGCCATCGCGGCCCTGGCTGCGGCCTTGCTCAGCTTCTTCGGGCTGCGCGGCGTGCGCGAGATCGATCAGGAGGCAGTAGCAGTGGAGGCCGCCGCTTAGCCGGCCCCGCAGAAACAACGAAGCCGGTCATCCCAGCGGGATGACCGGCTTCCGCGCGCCGTACCGGCGGAGGCCGAACGCCGCTAGTGGTTTGCGTCTGGTTGCAGGCGGCGCACGAACGGGGCGCAGACGACGGCAACCAGGCCCAGAATGCCGCCGACCGTGAAGGCGACCCGTACGCCGTCGACCAAGGCGACGTTGTCCGCGATGCCGCTTGACGCCGCCATGGTGGTGCCGACAGTCATGGCTGCGATCAGCACTGCAGTGCCGGCGGCGCCAGCCAGCTGCTGCAGGGTGTTCATGATGGCGCTGCCGTGGCCGTACTGTGCGCGCGGCAGGGCGCCCAAGGCGACGGTCATCAGCGGCGTCATCAGCATGGCCATGCCGATGCAGAACACTGTATGGAAAGCGACGATCACGGCGATCGGCGTATCAATGTGGACGCTGCCCAGCAGCCACTGTCCCCCGGCCAGCAGGACGGCGCCAGGAATGACGATGGGGCGAGGGCCGACCTTGTCATAGACGCGGCCGACGATCGGGGACACGATGCCCTGGATCAACCCGCCCGGGAGCAAGGCCAGACCGATGGTCAGAGTGCCCAAGCCCATGCCGTTCTGCATGAAGATGGGCATGACCATGACGGTACCCAGCATGGTCGCCATCGCGATCATGACGATCACCACGGAGATCCGGAAGTTGTGCACCTTGAACGGACGCAGATCCAGCAGGTCCGATTCGGTCTTGCGCAGCGCACGCTGGCGGTTGACGAACAGCACCAGGGCGATCACACCCACCACGAGGGCGGCGATCGGTGCCCACGCCCCATCCATCAGGTCCGCAATGGAGGAGAGCGCGTAAACGATGCCCCCGAAGGCAAAGGCGGACAGGATGACCGAGAGGACATCCAGCGGAGCCTTGCGGGTCTCCCGGCCGGTGTTGATCGCGACGACGCCGAAAAGGAACACGATGATGGCCACCGGAATCATCAGGCCGAACACCCAGCGCCAGCTCAAGGAGTTGATGATGGCGCCCGACAGGGTGGGGCCGATGGCTGGCGCTACGGAAATCACCACGGAGTTCAAGCCCATCACCGTGCCGCGGTGCTGGACCGGGACGGAGGTCAGCGTGGTGGTCATCAGCAGCGGAAGAATAATCGCGGTGCCGGCGGCCTGGACGATGCGCGCGATCAGCAGGACCGCGAAGGTCGGGGCAACGGTGGCCAGCGCCGTGCCGACGATGAACAGCAGCAGCGCGGCGACGAAGAGGCCTTTGGTGGTGAAACGCTGGAGCATGAAGCCGGTAGTGGGAATGACCACGGCCATGGTCAGCATGAATCCGGTGGTCAGCCATTGCGCGGTGGTCGCCTGGACGTTGAGGTCGGCCATCAAATTGGGAAGGGCGACGGTCAGCACAGTCTCGTTGAGGATCATGATGAGCGCTGACAAGACCAGAGCGGTAATCGCGGCGGCGACGCGCTTGGGCGAGATCCTTTCCGGCTCCACGGCGCGCGCCGCCTCCACCTCTCCGGGCGGAAGTTTCTCCTCGAGGACGTCTTTCATGAACACCTTTTCTGATCGAGTGGAAGTGGACGGCAGACCCGCTGCCTAATACTTACAAAAGTATAAGTGTAACTAACAAGGGAAACCGACGGCGCAAGGCTTCAGATCGGTTCGCTGATCAGGGCGGCCAGGCGTTGGAGTGCCGGAAGGCTGTCCGCGAGCTGCTCTTGCTCCTCGGGACGGAGCTTCCCGGCCGCAGCTGCCAGTGAATCGGCCCACGCTGTCTCCAAAGTCGTTCGAATGCGCTGTGACTCCTCGGTCGGGTGCAGCGTGACGTAACGTTTGTCGGCGGCGTCGCGGATGCGGGTCACCAGTCCTCGCGCAACTAATTCCCGAAGCTGCGTACTCACGTTGCTGAAGTGCCGGTCCAAGCGGGCGGCGACTTCGGCGACAGTGATGCCGGGGTGGGATTCGATGACGCGCATGATGTCCAGCATGCCGTTCGGCAGCAGCGGGATTCCGGCATTCTCATGCGATTTCCGGCGCACATCGGAGGAAATGTCGATCAGCGCCACGGCAAGCTGGCGGTGGTCCACGGCGCGGCCCTGCACGGCGCCGGGCGGGGTGTTCTCCATCCCCCAAGCATAAGTTGCGGCCCTGGGCAGGATGTCGGATAACAGTCAGGACCTCGATTTCCGTCCATCGGGTGGAACCCTAGCCCGCGGGCAGCGTGCCACGTAGCCTGAGGTGACTACCGCCAGAAGGGACGTGCCATGGACCAGGACATCCAGAAGTACATCAGTGCGCTGGTCGAGAAAGAACAGCAACTGCGGGATTCCACGCCGGAGGAGCCGGACAAGGCCGCGGCCCGTGCAGCCGAACTCCGCCGTCTAGAAGAGCAGCTGGATCAGTGTTGGGACCTGCTGCGCCAACGCCGGGCCAAGCGAAAGGCCGGCGAGGATCCCGGCGAAGCGGAGACCCGGCCGGTCGATGAAGTGGAGCATTACCGCCAATAGGGCTCCGGGGGCAGTACCGTGGGCGGGGGAGTCAGGCGCCCTTTGACGCTTTCGACTTAGAGCCGGGTTTCTTCTTGGAATCGGAGGTACCGGAAGACGACTTGGCTTCCCGGTTCTTCTCGACGCTGCGGCGCAATGCATCCATCAGGTCCAGGACCTTGCCGCTTTCTGCCTCTTCCTCTTGGCCGAAGGTCTTCTCGGTGTCCAGCGCCTCGCCCTGCTCCAGCTTCGCTTCGATCAGGGTGCGCAGCTGTTCCTGATACTCGTCGGTGTAGTTGGCGGGGGTGAAATCCGAGGAAAACGAATCCACCAGTGCCGCCGACATCTCCTTTTCCTTGGCGGAGATGCGAACCGTTTCTTCCAAGGACGGGAAGCTGGCCTCCCGCACTTCGTCCTCCCAGAGCAGGGTCTGGAGCATCAGGACTTTGCCGCGGACACGCAGCGCGGCCAGCCGGGACTTTTGCCGCAGCGCGAACTGCACGATAGCCGTGCGGTCCGTATCCTCCAGCGTCTTGCGCAGCAGCACATAGGCTTTGGAGGACTTCGAGTCCGGCTCCAGGTAGTAGCTGCGGTCGAACATGATCGGGTCGATCTGGTCGCTCGGCACGAACTCGACCACTTCGATTTCCCGGCTCTTTTCCACCGGCAGTGACTTGAAATCCTCGTCGGTGATCACCACCGTGTGCTCGCCGTCGTCGTACGCCTTGTCGATGTTTTGGTAGTCGACCGTCTTGCCGCAGACCTCGCAGCGGCGCTGGTACCGGATGCGCCCGCCGTCCTTGTCGTGGACCTGATGCAGGCTCACGTCATGGTCTTCGGTGGCACTGTAAAGCTTGACCGGCACGTTGACCAGCCCGAAGGCCACGGCTCCCTTCCAGATGGCTCTCATGGCACTAGTGAACACCCGCAGGCAGTACAAAGCCAGAGGCAAGCTACTAGCCAACAGGGCAGTCGGCGGAGAGACTGGCGGTATGGCCACCCGGAAATCCAGTCAGCAGGAGACCGTCACTGTCGACGGCCACCGGCTCAGGCTGACCAACCTGGACAAGGTGCTGTATCCCGAGACCGGGACCACCAAAGCGGAGGTCATTGCCTACTACTCCGAGATCGCCGAGTACCTGATTCCGCATGCAGCCGACCGGCCGGTCACCCGGAAACGGTGGGTCCACGGCGTAGGCACCGCCGCAGAACCGGGCCAGGTGTTCTTCCAGAAAAACCTGGACAAGTCGGCGCCGGACTGGGTCAAGCGGCACTCTATTGAGCACAAGAGCACTATCAACGTCTACCCCCTGGCCAATGACCGGGCAACGTTGACCTGGCTGGCCCAGATTGCTGCCTTGGAAATCCACGTTCCGCAATGGAAATTCGGTCCGCGCGGCAAGATCAACAATCCGGACCGGATGGTGCTGGACCTGGACCCCGGTGAAGGAGCGGGACTGCCGGAGTGCGTTGAGGTGGCGTTCCTGATCAAGGACATCCTGGAGGGGATGGGGCTTGACCCGAGGCCGGTCACGTCCGGTTCCAAGGGGATCCATCTGTACGCCGGGCTGGACGGCAAACAGACATCGGACGAGGTCAGCCAGGTGGCCCATGAACTGGCACGAGTGCTGGAAGCCGACCATCCTGACCTGGTGGTCAGCGACATGAAGAAGTCGCTCCGCAAGGGCAAGGTACTGGTGGACTGGAGCCAGAACAACTGGGCCAAGACCACCATTGCCCCGTACTCGCTGCGTGGTCGGCCGCATCCCACCGTGGCAGTGCCCAGGACCTGGCAGGAATTGCAGGACCCGGATCTCACCCATTTGGACTTCCAGCAGGTGCTGGAGCGGGTAAAGCAGATCGGTGACCCGCTCGCGGGGATGGCCGGCGGCCGCGCTGACGAAGAGTCGCTGGCCGCGGCGCCGGCGGCCGACCGGCTGAGCGTCTACCGGTCCATGCGCGACCCGGACCGCACACCCGAACCGGTACCGGCAGCCGTCTCGCAGCGGGAGCCGGAGGGCGGGCCGGTCTTTGTGATCCAGGAGCACCACGCCCGCCGGCTGCACTATGACGTCCGACTGGAACACGAGGGGGTGCTGGCGTCCTGGGCTGTGCCCAAGGGCCCCCCGGTCACCACCGGCAAGAACCATTTGGCCGTCCAGACCGAGGACCACCCGATGGAATACGCCACCTTCGAGGGCACTATCCCCAAGGGCGAATACGGCGCCGGGGTGATGACCATTTGGGACAGCGGCACCTATGACGTGGAGAAATGGCGGGACGGCAAGGAAGTCATCGTGGTGCTGCACGGCAGCCCGGAGGGCGGTTTGGCGAACGACGGCGGTCCCGCCGGATCGCGCCGGTACGCCTTGATCCACACCGGGAGCGAGGGCGGCAAGAGCAACTGGTTGATGCACCTGATGAAGGACCAGCCTCGCGCAGAAACCGGGACGGGCCGGGGAACACCGGACAAGGATAAGGACAAGGACAAGGGGGTGGCCGGCGCACCGGCGGGGGTCCTGGAGCGTGCGGGCGACCGAAGTCACGCAGCCCGCGCTTCGTCGGTCGGCGCCGGGGCCGCGCCGGGGCAGGCCGGTGCGCCCCAGCCGGTGAAGCCGATGCTGGCGGTCCAGGGCACCGAGGCATCCATCGACGAGGACGACGGCTGGGCGTACGAGATGAAATGGGACGGGATCCGCGCCGTCGCCGTCGTGGCGCAGGGCAAGGTGCAATTGGTCAGCCGCAACGGCCTGGACATGACCAAAACCTACCCGGAGCTGTTGGACCTGCCGGATCATGTGTTGGCCCAAACGGCGGTGCTGGATGGCGAAATCGTTGCCCTCGATGCCAAGGGACGGCCGGACTTCGGCCGGTTGCAGAACCGGATGAATTTGGTGAAGGACGCCGATATTCAGCGGGCGGCCAAGAAGTATCCGGTGGAGTATTTCCTCTTTGATTTGCTGGAATTGGACGGAACGGCAACGCTTGGGCTGGAATACTCCCAACGGCGCGAAATCCTCAAGGAAGCGGTGGAAGCGCCCGAGGACGGACACATCCAGGTTCCGCCGGAACTGGACGCAGCGGTGACGGAAGCTGTCGCAGCCAGCCGGGAGGTGGGCCTCGAGGGCATCATTGCCAAGCGCACGGACAGCAACTACGCGCCGGGCCTACGGACAAGGAGCTGGATCAAGATCAAGAATCATCTGACCCAGGAAGTGGTCATTGTGGGCTGGCGGCCGGGCAAGGGGTCCCGTGCCCGCAAGGTCGGCTCGCTGCTGGTGGCGGTGCCCAACGGGGTGGAACTGAGCTACCTTGGCCGCGTCGGGTCCGGCCTGACCGAACGAGAACTGGCCGAAATCGGATCCCGGTTGAAGAAAATGTCCCGCAAGACGCCGCCGCTAGACGGCGTGCCGGCAGCGGATGCCTCGGACGCGCACTGGGTCAGGCCCGCGCTGGTCGGCGAGGTTCAGTTCAGTGAACGCACCGAGGCCGGAAAACTGCGGCACCCTGTCTGGCGGGGCTTCCGGCCGGACAAGAAGCCGTCGGACATCGTCGTCGAAATTCCGCAGCTGATGCCCTGACCTGGCGGACCCAAAAGCTTAAAAGATTTTGCACCGAACCCCTATCATTCTGCGGATGAATCGTTAGTCTTTACCCAGAGGAACTTCAGGGGGAAGTTTCCGGGGGATGTTTCTTGGGGAAGAAGGCAGAACCTCATGGGGAGTTCATTTAAGCCGACTATTCGCGACGTGGCCGAGCGGGCCGGAGTCTCGCTGGCAACGGTGTCCTATGTCCTGTCCGGGCGGCATGGGGGGTCGACCCGGATCAGCGAGCCCACCAAAGCCAGAGTGGTGGAGGCCGCGAAGTCGCTGGGTTATGTGCCCAACCACGCGGCCCGCGGCATGCGGCGCGGGCGGACGGACACAGTTGCCGTGGTGGTGGAAAACCTGGATTCGGCCTGGGATCGGCAGCTGGCCGAAGTGGCCAACCGTGTGTTGCCGGAACACGGCTACCGCGTGGTGGTCCTCCTGGGCCAGGAGGCGTGGCGGAACTTCATGCTCTCCGGCGGCGCGGACGGCGCCATCCTGGGGTTCAGCACCGAAACGCCGGAGGAAGACCACACGCTGCGCGACCTCGCGGACCGCGGCGTGGCCCAGGTGGTGGTGTCGCAGTTCCAGCAGCCCGACGGCTTCGATGTGGTCTCCGTCGACGCAGAAGCCGGCATCGCGCAGGCGGCCGCCTATTTGGCGGACAGGCACAGCCGCATCGCCGTGCTGCACCGGGGCGGGCCTGCACCTGGCCCCCGGGGTACCCGGCTGGGGCTGTTCCGGCAGGCCATGGCCGACCTCGGCGTGGAGCTGGACGAGAACCTGATCCGGGCCACGCATGGGTCCTGGCGAGAGGCGTACCAGGTGGCAGGCGAGCTCCTGATGCTGGCCGATCCGCCCACGGCGTTCTTCACCACCGCGGATCTGGAGGCACTGTGCGTTTCCGGTTCCGCCACCGCGGCCAAACTCCGGATCCCGGACGATGTGGAAATCATTTGTGTGGAGACCTCGGACCTGGGGCACTACTTCGACCCCCCGTTGACGTCGGTGGGCCCGGATCCGCTGGTAGGCACAGTGGTGGACCTGCTGATCGACCGACTGGAGGGGCGGACGGCCCAGAGCAGTGGACGCCTGGTGCCTGCGCCGTGGAAGCTGCACCACCGAGGAACCACGGTGGCCGGCGTGTCCGGCGAGGAGGCGGCCGACGGCTCCGACGAGGCAGCCGACAGCGTTTCCAACGGGGTGCCCTAGCCAGCTGACACGGGAGCCGGGGCTACAGTTCAGGGATGGACTGCACGCGGCACAGCTACGGCCCGGATCCCAGTCAGTATGCCGAACTGTACCTGCCGGACCGGCGGCGGTACCGCGCCGTCGTCGTCCTTATCCACGGCGGTTACTGGCGCGCCGCCTACGCGGCCGATCTGGCACGGCCGCTGGCGGCGGACCTGGCCGGTCGCGGCTGGATCTGCTGGAACGTCGAGTATCGCCGGGCGGGCAACGGCGGCGGCTGGCCGGAAACGTTCGACGACGTTGCCTCCGGTATCGACCAGCTCGCCATCGAGGCGCAACGGCTGGGATTCGCTGCCGATCATGTGGTGGGGCTAGGCCATTCGGCGGGAGGCCAGTTGGCCGTGTGGGCTGCCGGACGCGGCCGGTTGCCGTCGGGGGCTCCGGGATTGCGCGCGCCCGGAGCGGCTCCACGGGTGGAGTTCGACGCGGTGCTCAGCCAGTCCGGGGTGTTGGACCTGGCGCGTGCCCGTGAACTGGGCCTGAGCGACGGGGCGGTGGAGAACCTGCTGGGCCCATCCAGGGACACGTCCGCGGCGGACGCTCCCGCGGCACCGCGTGCGGGCGGTGACGGCGGAGGAACGAAAAGCGCAGGCACGGACGTCACTGGAGCGGAAACCACCGAAACGGAAGGCGCGGGATTGGATGGATCCGACCCGTACCGGCTGGCTGATCCGATGTGGAACCTGCCGGTGCCGGCGCCGGTCTTCGCCTTCCATGCGGACCAGGATGCGGACGTGCCGCGGGAGCTGTCCGAGCGGTATGTTGCGGCCGCCCAGGCAGCTGGCGGCCGGGCCAAACTGATCCTGGTTCCGGGGGACCATTTCGACCTGATCAACCCTGCCACGGAGGCGTTTGCCCGGATCCGGAAGGTGCTGGCGCGGCTGGGCTGATACCGGTGCCGCAACCGGCGCCGCTCTGCTACCTTGGCAATGTGCTCACGGTCATAGGCGAGGCGCTGGTGGACGTGGTCCGGTCCGATACCCGACCGCCCCGCGCGCATGTTGGCGGAAGTCCCATGAACGTGGCGGTCGGGTTGGCGCGGCTGGGCCATTCCGTTCAGTTCGTGGGCCGGTACGGCAAGGACCAGTTTGGGGACCTGATCCACAGCCACCTGCGGCGCAACTCCGTCCTGGTGCCGCTGGACCCGGACGGCTCGCCCACCAGCACCGCCACCGCCCGCCTGGATCCCACCGGTGCGGCCCGCTATTCGTTCGACCTGCTCTGGGAACTGCCGGAGCTCGATCAGGTCAGGCCGCGGTTGCTCGACGAGACGGTCTGGCTGCACACCGGCTCGATCGCCACCATGCTGGAGCCGGGTGCGCACACCGTGTTCAGGACCGTGCAGCGGGCGCACCCGCGGGCACTGGTCAGCTACGATCCGAATTGCCGGCCCACACTGATCACCGACCGGGACTTTGCCCGCCGGCAGGCGGAGAAGTTCGTGGTGCTGGCCGACGTGGTGAAGGCCTCCGACGAAGACCTGCGGTGGCTGTACCCGGACCGCACCGTCGAGGCGACGGCTCGGGACTGGCTGAAACAGGGTCCGGCCGCGGTGGTGGTCACCAGCGGCGCGAAAGGCAGCTGGGGCGTGGTCCGTGCCGGAGCGGTGGCAGCCAGTGCCCCGGCGGTGTCCGTGGTGGACAGCGTCGGCGCCGGTGACGCCTATATGTCCGGGCTGCTCGATGCCCTGCTGCAGGCTGGGTTTTCCGGGTCGGCGCGGCGGGAGAGGCTGCGGGACATGGCCACCTCCACACTCGAAGACCTGATGACCCACGCGGCCCGGTCTGCCGCCGTCACGGTCTCCAGGGCGGGGGCGAACCCGCCGCATCGGGACGAGTTGGCCTAGCCCGGCGCCCGGTCGGCCGCTTCGTCCCTAGACTGGTGCAATGCGCCTCATCGCCAGCGACCTGGACGGAACCATCATCGGGAGGGACGGGAAGATCAGCCCCCGCACCGTCCGTGCCTTCCGCAGTGCCGCGGCCGCCGGCGTCGAAATTGTCTTCGTGACCGGCCGCCCGGCGCGCTGGCTCAGCCCGTTGGCCGAGCAGATCGGCCACCGGGGCAGGGTGATCTGCTCCAACGGGGCCGTGGTCTATGACCTGGTGTCCGGGCAGGTTCTCTCGGCGCAGGCGTTGCCCTACGAGAACATCCTCGACGTGCGCAACATCATCCTGCACCTGCATCCGTCGGCGACCTTCGCGGCGGAGACCACCGAGGGGTTTCAACTGGAGCCGGGTTTTATCCAGCCAGGCTCCGTGGAACTGCTGGACGGCATCGTTCCCCAATTGCTGCCGGACAGTCTGCGCCGCACCGATTCGGTGGTCAAGCTGCTGGCCCGGGGCACCGACCTCGATCCTGATGATTTCCTGGCAGAGGTCGGCCCGGCGGTAGGCCATCTGGCGGCGGTGACGCATTCGGCGCCGGGCAATCCGCTGCTGGAAATGGCACGTCCGGGGATCAATAAGGCGGTCACGCTGGCGGAATATGCGGGCTCGCTGGGCATTGATGCCCGGGATGTGGTGGCCTTCGGCGATATGCCCAACGACATCGAAATGCTGCAGTGGGCCGGGGCGGGGTACGCCTTGGCCTCTGGGCATCGGAGGGCACTCGAAGCGGCGCCGTTCCGGGCTCCAGCATTCAAGGACGACGGCGTCGCCCAAGTGATCGAGGAACGCCTGGCGGGACGCCAGCAAACTCCGCGCGGACCGTTGGCCACCGCCTGATCCGCGGTTTAGGAGCCGCGGCCCACTCCGACCGCCGCGGCCTGCGGCCGGCTGTCGGGTCCTTCGGAAAGATACCGGCGGGCAAACCAGCTGGGGCCGACGGTCCGCTGCCTTGCGGACAGGGCCAGGTCGGCAAAAATCAATTCTTCGAAGAGGCCCGCCTCCGCGGATACTCCGGTGCCCGGTGCGGCAATGAAGCTGCGCCCCGGGCCGTTCCACGCCACGGCCTGCCCAGATCCGCCCTGGCGGGCCAATGCCCGAAACCAGCCGCCCCGTCCGGCGCTGCCGCCGGACACCACGAGCAGTTGGGCGCCCTCGTCGGATACCGACCGGCCGGTCCGGCGGACGGTGTCCCCGGTGGCTGAACCGGCATCGTCCTCGGTAGCGAGATTGATCAGCCGCCCATTCAGTGGCACCACAGCGGTTGAGTCCGTGCAGGCCTGGAGCTCGCCGGCGGCGTCCAGCAGCCAGAGTTCCGTCCCCGTGCCCGCGCGGTTCCCAGCGCCGGTGTCGGTGCCAGCGGCAGCGGCCACCCCGTGGTGTGCCGCAAGCCTGCCGAGCTCGCGGCGGAAGGCCGGCGGGAAACCCGAGGGCAGGACCAGCAGCTCGGCGCCCAGTCCGGCCGCCTGTTCCAGCCAGCGCTGGCTGCGCACCGCTGCGCCATCGCCGTGCAGACCGGCAGCCTGCACAAGGGCAACGCGCATGAATTCCTCCTGGTCGGCAACGGTGGGCGGGCCGGTAGAGTACCGGGTGTGAGCAGTGCCAGCCCGTACCTCAATCCTACGTTTCCCGGTTCCGGGCAGAGCCGGCCGCTGGCATTGTCCCACCGGGGTTTTTCGCTGGCCGGACAGGAAAACTCGATGGCCGCGTTCCGGGCCGCCGTCGATTTGGGCTTCCGCTATCTGGAAACCGACGTCCGGGCTACCAGCGACGGCATGCTGATGGCGTTCCATGATCCGACGCTGGAACGCACTACGGACGGCCGCGGCGATCTGGCCGCGCATACGGCCGGACAGCTGGCGCAGGTGCGCATCTCCGGGGAGCCGATTCCCAGGTTCGAGGAGTTGCTGACCGCCTGGCCGGACGTATGCCTCAACGTGGATGTAAAAGACATGGCCGCGGCGGACGAACTGGCCCGGCTGATTGAAGCCCACGGAGCACATGACCGCGTGCTGGTTGCGTCCTTCTCCGACCGCCGCCGCTTTCGTGTGCTGCGCGGCCTTAGCCGTCCGGTCGCGGGTTCTGCAGGCGTATATGCAATCGTAGGAATTTATCTCTTGGGCTTCGTCGGGCTGGCGAGACAGCTGGCAAGACTGCTCCGGGTGCAGGCCGTGCAGGTGCCGGTGAAGTACGGCCGGTTTACCGTGGTGACGAAGGGATTCGTGCGCCGGTGCCACCGCGCCGGCCTCCAGGTGCATGTCTGGACCATCAATGAGCGCGCCGAGATGCTGCGGCTGCTGGCGCTGGGCGTGGACGGATTGATCTCCGATCGTGCCGACATTCTGGCCGAGGTGATGGCCGAACGCGGCGGCTGGCCGCAGAGGGAGTCAACATGAAGGTCCTGATCGCACCGGACAAGTTCAAGGGAACGCTGTCGGCGGGCGAGGCTGCCAATGCGATGGCCGACGGCGTGCTGCGGGTCTATCCGGACGCGCACGTCCAGCTGCTTCCCATGGCCGACGGCGGCGAGGGCACCTTGGAGGCCGCCCTGGCCGCCGGTGCCGTGGAGCACACCGACCGCGTTGTCGGACCGTTGGACCGCGAAGTGACTGCATCCTGGGCCTTGCTGGAAGGCCCGGACCGCAAGACCGCCGTCATTGAAACCGCGCGGGCCTCCGGGCTGCTGCTCACCGAGCCCAGCGTGCAGTCCGCGCTGGCGGCCCATTCCTACGGCAGCGGCCAGCTGATCGAGGCGGCGCTGAATGCCGGCGCCACCGAAATCGTGCTGGGTGTCGGCGGCTCCGCCATGACGGATGGCGGGTCCGGGGCGCTGCGCGCCCTCGGGCTGAGCATCTACAACGACGGCGGCGCCGAAGTCCTGCTCGGCGGTGCGGCTTTGGCAACCGCCCATCTCCTTGATTCCTCCGGTCTGGACCCGCGGTTGGCCAAGACCGTCATCCGGATAGCGGCCGATGTGGCGAATCCCCTGTACGGCCCGGACGGTGCCGCGCACGTCTTCGGTGCACAGAAGGGAGCCGATGCGGTCTCGCGCCGGCTGCTCGACGAAGCGCTGCAGCGGTGGGCGCAGCTGCTGCTTCAGGCAACCGGCCGCGATGTGAACGTGGCCGGTGCCGGTGCGGCGGGTGGTTTCCCGTCCGGCTTCATGGCCCTGGCCGGTGCCGGCGTGGAGCGAGGGTTCGAGGTCGTCGCAGACCTGGTGGGGCTGGATACCGCCCTGGCTGATGCCGATCTGGTGCTGACCGGCGAGGGCTCGCTGGACCGGCAATCGGAGTTTGGCAAGGTGCCGTTGGGTGTGGCCGGACGCGCCCACGAGCGGGGAATCCCCGTCGTCGTCGTGGCAGGTCAGATCAGCTTGCCGCCGGACACGCTGGCCGAACACGGCGTGCAGGCGGCCGCCAGCTTGGTGGACGCGGCCCGCAGCGAGGAGCAGGCGATGGCCCACGCCGCACGCTATGTCACCTTGGCCACTCAGCATGCCCTGGAAGGGGCCTGAGCCAGCGGCCAGACCTATCATGAGGGCATGAGCAGTACCTTGGTCCCGTCCTCCGCGGCAGTGCGTCAACGCTTCCTTCCATCCCTGGTGCTCTGGCTTGCCCTCCCGATGGCCGTGCTGGTGCCGCTGTGGGTGGTGGCAGGACGGGCGTTGTTCGGGATTGGCGGCCAAATGGTGCTCTGGCTGGGCATCAGCCTGGGTCCGGTCCTGCTGGCACTGCTGTTGCTCAGTGGCCTCAAGCTGGCAGAGGCGGCGCGCCGGGGTGTGGTGCTTCCGGTGCGGGCCGTCGTGGCGCCGGCGCTCGCTTGGCTGTCGGCGATCGCCTTTGGTTTCACCGTCCCGGATTTCGGCGGCGGTGCCGGCGACGGCGCATCCATCATGTCGCTGTTGGCCGGTCCGTCCGCCCTCGGGATGTCCACTGCGCTGTGCAACCCGTGCGGCATCATCGCCTTGGCGCTGACCATCGCAGCCACGGTGTTCGCTTTTGCTGCCGCGGCTGATGGCAAGAAGTCGGCAACCCCGCGACGGAGGCGTGGCTAGGGCTGTTGCGTCTCGCGGTTCCGCCGGACGTGGCTGCGTGCATGGTCCACCGCAGCGTCCAGCTCCCCGAACAGGTGTTTGTGGTGCCGCAGCGATTCCAAGACGCCCACCCGGCGGACCAGCTGCAGATGCCGGTCCTGGATGCCCTTGATGAGCACGGTGATGCCCCGGCGCTCCAGGGCGGTGACCAAGTCGGCAATGACCTTCGCACCGGTGGCGTCGAGGATCTGCAGTTGAGACATCCGGATGATCACCACCTGCACGTTGCGGATGGCGCCTGCCCGCTCCAAGACACGATCCGCCACACCGAAGAAGAGGGCGCCGTCCAGTCGAAACACCGCAATCTGCTCGTCGCCGTCCTGGGCGGGGCCGGGGATTTCTTCGCGGTGCACACCGCTGGAATTGACCAGTGACCGGAGGGCGAAGAAGGCCGCAGCCACGATGCCGATGGCCACGGCCTGGATCAGGTCGAAGGACACCGTGATGATCGCGGTGATGATAAAGACGGTGGTGTCCGCCCGGGTGGAGCCCAGCACGCTGCGCAACGTGTTGAGCGAGACCATCCGAAAGGCGGTCACCATCAGCACGCCGGAAAGTGCGGCCAGCGGGATCTGCGAGACCGGCCCGGTGGCGAAATAGACCACCGCCAGCAACACCAGAGAATGCACGACGGCGGAGGCACGGGTGCGTGCGCCGGCCCGGAGGTTGACGGCCGTGCGGGCAATGGCCCCGGTGGCCGGCATGCCGCCAAAGAAACCGGACGCCAGCGAGGCCAAGCCCTGCCCCACCAGTTCGCGGTCCGCGTCGTACGGCCCGGTGTCGGAGATCGAGGCCGCCACTCGGGCAGAGAGCAGTGACTCGATGGCGGCCAACGCAGCGATGGTCACGGCCGGTCCGGCCAGCGCTGCAACCATGGCGAAATCGACGGATGGCAGGGACGGCGCTGGCAGGGCACTGGGCAGGGCGCCGATTCTGGTGACATCCAGCCCGGCCAGCTGGGCCACAAGCGTGGCGACGATGATGCCGATGATCGAACCGGGCAGCTGGGGATGGATCTTGGGCGCCCCAAGCATGATGGCGGCAACGATCAGCACCAGGACAACGGGCCAGAACATGCTGGCCAGGGACGCGGTGCTCAAAGCCTGGATCGCCGAGACCGCTGCGTTCGTACTCGGGCCCGGCGCCGTCCCGAAGGCAGCCGGAATCTGCTGCAGGAAGATGATGACGGCGATTCCCAGCGTGAAGCCTTCGATCACCGGCCACGGGATGTAACTGACCGCGCGGCCCAGCTTCAGCACCCCGGCGACGAGTACCACCAGCCCGGCCATCAGGGTCACCACGGCCAGTGAGGAGAGGCCGTAGTTGGCGAGTACGGGTGCCAGCACCACCACCATGGCTCCGGTGGGACCGGACACCTGGATGTTGGAGCCGCCGAATACCGCGGCGACAATGCCGGCAATGATGGCAGTGATCAGTCCGGAGGCGGCGCCGGCGCCGGAACTCACGCCGAAGGCCAGTGCCAGCGGCAGGGCAACAATGCCGACCGTGATGCCGGCCATGAGGTCGTTTTTCCACGTGCGCGGAAGCTGGGCGTAATCCGAAGCGCCAGGCAGCAGGGCGGAGGCTCCCTTCAAAGCCTTCACCGTAACGGAGCCTCTTCGACGGCGGCTCCTGCCGTCGACGGGACGGACTCGCCGGCGGGCTGGCTGAAGCCGGCTAGCTGCTGCGTAGTGGTGTGCAGGAGCTGCTGTAGCAGGCTGCGTGCCACGGTCAGCAGGTCGGCCACTTGCGGATAGGCCAGGCGGTAGAACACCTGCACGCCGCGCCGCTGTGCCACAACCAGGTTGTATCGCCGCAGCACTGCCAGATGCTGGGAGAGATTCGACGCTTCCTGGTTCGTGCCCTGCATCAGTTCGGTCACGGTCACCTCTGCTGTATCTGCGAGCAGTTCCAGTACCCGGATCCTCACCGGATGGGAGAGCCCCTTGAACAGATTCGCTTTGACTTCATACAACGGGGCATCGGCGGCGGGAAAGCGGTCCACGGGATTCCTTCAGAAGTTCACTACTTTAGGAGTCCATCATATAACGGAGGCGGGTACCGCTGTGGCGATGCAAAACGCCCGCACCCGGCCTGTTGCAGGGCCTGGGTGCGGGCGTACGGGAAGCTATTGGCTCAGGGCCGGTGCCGGCCGAGCCGGCTCAGGCCGGAACAACCTCAAGAACGGGCAGGCTGTCCAAGCCGCGGCTGGAGTTGTTGATCTTGCGCACTCCCTCGCCGACGGTAAACGACTTCACCCGGCGGCGGAGCGCGTCGAGCACCGCGAAGGCCTCAAGCCGGGCCAGGCCCTGCCCTGCACACCCATGCACTCCGTACCCGAAGGACAGGTGGTCGATCGGGTTGCGTTCCACCCGGAAGGCGTCGGGATCCTGGTAGTGACGGGGGTCCCGGTTTCCAGCACAGAAGAGGAGGGCCACCTGGGAGCCGGCCGGGATGACGGTGCCGTCAACATCGACGTCCCTCGTGGTGCCGCGGCCTTGGGCGTGCATCAACGCCTCATAGCGGAGCGTCTCGTTGAAAGCTGCCGGAATGAGCGAGGCGTCCTGTCGGAGCAGTTCATACTGGTCGGGGTTCGCGCCAAAGGCCGCGATGGCGTTGCCGATCGCCGCGATCGTCGTGTCCAGGCCGGCCGCCACGTACTGGTGCACGATCTTGCCGCAGTTCGCGGCCGGTATCTCGCCGCGGTGACCGGCGTCGAAAATGGCCCGGCCCATGCTGCCCTCAACAAGTTCCTCGCGCTGAAGCGTGGTGGCCCAGTGGAACAGTTCCCCGGCCAGCGGGAAGTTCTGCGCGGTGCGTTCGTTCATCGGGCCGAGCACATTGAATGCCGCAGCCCCCCAGTCCAGGATCTTGTTGCGGACGTCGCCCTGCACCCCAATGAGGTCCAGCACCACCTGAAGCGGGAGTTCGCGGGCAAGGTCCCCGATGGCGTCGAACGAGCCGCGCTCCACCAAGCCAGCCACCAGATCGTCGGCCTTCTGGTCAATGCTGGCCTTCAGTTTGCGCAGCGCGCGGGGGGCGAGGTTCTCGGTGAGGGCGCTTCGCAGGGCCTCGTGCTGCGGCGGATCCGTGGCCAGGCTGGTGCCGACCAGGGCGCCGTTCATGTCCGGATTGAAGGCGACGGAAGTCGACGAGAAGGCCTCCCAGTTGCCGAGGGCTTCACGAATCTCCCGGTACCGGGTCAACACCCAGACGTCATTCTTTTCAAGTCGCACCGCCGCGGCCTGCTCGCGCAGTGCTGTGAATGCCGGGTAGGGATCGAGCAACACTTCGTCGGACCAAAGGTCGATATCGGACGTCTGCAACACTGCAACCATTCCGTGGCACCTCGCATCGTGTAGAGGGCGCAGCAAGCGGCAGGCGCTTGTGCGGGCTTCGGGCATTGATCGTGACCCGGATCATGTGTCCGACGCCACTATGGCTATCCAACGGCTTCCGCCCGCATAACACAAATGAATGTTTTGAATGTGATTTATGCGCTCTGTGCATTCATTGCCGCCACAGCCTAGGGGGTTGCCGGGTAGAGGATCACCGGACTCAGCGCGGTGCCCGCCGGGTACTGGCCACCCAGCAGGAAGGCGCCTTCGCCGGTGAGGGCTGCGGCGAAGCTGGCCGGGCCCGTCGATGTCTCGGGTTGCCGGGTCAGCCGGGAGATGGCCACGAACCGTTCCTGGCTGCTGCCGCCGCGTTCACGGATGAGCAGAACCGCTCCGGCATCGTCGAAGTCCAATCGTGGGTCCTGAAATTCGACGTCGAGCATGCCCCAGTGTCCGCTCAATCTGACCGAGCCGGCGAATTCCATGCTGCCGCCGGGGCCAGTTGCGGCCTCGCCTTCCCGCAGCGGAAACCAAAAACCTTCCGGGCGCCTCTCTGCCGGCTCTTTGAGGTCGATCCGGCCGTCGTCGAGCGACTCGATGTAGGCCGTCAGGCTTGTCTTGATTGGCCAGAGTATTCCTGCGCCCATGACTGCTCCCTGCACTAGCCGTGTCCGGATCGGTTCCAGGCACGTGATGGATGTTGACGTTACAAGAACGCGCCCGGATATGGTTTCCGCCGCGTCGCTTTACGGGGTGAATTTTCACACGACAATATGTATTCTGAGCGTAAGCAAGATCACAAACCGTATTAGTGCGGGTTGGACAATACGAGGAAGGTCAAGATGAAGATTGTTGTCGACTGGGCGCGGTGCGAGGGGCATGGGCTGTGTGAAGAAGCAGCCCCTCAGCTGATGCACCTCGACGACGAGGGGGAACTGGTCGTGGACGTTGAAGACGTAGACGCGGCGAACCTCGAAGCAGCTAAGGCTGCCGTCCGCGTCTGCCCCGTGGCGGCCCTCCGGCTCGCATGACGGCGGGCGGGCTCCGCCGCGGGACGGGTCTCCCGAGTACAGCGAGGGCGACCCGCACCAAGAGAAGGCGCTGATGCGTTGGTCGCAGCGCGACGGATCCGGGACGGCAGTGGCCCTGAACTACCGGATCCCAGTGCCGCGTCTGCGCAAACTGAGTGTCAAGGCTCCTGATCCCGCGTCTGCGGCTTAGTCGGGCGCGTCAAAAACAGTGCAATTCGTGCAACTAAGGCGTTGCGCGACTGCCACACAAGGAGGTGCTGTGCAGTACTCGTTTACACAGGTGGTCCCATGCCTTCACGGCCCGGGTCCCGCGCTCTGGGACTGGATGCCGCGATGAGCACAACAGCACGACTCGAAGTGCGCGGGTTGTCGAAGACATTCGCGGGAGTGACGGTGCTCGCCGACGCCCAGCTGGTCATCGAGCCGGGCGAGGTGCACGCGCTCGTCGGACAGAACGGCTCCGGGAAATCGACACTCATCAAACTCATTAGCGGCGTCTACCGAGCAGATCCGGGTGGCGAAGTCTTCGTCGACGGACACCGCATCGGCACACCAATCAACCCTGGCGGCCTGCATGAGGAAGGCCTGGCCTTTGTGCATCAGGACCTTGGCCTGGTGAACGACCTCAGCGTGCGTGAGAATGTCCGGGTGGGGCGCCATGCGACCCGGCCGTTCACGGGATGGATCGACAAGGCCCGGGATACCGAGGCGGTACAGCAAGCCTTCGATTTTCTGGGCGTCCAGATAGATCCGCACGCCAAGGTCGCAACGCTCAAGCCAAGCGAACGCGTCGCCGTCGCCGTTGCACGTGCGCTCCAGGAGCGCACGCCCGGCAGCGGCGTTGTTGTCTTCGACGAGTCGTCCCGCGCCATTCCACACGAGGCGCTCGACGACTTCTACGGGATGATCCGGCTGCTCGCCGACCAGGGCACCGCCGTGCTGATTGTCAGCCATGACCTCAGGGAAGTGCTGCGGATAGCCGACCGGGTCACGGCGCTGCGCAACGGCAGCGTGGTGGAAATGGGCGTGCCGACGGCTGAACTGGACGAGGCGGCGCTCACCCGGCTGGTGTTGGGCCACAACGGCGAGCTGGACGATTACGCCAGCTCGATGCCCGCTACCTTAGGCGACGGTGGCGTTGCGCTGCGAAACCTCAGCGGCGGACGTATTCGCGGGGTGAGCGCGCAGATTAGACCCGGCGAGGTAGTGGGGTTCACGGGCACTGTCGACTCCGGCCTGTCCAGCCTGGCGCCCCTGATCGGTGGTGCCATCCAGGGCCAGGGGCAGGCGGTGGTGGCTGGAAGGACGCTCGATCTGGGTTCGTCGTCCCCGTCGGCTGCCTTGCGCGCAGGGATCGCCTACATCCCGCAGGACCGCCACGGCGAGGGCCTCGCTACCGAGCTCACCGTCGAGGAAAACGTGACGATCCCGCATCTCAAGCTGAAGGGGAGGCCCTGGTGGTCGGGCGGACGGTGGCAGCGGTCGGAAACCAACGCTGTTCTGGCCGGCTTCGACGTGCGCCCGCATGATCCGCGCGCGGTGGTCGCCACCCTCAGCGGCGGCAACCAGCAAAAGGTGCTGATGGGCAAGTGGCTGCTGGGAGGACCTAGCCTTCTGGTGCTTGATGACCCGACTCAGGCGGTAGACGTCGGAGCGCGCGGTTCGGTGTTGCGTGCCACCAGGCAAGCAGCCGTCGATGGCGCCGCCGTCGTCCTGTGCAGCAGTGAACCGGATGACCTGGTGTCAGTGTGCGACCGCGTCCTTGTACTGAACGAGGGGGAAGTGGCCGTGGAGTTGGTTCGACCGTTTACAGCTGAAGACATTCTCGCCGCAGTGTTCGGCGCTACCGATGGAGGACTGGAATGAGTGCCACAACAACTACCCCGGTCCAAGCCCGACCGGAACCCGCCCGGCTCCGAAGGGTCTGGGCCATGGTGCTGCAGCGCTACAGCCTGGTGTTGCTCTGGCTGCTGATGATCATCGTGCTCATCATTGCGGTGCCCGGCGACGTCAGCCTCGTGAGTGCGCTGCGGGCGGTCCTCGGGCAGCAAACGCCGCTGATCTTCCTGGGCCTGGCCGTGGTCATCACGATGGCGGTGGGGGAGTTCGACCTGTCCTTCGCAGGAATCTTCGGGATCGCTGCCGTCACGGTCCCCGCCTTGGTGGTGCTGCACGGCTGGCCGTATCCGCTCGCGGCACTGGCCGCCCTCGTGGTTGCTTTGGCATTCGGGGCGATCAACGCCGGACTGATCGTCGGCGTGGGCATCAACTCCGTGGTGGTGACTCTCGGTGTTGCCAGCGTGGCGGGCGGCCTCGCGTTCCTTTTGTCGGGGGAGACGACGGTCAGCGGGATGGACCCGACGCTGTCGGGTCTGGCGCTGGGCCGCTTCCTCGGCCTCCCCCTGGTGTTCTGGTACGGCCTGGTCCTGGCGGTGGTGGTCACCTATGTCATGAGCGCGACGCCGCTCGGTCGGCACATGTTGTTCGTTGGCGCGAACCGCTCGGTGGCCCGGCTCGCGGGCGTGTCCGTCTCCCGGGTCCGCACCGGAGCCTATCTGTCCTCCGCATTGCTTTGTGGCTTCGCGGGCGTGGTTATCGCCACCGGCCTTGGCGGTTTTAACCCCGGCACCGCAACGACGATGCTGATGCCCACGTTTGCGGCCGTCTTCTTGGGTACCGTCGCGGTTGTGCCTGGCCGGTTCAACCCCATGGGCACATTGATTGCCGCATACTTCCTGCTCACCGGGGTATTCGGCCTGCAGTTGCTCCGTCTGACCGGCTGGGTCACCGAAGTCTTCTTCGGTGTCGCCCTCGTCGCCGCCGTCACCATCTCGTTCCTCCTGCATCGCAGGGTCCGCGGCTGAGACCTGGCGGTAGCGCGCAGATTGCCACGGCCTGCCCAGGAGGGGCGGGCCGTGGCTTTTCGCTGCCCGGCGGCGCCGGGCATCCCGCCGTGCCTCGGGCCTGCTGAGGCAGGGCGCCCCGTTGCTACGAGCCGGTAGGAATTCACAGCTCCCCGGAGCGCCGGAACACAGGGTCTGCTGGCAGCCCGGTGGGCCACTGCATCGACGGCGGCGCAACTAAAGGGGGGTGTCCTGCAGCCACGAAAAGCTGCAGGACACCCCCCTTCGTCCGGGTTGTCTCAGTTGGAATTGCGACGGCGACCGCTCATCGGGTTGGTCAGTCCAGTCCCCAAAGCTTGGTGAAGCCCTCGCGGAATGAAGCGTCGCCGTACCATTCGCCGGAGGCTTCAGCTTCCGGAGTCAGCGTCAGCGCCTTGGTGGCTTCCTGACTGAACAGCATCCGGTAGGGGAACTTCAGGTTCTGTACGCTGGGCTGGCCGCTCATCATCCGCAGCGTTTGGTCCGCGGAATACCATCCCAGCGCCTGCAGGTTGGTGCCGACTTCAGCGTTCATGAAGCGGCCGTCCGCCAGCAGTTGCATGACCGCGAGCGAACCTTCCATGCTGATCACTTTGACGTCGTCCGGACTGATGCCCGCCGACTGCAGACCCTGCTGGATCGGCTGCACCAGGCTGTCGGCCAGGGCATGGATGTGGGTGATGCCGGGGTTGGCCACCAGGGCGCTGCTGATCTGGCTGGGCAGCTTGTCCATCTGCCCGGTGTTGATCTCCTGGAACGTCACCTTGCAGTCAGCACACTTCTCCTTGTAGGTCGCGAGTGCGCCCTGCTCCATCCACAGCTTGGTCGCCGGGGTGTCCGACAGGCCGACGGCCAGGACATCTGCCGTGGCGTTGGAGTCGGCGATGACCCAGTTGGCCATCCATGCCTGCATTTCAATATTGTCGGGCGACAGGTAGCCCACCTGCTTCGGGTCGCCCGGTCCGGCCGGAGCAACCTGGGTGTACAGCAGCGGGATGCCTGCCTTGGTGACCGAGTCAAATGCGACGCTGGCGAGTTCATAGGGAACGGATCCGGAAATCACGGCGCCGGCGTCGGCCTGGACGGCCTGGTCAATACAGGTGGCGATCGACTGGGGATTGGCCTTGCCATCGCAAACCTGCAGGGACACCCCGGCTTCCCCGAGTGCCTCCTCGAGTGCATCGGCGATGACGGTGAACATCGGCACAGACAGCGTCGCGGCGACGTAGTAGACGGTTGACCCGGACAAGTCGGCGACGCCTTCGAGGGCAGGTCCGGGAGCAGTGAACTCCCCAACCGGCTGCGAAATGGTCTCGACGATCTCTTGGGCTGCCTGTGCGGCTGGTGACAGTTCCTGGGCCGGCTCTGATGCGGTAGGCGCCGCATCAGAGCCGGCGCTGCATGCTGCGAGCGAGACCGCGGCCGATGCGACGACCAGGCCCCGCAGCACCTTGGTGATTCGTTTATTCATGTTTTTCATTCCCTCTTTTCTTTTCTCCCCGAGGGGATGGCTGGTTGACGCCCTCATGAGATGGGGTGCGCCTGAAGCGGCAGATGAGCGAGGCCGTTGATCAGTGGGTGTTCGCGCTGCTCGGGAGTGCCGGTGAGTTCGAAGCTGTCGACGCGCCGCAGCAGCGACGCGATCACGGTGTGCGCTTCCAATCGCGCCACGGCCTGGCCGACGCAGCCGTGCACGCCATAGCCGAAGGACAGGTGATCGACGGGGTTGCGCGATATGTCGAAGACGTCGGGATGGGCATAATGCCGCTCATCCCGGTTGGCACTTTGGAAGTGGAGGAATACACGCGAGCCCGCCGGGATGGCCGCATCGCCGACCTGCACGTCGCGAGTGGTCAGCCTGAAGAATCCCCGGACGGGTGACCACATCCGCAACGTCTCCTCGAACAGGGCGGCGCTCAACGATGGGTCCGCCTTGACGGCCTCCCAGAGGTGCGGTTGTTCGGCCACGACCCGGAGCAGTGCCCCCAGCGCGTTGGCGGTAGTGTCCAAGCCGGCAACCAGCAGGGCATTCAGTTGAAGTTGCGCGCTGTGCTCGGTCAGGACGCCGGCGTCGACGGCGTCGAGGACTGCCGCGCCCCAGCTGCCCGGCCGAAGGCTGGAGCGGTTTGAGACGGAGGCGATCCAGTCAAGGAACGAGATGACGGTCGGCATGTCGGCTTCCAAGCGGGCGTCTGCGGGGCCGAAGGTGCGGTTGACCGCGTCCGAGCCGGCGAACAAGTGGTCCCGGGGTTCATCCGGGATCCCGATCAAATCGCCAACAATGCGGGCGGGAATGACCCGGGCCAAATCCACCACACCGTCGAAGGTGCCCCGGCCAACCACTTCTGCGGTGATGGCATCTACTTCGCTGGCGATCCGCTCTCGCAGCTTGGCAATGGCGCGCGGGGACGTTTGTGAAGCGAGTACCCCGCGGATCACGTCATGCTCGGGCGGGTCCGTGGCGATGATGGCGCCGCGAATGGCGTCGTTGGCCGCGTCCAGTAAGGCAACGCCCTCCGCGGACGAATAGGTCTCCCAATCGATGGCCGCCGCCCGCACCTCTTCGTATCGCGTGAGCACCCAGAAGTTGTGGTCTTTGACGTACACCGCAGGGCCCGCTTCCCGCAGGTCCCGCAAGAGCGACGGATCGTCCGGAGCGTCGAAAATGTTCACGCTTGCTGGTGGTGCCCCGGATGCGGCTGGCATGTCCGTCCTCCTACGACGATGCGGCTCGTCGCGGATCCGGCGGCGCCCTCGCGTAGAGCAGGAGCTCAGTGCTGCGCGGGGTGGCGGGATGCCGCAACGTTGCGACGAAAAGGTCCCTGGTCTGCTTCGCCGGGGGTGGAGTCCACCGGCGACTGGACGACAGCGTGGCACACTGCTGACTACATAGTCAACAGAATTGACAGAATGTTGTGCGACATTTACCGAGCGCCACGTAAGAAGCCGGGGGCACGCGCTGGGCAGCGGCTCCGGGAGATTAATGGCCTAGCCACGGCGTCACCCAACTCTGCGGCGAAGTAGGGCGGCGCCGCTCCACTGCCGAACGGATGCGATGGCTACACCCGGAGCTGAACCTGGGCGCTGGCTACGCCGATGAAAAAAGGGCCGAGCGGGCCCGAGAAGGGGGTAAACGCGCTCGGCCCCAGCACTGTATGGAAGAGCGGGAGCGGTGGAACGACCAACAACCGCCTATCGACACGGCGTCATCCCCGCCGGCGCAGAGGCCGCAGGGAGAGGGGAACATGTTGTCAGCGGCGGGGGGGAAAGGTTTGTCAGCAAGCCGCAGCGGCTACTGCTCCGGCTCGGATGTGGGCGGCACGAAGCCATCCTGTCCAGGTTCGTTCCGGTGGTCCGGATCCTCTTGCTCGCGGTATTCGCCTGTCGGGCTCAGGCCCGGTACCCGCTGGCCGGCGTTGAGCAGCCCGGAGGGGTATTGCTCGCAGTCAAACTCCGCCACCGACTCCGTTCCCGCTTCCGGTGCGTCGACGTCTTGCCGCAGGTGCTCGTCGCGCGGCAGTCCGTCGTCATCTGGTTGCTGGCTCATGACTCCAGCAGACCAGCGCGCGTTCGCGGGCGCAAGGGGGGCGAAGGCGTCCGGCGCCACAACGGAAGATGGATGGCTCACGTTGGGTGCCGGAAGCCCTCGTCGAGGCCGAAGTTAGCTTTCGTGCCGGAAGCCGAGCTTGATGGTCACCTGCCAGTCCGAGATCTTGCCTTCATTGAGGTGGCCGCGGACAGATTTCACCTCAAACCAGTCGAGATTGCGCAACGTCTTGGATGCTTCGGCAATGGCGTTGGAGACCGCGGCGTCGATGCCCTCCGGCGACGTTCCGACAATCTCCGTGACGTTGTAAACGTGGTTGGCCATGCTTCCTCCTTGCGGACGTTCCCCGGGGTGGACTCCCCGAGGATGTCTGCAACGCTAGCGGCGGGCCTTCACCCGGTCTAGGTCCCGGCGGCCCGAAAGCAGGGCGGCACCGGGAGTTGGCGCGTCAGCGGAGGGCGGTTAGCCGAGCTTGGACGGTTTGACGCCCTCGTCTTCCGCCGAGTCCACCGGCTCGGTGCCGCGCCACCTGGCCACCGCGCTCATCCCGTGGAAGATGATCAGGGCCGCGGCAGTGCCCAGCGCGATGCCTTCGAATTTCAGCTCGCCAATCGTCCAGGTGAAGTTGGCAATGCCGACCACCAGGGACACTCCGGCCACGGACAGGTTGATGGGGTTTGCAAAGTTCACCCGGTTCTGGACCCAGATCCGTACACCGAGGATGCCGATCATGCCGTAGAGCACCACACCGGCACCGCCCAGGACCCCCACCGGGACCGTCGCGATGGCAGCGCCGAACTTCGGGAACAGGCTGAGCAGGATGGCGACGATACCTGCCACCCAGTAGGCGGCGGTGGAGAAGACCTTGGACGCCGCCATCACGCCGATGTTCTCGGCATAGGTGGTGGTTCCGGAGCCGCCGCCGCTGCCTGCCAGCACCGTGGCCAGGCCGTCGGCCATCAGGGCCCGGCCGGTCACCGGGTCAAGATCCTGGCCGGTCATCGCCGCCACGGACTTCACGTGGCCGATGTTCTCAGCCACCAGCACCAGCACCACGGGAACGAACAGGCCGATCACGGAGATATGGAACTCCGGCGCGTGGAATTGCGGCAGCCCGATCCAGGCAGCGTCATTGATCGCGGAGAAGTCCACCTCCCCGCGCAGCACGGCCACCAGGTAACCGACCAGCACGCCCACCAGGATGGAGAGCCGGCCCAGCAGCCCGCGGAACAGCACCGTGGTCAGCAGGATTGCCACCACCGTGACCAGCGCCGTTACGGGTCCCTTCTCGAAGTTGGCCTTGGCTGCCGGTGCCAGGTTGAGTCCAATCAGGGCCACGATGGCTCCGGTCACTACCGGCGGCATCACTACATGGATCCAATGCGTGCCGGCCTTGTGCACGATCAGTCCGATCAGGAAGAGCACGGCGCCCGCCATGATCAGGCCGCCGAGAGCTCCGCCGATTCCGTGCTGGTTCATGGCAGCGCCGATGGGGGCGATGAACGCGAAGCTGGAGCCCAGGTAGCTGGGAATCCGGCCGGCCGTGATCAGCAGGAACAGGATGGTGCCCACGCCGGAGAAGAGCAGCGTGGTGGCCGGAGGAAATCCGGTCAGCAGCGGAACCAGGAAGGTGGCGCCGAACATGGCGATCACATGCTGGGCGCCGATGCCGATGGTGCGCGGCCACGTCAGGCGTTCGTTGGGAGCGACGAAACTGCCGGGCTTGATGGTCTTGCCATCTGCGTGGATTTTCCAGTCTGTGCCCAGCCTGCTCATGCGTGTGCCTTCCAGCGACAAAGGGGAGTGGTTCGTGGAGAATGTTACCGGTGCGTAGCGTGCCGCAGCCTATGTTGCATGCCCGCACATATTTTACGGCAGATGGACGGCTGCGCTGCGGCCCGGATCGAACGGACAAGCATGGGCATATCAGTGCGTGGACGGACCGTACTCATCACCGGCGGAGCCATGGGAATGGGCCGGCTGTACGCAGAACGTGCGGTGAGCGAGGGCGCCAAGGCCGTTATCCTCTGGGACCGCGACGCCGACGCCTTGGCAGCCACCGCCGCCGAACTCCAGTCCCTGGGCCGAACCCGGATCCACCCCTACGCGCTCGATGTGTCCTCGCTCGAGGAGGTGAACCGGACGGCCGCGGAAACGATGTCCGACGCGGATGTGCCCGATGTCCTGATCAACAACGCCGGCATTGTGCGCGGCAAGTATTTCTGGGACCACACGGACTCGGATATCGACGCCGTGATGCAGGTCAATACACTGGCGCCCATGCACGTGACCCGCTCCTTCCTGCCCCGGATGATTGAACGGCGCACCCCAGCCCGCATCCTTAATGTCGCATCGGCCTCCGGGACGCTCTCGGTGCCCAAGATGAGCGTCTACACCGCTTCCAAATGGGCCGTGATCGGCTGGAGCGATTCGGTCCGGTTGGAACTGGAGGAGGCAGGCCACAGCCATGTGCGGGTGACCACGCTCATCCCCAGCTACATCAAGACCGGGATGTTCGAAGGTGCGCGCGGGCCGCTGCTCACGCCGCTGATGGAACCCGAATACGTCGTCGACAAGGTTTGGTCAGCGCTGATGGAGGGCAAAGCCCGTGTGCAGCTTCCCTGGTCGGTGCCGCTAGGCAGCGCGCTGCGCGGGCTTCTGCCGCAGCCCGTGTGGGACGTGGTGGCCGGGCGGGTCTTCAAGGTGTACCAGTCGATGGACCACTTCACCGGACGGCCGACGCCGGAGCCGGGAGCGGCGCCCGCTGCCAACCTCGGCCCTTCCGGCAATAGCGAAAGCGGAACCACCGCGTGAGCGTGCGAACCGGCACCCCCGCCGTGGCCGACAAAGTTGCCGCGGTCCGGAAGACCTACGATTCGGGCAGGACCCGGCCCCTTGCCTGGCGCCGCCACCAGTTGCAGGCCTTGGTCCGGCTGCTGACCGAACGTGAAGCCGAGCTCAGCGCCGCGCTGCAGCGTGACCTCGGCAAGAACGCCCTGGAAAGCTACCTGACCGAAATCTCGATCACCCGCGCCGAAGCCGGACACGCGCTCAAACACCTTGCCGACTGGACCCGGAGCCGGCGCGTCCCGGTCCCGCTGGGACTGCTTCCGGCGTCGGCACGCACAGAACCGCAGCCACTGGGAGTGGTGCTGATCATCGCGCCGTGGAACTACCCGGTCCAGCTGCTTCTGGCACCGCTGGTCGGGGCGCTGGCGGCGGGCAATGCAGCTGTCCTCAAGCCCAGCGAACTGGCACCGGTATCCTCCGGGGCCCTGGCGCGCCTGCTGCCCGAATACCTGGACGCTGAGGCGGTCACCGTGGTCGAAGGCGGACGGGAGACCTCGACGGCGCTGCTCGCCGAGCGCTTCGACCACATCTTCTTTACCGGCGGTGAGCAGGTGGGAAAAGTGGTCCTGCGCGCTGCAGCCGAGCACCTGACGCCGGTGACGCTCGAGCTGGGAGGCAAGTCCCCCGCCGTCGTGATGGGCGGCAATCTGCGCGCTGCCGCGCGCCGGCTGGTCTATGGGAAGCTGCTGAACGCGGGCCAGACCTGCGTGGCGCCGGACTATGTCCTGACAACCGAAGCGCTGGCGCCGTCCCTGGTGAAGCAGCTCGGCCGGGCAGTCCGCGAGATGTTCGGCAAAGACCCGGCCAAGAGCGCGGACTTCGGCCGCATAGTGAACGAAGGCCACTTCGACCGGCTGGCCTCCTACCTGGCGGACGGCACGGTGGCGTCCGGTGGACGGGCCGATCGGGAACACCTGTACATCGAGCCCACTGTGCTGACCGGTGTCTCCCCGGATGCCGCAGTGATGCAGGACGAGATCTTCGGGCCGATTCTGCCCGTCCTGACCGTTGCAGACCTTGGCGAGGCGATGGACTTCATCAATTCCCGTCCGGTGCCACTGGCCGCGTATCTGTACTCATCCTCGGCTGCCGAGCGGCGCCGGTTCGAACACGGGGTCCGGGCCGGGAGCATCAGCCACAACGCCAGCACCATCCAGCTGGCCGTGCCGGAACTTCCGTTCGGAGGTGCCGGTGCCAGCGGAATGGGCGCCTATCACGGCAAACACACCTTCGATACGTTCAGCCAGCTCCGGCCGGTCTTCTCCAAGGGGACGCTGCTTGACACGCTGCGGGTGGCTTATCCGGGGTACAACGGTGCCAAGACCCGGATCCTCCGCCGACTGCTCTAGCCGGATTCCCGGGCTCCCCGCAGGCGGGGAGCCCGGATGTGTCTCGCTAGGCGATGACGGCGTCCACAATCGCTTTGGCCTCCGCCTGCACCTGTACCAGATGGTCCTGTCCGAGGAAGGACTCGGCGTAGATCTTGTACACGTCCTCGGTGCCGGAGGGCCGTGCGGCAAACCAGGCGTTTTCGGTGGTGACTTTAAGTCCTCCGATGGCCGCGCCGTTGCCCGGCGCTTCGGTCAGCTTGGCGGTGATCGGCTCGCCGGCCAGCTCCGTGGCGGCCACGTCCGCGGCGGTAAGTTTGGCCAGTGCAGCCTTCTGCTCCCGGGTCGCCGCGGCGTCGATGCGCGCATATGACGGCGAACCGAACTTTGCGGTCAGCCCACCGTAAAGTTCGGACGGCGATTTCCCGGTCACCGCGCTGATTTCGGAAGCCAGCAGCGCCAGCAGGATGCCGTCCTTGTCCGTGGACCAAGGCTTGCCGTCGAAACGGACAAAAGAGGCCCCGGCCGACTCCTCGCCGCCGAAAACGCCCTCACCCGAGAGCAGCCCGGGCACGAACCATTTGAAGCCCACCGGCACCTCCACCAGCCGCCGGCCCAGCCCGGCCGCCACCCGGTCGATCATCGAGGAGGACACCAGCGTCTTGCCCACCGCGGCCTGCGCCGGCCAGTCCGGCCGGTGCGTGTAGAGGTAGTCGATGGCCACGGCCAGGTAGTGGTTGGGGTTCATCAGCCCGGCATCCGGGGTGACGATCCCGTGCCGGTCCGCGTCGGCGTCGTTCCCGGTGGCAATGTCATAGGCGGCACCGCCGCCGCGCACCGCGTTGATCAGCGAGGCCATGGCCGACGGCGAGGAGCAGTCCATCCGGATCTTCTCGTCCCAGTCCAGCGTCATGAACGCCCACTGCGGGTCCACCGTCGGGTTGACCACGGTCAGGTCCAGCCGGTGCCGCTCGGCGATCGCGCCCCAGTAGTCCACCGAGGCCCCGCCCATCGGGTCCGCGCCGATCCGCACGCCGGCATTGCGGATGGCGTCCAGGTCCAGCACCTGCGGCAGGTCGTCCACGTAGGCGCCGAGGAAATCGTAGGTTCCCACCGCACCGGAGAACTGCGCCTGCCCCAGCGTCATCCTCTTCACCCCGCGCAGCCCGGCCTCCAGCAGCTCGTTGGCGCGCGCGGCGATCCAGCCGGTGGCGTCCGAGTCGGCGGGGCCGCCGTGCGGCGGGTTGTACTTGAAGCCGCCGTCGCCGGGCGGATTGTGCGAGGGCGTGATCACGATCCCGTCGCCCTGGGCGTCGGGATGGGCGGCGTTGTGGGTCAGGATGGCGTGGCTGACGGCTGGCGTGGGGGTCCAGCCGGTGCGCGAATCGACCAGCACCGTGACGCCGTTCCCGGCCAGGACTTCCAGCGCGGTGTCCTGGGCGGGGTCGGAGAGAGCGTGTGTGTCCTTGCCGACGAATAGCGGGCCGGAGATCCCCTGGCCGGCGCGGTACTCCACAATCGCCTGGGTGATGGCGGCGATGTGGTCCTCGTTGAAGGAGGCCTTCAGGCTCGAGCCGCGGTGCCCGGAGGTGCCGAAGGCCACACGCTGGACCGGGTCGGCCGGATCCGGCTTGATGTCGAAGTAGGCGTCCCGCAGCGCGGTCAGGTCTACAAGGTCGCTGGGAAGGGCTACGGTGCCCGCACGGTTTGCCATGCCTCAAGCATGCCAAAAAACCCGCAGATCGGTAGCGGTCCGGTGACGGAACCGGCCGCCACGCCCGCGCATCCGGCGCCCGCCTAGACTGGTATGGCACCCGCATCACAGCTGCATGGCGCAGCGACATTACCCCAGGGGGAATCCAGAGCATGTCCGGCACGGAGAACAGGCCGCCTTTCAACGATCCGAAGCACCCCGGCTGGTACACCGATCCTAATGCCGGCCAGGTGCCGTCCCAGCCGCCGTCGCTGCCCGAGGCGCCGCACCCGTACTCTTACCAGCCCGGTCCGGGCGCCCAGCCGTACGCCGGGCAGCAGCCGTATGGCGGGCCGGACTACAACCAGCCGATGTACTACACGCCGCAGGCCCAGCCGAAGGGCCTGAGCATTGCGGCGCTGGTGCTCGGCATCGTCTCGGTGGTGACGTTTGGCTTCATCTTCGTCCCGCAGATCCTGGCCATCGTGTTCGGCCACATCGCCCTCGGCAAGGAACCGGCTGGCCGCAGCCTCGCGCTGGCCGGACTGATCATGGGCTACGCGGTGGCCGGCATCTGGTGCCTGTTGATCTTCATCGGCATCCTCGGCAGCATGTAGTCCTGCCCTAACGACGGCGATGCCCGGGTGAGGAGCCAATCCTCGCCCGGGCATCGCCGTCGTTGTTTGCAGTGCGGTTTAGCGGATGCCGCCCATCAGCTTCTTCAGCGAGGGCACGGCGGCGGCCAGTCCGACGCCGAGGATGATCGCCACCACGCCGATGAAACCGAAGTACGGTGCCTCATTGGTCGGGTCGTAGTAGCCGGCCAGGATGCCGGCCAGCGTGGTGCCCAGCGAGATGGACAGCAGGAACAGCGCCACCATCTGGGTCTGGAACGCCTTCGGGGCGAGCTTGGTGGAGACCGAGGACCCGGTGGGGGAGAGGAACAGTTCCGCCATGGTGAACAGGAACAGGATGCCCACCATCGCCAGCAGCGGGGTGGAGTTGGCGCCGCCGCCGGCCAGCGGAATGAAGGCCAGGAACGCCAGGCCCATGACCACCAGGCCCAGGGCGAACTTCATCGGAGAGCTGGGCTGCTTGGGGCCGAGCTTGGTCCACACGGCGGCGAAAATGCCGGCGAAGATAATGATGAACACCGGGTTGATGGACTGCACCCAGCTGGCCGGCATCTCCCAGCCACCCAGCGAGCGGTCCAGCTGCTTGTCCGCGTACAGTGCCACCACGGTGAACTGCTGCTGGAACAGCGCCCAGAACGCGGCGGATGCGATGAACAGCGGGATGAAGGCGTACACGCGCTTGCGCTCCACGCCGTCCACCTTCTTGCTGGAGAGGATCACCACGAAGTAGACGACCGCTGCGAGGATCGCCAGCCACGCCATGATCGGGGCAAGGTTCTCGGCGGTAACGAGGCCGAAGGCCACCAGCAGCACCACAACGACGACGGCGGCCACGGCCACGCCAGCGACCTTGCCGTAGTTGCTGCGCGGCAGCGGATTGGCCACATGGTGCGAGGCCTCGGGGAGGTTCTTGCGGGTCAGCGCGTACTGGGTCAGGCCGATCGCCATGCCCAGCGCGGCCAGGCCGAAGCCGTAGTGGAAGCCAAGCTGCACCTGGGCCAGGCCGGTGAGCAGCGGGCCGAACAGGCCGCCGATGTTCACGCCCATGTAGAAGATGGAGAAGCCGGCATCGCGGCGGTCGTCCTTCAGGCTGTACAACGAGCCGACCAGCGAGCTGGCGGTGGCCTTCAGGCCGCCGGAGCCGATGGCTACCAGGATCAGGCCGACGGCCAGTCCCACGCCGCCCGGAAGCACTGCCAGCGCGATGTGTCCCAGCATGACCATGATGCCGGTGAAGAAGAGAACTTTTTCGGAACCGAGGATGCGGTCAGCCACCCAGGCGCCCAGGATGGAGGAGAGGTAGACACCGCCGCCATAAGCGCCCACCAGGCCGGTGGCGATGCCTTCGTCGATGCCCAGACCGCCCTCGGCGACCGAGTAGTACATGTAGTAGAGCAGGATGCCCTGCATGCCGTAGAAGGAGAAGCGCTCCCAGAGTTCTACGGAGAAAAGATTGGCCAGCATCCGTGGATGCCCGAAGAATGTTTTGCCGGTTTGGCTGGACTTTATTGCTTGTTCCGGCTGCGGATTCCCGGACTGCACGGTATTGCTCACGGTGTTCAATTCTGACACTCAGCGACACGCATTGTCATATCCTTGCCACGCGTGGGTGCGGGTGATAATGCGTTTGCGCAGGTCAGCGCCGGGTTCTCCGGCGGGTCAGCGCACACTCTCCAGCTGGGCGGCGACGGCCAGCAGCGCGGCCTCGGAGCCCGGCCGGCCGATCAGCTGGATGCCCATGGACAAGCCCTCCTCGGTGGTGCTGACCGGAACGGCAATGGCGGGCAGGCCGCACACATTCACCAGCGACGTAAAGGGTGAATATTGGCACTGGCGCATGTAGTCCACATCCGCGCCGGTGGAGGTGTACCAGCCGACCGGCCGCGGCGTCTGCGCCAGCGCCGGCGTGAGCATGAGGTCGTAGCGGCCGAACTGGGCCCGGGTGTTCTCCTGGAAGCGTGACAACACGGACAGGGCTTCGGCCAGGGCCTCTGGCTTGCGCTTCGCGGCCCGGCGCCGGAAAGCCCGGGTGAGCGGCATGAGCTGCGGTTCGCGGCCGGCCGGCAGCTCCAGCCCTGCCAGGCCGGAGGTCCACACCGTGGCGAAGGCTTCCGGGTAACGGTTGTCGTAGCGGACCTCCGCGTCCGCCAGCTCGTGCCCCAGCCCCAGCAGCAACTCCATCGCTGTCTCGAGCGCCTGGTCCGCCTCCGGCTCCAGCGAGAGCGGGTACGCGGACTCGAAGGGGGAGTCGGTGCTGACGCCGATCCGGAAACGGCCCTCGGCCCGGAGCGCGGCGCCAAGGAAGTCCGGTTCGGTCCCGAAGGCCGCCCGGGCCAAGGGCTCATCGGCCATGGCGTCCATGAGCAGGCCGGCGTCGGCTGCGGTGCGGGCCAAGGGTCCTGCCACCACCAGCTGGCCGGCGTCCTCACCGGTGGTGCCGGCGGGCAGCCGGCCGCGTCCGGGTTTAAGCCCCACCAGTCCGGTGGCGGCCGCGGGGATTCGCACCGAACCGCCGCCGTCGGACCCAGGGGCAAAGGGCAGCATCCCCGCCGCGACGGCGGCGGCGCTGCCGCCGGAGGAGCCGCCCGGGCTCAGTGTGGGGTCCAGCGGATTGCGGGCCGGGGGCGCCACGTGGTTCTCGCTATAGGAGGTCAGGCCGAACTCCGGCACCTGGGTCTTGCCCAGGGTGATGCTGCCGGCGGCTTCCAGGACGTCCACCAGCGGGTGGTTTGCCAGTGCCGGCCGGTGATCCAGGGCGGCGCTGCCGTGCGTGGTCGGAAGGCCTGCCACGTCGGTGAGGTCCTTGTAGGCGAGCGGAAGCCCGTGCAGCCGGCCCAGCGTCCCGCCCCGGGCCTGGTGATCGTCGGCGGCGCGCGCGTGCTTGAGTGCCTGGTCCGCGCCCACGGTAATGAAGGCCCCGAGCCGTGGATTCAGTGCCTCGATCCGGCGGAGATAGTGGTCCGTCAGTTCCCGGGCCGACAGTTCGCCGCGGGCCACGGCGTCGCGCTGGGCAACCGCCGTCAAATCATGCAGTGCAGTCATCGCCCGTAACTGTAGCCCCGCCTGCCGGTGCGGGCCAATCCTGCTGTGCCCGCTGTGGATGGTCCGCCTCGCTCAGCCGAGGAAGCGTGCCTCAATCGGTTCTTCCACCGCAACGGCTTCCGGCCCGTCGCCGGCCTGCGCGGTCACCCGGTAGGCCAGTTTCCCTTCGGTCTCGCTGACGGCCTCGGCCAACTCGATGCCGTGATAGACCAGCCCCACCCCGTCGTCGGTGCAATGTGTCTCGCCCAGGATGCCGTCTGCCACCAGTCGGTGCACCAGCGGCCGGCGCTGTGGTTCCGAGTCGTAGTGGACGCCATTGTCAAAGGGCAGCAGCCCCAGCCCGTTGGTGACCGGCCGCAGTTCGGGGCCGAAGGAGTCGGTCGTGCCGCCGCGGAACCAGCAGATGGAGCCTGCGGAGACACCGGCCAGCACCACCCCGGCGTGCCAGACCCGCCGGAAGATGGCATCCAGTCCGTGGACCCGCCACACCGCCAGCAGGTTGGCCACTGAACCGCCGCCCACCCAGACCACGTCCTGGCTAAGCAGGTGCTCCTCGACGTCGGGCACGTTGGGCATGGTGAACAGGTTGAGGTGGCTCAGGTCGTACCCGACCGTCCGGGCCGCCTCGTCCAGTTCGGCCTGGAACCAGCGCTGGTCGCCGCCTGCGGTGCCCAGGTGCGTCACCCGCGGCGCCCGCCCGCTGGCCCCTGACAGGTCGACGGCGTGGTGCACCAGGTGATTGAACGCGATCCGGCTGCGCACGCCGGCTTTGATTCCTCCGGAGGTGGCCAGGATGGTCGGCTGGTCTGCGGCCATGGATACCCCTGTCTCATTAAGGTGCAGCGGACGATCCCACTATAGGCTTGTGGTGCGGCCGAATTGCCGGGTCGCGTGCTAAAGAATTCATCAGCGGCGGCAGTGGCTGCCGCGCATTGTGGAGGTTGCCATGAGCGATGTCGAGAACGTGGACGTCAACAGCGTAGGCGGCGACGCCACCATTCTGGACGTGCGCGAGGACTACGAATGGGAAGCCGGGCACATCGCCGGCGCGGTGCATATCCCGCTCAACGAATTGCCCCTGCGCCTGGAGGAATTGGACCCGGATGTGGACCTGCATGTGGTGTGCCGCAGCGGGGGCCGCTCCTTCCGGGCCACCGAATGGCTGAACGGGAACGGGTATTCCGCCGTGAACATCAGCGGCGGCATGGGTGCCTGGCTGGACGCCGGCAAGCCCATCGTGTCCGAGGACGGGCAGGAGCCCCGGGTCCAGTAATGACCACCGTCTACACCTTCCTGGGGCCGGAGGGCACTTTCACCGAAGCAGCCCTCCTCCAGGTCCCCGGGGCAGCAGACGCACGCCGGATCCCGGCTTCCAATGTCGAGGCCGCCCTGGAAGCGGTCCGCTCGGGCGAAGCAGGAGCCGCGATGGTTCCGATCGAGAACTCGGTCGAGGGCGGCGTGAGCGCCACGCTGGACGCGATAGCCGGGGGCGTGCCGCTGCAGATCACCGGCGAACAGTTGGTGCCCATCCGCTTTGTCCTCGCCGTCCGGCCGGGGACGGAGCGCCAGTCGATCACCGTGGTCTCCACTCATCCGCACGCGTGGGCCCAATGCCGGGCGTGGTGCAGCGAGAATATTCCGCAGGCGGCATATCTGCCCGCGTCGTCGACGGCGGCCGCCGGAATGGGGCTGCTGGAACCGGGCGCCGGCCATCAGGCCGCGATCTGCTCTCCGCTGGTTGCCCAGCAGCGTGGCCTGCAGGTGCTTGCCGACGACATCGGAGACATTCCCGACGCCGTCACCCGCTTCATCCTGGTCAGCCGGCCCGGTGCCCTGCCCGCGCCGACCGGCGCGGACAAGACCACGCTGGTGGTCCCGCTGCCGCAGGACCATCCAGGAGCGCTGGTGGCGATTCTGGAACAGCTATCCAGCCGCGGGGTAAACCTGAGCCGGATCGAGTCGCGGCCCACCGGCCAGTTCCTGGGCGACTATTTCTTCAGCCTGGATGCCGAAGGGCATCTGGCCGAAGAGCGGGTGGCAGACGCGGTGCGCGGGCTGCATCGGCTCAGCCCCGGCTTGCGGTTCCTCGGCTCCTATCCGCGGGCCGACCGCCGCGGCCACACCGTTCCGCGCAGCAACCAGGACGACGCGTTCCTGAAGGCGGATGGCTGGGTCAGGGATTTGCTGCTGTCCCGCTGAGCGCCCCCGCGGGGTACCGGTGGTTGGATATGGTCAGTATGCTGAGGAAAACGCCCCCTCGGGACCACAGATCGGAGCACCATGACACAGCAGAACAGCAGGGACCAGTACCAGGACGGGGAGCCGACCCCGGAGGAGGCACTGAACCAAACCGCCAGCGAGAGCCGAGCGGGCGACCTCGGCGACCAGGGAAATGACCTGCGCTTCGCCGAAGAGCAGCAGCTGATCCACCAGCAGGCAGCCGGCCAGTTCCCGGTTCCCGCGGAGGAAGATCTGCAGCAGCCGGACGCCGAGATCCCGGCCCTCGAAGCGGACGAGCAGCCCATCGACATCCCGGGCGAAGAGCTGCACGACACCGACGAAGCCGACTCCAGCGACGATCCGCTCAACGCCGGCGGCGACGACACGTAAGCCGCCCGGAGTAATCCTCCCCCGCGCCGACAGCGGCTGCCTCCCCCCTAGGCGGCGGGGCGGGCGCTGCCGGCGGTCGGGATCGATGCGGTCCGGACGGCCAGCGACCGCGGCCTGACCTCAACGGTCAGCGATGTGACCGGTCCAGAGTGGTCGCCGTCCAGCTGGGTGCCCATCGGGTCGTGCGCGGTGATCCGAACCGTCCGTCCGCGGTGGTATTCGATCACCGGAATCGGCGCTGCGTGCCGGACCAGGGTCTTGGCCGCAATCCACAGCCAGCCGACCACGCTGCGCGGGCTGAGCACCACAATGTCCAGTTCGCCGTCGTCGATCTCCGCGGTGGGGATGAAATCGATTCCCGCCGGGAGCTTGCCGCAGTTGGCCAGCAGGATGCTGCGCACCCGCCGTGGCTGGGCCGGCTGGCCGTCGATGCTGACCATGACCCGTTTGCGCTGCCCGGCCAGGTGGCGGACACCGGCTTCCGAGTAGGCCACCCAGCCGAAGCGGCGTTTGAGGTCGTCCCGGGTGTCGGCCAGCACGTCCGCATCCACCCCGATGCCGGCGATCACCAGGAAACTGTCATGCACGCGTGAGCCGGTGGCCGAGTTCTCCAGCGTAATGTCCGCCGTATCGATCATCCGGATAACACCGTGCAACGCCACGTTGATGTTGGCCTGCAGGGCGCTTGGCTCAAGGCCGAGGTTCCGCGCCAGCAGGTTCCCGGTGCCCAGCGGCAGCACGCCCATCGGCATCTGGGTGCCGGACAGTTCCGAGGCGACCACCCGGATGGTGCCGTCCCCGCCGCCTGCAATGACGACGTCGGCCCGCTCTTCCAGGGCGCGTCTCGCCTGGCCGTGGCCCGGGTCCTCGGGAGTGGTTTCCAAGACCAGCGGAGGGCTCCACCCGGCAGCGGCACAGGCAGCCTCCAGTTGCAGGCGGGCTTCGGCGGCGCCGTTCTTGACCGGGTTCAGGATGAACACCACGCGCTGGTCGGGCAAGGCCGGAGACGGCACCGCAGCCGCGGACCCCGGCTCCACCCGCCGCCGGGAAGCCCGCCGGACGCCCAGCCAGATCACCAGCAAGGCGGCCGCAACAGCGGCTACGGTGAGGGCGACGATCCATTCGGCAGGCATGGTGCTCCTAGGATATCCAGCGGCGACTCTGTGTCCGCCCGCTGCATCGCTGCCGGTGCCGGCTGGCGCGGATCGAGGGCGGAACGCCTTATTCGGTACCCTTAGCAGGTGATCGATGTAAACGAACTCCGCGCCAATCCAGAGATCTTCCGTGCCTCGCAGCGTGCCCGGGGCGCTGACGAGTCCGTCGTCGACGCCGTCATTGCCGCCGACGTGGCGCGCCGGGAAGCGATCAACCGGTACGAGGGACTGCGCGCCGAACAGAACGTCTTCGGCAAGAAGGTGGCACAGGCCAAGGGCGAGGAAAAGGCAGCTCTGCTGGCGCAGGTCAAGGAGTTGGCTGCTTCGGTCAAGCAGGCGCAGGCGGCATCGGATGCCGCGCATAGCCAGCAGGAGTCACTGCTGCGCAGTATCCCGAACCTGATCGAGGAGGGTGTTCCCGCCGGCGGCGAGGACGACTTCAACGTAGTCAAGACCGTCGGCAAGCCCCGCGATTTCGGTCCGGACGGCTTTGAGCCCCGGGACCATCTGGCCATCGGCGAGTTGATCGGCGCCATCGACATGGAACGCGGCGCCAAGGTGTCCGGCTCGCGCTTTTACTTCCTCAAGGGAGTGGGCGCCCGGCTGGAGATCGCGCTGATGAACATGGCGCTGGACCAGGCGGTGTCCAATGGCTTTATCCCGATGATCACCCCCACGCTGGTTCGCCCGGAAGCGATGCAGGGCACCGGCTTCGATGTGGAGCACGACGACGAGATCTACCGCCTGGAGCGCGACAACCTGTACTTGACCGGTACGTCGGAGGTCGCTTTGGCGGGGTACCACGCGGACGAAATCCTTGACCTGTCCGCCGGCCCGACCCGCTACGCCGGCTGGAGCTCCTGCTACCGCCGGGAGGCCGGCGCCGCCGGCAAGGACACCCGGGGCATCATCCGGGTGCACCAGTTCAACAAGCTGGAAATGTTCATCTACTGCCCGGTCGAGGAAGCCGCCGACGAGCACGCCCGGCTGCTGGCTTGGGAAGAGGAAATGCTGGCGAAGGTAGAACTGCCCTACCGGGTGATCGATACCGCCGCAGGCGACCTCGGCATGAGCGCGGCCCGCAAGTTCGACTGTGAGGCATGGGTGCCCACCCAGCAGGCCTACCGGGAGCTGACCTCCACCTCCAACTGCACCACCTTCCAGGCCCGCAGGCTGAACATCCGCGAACGCCAAGTCTCGGCCGAGGGCGAGAAGAAGGGCACACGGGCGGTCGCCACACTGAACGGGACCCTGGCCACCACGCGCTGGATCGTGGCCATCCTGGAACACCACCAGAACGCCGACGGTTCGGTGAACGTACCCGCTGCCCTGCAGCCCTACCTGGGCGGCATGGAAGTACTTCCCGTGCTCTCCTGAAAGCCGGTTCCACGGCCGAGTCCCTGGCCTGGGAAGCGTCTTCGGGACCCCCGTCCGTTCACCAGCCTGTCATTCGCCCGTAGAAAACTTCTACCCGTCCGTAGCTTGGTCATGCTTCACTAGGTGGATGACAACTACAGCTGATAAAGCTCACGCTGGCATCGACGACCAGCGGATAGCAGCAGAAAACACGAAAGATCAGTCCAGCGCGGCCCTGCGGGAAAACTTTGTGGAGAACGGGGCCCGCAAGTTGGTGGCCTTGGACGTGGACGGCACCTTGGTCAACCACGACGGCCACATGAGCGATGCCGTCCGCGAAGCGGCCCGCGCCGTCGTCGACGCCGGCCACGAAGTGGTCGTATCCACCGGTCGGTCGCTGAATGCCACGCTGCCGATCATCGAGTTGATCGGGATGACCAAGGGGTACGCGGTGTGCTCCAACGGCGGCGTCACCCTGCGGATCGACACCTCGCTGGACGCCGGGTACGAGGTGGTCGACCGGGTGACGTTCAACCCCGGCCCTGCCCTGCGCGTGATGCGCTCGAAACTGCCGACCGCGAAGTTTGCGCTGGAGGACGAAGAGGGCAACTTCCTGGCCACCGAGCGTTTCCAGGACGCCAGCTTCGGCATCGAAGCCAAGGGTGTGGATTTTGAAACACTGCTGGAATCCACCGCCGTGCGCGTGGTGGTATCCAGCGCCGAAAACACTCCCGAAGAGTTCAAGGAAGCCATCGACACCGCCGGACTCAAGGGCGTGACGTACTCAGTCGGCTGGACGGCCTGGCTGGACATCGCGGCCAACGGCGTCACCAAGGCCAGCGCCTTGGAAGCGCTGCGCCGAAAGCTGGACGTGGAGCCGTCGCACACGGTTGCCATGGGCGACGGGCGCAACGACATCGAAATGCTGGACTGGGCCGCCCGCGGCGTGGCCATGGGGCAGGCGCCCGAAGAAGTCATCGCCGTCGCCCACGAAGTCACCGGCACCGTGGAAGAGGACGGCGCCGCCCGCATCCTGCTCAGCCTGCTGGACTAACACCCGGGCCGATCCCGGTGGCTGGCGGCCGGGTCAGGCTGCGCTGATCCCGAAGAGGCCGATGATCAGGGCCATGACCAGGAACGTGACCAGTTCGTGCACGATGTTCAGCACGGTCAGCCCGGCCGGGCGCCCCTCGAAGGCATCATGGGTGACGAACCGTGCCGCGGTAAAACCGGCCCAAAGGATCACCGCGGTCAGCACGGTGTTCCAGAGGAAGTTGCCGCCATAGAAGTCCTGCGCAATGGCAGCCGAGCCCGCCAGCACCCAGGCGCTGATGAAGCTGACAATCAGAGTGATGATGATAGGGCGCACGGCGCTTTTGCCGTCACCGGGACTGACCTTGGCGACCTTCATCCAATAGTTGCCGAAGACCTTCGGCGTGTACCAGATGGACCCGACGACCATAGTCGAAATGGTCGCCACGATGACCGCCCAGACATTAATTTCGGGGACCATGTGTGCACTCCTTTGTTCCACGCCACCGGCGTATTGCCGACGGCATCCTCACACGGAGTCTAAACGCCGCACCCGCGGTTGCCACGCACGCGGCGGGTCAGTAGGGCAGCGCGGCGGCCGGCATTGACCGCGGCCCGTAGACCAGGTCCAGCAGCCGGGCCGCAGCCGGACGGCACGCCCATTCCTCCACCCAGTGCGACCGGACCACCGCCTTGCTCACGGCCTGGCTGGTGATGCCCAGTTCCTCGGCAATGAACTTTTGCTGGCCGCGGGCCCCCGGCGTCATCAGGTCCAGGACCTTCCACTCCGCGTCGGTGCGGGTGGCGACAATCTGGCCTAGCAGCCGCAACACCGCCTCTGCTTCGGCCGCAACGTCCGCATCGGGGCCGGAGACGGCCAGCGGGACGCGCTCCCCGGTTTTTTGCGCACGGTTCACGGCGCGGCGAGCATAGACCAGCCCGTATCCTTCGGCGTCCTTGATCTCCGCCGGCAGCGGCAGCCGCAGTTCGCCGACGCCAATGCCCACATGCCAGCGCCGGCTGCGCAGCGCGATCAGCGCCGCGTCGATGGCCGTGGAAGCGTCCGCGACCGCACCGATGGCTTCGTCGCCGACGGAGCGCTGGAAGGGGATAGCCGCGGGCAGGTGGCGCAGCGACTTGATCAGTTCGGGCACCAGGTCGCCCACCTCGCGGGAATCGCGCTGGTTGACGGTGAGCACATACATGGCACCAGTATTGCCTCCACCCCGGCGGGAACAACCGATTTCGGTTGGTGGCGTGTCCGGTGCGCCCCAACAGCAGGCGGTCCGGACCCCAAAAGGGCCCGGACCGCCGTCGTTGTTGCCGCCGTCGCCCGGCGGAAGCGTCAGCTAGACGTCGCGGCCCTGCGGCTCGTCAGCGGCCGAGGCCTCGCCCTGCGCGGCAAAGCGCTTGATCGAGGCTTCCAGCTCGGCTTCGGCTGCGGCGCGGTCCGCCCAGCCCTCGGCCTTGACCCACTTGCCCGGCTCCAGGTCCTTGTAGCGGGTGAAGAAATGCTCGATCTCCTTGACCAGGAACTCCGGCACATCGGAGAGCTCCTGGATGTGGTCGAAACGCTTGTCGGCCGGAACGCACAGCACTTTGGCGTCCCCGCCGCCGTCGTCGGTCATGTTGAACACGGCGATCGGGCGGGACTCGACCAGCACGCCCGGCAGCAGGTCGAAGTCCTGCAGCATGACCATGGCGTCCAGCGGATCGCCGTCTTCGCCCAGCGTGTCCTCGAAGTAGCCATAGTGGGTGGGGTACTGCATGGAGGTGAACAGCACCCGGTCCAGACGGAGGCGGTGGGTTTCGTGGTCGATTTCGTACTTGACCCGGGATCCCTTGGGGATCTCGATGGTGACGTCATGCTGCATGGCTTCGCTCCTTGGAGACGTTCAGACTTTTGGCTTCGGCGCCGCCGGTGCACAACCGTGGCCCGGCGCCGACTACGCTTAACGATATCGGTCTTGCCTTCGCCCCCCGGCATCGGGGTTGAGCCGGGCGAAAAGCAACAAGCACAATCCTCAGGAGGGGCAGCATGGGGCGTGGCTTCCGCGTGCTCACCTCAGGACTCCTGGCCGTGGTCTTCGCCGCGCTGGCAGTGCCCGCAGGGTTCAACCTGGCGCAGGCCATCGAGTGGCCTCAACCGGAGCCGGTGATCAGCACGCCCGCGGCGCAGTTGCCCCCCACCACGCTGACCGAGGACCCCTTGGCGACCGGACCGAGCGGCACCGCTCCGCTACCCGATCCGGCCACGTTGAAACCGGCGCTGGACAAGGCCTTGGCATTCGACGGCGCCGGCAGCTTCACCGGGACGGTCACCGATGCGGCCAGCGGCGAGGTGCTGTACACCAAGGCCGCCACCGAGCCGGTGATTCCGGCGTCGAACCTGAAGACACTCACCGCGGTCGCCGCACTGGAATCGCTCGGCGCGGACCGCCGGCTCTCCACCACGGTCAAGCGCGGCAGCAACCCGGGGGTGCTGTACCTGGTGGGCGGCGGCGATACGTTGCTGGGAGCCGGGAAATCACGGCCCGGCGCGGTCTTGGGTGAAGCAGGACTGGCAACGCTGGCGGAGCAGGCAGCCGGGAAACTGGCCGCCAGCGGCTACACCGGTGAGCTGACCGTGGTGGTGGACGATTCGCTCTACTCCGGGCCAACCATCAGCGCCGCCTGGGACCCGGGCGATGTGAAGAACGGCGAAATAGCCCCGGTCTACCCGATGGCGCTGAATGCCGGGCGGGACCAGGCCGACGGCGGGGGAGAGCTGGTGGCCGATGCCGCCGGTCTGGCCGGGGCCACCTTTCGGGATGCGCTGGCCCAGGCCCTGGCCGGGAAGGGCCTGACCGTGGCGGCCACGGTGGGCCGCGACGCGGCACCGGCGGACGGGACCGTGCTGGCGGAGGTGCGGTCCGCGCCGGTCGCCGACCAGGTGGCCTACATGATGCAGCATTCGGACAACTACGTGGCCGAGGTGCTGGCACGCAACACGGCAGTGGCAGTGGGCAAGCCCGGCTCCTTCGGCGGCGGCACCGAGGCCGTGCGGGAGGCGGCCGAACGGCTGGGCATCCCGGTGGCGGGGATGGTGCTGGCCGATGCCAGCGGACTCTCGATGAAAAACCGGGTCAGTCCCGCGCAACTGGCCGCTGCGGTCAGCTTGATCGCCACCGCCGAGGACCCGGACCTGCGGGCAGGCATTGGTTCGCTGCCGATCGCCGGGCTGACCGGCACCCTCTCCGGCCGGTACCTGCAGGCCAACGCCGGCGGCGCCGGACTGGTCCGCGCCAAGACCGGCACGCTGAACTCGGTGACATCGCTCAGCGGCTACGTGGCCAGCGCGGACGGACGGCTGCTGATTTTCGCCTTCGTGGCCAACGGGCTGAACGGTTCGATCGACGCCGCCCGCACCGCCGCCGACCGCGCCGCCACCGTGCTGGCCGGCTGCGGTTGCCGCTGACCGGGCACCGATCCGGCAGGCGGGGAGGTAGTGACCGGCTTGGCGCTGGTGTGATCTGATGGAACGCATGGACAGCAGCGCACCCACCCCCAGTGATTCCGGCGCCTCCTCTGGCCCGCCCCCGCGGCTGGTCAATTGGGAACTGGCCGCCTCCACGGCAGCAAAACTGACCCCGGCCGGTCCCCGGATGAAGGGATCGGAGATCCGTGCCACCGTCGAAGAGCTGCGGCGGCTTGCCGAGGTATCGGTGGACCACGTGCACCGCATCACCGGACTGGACGCCGCCCGCGACCTCCGCGATTCCGAGGTGCTGATCATCGACCGCGCCGGCTGGTCAAAGGCCAACGCCCGCAGCTTCGAAGTCATGCTGGCTCCGGCCCTCACCGCGCTCGCCGAGAAACGCCCGGAGCAGCTCAAAAGCGCCACCACGGTCGTGGGCGGCGCTCTCACCGGGACCCAGATGGGCGCCATCCTCTCCTTCTTGTCCAGCAAGGTGCTGGGCCAGTACGACCCGTTCTGCTCGCTGCTGCCCGGCGGGCCCGCGGCCGGACGGCTGATGCTGGTGGCACCCAACATCGTGACCGTGGAACGCGAACTGAATGTGGTGCCCTCCGACTTCAGGTTGTGGGTCTGCCTGCACGAGCAGACACACCGGGTGCAGTTCGCCGCGGCGCCCTGGCTGCGCGACCACATGATGGAGCAGATCGGCGAGCTCTCGTCGTCCCTGGTGGAAAAAGCGGACACCCTGGGCGAGCGGCTGCAGCAGACGGTCAAGGCTGCCGTCGCCGCGACCAAGGACAGCGGCAAGAACGACGGCGGAGGGCCGGGTTCTTCGCTCAAAGGTTCCGTCCTGGAGTTGATCCAGGGTCCGGAGGAGAAAGCGGTCTTCTCGCACCTGACGGCGGTGATGAGCCTGCTGGAGGGCCACGCCAACGTGGTGATGGATGCGGTGGACGCCTCGATTGTGCCGACGGTGAAGACCATCCGCCAACGCTTCAATGCCCGCGGTCAGAGCCGCGGCGCGCTGGAGAACTGGGTCCGCAAGATCATGGGACTGGATGCCAAGGCGCGGCAGTACTCCGACGGCGCCAAGTTCGTCCGTGCCGTGACCCGGCAAGTCGGCATGGAAGGCTTCAACGCTGTGTGGGAGCGTCCGGAGAACCTGCCCACGGAAGACGAGATCCACCATCCCGACCTGTGGATCAGCCGCATGGACCTTAGCCGCGCATGAGCGGTGTGGCAGCGGGCCGGCGCAAGCCCCGGCTCCATCCGCATCTGGGAGCCGTCCGGCACCAGTTGCGCCAAGCGCTGGATGAATGTGGACCGGCACCCGCGGGCGCGGACTCCGCCGAGGCCCCGCTGCTGCTGGTGGCCTGCAGCGGCGGTCCGGATTCGCTCGCCTTGGCCATCGCCGCGGAGTTCTTCAACCGCCCCGCGCGCAACGGCGTCCGTCCCTACCGGGTGGGAGCCGTCGTCGTCGACCATGGACTGCAGCCGGGCAGTGCCGAGGTGGCCGAGGGGGCACGGCTGCAGCTCGAATCGCTGGGCCTGGCGCCGGTGCAGGTGCGCCGCGTGCAGGTGGAATCCGCCGGAATGGGGCCGGAAGCTGCCGCCCGCACCGCGCGCTATGCGGCCCTGGATGCGGCGGCGGCGGAGTTCGGGGCGGCCGCGGTCCTGCTGGGGCACACGCTGGACGACCAGGCAGAACAGGTGCTGCTGGGCCTGGGCCGCGGTTCCGGCACCCGCTCGCTGGCCGGCATGCCGGTGAAGCGGGGCCAGTACCTGCGTCCGTTCCTGGCGCTGCGGCGGCGGGATACCGAAGAAGTCTGCGCCGTGGCGGGACTGCAGCCCTGGCACGACCCCACGAACTCGGATCCGCGCTTCATGCGCTCGCGCATCCGGACCCGGGTGATGCCGTTCCTGGAGGAGGAAATGGGCCCCGGCGTGGCAGAAGCACTGTGGCGTTCGGCCCGGATCCTGGCCGCGGATGCCGAGTACCTGCAGGCGCAGGCGGTCGAAGAATACCGCCGGGTGCGGCTGGCGACGCCGGACGGAGTGGAGTTGCAGCGCGACGGGATGGAACGGCTTCCGGCCGCCATGAAGCACCGCGTGATCGCCTTGGCAGCGGCGGAGCTGGGCGGCGAGAATCCCAGCTACGAACGGCTGCAGGCGGCCGAAACGCTGCTGCGCCGCCAAGGCTCCGCCGGCCCCGTGCAGTTGGCCGGATTCGTCAGCGTCTACCGGCGGACTGCCGCCAATTCGGTTCCCCAAGATGGCACCGGCTATGGCAATCTTGTGTTGAGAACAACTGACCGCAGCCCCGGTCAGTCAGACCGCTAGACCCGGGAGCAAGTGGTGGATTCCAACGACGTCCAGGCAGACCTCAAGCACGTCCTCTACACCAAGGAGCAGATCCAGCAGCGCATTACCGAGCTGGCTGCCCAGATCGATAAGGATTACGAAGGGCGCGATCTGCTGATCGTCGGCGTCCTCAAAGGCGCGGTGATGGTCATGGCAGACCTGGCGCGCGCCCTGCACAGCCACGTCAAGATGGACTGGATGGCTGTCTCCTCCTACGGCTCCGGCACCCAGTCCTCGGGCGTGGTGCGGATCCTGAAGGACCTGGAGACGGACCTGATGGGCAAGCATGTGCTTATCGTGGAGGACATCATCGACTCCGGCCTGACCTTGTCCTGGCTGAAGACCAACCTGATTTCCCGCGGTCCGGCCAGCGTGGAAATCTGCACGCTGCTGCGCAAACCTGACGCCGCCAAGGTGGAGATTGACGTCAAGTACGTCGGCTACGAGATCCCGAACGAGTTCGTGGTGGGCTACGGGCTGGACTACGCCGAGCGCTACCGCAACCTGGACTTCATCGGCACGCTGGCGCCGCACATTTACGAATAACCGCTGCACCGTCTTCCGCAGGCCGCGCTACGCCGAGAGGGAACTAATCGGCTCCGCCGAGCGTGAATGAAGACGGACGGTGTATAGCTGTAGTAGCCCACCGGGCTGCCATCACGCGCGGACAAGCAGGAGGGACGGGCGCAAGCCCCCAAGTCGCATGAAATTGAAGAACCTTTTCAAGGGACCAATCATCTGGATTGTCCTGGTCTTGGTCATCCTCCTGATCGCCGTGCCCAACCTGGCCGGCCCGCAGTCGTCGCGGGTGGACACCAGCGTGGGTCTTTCGCTGCTGCAGGATAAAAAGGCGGAACAAGCCCGGATCAACGACGGCGCCCAGAGCGTCGACCTGACGCTGCGTGACGATCTGGTGATCGACGGCGCCAACAAGGGCAAGTCGATCACCTTCTTCTACAGCCGTGACCGCGGGCCGGACATCGTCCAAGCGATCAACACCTCCGGCGTGGACAACTTCACCGACCAGCCGGTGGAAAACAACTGGTTCATGAGCTTTATCAGCCTGATCCTGCCCATCCTGATCATCGGCCTGATCTTCTGGTTCCTGCTCTCGCGCATGCAGGGCGGCGGTTCCAAGGTCATGCAGTTCGGCAAGTCCAAGGCGAAGATGATCTCCAAGGACATGCCCCAGGTGACCTTTGCCGATGTCGCCGGCGCGGACGAGGCCGTCGAGGAACTGCACGAGATCAAGGAGTTCCTCTCCGAGCCGGCCAAGTTCCAGGCCGTGGGAGCTAAGATCCCCAAGGGCGTGCTGCTCTACGGCCCGCCCGGTACCGGCAAGACGCTGCTGGCCCGCGCCGTGGCCGGCGAGGCCGGTGCGCCGTTCTTCTCGATTTCCGGTTCGGACTTCGTGGAGATGTTCGTGGGCGTCGGCGCCTCCCGTGTCCGTGACTTGTTCGAGCAGGCCAAGGCCAACGCGCCGGCCATCATCTTCGTGGACGAAATCGACGCCGTGGGCCGGCACCGCGGCGCCGGCGTGGGTGGCGGCAACGACGAACGCGAGCAGACGCTGAACCAGCTGCTGGTGGAGATGGACGGCTTCGATGTGAAGACCAACGTCATCCTGATCGCCGCCACCAACCGCCCGGATGTGCTGGACCCGGCATTGCTGCGCCCGGGCCGTTTCGACCGGCAGATCGCCGTTGAGGCACCGGACCTCGAAGGCCGCCACCAGATTCTCCAGGTACACGCGGCCGGCAAGCCGATGGCCCCCGGCGTGGACCTGAAGTCGCTGGCCAAGCGGGCCCCCGGATTCACCGGCGCCGACCTGGCCAACGTGCTCAACGAAGCGGCGCTGTTGACCGCTCGGTCCAACGCCCAGCTGATCGACGACCGGGCACTGGACGAAGCCATCGACCGCGTCATGGCCGGCCCGCAGAAGCGCTCCCGCGTGATGAAGGAGCATGAGCGCAAGATCACCGCGTACCACGAAGGCGGGCACGCGCTGGTCGCGGCCGCGCTGCGCTACTCCGCCCCGGTCACCAAGGTCACCATCCTGCCCCGCGGGCGGGCCCTGGGCTACACCATGGTGGTGCCGGAGGAAGACAAGTACTCCGTGACCCGGAACGAACTGCTGGACCAGTTGGCCTACGCCATGGGCGGCCGGGTGGCCGAGGAGATCGTCTTCCACGATCCGTCCACCGGTGCCTCGAACGACATTGAGAAGGCTACCGGCACCGCCCGGCAGATGGTCACGCAGTACGGCATGAGCGAACGCGTCGGTGCCGTGAAGCTGGGCCAAGGCGGCGGCGAGCCGTTCCTGGGACGCGATATGTCGCATGAACGCAACTACTCCGACCACGTGGCGTTTGTGGTGGACGAGGAAGTTCGCCGGCTGATCGACGATGCCCACGACGAGGCCTACGCGATCCTGACCGAGAACCGCGACGTGCTGGACCGGCTGGCCCTGGCCCTGCTGGAACGCGAAACCCTGAACCAGAGCGAGATCGCCGAGATCTTCCACGACCTGCGCCGCCGCGACCTGCGCGATGTGTGGCTGTCCAAGGAGACCCGGCCGGTCCACGACATTCCGCCCGTCGTTTCGCGGCGGGAGCGCGAAGCCGCAGCCAACGGCCAGCAGGAAGAAGAAAGCCATGCGGCCGTGATCGTGGACCCGAATCCGGCTGGCGGAGACCTGCCGGAGGACGAGGGCCGAGGCGGCGTTCTGGGCACCAGCGGCTAGGATCGCATACGTGACCGATTACGATGACGTCGTTGCCGAACTGGACTTTGACCCGCAGATCGACCTGCCCCGGATCGAAAAAGCGGTTCGCGAGATCCTGATCGCCGTCGGAGAAGATCCGGACCGCGAAGGCCTGCTGGATACCCCGCAGCGTGTCGCCCGTTCGTATGCTGAGGTCTTCGCCGGACTGCACCAGGACCCGGCAGAGGTCCTCGGCACCACGTTCGACATCAACCACGAAGAAATGGTGCTGGTCAAGGACATTCCGTTCTACTCGACCTGCGAGCACCATCTGGTGCCGTTCCATGGCACTGCGCATATTGGCTACATCCCGTCGCATGACGGTAAAGTGACCGGGCTGAGCAAGCTGGCCCGCCTGGTGGAGATCTATGCGCGCCGCCCGCAGGTGCAGGAACGCCTCACCACGCAGATCGTGGAGGCCCTGGTCAAGTACTTGGAACCCAAGGGCGCGATCGTCGTCGTCGAATGCGAGCACATGTGCATGTCCATGCGCGGGGTGCGCAAGCCCGGGGCCAAGACGGTCACCTCGGCGGTGCGTGGCCAGTTGCGCGAGCAGGCCACCCGGGCCGAGGCCATGAGCCTGATTATTGGACGATAGCGAAAAGATAGAGACGGTAGAACTAGATGGATTCACTCGCCGCAGTCCCCGGAACCGGGCCCGCAACCTCGCCCCTGCCCGTGCTGCGCAAGGCACGCGCACCGAAGAAGTTCGCGGACCTGCCCACCGACCGGGCCGTCGTCATGGCCATTTTGAACGTCACGCCGGACTCGTTCAGCGACGGCGGTGAACACGCCAACCGCGAAGCGGCGATCGCCTACGGCCTGAAGCTGCTTTACGGCGGGGCCGACATCATTGACGTGGGCGGGGAATCCACCCGCCCGAACGCGGACTCCATCACGCCGGAAGAAGAGCAGCAGCGCATTTTGCCGGTGATCGAGGCGTTGGCCAAGGCCGGCGCCCTGATCAGCGTGGACACCATGCACGTGGACACCGCAGCGAAGGCCCTGGATGCCGGGGCAGCCATCATCAACGACGTGTCCGGCATGACCTTCGACCCTGACATGCCGGCGCTGGTGGCGGAGCGGAAGGTTCCCTACATCCTGATGCACCGGCGCGGCGACGCCCGCCATGCGGATCCGAAGGCGGATTATCAGGACGTGGTGGCCGAAGTCCTCGCGGAACTGACCGAACTGCGCGACAAGTTCGTCGCCGCCGGGGTTGCGCCGGAGCAGATCATTCTGGATCCGGGTCTGGGCTTCTCCAAGAATGCCGAACACAACTGGGAGCTGCTGCGCGCCACCGGGCAGTTCGCCCAGCTCGGACACAAGCTGCTGATCGGTGCGTCCCGTAAGCGGTTCCTCGGCTCGTTGCTGACCTCCGCCGGCAAGGCCGCCGCCCCCAAGGAACGCGACGAGGCCACGCTTGCGGTCTCCGCACTGGCCGCGGCCAACGGCGCGTGGGGCGTGCGCGTGCACGACGCCGGTGCCTCCCTTGACGCTGTCAAGGTCGCCGCTGCCTGGGCCAAGTAGGGCGGTCATGGCGGCAGGACAACCGGCGCGCCCGGACATCATCAAGCTCACCGGCATCTCCGCGGTGGGCTACCACGGCGTGCTGGAACACGAGCGCCGCGACGGGCAGCGGTTTATTGTGGACGTTGCCCTGCACACGGACATCCGCCCGGCGGCCGCCGGCGACGACCTGACGAAGACCGCTAACTACGCCGAGCTCGCGGACCAGGTGGAAGCGATCATCACCGGCGAGGCGCTGCAGCTGATTGAAACCCTGGCCGAACGGATCGCGGACCACGTGCTGCGCACCTTCTCCGTGGCAGCGGTGGAAGTCACCGTGCACAAACCCCACGCGCCCATCCAGGTGGAGTTTTCCGACGTGAGCATCAGCATCTACCGGGAGCAGCCATGAGCGTGCGCGCCGTGCTGGCGCTGGGCAGCAACCTGGGCGAACGCAGCGACACGCTCTCGCACGCCGTGGCAGACCTGGTGGACACGCCGCACGTGCGGCTGCGGGAAGTGTCAGCGGTGGTGCAGACCAAGCCGGTGGGCGGTCCCGAGGACCAGCCGGATTACCTGAACATGGTGCTGGAAGTGGAGACCGACCTGGATCCACACCAGCTGTTGGCCCACTGCCAGTCCGTGGAGAACAAGCATCACCGCACGCGGGAAGTGCGTTGGGGCCCGCGGACCCTGGACGTGGACATCATCACCTACGGCGATCTGACCCTGAACGATGACGACCTGATCATCCCGCATCCGAGGGCACATGAACGCGCCTTCGTCCTGGCGCCCTGGGCTTGGATGGACTCCAACGCCACGCTCAACGGCATCCCGGTCGGCGAACTGGCGAAGGCGGCGGGGGACCTGGACGGCGTCGAGCCCTACGAAGCCGAACCGTTCGAAGCCGGGCAGTAGTGTCCGGCGGGGTGGGGGCTTCGTGAGGACCATCAGGTACCGCTACCTGGCGACCATCGCCGTCGTTACTGCGGCGCTGGGCTGGATGGGCAACCAGATCACCGAGCGCAACGGGCTGCCGGTGCCGTTCCTGCATCTTTCCTCGCTGGTCACGATGGCGGCCATCGCCGTCTTCACGCTGGTACTGGGCCTGAAAGTGCGTCGCTGGCGCAACGGCAAACGGGACAAGGAACTGAATCCGGTGCTGGCCGCCCGCACGCTGGTGCTGGCCCAAGCCTGCGCCTATGCCGGATCACTGATCTTCGGCTGGCACACCGGCATCCTGGTGGACCAACTCCTCCTGCTGCTCTACCGGCCCGGCCTCGGAGCGCTGCCGGCCGTGCTGGCTATGATGGGCGGTGGCCTGGTCATGGTGGTGATAGGGCTGGTGGTGGAGCGCTTCTGCAAGCTCCCGCCTGAAGACACCGACGCGGCCAAGAACAATGGAACCGAGGCCCAAGGCGAGGGAGAGTATGCCTAGCGAAGCGATCGACCCGGCGGGGATCAACTGGATCCGGGTCTCGCCCAAGTACATCACGGTACAACTGATCGGCTGGGCGATCTTCACCGTGGTTGCACTCGCCGTCCTGTCCATTCCGCTGGTGCTGTTGCTGACCGGCGTGTGGCCCGATTTCCCCGCCTGGCTCGCCTGGCTGCTGAGCGTGGGCACCGTGGCGGCCCGCATCTGGATCGGACTGCTGATTCCGCGCCAGGTCAGGGCCATCGGCTACGCGGAACGGGACGAAGACCTGCTGATCCGGCGTGGCCTGTTTTTCCAGCGCGTCATGGTGGTTCCCTACGGCCGGATGCAGTACGTGGACGTCGCCGTGGGCCCGCTCGAAAGGGCGTTCGGGCTCTGCTCCGTGAAACTGCACACCGCCAGCCCGCAGACCAATGCCAGCATCCCGGGTGTGCCGGCGGCAGAAGGCGCACGGCTGCGCGAACAGCTCTCCGACCGCGGGCAGGCAAGGCTGGCCGGGCTATGACCGTTCCCGGCAGCACCGGGCCGGACCCGCTGCAGGGGCGGGACCCGCTGCACGGACAGGACCCGTTGCAGGGGCGGGACCCGTTGCGGGGGCGGGACCCGCTGCAGGGGCGGGGACCGGAAGCGCCGCCCGGCGATGTCCTGCCGGCCTCCCAGGGCGTGCCGCTCACCCCGGACCCCACCGGCATCTGGCACCGGGTTCATCCCGTTTCTCCGCTGGTCCGCGGCTGGATTGCCGTGGCGGCCATCGCCTACTTCTTTGGCCGCGACTGGTTCGAGACCGTGTTCCGCGGCGAGGAGTTCTGGGGGCTAAGCGGTGGCCGGGCGGTCTGGACCGTGCTGATCGTGGCCGGCGTGGTCCTGCTGCTGCTGGCCGGGTTCTTCCTGTCCTGGTGGTTCACCCGGTACCAAGTCACGGACGACCACGTCCGGGTGAACTCCGGCGTTCTGTTCCGCCAGCACCGCCAGGCCAGGCTCGACAGGGTGCAGGCGATCGACGTCATCCAGCCCCTGCTGGCCCGGATCTTCGGCCTGGCCGAACTCAAGTTCGAGGTGGCCGACGCCGGTGAGTCCGCCGTGCGGTTGGCGTACCTTCCGCTGGCCTCGGCCCAGGAGCTTCGGGCCACCATCCTGGCCCGGGCCGCCGGGCTGACCAGTGCTCCCGGCCATGCCCAGGAACCGGTACCCGAAGCCCCCGAGCAGCAGATCCTGGCCGTGCCCGGCAGCCGGATTGTCGGCGCGGCCCTGCTCTCCGGCACCACGGTGTTCCTCGCCGTCATGCTGATCGCCGCCGGGCTGTCCACCTTTGTGTTCGATGCAGCGTTCGGCCCCGCCCTGCTGCTGCCGGCCGCGTTCGGTGTGGCCGCGGGCTACTGGTCTACCTTCAGCACCGGCTACAACTTCCGGGCCGCGGTATCCCCGGACGGCATCCGGCTGCGCTACGGGCTGCTGGAGACCCGGGCGCAAACTGTTCCGCCGGGCCGGGTTCAGGCGGTGGAGATCATGCAGTCGCCGCTGTGGCGCTTCAAGGGCTGGTACCGGATGCGCGTGAATGTGGCCGGCTACGGGGTCAGTACGGAGAATTCCGGTGCCCGCACCACATTGTTGCCGGTGGGCACGCAGCAGGAAGTCATGCAGATGCTGGCCCTGGTCCTCCCGGACCCCGGCACCGAGGATCCGTTCACCGTCTTCGCCGCCGGCCTGGACGGGATCGCCGGCACGGACCAGAACGACGGCGGGGCCTTCGACGGCGGCTTCGTCACCTCGCCGCGGCGCGTCCGCTGGCTCTCCTGGCTGACCTGGCGGCGCAACGGCTTTGCCGTTACGGGCACCGCACTGCTGGCGCGCGGCGGCCGGTTGTGGCGCAGCCTCGCCGTGGTGCCGCACGAGCGGACCCAGTCCATTGCGCTGCACCAAGGTCCGCTGGCCCGGCGCCTGCGGGTGGCCGACCTGCGGCTGCACACCACCACAGGACCGGTCACGCCGGTGGTCTACCAGATCGACGCCGGCACCGCCCGCCGGCTCTTCGACGAACAGGCGTCCCGGGCCGCAGCGGCCCGGCGCCGCAGCCTTCCGGACCGCTGGCTCGAAGCCAGGCCCGAAGCCACGCCGGACCCCCATGGCGGACCAGGATCGGAGCCTGCCACTCGGCGCCCGGACGGGCAGCAAGCCCAGCAGGACAACCAGCAGCCGCAGCAGGAGGGGCACCAACGGCAGCCGGACGCCCACCAGTCGCAGCAGGACGGACACCATCCGGAGCAGGAGAGCCACCATGGCGGGTAGTACACGGCCCGGCCGGCTGGGCATCGGCGTGATCGGCGCCGGCAAGGTGGGCGCCGTCCTCGGCGCAGCGCTGCGGGGAGTGGGGCACGCCGTCGTGGGCGTTTCCGCCGTGTCGGAGGACAGCAGGGAACGGGCGGAGAACCTGCTGCCCGGCGTCCCGGTGCTGCAGATCCCGGAGATCGTTGAACGGGCCGAACTGGTGCTGCTGGCGGTACCGGATGACGCGCTGCCCGAACTGGTGGAGGGCCTGGCCGCGGCCGGCGTCTGGCAGCCGGGCCAACTGGTGGTGCATACCTCAGGGCGCTTCGGCACCGGCGTGCTCGCACCGGCACGGGCCAAAGGGGCCATCCCGCTGGCCATCCACCCCGCGATGACCTTCACCGGCATGAGTCTTGACCTGGCCCGGTTGACCGACTGCAGTTTCGGGGTGACCGCCGAAGCCACGGTCCTTCCGATAGCGCAGGCGCTGGTGGTGGAGATGGGCGGCGAGCCGGTGGTCATCGCCGAGCAGGACCGCACGCTCTACCACGCAGCCTTGGCGCATGCCTCAAACCACCTGGTGACGATTGCCGCGCAGTCCGCCCAGCTGCTGGCAGAAGCCGGCGTGGAGCAACCGGACCGGGTGCTCAGCGCACTGATGCGGGCATCCCTGGAGAACGCGCTGGCCTCCGGTGAATCGGCGCTGACCGGCCCGGTGGCGCGCGGCGATGCCGGCACGGTCCGCAGCCATCATGAAGCGCTGCTGCGCCGCGAAGTGGATTCGGGCAGCACCGACATCCGGCTGGCCTACGAGGAACTGGCCCGCGCCACCGCCCAGCGCGCCTTGGAGCGGGGCCTGTTGAAAGAGACGCAGGCCACCGAAATTCTGGACATTCTGGCCCAATCCCATCCGGAGGAGAACCCGTGACCCGCCCGCAGCTTGTGACAACCCAAGCCGAACTGAAGGATGCCACCGCCGGACTCCTGGCCGATGCCGGGGCTGGGGCCGAGGCAAGCGGCCGGCCGTCGGTGGGACTGGTGCTGACCATGGGAGCGCTACACGCCGGCCATGCAGCCTTGGTGCGCGCCGCGCGGCAGGAGAGCGACGTCGTCGTAGTTTCCATTTTTGTGAATCCGCTGCAGTTCGGTGAAGCGGAGGACCTGGATCGGTACCCGCGCACACTGGAGGCCGATCTGGACCTGCTGGCGGAGTGCGGCGCAGACGTGGTCTTTGCGCCGAGCGTGGAGGAGGTCTATCCGGACGGCGCGCCGGGGATCAGGATTGCCGCCGGGGAACTCGGCGCCAAGTTCGAGGGGGCCTCCCGTCCGGGCCACTTCGACGGAGCGCTCACCGTGGTGGCCAAGCTGCTGCATCTCGGGCTGCCGGCCGGTGCAGCCGACTATCGGACGTTCTTCGGGCAGAAGGACGCGCAGCAATTGGTCCTGGTCAAGCGGATGGTGGCTGACCTGAACTTCCCGGTGCAGGTCGTGGGAGTGCCCATTGTGCGCGACGACGACGGACTGGCGCTCTCCAGCCGCAACCGCTTCCTCGCCGAAGCGGAGCGGGACGCGGCACTGGTGCTGTCCCGCAGCCTCGCCTACCTGCGTGGACAGGCAGAGCGCCATGAAGCCCTGGATATTGACGGCGCCCTGGCGATGATCGACTCGGTCCCGCTGGTGCAGCTGGACTACTTGGAAGTGGTGGACCCGAGCACCCTGGAGCCGTTGGCCTTCAACTGCCGGGAAACCCCGTTCACCGGCGAGGCCTTGGCGCTGGTCGCCGCCAAGGTCGGCCCGGTGCGGTTGATCGACAACGTGCAGCTGGGGTACTGACGCTGAACTACTGACGTGGGACGTTTGGCTGGCCCGCCCCGGGTACCGGTACCCTTAACTACCGTGACCCGCGAAAATTCCCCCACTCCTCATCCCACAGCCGAGGCTGCCGACGCCTCCGAGCAGATGCACGTGCGCATGGCCAAGCGCGCCAAACTACTTGAACGCGGCGTGGAGGCCTACCCGGTGGGGGTGGACCGGACCCACACGCTGGCCGAGGTGCGGGAAAAGTACGGCCACCTCGAGGCGGACGAAACCACCGGAGACATCGTCGGCGTGTCCGGCCGTGTGGTCTTCATCCGCAACACCGGAAAGCTGTGCTTCGCCACCTTGCAGGAAGGCAATGGCACCCGGCTGCAGGCCATGTTGAGCCTGGCCAACATCGGCGAGGAAGCGCTGGCGGACTGGAAGGCGCTGGTGGACCTGGGCGACCACGTGTTCATCCGCGGCGAGGTCATCAGCTCCAAGCGCGGAGAGCTGTCCGTCATGGCCAACACCTGGCAAATGGCCTCCAAGGCGCTGCGTCCCCTGCCCGTGCTCCACGCCGGCCTCAACGAAGAGACCCGGGTACGGCAACGCTATGTGGACCTGATGGTCCGCGACGAAGCCCGGCAGATGGTGTACACCCGCGCAGCCGTGATCCGCTCCATCCGGGACACCCTCCACTCCCATGGCTATGTGGAAGTGGAGACGCCCATGCTGCAGTTGATCCACGGCGGTGCCACGGCGCGTCCGTTCGAAACGCACCTGAACGCGTTCAACCAGGACATGACCCTGCGCATCGCCACCGAGCTCTACCTCAAGCGTGCAGTGGTCGGTGGTATTGACCGGGTCTTCGAGCTCGGTCGGATTTTCCGCAACGAGGGCGTGGATTCCACGCACAGCCCGGAATTCACCACACTGGAAAGCTACGAGGCTTACGCCGACCAGTTCGTGATGGCTGACCGGATCAAGGAGATGATCCTTAATGTGGCCGACAGCCTGGGTACCCGCGTGCTGGAAACCCCGCAGGGCACCATCGACCTGAATGGAGAATGGCGCTGGCTGGCGGTCTACCCGGGATTGTCCGAAGCGGTGGGCCAGGAAATCACTCCGGAGACCGGCGGGCACGTGCTGCGCGAAATTGCCGACAAGCACGGCGTGAAGATCGATCCGAAGTGGGACACCCAGAAAACGGTGGTCGAGTTGTTCGGCGAAATCGTCGAGCCCACCCTGCTGCAGCCGACCTTCGTTTACGATTATCCGCCCGCTGCGCAACCGCTGGCACGAAACCACCGGGATAAGCCGGGCCTGATTGAGGCCTGGGATCTGATTATCGGCGGAATGGAGCGCGGCACCGCATTCTCCGAGCTGATTGATCCGGTAATCCAGCGCGAACGGCTGACCCAGCAGTCGCGTTTGGCAGCTGCCGGCGACGAGGAGGCCATGCAGCTGGATGAAGACTTCCTGCGCGCGCTCGAATACGGTGCTCCGCCGATGGGCGGCATCGGACTGGGCATTGACCGGCTGGTGATGCTCTTCACCCAGGTGGGAATCAGGGAGACCATACTGTTCCCGCTGCTGAAGCCGGAGGTGGGCTAAGGATGGAATATCTCTGGGTACTTGCGCCGTCGCTCGGCGTTGGACTCTTGTTCTATTTCGTGATGAAAGCCATATTCAATGCCGACCGCAAAGAACGCGAAGCATTGGCCGAAGCTGAGCACGAGGCCGATAGGCGTGCAGCCGAAGGCGGCACCGAATAACGGCTAACACCCCGGAAACCCTGGACAATGATCGATTGTCCGGGGTTTCTCCTTTAAGCACTACAGAACACGTGGTTTGCGCCCATTACGGGCAAACCAATATCACTCATACCGGATTTTTCCTAGTTTCCATTAATCAGTTCGTATTGCCTTCAAATCGAGTGTGCGCAATAATCAATTTGGTTCGGCAATCCCGGCCAAATAGATCCACTCACTAAAGGAGCCTTCCGTGGCGCAAGAAGTAAAAATCATTCTGGTTGACGATCTGGATGGTGGCTCGGCGGATGAAACGGTCCGCTTCAGCATGGATTCCAGCAGTTACGAGATTGATCTTTCTTCAACGAATGCCGCGGCCCTTCGCGACGCACTAAAGCCGTACATTTCCGCCGGTCGGAAGATTCCTTCCCGCGGCGCACGGGCCGGAAAGCCGGCCAGCAGCACCCGCAGCCAGGATGCCTCGGCAATTCGGGCGTGGGCGCGGGACAACGGTTACAACGTCAGCGACCGTGGTCGTGTGCAATCGGAGATCATTGAGGCCTACAAGGCCGCCCACGGGGGATAGCGGGCGGCCCGTTCCAGCGCGGGCAGATCAATCGGCGGGGCGGACAGGCAACTGTCCGCCTCGCTTTGCGCTCTCCGGCAGGGCATTACCCCTAGGGCGAACAGACCTCCGCAGACGCAGTCGGGCACGTAGCATCAAAGTACGCAGTAGCTAGGAGTGTGCGAGATGTTTGAGAGATTTACCGACCGTGCCCGTCGCGTTGTCGTGCTGGCTCAAGAAGAAGCCCGCATGCTCAACCACAACTACATCGGCACCGAACACATCCTCTTGGGTTTGATCCACGAGGGTGAGGGCGTTGCCGCCAAAGCACTGGAGTTCCTCGGCGTCTCCCTGAACGGCGTTCGCGAGCAGGTCCAGGAAATCATCGGCCAGGGCCAGCAGGCGCCGAGCGGTCATATCCCGTTCACGCCGCGGGCCAAGAAGGTCTTGGAGCTGTCGCTGCGCGAAGCCCTCCAGCTTGGCCACAACTACATCGGTACCGAGCACATCCTGCTGGGCCTGATCCGCGAAGGCGAAGGCGTGGCCACCCAGGTGCTGGTCAAGCTCGGCGCAGACCTCAACCGCGTACGCCAGCAGGTTATCCAGCTGCTCTCCGGTTACCAGGGCAAGGAGCCGGTCACCGCCGGCCAGCAGCAGGAGGGAACTCCTGCCGGGTCCGTGGTGCTGGACCAGTTCGGCCGCAACCTGACCCAGGCGGCGCGTGAATCCAAGCTCGACCCCGTCATCGGGCGCGAGCATGAGATGGAACGCGTGATGCAGGTCCTCTCCCGCCGCACCAAGAACAACCCGGTGCTGATCGGCGAGCCCGGCGTCGGCAAGACGGCCGTGGTGGAGGGCCTGGCCCAGGCCATCGTCCGCGGCGACGTGCCCGAGACCATCAAGGACAAGCAGCTCTACACGCTGGACCTCGGCTCGCTGGTGGCCGGCTCCCGCTACCGCGGTGACTTCGAAGAGCGGCTGAAGAAGGTCCTGAAGGAAATCCGGACCCGCGGCGATATCATCCTGTTCATCGACGAGATCCACACGCTGGTCGGTGCGGGTGCCGCCGAGGGCGCAATCGACGCCGCCTCCATCCTGAAGCCGATGCTGGCCCGCGGCGAACTGCAGACCATCGGTGCCACCACCCTGGATGAGTACCGCAAGCACATCGAGAAGGACGCCGCGCTGGAGCGCCGGTTCCAGCCGATCCAGGTCGAGGAACCGTCCGTGGAGCACGCCGTGCAGATCCTCAAGGGCCTGCGCGACCGTTACGAGGCCCACCACCGGGTCTCCATCACCGACGGCGCCCTGGATGCCGCCGCGCATCTGGCACACCGTTACATCTCCGACCGTTTCCTGCCGGACAAGGCCATCGACCTGATCGACGAGGCCGGCGCCCGGCTGCGCATCCGCCGGATGACCGCACCGCCGGAGCTCAAGGACATCGACGAGCGCATCGCGCAGCTGAAGAAGCAAAAGGAATCGGCCATCGATGCCCAGGACTTCGAAGGTGCCGCCACGCTGCGTGACCAGGAGAGCAGGCTGCAGGACGAACGGGCGGAGAAGGAACGCGCCTGGAAGTCCGGCGACCTGGATGAGATTGCCGAGGTTGACGAGGACTTGGTGGCCGAAGTGCTGGCCAACTCCACCGGCATCCCGGTGTTCAAGCTGACCGAGGAAGAGTCCAGCCGCCTGATGCACATGGAGGCCGAGCTGCACAAGCGCGTGATCGGCCAGGACGAGGCGATCAAGGCCATCTCGCAGGCCATCCGACGCACCCGCGCCGGCCTGAAGGACCCCAACCGTCCCTCCGGCTCGTTCATCTTCGCCGGCCCCACCGGCGTCGGCAAGACCGAACTGGCCAAGGCCCTGGCGGAGTTCCTCTTCGGCGAGGAAGACGCGCTGATCACCCTGGACATGTCCGAATACTCGGAGAAGCACACCGTCTCGCGGCTCTTCGGTGCCCCTCCGGGCTACGTCGGCTACGAAGAGGGCGGGCAGCTGACCGAGAAGGTGCGCCGCCGCCCGTTCTCCGTCGTGCTCTTCGACGAGGTGGAAAAGGCCCACGCGGACCTGTTCAACTCGCTGCTGCAGATCCTTGAGGACGGCCGCCTGACGGACAGCCAGGGCCGCGTTGTGGACTTCAAGAACACGGTGATCATCATGACCACCAACTTGGGTACACGGGACATCTCCAAGGGCGTCATGACCGGCTTCCAGTCGGGCACGGACACCAAGACCGGCTACGAGCGGATGCGCGCCCGGGTCCAGGATGAGCTCAAGCAGCACTTCCGGCCCGAGTTCCTCAACCGAGTAGACGACACGGTGGTCTTCCCGCAGCTGAGCGAGGAAGAAATCGTCCAGATCGTGGATCTGTTCGTCGAGCGGCTGCGGAAGCGGCTGACCGAGAAGAACCTCAAGATCGAGCTGAGCGATCCGGCCAAGGTACTGCTGGCAACCCGCGGCTACGATCCGACGATGGGTGCCCGTCCGCTCCGCCGGACCATCCAGCGGGAGATCGAGGACCAGCTCTCGGAGAAGATCCTCTTCGGCGAGTTCCACCCCGGCGAAACCATCCACGTGGACGTCGACGGCGAAGGCGATGCGGCAACGTTCGTGTTCACCAGCACCGGCGCCCCCAAGGCGATTGAGGAAGTTCCGGACACCCCGGCACTGTCCCAGTAGCCAGCACTGCGCACGGTGAACCCCGGCTTCGGCCGGGGTTCACCGGTTTAACCGTATTAACCGTCCGGATCCGGCAGCGACCTCGAAGATCATTTTGTGCAGCAATCTGTGATCCGTGGCACAAGTAGTGTTTACTGAATCCATGAGTTCTGAAGCACTTACTTCCGATATCCGGACGACGGCACCCCTGCAGCAGGATTCCGGTTCCCCGTTCGGCGACCTGGACCGCTACATCGCCCTGCCGCGGCTCGGCTCGCTGGCGCTCAGCCCGGATGGCAGCCGGCTGGTGACCTGTGTCAGCGTTTTGAACTCCGCCGCCACCGAGTACACCTCGGCCCTCTGGGAGGTCGACCCTGCCGGTGAGCGCCCCGCCCGCCGGATCACCCGCAGCTCCAAGGGCGAATCCGGTGCAGCCTTCGCCCGCAACGGCGATCTTTACTTCACCTCCGCCCGCCCCAGCCCCGATGATGCCGCTGAAGAACCGGTGCCCGCCCTGTGGCGCCTGGCGGCGGCCGGAGGAGAGGGCCGCGTGGTGCTGTCGCGCCCCGGCGGAGTGGCCGCGGTGCGCTGTGCGCGTGATGCAGACACCGTGGTGGTGGATGCCCAGGTTTTGCGGGGTTCCGACGGCGAAGAGGACGACGCGAACCTCCGGACCGCCCGCAAAGACAAGAAGGTCTCTGCCATCCTGCATACCGGCTACCCGGTGCGCTTCTGGGACCACGACTTGGGGCCGGGGGAGAAGCGGCACTTCGTCCTGCAGCAGTCCGCGGATGACGCGCCAACCACCTTCACGGTGGACGACGAGCCCAGCGGCAGCCTGCGCAGCATCACCGATTGGGCGGGAAGTGCCCTGATGGAAACCGGCGCGGAACTCAGCCCGGACGGGGCCACGCTGGTGGTCAACGTCCGCCAGCCCATGCCGCGGGGGGATGCCCGCAGCGTACTTGCCGCCGTGGATACCGGCACGGGCGAACGGCGGATCCTGCTGGATAGCTCGGATACCGACTACTCTCCCGGTCCGGTCAGCCCCGACAACAGCACCGTGGTGGTGGTCTGCGAGTCCGTATCCGGGCCGCAGACAGTTCCTTCGGTCAGCCTGGGTCTCCTCCCGCTGGGCGGCGGCGAACTGCGTCCGCTGGCCGCAGATTGGGATCGCTGGCCGCATCCCGCCGCCTGGCTGCCCGACGGGTCGGGCCTGCTGGTGACAGCCGACGACGGCGGCCGCGCTCCGCTGTTCCAGATCGACACCGGCACCGGCTCGGTGCGTAAGGTGACGCACGACGATGCGGCCTACTCCGACGTCGTGGTCAGCCCGGACGGACGTTTCGCCTACGCCCTGCGCAGCTCCTACCTGTTCCCGCCCGAGCCGGTTCGCATCGACCTGTCGTCCGGGGACACGACGGTGTTGCCCGCGCCGGCGCCCCGGCCGGAGCTGGGAGGGCGGCTGGAGGAAATCACCACGCCGGTGGGCACCGACGGCGAGCAGGCCGAGGTGCGCGGCTGGCTGGCGCTGCCCGAGAACGCTTCCGCGCAGAACCCCGCGCCTTTGCTGCTGTGGGTGCACGGCGGTCCCCTTGGCTCCTGGAATGCGTGGAGCTGGCGCTGGTGTCCGTGGCTGCTGGTGGCCCAGGGCTACGCCGTGCTGCTGCCGGATCCGGCCCTGTCCACCGGCTACGGGGACGACTTCATCCGGCGGGGCTGGGGCCAGTGGGGCCAGGCACCGTACACCGACCTGATGGCCATCACCGACGCCGCCGTGCAGCGCGAGGACATCGACGATGCCCGCACGGCCGCGATGGGTGGTTCCTTCGGCGGCTACATGGCGAACTGGATCGCCGGACACACCGACCGCTTCCGGGCCATTGTCACCCACGCCAGCCTCTGGGCGCTGGACCAGTTCGGACCGACGACGGACGTCTCTACTTACTGGGAGCGGGAGATGACTCCCGAGATGGCGCTGGAAAACTCCCCGCATCTGCACGTGGAGAAGATCAACACGCCGATGCTGGTGGTACACGGGGACAAGGACTACCGGGTGCCGATCGGCGAGGGGCTGCGGCTTTGGTACGAACTCTTGTCACGGTCGCAGCTGGCCGCGGGAACGGACGGGCAGACACCGCACCGGTTCCTGTACTTTCCGGACGAGAACCATTGGGTGCTCTCACCGCAGCACGCCAAGATCTGGTATTCGGTCGTCGGCAACTTCCTGGCCCGGCACGTGCTGGACCAGGAGACGGAACTGCCGGCCGAACTGGGGCTTTAGACTGACTGGGTGACCGACGCCTTCAAGATCCGCCCCGCCCGCACTTCCGACGTCACGGAGATCCGCCGCCTGGTCAAGCCGCTGGCCGACGAACGCGTGCTGCTGGAGAAGGAAGCGGTGGCCTACTTCGAAGGCATCCAGGAGTTCCGGGTGGCAGAGACGCCGGACGGTGAAGTCGTGGGCTGCGGCGCCGTGCACGTGATGTGGGAGGACATCGCCGAGGTGCGCACGCTGGCTACCGCGGCGCATTGGCGCGGCAGGGGAGTGGGCCACGCGCTGCTGGACGAACTCATCGGCGCGGCCAGGGACCTGGGTGTCAGCCGCGTGTTCTGCCTGACCTTTGAAGTGGACTTCTTCACCCGGCATGGCTTCGAGGTGATGGCCGACCAGTCGGCGGTTGATCCGGAGGTGTATTCCGAGCTGCTGCGGTCCACCGATGAAGGCGTGGCCGAGTTCCTCGACCTGGCCCGGGTCAAACCCAACACGCTGGGCAATACCCGGATGATCCGTTCGCTCTGAGCCGCCGGGCTGCCGCGGGCGCAGCTCGCGTCTGCCGCCGACGCACCCACCGGATACGCAGCGTTCGACCGTGAAGAACCGATCAGCCGTCGACGCGGACCGATCCCGGCACATACCGTGGAGCCGTTGGGGACGACCAGCCGGCCCTAATGCCGGCGTGACGGAGGGAAGCATCATGGGCGTTGGAGATCTCGGCGACGACGACGCAGAGCAGCAGGACGGCTCCAACAAACTGCAGGGCGACAAGCTGGACGGCCTGGCGGACAAGGCCAAGGGGATCGCCGGCAACCGGGCCGTCGACCAGGCCGACGACCATCAGGAGCAGCACAGAGGCGAGCAGGGCGAACCCGGCGACCATGCCGACGACCAGCGGGAACAGCACAGCGGCGAGCAGGGCGAACCCGGCGACAAGGCCAACGAAGTCTAGGCGGGGAGGCTGATCCCGCTGCCTGCGGTGACGGCCAGCCCGTCCGCGAGCAGCCCGTCGAGGGCGCGGCCCAACTGTTCGTCCCCGGCTGGCAGCGCGCGCAGCGCCTGAAGAGGCTTGTGGTAGGCAGCAGGCAGGGCCGCCAGGTCGATGCTGCCCAGCAGGACCTCGCGCGGAACGGACGATTCCGCTTCGCGCAGCACGGCCATCATGGCGCCCCGCACTTGCCGGTCGGTGCCCGCCCAGGCTTGCCCCTTGGGTACGTAATGAGGTTCCGGGCGCCCGGCTGCCACCCAAGCGCAACGATCCAGCACCGGGCAGGCGTCGCACCGCGGCGCCCGGGCAGTGCACACCAGGGCGCCGAGTTCCATCGCACCGGCGTTCCATTCCTTGGTGCCGCTGGCCGGCATCAGTTCCTGCGCCAGGCGCATCTCCGCTGCGGTGAGCGCTGGTGCGGGAAGGGCAGCGCCGGTCACCAGGCGCGCATGTACCCGGCGGATATTCGTGTCCACCACGGTTTCCGGCAGCCCGAAGGCAAAGGATGCCACCGCGGCTGCGGTGTAGGTTCCGACGCCCGGGAGTTCCAGCAGGCTGCCGTGGTCGTCCGGCACCCGGCCGCCGTGCCGCTCCACAATCGCCGTGGCCGCGGCATGCAGGCGAAGCGCGCGGCGGGGATACCCCAGCCGCCCCCAGGCCCTGACCGCTTCGCCGGCCGAATCGGCCGCGAGATCGGCAGGGCGAGGCCAGCGCTGCATCCACTGCTCCCAGACCGGCAGCACCCGGACTACAGGAGTCTGCTGCAGCATAAACTCGCTGACCAAGATGCCCCACGCGTCGCACTCCGGGCGGCGCCAGGGCAGGTCCCGGGCGCTGGCCGCAAACCAATCGCGGATGCGCCGGTGCAGCAGGTCGGCTTCTGCCGATGCGAGGGAAGAAGCCGGAGCGGCGGCGTCGAGACGGGGCATGGAACTCCTACGATGTGACCAACCAATACTGTACTGCCCGGCGTGGTGCTGACTGCACCGGCCGATGCGGTCTCTTAACCTTGAGGTATGGCAGGCAGCGGCACTTCGGGCGGGCGCGGACAGGGTTCACCTGTTCGGCGGCCCAGCCCTGCGGTCTATCGCCGCCGGCGCTTGGTGGCGCTGTCCCTGGTTGTGCTGGTGCTGGCCAGCATCGTGGCTGCCGGGTTCTGGATCGCCAGCCTGCTGGGACCGGGACCGGAAGACGCCTCGGCCGAAGTGGCCGGGCCGGCAGCGCCCAGCGCCCCGGCTGCCAGCCCCACAGCCAGCGCGGGCTGTGAGGACTCGGACGTGGTGGTGCGGGCCGAAACCGATGCCGCGGCTTACGGGAGCGGGGAGAATCCCACGCTCATTCTGGAAGTGGCCAACAAGGGCAAGAGCCCGTGCGAAGTAAACGTCGGCACCGATGCCATGGAGTTTGTGGTCACCAGCGGCGATGACCGCATTTTCTCTTCGGCGGACTGCCAAGTGGACCCCGAGCCACTGATGATGACGCTTGAGCCGGGCAAGAGCGAGCAGGCGCGTTTTACCTGGGAGCGGAACCGGACCGCCCCGGGCTGCACCTCGGTGGAGGCCAAACCGCAGCCTGGCACCTATGTCCTGACTACCAAGCTGGATAAGAAATCCAGCAAGAAGACCGTGTTCGAACTGCGTTAGCCGAGCCCCCGGCCCGCCAGATCCTAGAGGAACCGGTCCAGCAGGCTGGTTTCGGCAATCCGGGACAGGCCCTCACGGATCACCCGTGCGCGCTGCTCGCCGATGCCGTCAACGGCCATCAGATCATCGATGTTGGCCGCCATCAACGACTGCAGCCCGCCAAAGTGGTCGACCAAACGGTCGGCCACCGCTCGCGGCACCGATTTCACTCCCGCCAACAGGCGGTAGCCGCGGGGTTGGACCACGGCATCCAAGGAGTCCTGGCCGGGCTGGATGCCAATCACGCTGGCCACGCGGCCCAAATCGATCAGATCGTTGGAGGTGAAATTGCGCAGCGTGTGGAGTGCGCTGTCGACGTCGATGCCGCCCTTGATTTCCGCGTAGTCGCGCAGGATCATTTCGCTGTCCGGGCCCAGCCCCGAGGTCAGCTCATCCAGCTGCAGGGAGAGCAGCCGGCCGTCCACGCCGAGCTCAAGGACGTATTGCGAGATCTCGTCGGAGATGCGGCGGACCATTTCCTGCCGCTGCAGGGTCACGGCCACGTCCCGGACGGTGACCATGGCCTCGATTTCCAGCGCGGAGAGCGAGCCGGTGACCTGGTCCAGCCGCGCGCGGTAGCGCTCCAAGGTGGCCAGCGCCTGGTTGGCGCGGGCAAGCACCGGTTCGGAGCCCTCCAGCACATGCCGGATGCCTTCCACATACAGCGCGATGATCTGCATGGACTGGCTCACCGAAATCACCGGCAGCCCGGTCTGGATCGCGACTCGTTCGGCGGTGCGGTGCCGGGTGCCCGACTCCTGGGTGGCGATGGAAGGGTCCGGGACCAGCTGTACTGCGGCCTTGACGATGGTCGCCGCGTCCTTGTCACAGACGATGGCGCCGTCCATTTTTGCGAGTTCCCGAAGCCTGGTGGGTGAGAATTCGATTCCGATATCGAACCCGCCGCTGCTGATCTCTTCCACCTGCTGGTCGTAGCCCAGCACGATGAGCGCGCCGGTGCGCCCACGAAGGATTCGTTCCAACCCGTCGCGCAGTTGGGTTCCCGGAGCTACGCGGGCCAGTGTCGCCTTGAGGGCGTCCTCGGGGCTCTTGACCATATGGGCGTTTCCTTAGGGCAGGCGGGCATGGGAGCAGGGCCGCCGTCCGGACAGCCTCAGGCTCCATGATAGTGCCGGATTCGGGCTATTCTTCTCCCCGGCCGCTCAGCGGAAGAGCGTAGACAGCGCTTCGGAGACGGTATGCACTTCCTTGACCGTGAATCCGGCCGGAACCTGGCCTGTTCCATCCGGGGAAGCCGGAACGATAGCGTGGGTGAACCCGAGCCGTTCCGCTTCCTGGATGCGCCGGCCGATGCCCGGCACTGGCCGCACTTCGCCGGCCAGGCCAACTTCACCGAAGGCGATCAATTGCGGCGGCAGCGGCTGGTTGGTCTTCGCTGAGGCAATGGCCAGCACGGTGGCCAGATCGGTGGCCGGTTCGCCCAGCCGGACCCCGCCCACTGTCGCCACGTAGCTGTCGTCCTTGTGCAGCGACATTGATGCCCGGCGCTGCAGCACGGCCATCATCATCGCCACGCGGGAAGAATCCAGCCCGCTGGTGGCGCGCCGCGGCTGGGCGTTGGAGGTCTCGGCCAACAATGCCTGCACCTCCGCCACCAGCGGCCGACGGCCTTCGAGCGTGACCGTGATGCAGGTGCCGGAGACCGGGTCCTTGGTCCGGGAGACAAAGAGTCCGCTCGGATCGGTCAGCCCCTCGATGCCGCCTTCGGTCAGATCGAAACAACCGACCTCGTCGGTGGGGCCGTAGCGGTTCTTGACCGCACGCACCAGCCGCAGGCGCGAATGCCGGTCGCCGTCGAACTGGCACACCACATCCACCAGGTGTTCCAGGAGCCGCGGCCCGGCGATGGAGCCGTCCTTGGTCACGTGCCCCACCAGGATGGTGGTCATGCCCTTGGTCTTGGCTGCGTTGATCAGCGACGCCGCGACCTCCCGCACCTGCGTGACGCCGCCGGCAGCGCCTTCCACCGCGCTGCTGCTGAGCGTCTGGACCGAATCGACGATCAACAATGACGGCTGCAGTTGCTCCACGTGGCCCAGCGCAATGCCCAGGTCCGTCTCGGCGGTCAGATAGAGATTGTCCGCCACCGCGGAGATCCGTTCGGCGCGCAGCTTGACCTGGGCCGCGGACTCTTCTCCGGTCACATACAACACGTCGCGATCCTTCCGTGCCACCCGCGCCGCAACGTCGAGCAGCAGGGTGGATTTGCCGATGCCGGGCTCGCCGGCCAGCAGGATGACTGCCCCCGGCACCAGGCCACCACCCAGCACCCGGTCCAGTTCGCCAACCCCGGTGGCGCGGAAGGCGGCGTTCGTGGCATCAACGTCAGCGATCCGTTCGGCCGGCCGGGCGACAGCGGCGGCGGCGGTGGTGCGGGCCGCCACCTGGGTGGCCTCTTCAACCGTTCCCCACGCCTGGCACTCGCCGCAGCGCCCCACCCATTTTGCCGTGCTCCAGCCGCACTCGGCGCAGCGGTAGGCGGGGGCTTTGGAACGGGTCTTGGTGCTCATGCACCCAGCGTAGCCGGGGCGTAAGACAGTCAGAGTCTGGGCAGGTAGGCCGCGGCGTCGTCGTGGCTGAGCCCGGTGGCCTCGAGCAGGTCCACCATCAGCGGCCGGAAGACCAAGACCAGGCCCTCTCCTTCCATGGTGACTATGCCCAGATGCTTGGGGTGCAGCCGCGTGGCGATCTCGGCCAGATCGTTCCTGGCCCCGGAGAGCCGGCGCTCGCGCGCTCCCGAATCGCTGTCGGAGAGGCCTTCGGCAAGGATTTCGACGGCGTCGGCTGTTTCCTGCAGTACCTCGGAGAAGGCTTCGATCGCTTCGTCCGTCATGGCCGCGTGGTTGATCACCGAAGTGAGGCGGCGCGAAAACACCCGGCTGTTGCGCATGGCCAGATCGGCCATTTCGGCGGAATCCTGCAGGTCGCCGACTTCGTCGCGGTGGCGGCGGTAGGCCAGGGAGATCCGGGCAACTTCCCGCGCCGAGGAAAAGCTGCCGCGCACGTCGTCGATCAGCGGTTGGCTGGCCCGAGCCCGGACCAGTGCATGCCATGCCTTGGTGGGGTCGCTCTGCGCCAGGGCATCTGCGCACTCGCGCAGCACTCCGGACAGTTCATCCAGCAGTTTCTGCAGGTGCGAGCGTGGTTCCGAACGCGGGTCGCCAGGAATCAGCATGGTCACGATCAGCGCGAAGGCCCCGCCGATGACGGCATCCAGGCTACGGGTGAAGGGTCCGCCCACCGGCGCGGGCAGCAGCACCACCAGCACCGACTGCAGCGCCATCTGGGTGGTGAAGATGGTGCCGCTGTCCAGGAACCTGGCCAGCAGGATGGAGACCAGCAACACCAAGGCCGCCTGCCAGATGCCCGGACCGAGGAAGTGCAGCAGCAGGTCGCCGACGGTGATGCCCAGGGTGCAGCCGACGGCGACTTCGAGCACTTTGCGCACCCGTGGTCCTTTGGCGAAACCGAGCGCGATGATCGACGAGGTGGCTGCGAACAGCGGGCCCTGATGGCCCAGCACCCTCTCGGCCACGACGTAGGCGGCGACGGCGCAGAAGGTGATCCGCAGCGCGGGCATGAACGAGGACTTGCTGCGGCTGAAACCGGCACGCCCTCGCCTGCGCAGGAACGACCGGGCCTCTGTCAACCGGGTGCCTGCGCTCATGCTCCCAGTCTAGGCGGGCCGATCCGCGATTCTGCCGGACCACGGTTGCGCCGCCGGGCCGCACGCCGAAACCGGGTCCATAGTATGAGGCTGCTCACGAAGGCAAGGCATGCGCGCGGTTCGTTAGCAAACAGTCCGGTCTTGTTCACTTTGCGTTCACCTTGGTCGTGCACATTCTTTACGTGACGCCCATAGCGTCAAAGGAGCACGACACGGGGGCGGAAAAACGTCCGGTTGTCGTGATCCGTTCTCACCCTGAAAGGGACCATACTCGTGAAGGCAATTCGCATCGGCCGCGCGGCCGCCGTCCTCTCCGTTGCAGCTCTGGCACTGACCGCATGTGGCTCGGACAACGCCACCGGAAACCAGGCAGCAGCCGGCAGCACCGAGTCCGCGTCGACCGTTTCCGGCACCCTGTCCGGTGCCGGTGCTTCCTCGCAGGATTCGGCCATGCAGGCCTGGATGGCCGGCTTCACCGCTCAGAACCCCGAAGCCAGCGTGCAGTACTCGCCCGACGGCTCCGGCGCCGGCCGCGACGCGTTCCTCGGCGGCGGCGTGCAGTTCGCCGGCTCGGACGCCTACCTGGACGACGATGAGTGGAAGCAGGCCCAGGAAATCTGCGGCCCCGACGGCGCGATGAACATCCCCGGCTACGTTTCCCCGATCGCCGTCGCCTTCAACCTCGAAGGCGTTGACTCGGTGAACATGGACGCCGAGACCATCGCGAAGGTCTTCCGCGGCGACATCACCAAGTGGAACGACGAGGCCATCGCCTCGCAGAACGGGGGCGTCGAACTGCCCGACACCGCCATCACCGTGGTGCACCGCTCCGACGAGTCCGGCACCACCGAGAACTTCGTCGAATACCTGTCCGCTGCCGCCGGCGATGTCTGGACCGATGAGGTTTCCGGCGACTGGCCCGCCAAGCTGCAGTCCGAGAACGCGCAGGGCACCTCCGGCGTCGTTTCCACCACCACCGCCACCGACGGCGCCATCACCTACGCGGACGCTTCCGCCGTGGGCGGACTGGGCACCGTGAAGGTCAAGGTCGGCGAAGAATACGTCGAGCTCAGCGCCGAGGCAGCCTCCAAGGCCGTCGAGGTGGCCACCCCGGTTGAGGGCCGCAGCGACGTGGACATGTCCCTGGACCTCGAGCGCGACACCACCGAGTCCGGCGCCTACCCGATCGTGCTGGTTTCGTACCACATCTACTGCTCCACCTATGCTGATCAGAACACCGTGGACCTGGTGAAGGCCTTCGGCAGCTACGTGATCAGCGAAGAGGGACAGAAGGCCGCCCAGGATTCGGCCGGCAACGCTCCGATCTCTGAGACCCTGCGCGAGCAGGCCCAGAAGGCTATCGACTCCATCTCGGTGAAGTCCTAGTCATCATCGAATCCGGTTGGCCCCGCGCCGTCGCAGTTTGACGCGCGGGGCGCAGCCGTGTTCCGGCCCGGCAGCATTGCCGGGACGGAACGAACCAGCAAGACTGGCAGAACAGCCAGACGAAGTACAGAAGGAACCCGAAGGGTTGTGAAGTGTCCCAAACAATGACCGAGACAGGCAGAGGCCGGACCGGCGACAAGGTCTTTTCCGGCCTGACGCTTGCCGCAGGATGCCTGATTCTCTTCGTGCTGTTCTGCGTGGCGGCGTTCCTGCTCTGGCAGGCCCTGCCAACGTTTGGGGCGGAGTCCACCGCGATTACGGGCGGAAAGGGCTTCTTCGCCTACATCTGGCCCATCGTCATCGGCACCCTGATCGCCGCGGCCATCGCCTTGGTGCTGGCCACCCCGGTGGGAGTGGGCGTGGCCCTGTTCATCTCGCATTACGCGCCGCGCCGCCTCGCCCAAGGCCTTGGTTACGTGGTTGACCTGCTGGCGGCCATTCCGTCGGTGGTCTACGGTGCCTGGGGCATCGCCGTCCTGGCGCCGGCGCTGGTGGGACCCTACACCTGGCTGGCGGAGAACGCCGGCTGGATTCCGATCTTCACGGGGCCGGCCAGCCAGACCGGCAAGACCATGCTGACGGCCGGCATCGTGCTGTCCGTGATGATCCTGCCGATCATCACCTCGCTCAGCCGCGAAATCTTCCTGCAGGCGCCCAAACTCCACGAGGAGGCCGCCCTGGCCATGGGCGCCACCCGCTGGGAAATGATCAAGATGGCCGTCTTCCCGTTCGCACGCCCGGGCGTGATCAGCGCCGTGATGCTGGGACTGGGCCGCGCGCTCGGTGAAACCATGGCGGTGGCCATGGTGCTGTCCGGCGGCGGGCTGATCGCCAGCCTGATCAAGTCGGGCAACCAGACCATCGCTGCGGAAGTCGCCCTGAACTTCCCGGAAGCATACGGTCTGCGGCTGTCCGAACTCATCGCCGCCGGCCTGGTGCTGTTCATCATCACCCTGGCCGTGAACATGATCGCCCGCTGGATCATTAGCCGGCACAAGGAATTCTCGGGAGCCAACTGATGTCCAAAATGCTCACTGACGCCCCCGCGCCGGTCAAGCGCAACACGCTGACCAAAAACCAGCTGCCCGGCTGGGCCATCTGGGCCGTCGCAGCAGGATCGCTCGTCCTCGGCGCGGCGGCATCCTCGCTGCTCGGCTTCAGCCTGGTCTCCTGGGCGCTGATCTCGGCCGTGATCTTCGTGATCGCCGGCTACCTGGTCACCCTCTCGGTGGAGGGCGCCCGCAAGGCCAAGGACCGCTTCGCCACCAACCTGATCTTCGCCGCCTTCATCATTGCCGTTGTGCCGCTGATCTCGGTGATCTGGACGGTGTTGCAGAACGGCATTGCCGGGCTGAGCTACAACCTTGTTTTCACCTCCATGAACGGCATGACCGGCATGGTGGACAACCAGACGGTAGCCAACGGAACCGAAGTGCTCGGCGGCGCCTATCACGGCATTGTCGGCACATTGCTGATCACCATGTGGGCCACGATCATTTCGGTCCCGATCGGCCTGCTCACCGCGGTCTACCTGGTCGAGTACAGCAAGGGCGGAGCGCTCTCGCGCGGCATCACGTTCTTCGTGGATGTGATGACAGGCATCCCGTCGATTGTGGCCGGCCTGTTCGCCGCCGCACTGTTCGGGCTCATTTTCGGGCCGAGCACCCGCACCGGCTTCGTGGCCGCCGTCGCGCTCTCCGTGCTGATGATCCCCGTGGTGGTCCGCTCCACCGAGGAAATGCTCAAGATCGTGCCGAACGAACTCCGCGAGGCTTCCTACGCGCTGGGTGTGCGCAAATGGCGCACCATCCTGAAGGTCGTCGTGCCGACGGCGATCTCCGGCATTGCCTCCGGCGTCACCCTGGCGATCGCCCGCATCATTGGCGAGACCGCCCCGCTGCTGGTCACCGCAGGCTTTGTCAACAGCATCAACTGGAACGTGTTCGGCGGCTGGATGACCACGCTGCCCACCTACATCTACCGCCAGTTGATGAACCCCACCTCGCCCACCAACGTGGAACCCAGCATGCAGCGCGCCTGGGCCGCAGCACTGATCCTGATCGTCTTCGTGATGCTGCTGAACCTGATTGCCCGGCTCATCGCCCGCATCTTCGCCCCCAAGACCGGCCGCTGAGCCAGAACCAAAGAGAAGGAACCCCATGTCCAAACGCATCGACGTCAAGGACCTGAACGTCTACTACGGCAACTTCCGCGCCGTGGAGGGCGTCAACATCAACATCGACGCCCGGTCCGTGACAGCCTTCATCGGCCCCTCCGGTTGCGGCAAGTCCACCTTCCTGCGCACCCTGAACCGGATGCACGAAGTGCTTCCCGGCGCCCGTGTGGAGGGCGAGGTCCTGCTGGACGGCGACAACCTCTATGGCTCCGGCGTGGACCCGGTGACCGTGCGCAGCCAGATCGGCATGGTCTTCCAGCGCCCCAACCCGTTCCCCACCATGTCCATCCGCGACAACGTGCTGGCCGGCGTAAAGCTGAACAACAAGCGGATCTCCAAGTCGGACGCCGACGCGCTGGTGGAGAAGTCGCTGACCGGCGCCAACCTGTGGAATGAGGTCAAGGATCGGCTGAACAAGCCCGGATCGGGCCTTTCCGGTGGCCAGCAGCAGCGTCTGTGCATCGCCCGTGCCATCGCGGTCTCGCCGCAGGTGATTTTGATGGACGAGCCGTGCTCCGCCCTCGATCCCATCTCCACGCTGGCCATTGAGGACCTGATCGAGGAACTCAAGACCCAGTACACCGTCGTGATCGTCACGCACAACATGCAGCAGGCAGCCCGCGTGTCCGACAAGACGGCGTTCTTCAACATCGCCGGCACCGGCAAGCCGGGCAAGCTGATCGAATACGGCGATACCCCGACGATCTTCAGCAACCCGCTCGAGAAGGCCACCGAGGACTACGTGTCCGGCCGCTTCGGATAAACCTCCTCAGCAAGTACGACGGCGGTGCCTCCCCACGCGCGGGAGGCACCGCCGTCGCGCTTAAGCGAGGCCTGGGTAGCCGGAGGATCCGTAGCGGGGGAGAGGCCCGCTCAGGAGGCTCCAGCCGCCGCTGGGACCGTGGCTGCAAGCCGTTCGGCTCAGAGCACCGGATCCATCGCCAGCAGCAGGATGCCGCCCAGCAGCGACGTAACCACCAAGGTCAGCACCCAAGTGGCCAGTACGCGGATGGCCACCCGCCAGCGCACCGTATTCATCCGTTGGCTCGCCCCGGCGCCCAGGATGGAGGACGTCATGGTCTGCGTGCTGGAGAGCGGCATGTGCAGGCCGATCGCGCCGATGAACAGCATCGCCGAACCGACCCCCTGCGCGGCTGCCCCGTGCAGGGGATCGATCCGTACCAGCCGGGAACCGAGGGTGTGCGAGATCCGCCAGCCGCCGAAGAGCGCTCCAACCGCCAGCAGCACGGCCGCGAAGACTTGCACCCAGATCGGCATTTGCTCGCCCGTGGCGTAGCCGGCCGCGACCAGCGCGAGCAGCACTACGGCCATCGTCCGCTGGCCGTCCTGCAGCCCGTGGCCCAGCGAGAACGTTCCGGCAAACACCGCCTGGGCCAACCGGGTGGTCCGGCCCACTTCACGCGGCGTCCGGTAGCGGGCCAGCCAGGTCAGCGGCACCATCACCAGGTAGGACAGCGCAAACGCCACCAGCGGCGAGAGCAGTAACGGCAGCACCAGTTGGGCCCAGATCGGATTCTCGGTGGCGCTGATGTTCTCGCCGCCCAGCACGGTGGATGCCGCTCCGGCCCCCACCAGCCCGCCGAGCAGCGCGTGCGTTGACGACGAAGGCATTCGCAGCCACCACGTGAACACCCCCCAGGCGCTAGCACTCAGCAGCCCGGCCAGCAGGATGGCCAGTCCGGACTGTCCCGCGGGCAGGCCGATCCAGCCGGTACTGATCAGCAAGGCCAGCGTGCTGGAAAGCAGGGCGCCGGCGAGGTTGCAGATGGAGGCCAGCACGACGGCGATGCGCGGCGTGAGAGCTCGGGTGCGCACGGCCGCCGCTACGGCATTGGAGACGTCATGAAAGCCATTGATGAAGGCGAAGCAGCCGGCGAAAGCGACGACCAGCACCAGCAGGACAAGCTCCACCTACGATTCCTTGACCAGGATCTGCCCCACATGGTGGGACGCCTGGCGCAGGGTCTTGGTGGCACCCACCAGCTGGTCGGCTACGTCGCGGTGCCGGGCCAAGGTGGCACCCTTGTGGTCCGACAAGAGCTCCGACACCCAGACCCGGTGGGTGCGTTCGGCGCGTTTGGCTAGCCGGACCATCTCGATGCAGTACTCCTCGAGGTCTTCCAGAGAGTTCAGCCGCGGCATGGCGTCCCGGGTCATCTCCGACATCCGTCCGATCACTTCCAGCTGCTCGGAAGCGCGGGCAGAGAGGCGCTTGACCTGGTTCAGGGCAATCAGTTCGGCGGCGGCGTCGAGGTGTTCGAAAGTGCTGACCAGATGCAGCGAGAGTTGGAACATGTCCTCGCGCGGGAGAGGATTCACAAAGCTGGTGCGCAAGGTGGTGAGCAGTGCAAAACGCAGTCGCGAGACATTGCCGTCCCGGTCGTGCAGCTCTTCGGCGAGCTTGTCGTAGTCGTCTGCGGGTGCCCCGAGGATTTCCGAGAGGGTCTTGACTCCTGCCATGAGCTCGGCTGCCGTCTGTGCGAGCAGTTCCAGGCTCTTGGTGTCCTGCGGGAAGAGGCTTAGCTTCATGTCACCGGCGGTTTTCTCACTGGTCCGAACGGCGGAAGGGAAGCATCCGCCGTGCCTAGATTAGCGCCTCTGGGTGAACAAGATTAATGGTGCCGAACCGGGAGCGCCTCTCGGCGGAAGGCCGCTCGAGGCGGCTAAAAGTTGGAGCCCGGGGCTGCCACGGTTCGACACCACCTTCAGTTTTCTACGCCTCAGAGCCGATGTCAACAGCCCCGGAAAATCGTGGAAAAACGTGTCAACTCGGCGTATTTGTGGTACACGCGCGCGTCATGTTTGAGGGGTGTTGGCGGTCAGTCGAGTTCGCCGCGACGCCAGGCGGCTGCCGCCGCCTCAAGGTCCTCCGCGGTCTTCACCAGCCGGTGTGAACTGAGCGTCAGCTTGGTGGCGTGGTTCTCATTCGAAGGCTCGGTGGAATCAGCGTGATGCGTCTGGCCGAGCGCGACGATCCGGCAAAAGGCCGCGGACCGGTCGAGCGCCACATCGAAATCGCCGTCGAAGGCTCCGGACAGGATCGTGTCAGCCATGACGCGTACTTCATCGGCCCCCGGCGGCTCCGCCACGCCCGCAATGACCTTCGAGACTTCCGCCGATGACGTGCCCGCCTTGAAGAACGCTGCGAGCTTGTCCGGATGGGACTGAACCGCAGCGCGGATGGCGTAGAGCCGCCACAGCGCGCCTGGCAGGGACCGCGCCGGACTCTCGGACCACATCTCGGCTATGGCCTCGAGCCCCTGTTGGTCGGCGAGCTTGACCAGGCGCTTGGTGATCTCGGGGTCATCGGAGCCACGGCCTCGGTGTACCAAAGCCTGGGCTGCCAGATGGGCAGCTTCGGAAACCCGTGCCGGGTCGGCGCCGCCGGCGAAGTCCTCAAAATCCAGCGGAGCGAAAGGCTTCGGCTTGTGCGGTCGGGGGACGTCATTTCCGTTGTTCGGGCTCATGCCACGACCCTACTCCCGCATCTGACGCCGGTACAGAGAGGCGGTCTCCCGGGGCAGCGGCAGGTCCCAGCAAGGGCAACGCCATCACCGGCACGGCGGATTCGAATGCGCGGCAGTGGGTGCGATAAACTGTGAACCGGCCAAATCCGCCACGTCCCGGTCTCGACCAGGATGGACGGTATCGGCTGGCGGGCCTTTAGCTCAGTTGGTAGAGCATCGGACTTTTAATCCGCGGGTCGCGGGTTCGATCCCCGCAGGGCCCACCGCCAAGAATCCCCGTCGTTCTTTGGAACGGCGGGGATTCTTTGTCTGAAGGTGGAGACTGTAGTCCCCGCATGGTGGTTTATCTGGTGGTCTCCACCAAGCGGTTTCGACTAGTAGCGTGCCGGCCGGGGCCGCATTTCCTTTGTCCGTGCGATGTGGCGGACTGGGCTGGGGGCCTCCGGGTCTGGGCCGGGGTGCAGGGTCCTGCCGGGCAACGCTGTCCAAGTTCAGGCCTTATTGCGCGCCCGCTTTTGGCGCCGGATCTGAGCAGTCGTCTAGTGAGGGATTGGTGCGCCGACACCAAGGGCCCCGGCCCGACTACGAATAATGCCCTCACGTAACGGCCTACAGGGCGCTCTTTCCGCCGTTCGGATCAAGGAATGAGCCGTCCGTCACACGCCCTATGTCACGAAATGATAACGAAAAATCGAGGGTCGGGCACCGCCGTCGTTATTCCCTCGGAGGGCAGGTGGCGCAAGGGATCCGGCGGGACCGAGGCGGACTGAACAGATCTCGATTTTCCCCGGAACCCTTGTCAAATCCAGCAAGTCCAGGTTGATAACGCCCCGATCCTCGTTAGGTTGGAAGGGATGGTTGAAGAACTAGCAGAAGCCCAGTCCAAGCCGAGGATCGAAGCAAAATTCCGTAAACCAACCCTGAACGACGGGCAGTCCCTGTGGCGCATGGCCAGGGATTCCCAGGTCCTGGACCTGAACTCGTCCTACTCCTATCTGTTGTGGTCCCGCGACTTCTCCGATACGTCGGTGATGGCCACAGTGGACGGCGAGCCGGCCGGTTTCATTACCGGCTACATGCGGCCCGGCGAACCCAACACCCTGATGGTGTGGCAGGTCGCCGTGGACCACGAATTCCGCGGCCGCAAGCTGGCCGCAGAGATGCTGGACCGCTTGGCGACGCAAGTGCGGGCCGAGCGCGTGGAAACCACCATCACTGCGGACAATGAGGCCTCCATCAGGCTGTTCGCCGGCTTCGCGTCGCGCCGGGAGGCGCCAATGGAACGCGAGCCGCTATTCACCGCGGAACTCTACCCCGACGGGCACGACACCGAGTACCTGTACCGGATCGGCCCGCTCACCTAATTCCCGCCGGCGTCGTCGCGCACCGAACGACGGCCAAGCACCATCTGCACCAACGCACATCCGCACGAATCGACCTGCGGCTGCTGTGGCGCTGCCCCGTACCCGGGAGCGTTCGCGGCCGCACTGAGGAAGGAAGCGTTTTATGACTGACATTTTTGAAACCCTGGAGTCCGAGGTCCGCGGCTACTGCCGCAACTGGCCCGCCGTGTTCACCCGCGGCGATGGCAGCAGCCTGACCGCCGAGGACGGCCGCACCTACCTGGATTTCTTCTCCGGTGCCGGCGCGCTCAACTACGGGCACAACAACCAGCACCTGCTGCAGCCGCTGCTGGAGTACCTGGCCAGCGGTGCCGTAGTCCACTCGCTGGACATGAAGACCCCGGCCAAGCGGAAGTTCCTGGAAACCTTCCAGGACGTCATTCTGCGGCCGCGCAATCTGGACTACAAGGTGATGTTCCCCGGCCCCACCGGCACCAATACCGTTGAAGCGGCGCTGAAGCTGGCCCGCAAGGTCACCGGCCGCCAGCACATCCTGTCCTTCACCAACGCCTTCCACGGCATGACCTTGGGCTCGCTGTCGGTGACCGGCAACTCCATGAAGCGCCGGGGCGCGGGCATCCCGCTGACCAACAGCTCCAAGATCCCCTATGACGACTACTTCTCCGGCGAGACCGCGGACTTCCTCTGGCTGGAGCGCGTGCTTGAAGACAGCGGCTCGGGCGTGGACAAGCCGGCGGCTGTGATCGTGGAGACGGTCCAGGGCGAAGGCGGCCTGAATGCCGCGCGTGCCAGCTGGCTGCGCGGCCTGTCCGAACTGTGCCGGAAGCACGAGATTCTGCTGATTGTGGACGACGTGCAGGCCGGGTGCGGCCGCACCGGCACGTTCTTCAGCTTCGAAGAAGCAGGCATCACCCCGGACATCGTCTGCCTGTCCAAATCGATCTCCGGCTTTGGCCTGCCGATGGCGCTGACCCTGTTCCGGCCGGAGCTGGACGTCTGGGACGCCGGAGAGCACAACGGCACGTTCCGCGGCCACAACCCGGCCTTCGTGACGGCAACGGCCGCGCTCGAGACATACTGGCGCACCGGTGAGTTCCAGCAGCAGGTCAAGGCCCGCATCACGCAGCTGCACGAGGGCCTGGAGCGGATCGCCGCATCGGTGGAAGGCGCCAGCGTCCGCGGCCGGGGAATGCTGGCCGGGGTCAAGTTTGCCGACGACGAGACCGCCGGCAAGATTGCCGCCGAGGCCTACCAAAACGGGCTGCTGGTGGAAACCTCCGGGCCGGAGAGCGAAGTAGTGAAGCTGATGCCGGCGCTGACCATCAGTGCCGCCGACCTGGACCGCGGCCTGGACATCCTGATCGAGGCCACCCGCGCCGTGACCGCGGTTCCGGAATTGGTCGGGGCGCACTAGCCCGTCGGCTGCGGCGCCGCGACGCCGCCACCCTCCCCGCGCCGCCGCCTCAGGGGCAGGCCAAACCGCAACTACACACAGACCATCCACACCGAGGAGTACCCATGATTGTTACCAACCTGAACGACCTGAACGACACCGACCGCGACGTGAAGTCGGAGACGTGGCGTAGCCGCCGGATGGTGCTGGCGGGGGAAGGCGTGGGCTTTTCCTTCCATGACACCGTGATTTACGCGGGCACCACTTCCACCTTCCACTACGCGAACCACATCGAGGCCGTTTACTGCGTCCAGGGCGAAGGCACACTCACCAACGAGGTCACCGGCGAAGTCCACGACCTGCGCGACGGCACCATGTACCTGCTGGACGGGCACGAGAAGCACACCGTCCGGGCCACCACCGAGCTGCGCATGGCGTGCGTGTTCAACCCGCCGGTCACGGGCCGCGAAGTCCACGACGAGAACGGCGTTTACCCGCTCGTTGAGGCTGAGCCGGTCCGCTGACCGGCACCGGGAGTCCGGTCGGCGACCTTGCCGGCCGGGCTTTTCCGTACCCGGCACAAGAAATAACCCACGAGGAGGAAAAAGATGACTGCGACCGCAGACCGAAGCCGTGTTGACCTTTACCCCACGCGGGCGGCAGGAACAGCCAGCGTGCAACCCCGCCAGGACAAGGTTGTCTGGGGATCCGCGGAGGCGGGCCCCATGGACGCCGCCACGCTGGCCGGCTTCGAGCAGAAGGGCTACCTCAACATCGAGGAGCTGATCTCGCCCGAGGAGGTGAAGGCGTACCAGGCGGAACTGGATCGGCTGGCCGCGGATCCAACGGTCCGCGCTGACGAACGCTGCATCGTCGAAGCCAAGAGCCAGGAAGTGCGCTCCATCTTCGAAGTACACAAGATCAGCGAGGTCTTCGCCAGGATCGCCAACGACCCGCGCGTGGTGGACCGGGCCAAGCAGTTGCTCGGCTCCGACGTCTACATCCACCAGTCCCGGGTGAACTTCAAGCCCGGGTTCGAGGGCAAGGAGTTCATGTGGCACTCCGATTTCGAGACCTGGCATGCGGAGGACGGCCTGCCGCGCATGCGCACGGTGTCCATCTCCATCTCGCTCACGGACAACTACTCCTACAACGGCCCGCTGATGATCATGCCCGGATCGCACCAGGAGTACATCTCCTGCGTGGGCGAGACCCCGGATGACAACTACAAGCAGTCGCTGGTGATGCAGGGCGCCGGCACTCCGGACAAGGCCACGCTGCGCGACTTCGCCGACCGTTACGGGATCGACGTGATGGAAGGCAAGGCCGGCGGGGCCACCATGTTCGACTGCAACTGCATGCACGCCTCCAACGGCAACGTCACGCCGTACCCGCGCTCCAACCTCTTCTTTGTGTACAACAGCGTGGACAACACGGCCGAAGAACCCTTTGCGGCCAAGTCCCAGCGGCCGGACTACATCGGCGCCCGGGAATTCACTCCGGCCGGCCGGTAGGTCCCCGCGGTCCGGCCGGTAGCTCCACCGGTCCCCGCCGGTCCGGTGCGGGCGCGTCCCGCGGGACGGCCGCCGTGCTGGACTGACGCCAAAAAATAACGACGGCGGTGGCCCGCCTTCCGAAGGAAACCCTGCGGGAGGCGGGCCACCGTTTTGTCCTGCCACTGGGCTCCAGACGGGAACCTAGTGCCCGGCGGCCAGAACCTTGCTGAGTACCGGGCGGGTGGTGCGCAGGCCGGCCCACACCACCAGGATGCCTGCGCCCAGGCAGCCCGCGATGGTCAGGATGGAGAGCGGCGCCAGCACCAGGGCCATGCCGGCCAGCGGGAAGATCAGCAGGAAGGAGACCGCGGCGGAGCCGAGCGAAACCAGCACCAGTGGAAGCATCACGGCGCGGGTCCGGGCCGCGTTCATGGTCTTCAGCGGCATGCCCAGGTGGTCCAGGCTGGTGTACAGGTCGGCTCGGTCCAGCACCGCAGCCGCCTGATTCACTCCCGAGGAGCAGGCCATCATGACAAACGAAATCAAAATGGTGATCAGGATGCCGGTGCGGATGTCGCCGCTAAGGAACTGTTCAGGACCTGAGACCGGTCCCGGCACGCCGTCCGTCATGGCCACACCGGTACCGCCGAAAACGGCCACAAAGCTGGTCATGGCCAGCCCGGAGACCTGCCGCCACGCTGCCTTCGGGGATTCAAGGATGCTCCGGGCGGCCAGCAGCTTCTCCGCCGTTCCTGCCTTGCTCAGCTGCCGGCGGCCCATCACGGCTACCGCCCACGGGCCAATGAGGTTGAGCACCGCCAGCCCGGCGGCGAAGGCGCCCAGCACGAAGGCCACCGCCACGGCCGTGGAAGCATAGCCGGTATTCATCGCGACGAAGCCGGCCAGCACCACCGCAGCGGCGATCAACGCGCGCAGCCAATGCATCTTCGCCGGAGCCTGGCGGGTCCGCACGCCCAGCGGCGAGATGACCACCTTGCGCAGGCCCACGGCTGCACTGATGGCGGCCAGCAACACCACGCCGGCCACCACTGCGACTACCGTCAGCGGGCTGAGCCAGTAGGCTCCACCGATCGGCTCGCCACGGAACGGGATCAGCTGCACCGCCGGACCCAGCACCAGATAACCGGCCACTCCGGCCACCGCGCCCGCAGCAGCCAACGCCGTTGATTCAATGATGGTGATGCCGGTAACCGTGGACGGCGTAGCGCCGAGCAGACGCAGGGTGGCCAGCCGGTCGTCCCGGCGCCGGGCCGAGAGCCGCGCCGCCGACCCGCCCAGGGTCAGCAGCGGGAAAACCAGCAGGATCAGCGCCAGCACCGCCAGCAGCTGGTAGAGAAACGCCAGTTCGTCGCGCCAGCGCAGGAAGGACAGCGCGCCGGCCAACACGGTCAGCAACAGCGCGGTGACCAACCCGAACGCCACCACCGGCAGCAGCGCAGTTCTGCCGCCGGATTTCCCCGGACGCGTCAGCAGCCAGGCCAATTTCCATGGCACGACGGCGGTGCTCCCGCCCCGCGGAGCCGTCGGTCTGGTGGGCGGGGTCGGTCTGGCTTGGGAGGCGGGGAAGCTGCCGAGACGCTCATCGGATGCCGCCCTGCGCCAGGCCTGCCGCGATCACGCCGCCAGCACTGTCGCCGGTCAGCCGGCCGTCCCGCATGGTGAGCACACGGCCGCAACTGGCCGCCACGCCGTCGTCATGGGTGACCAGGATCAGGGTTTTCCCGGCGCCAATGGTGGACTCCAGCAGCACTTGCATCACGTCGGCTGAAGTGGCGGAGTCCAATGCACCGGTGGGTTCGTCTGCGAAAATCACGCCCGCGCCGGTCACTTGGGCCCGGGCGATAGCAACGCGCTGCGCCTGGCCGCCGGAGAGCTCGCCGATCCGGCGCTGCTCCATTCCGCCCAGGCCCAGCGCCTGCAGCCAACCGGCGGCGGCTTTTTCGGCCGCCGGGCGCGGCGTGCCGTTCAGCATCAGCGCAACTGCCACGTTCTCCAACGCGTTGAGCTCCGGGATCAACAGGCCCTGCTGGAAGACAAAGCCGAAGGCCTCGCGGCGCAGCCGTGACCGCGCGGACTCAGAGAGCGCTTCCACCTGCATGCTCTGCCCGGGCAGATTCAGATGCACCTGCCCGCTGTCCGGGCGGATGATGCCGGCCAGCACGTGCAGCAGTGTGGTCTTGCCGGAACCGGATGCGCCCATGATGGCTACGGATTCGCCGGCCCTGATGTCCAGCGAGAGTCCGGCCAGTGCCGTGGTTGGGCCGTAGGACTTTGTGAGGTTGCGGGCGCTGAGTACCGGCGGGTGGCTGGGGTGCTGGAAGTAGGCTGCCGCAGAGGCGCTTGGGGAAGCCGGGGCCGGGGTGGAGTCGCGGTTCTCGTTCATGATTCCATCGTCGCGGCCCGGATGGCGGCGGCGCCTCGGGCCGAAGGCTGAAAACGGCGGCTGGGAGCTCATACCCAGGGTGGAGCCACGCCTGTTGGGGCCCGCCTTCGGCCGCGCCCGTGCCCGTTGCCCGCCGGTTGGAGCCTGCGTCTGGCCGCACACCCTTGCGCCTCCTTGCCGGTTGCCCGCCGGCTGGACCTGTCTCAGGCCGCGCCCTTGCCGGTTGCTCGTCGGTTGGACTTGCCTCGGGCCGCAGCGTCATCTCGCCGTCCAATCAGCCGTACGGATACGCCACATTGCAGACATCCGACGACCACGCGGCCCGCAAAAGCAAGGAAATATGTTTGGTACTTCCGCAAATGAGCCTCTGTCGGTGGGCCCTGCGAGCCAATGTGGCGTATCGCGTACATGGCGGCGCACTATCTGGCTGCCGGAGCAGGAGCTCCGCACCCCGAGGCGGCAGGCGAGCCACAGCGCTGAACCCGTGCAGCCCGCGATGCACTATCCCGCCGTACACCGAGCCGAGCGGCCCGGGTGCACCAGCCCGGAGGACGGCCGCATCCACGGTCGGAACCCACAGGCCGCACCATCGAGAACACCTCCTCCGCGGAGCGGTAAGGCGGCAGGGGGCAGACACCTGCCGGTGCCGTCGGTATGGTGAG
>NZ_JBLKRT010000006.1:0-129362 GCF_047607445.1 Arthrobacter sulfonylureivorans
ATGAAGGTCAGGTGGTCGTCGTCGATCCCCTTGCGCATCTTGATGGTCAACGGCACGTTGCCCTTGCCGGCTTCGCGCGTCGCCGCCTGGACGATCGCGGTGAACAGCTCGGTCTTCCACGGGAGCGCGGAACCGCCGCCGCGGCGGGTGACCTTCGGGACCGGGCAGCCGAAGTTCAGGTCGATATGGTCGGCGCGGTCTTCCTGCACCAGCAGCCGGACGGCAGCACCCACCGTTTTCGGATCCACGCCGTAAAGCTGGACGGAGCGCACGTCCTCGTCGTCGTCGTGGGAGATGATCCGCATCGACTCCCGGTTGCGTTCGACGAGCGCCCGGGAGGTCACCATTTCGGCCACGTAGAGACCGCCACCGTACTCGCGGCAGAGCCGGCGGAACGCCTTGTTGGTAATGCCTGCCATCGGGGCCAGGATCACGGGGGTGTCGACGGTGATCGGGCCGAGTTTGAGCGGCGGAAGCTCCAGCTTGGCGGCCGATTCGGATGCAGCGGTAAGTGTCACCCGTCTATTCTCTCAAAACCGGGCAAATCCGTGCGCCCTCCAGCTCGCCTGTGGATCGTCCCGCCGCTATTGGGCCTCGCCCGGCCGCCACCAGGGTCCGGGGCGCTTTCACCGTTTAAACGCGCAGGAGGCCGCCGAGGGCACTTTCGGAAAAATGCTCCAGCAAGTCCTGCGGGTTCCGGTACACCTCAAGCGCGCCTGCTTGGGTAAGGATCTGCGCCATCGTTCCGCCGGTCTCAAGGCCGATGCAGGGAATCCCCAGCTCACCTGCCGCTTGGATATCCCAGACGGCATCGCCCACAAAAACAGTGTCCGCGGCCCGCAATCCAGCCGCGTCAAGGGCGGCTTGCAGGATGTCCGGCGCCGGCTTGCTGTTGTTAGCGTCCGCCGAGCTGGTGGCGGCGGTGATCGACCCGTCGGCGTCGATCACCCGGCGCAGCACGGACAGTTCGGCTTCTTCGGCGGAGGAGGCCAGCACGACGGCGAGTCCCTCCGCGGCCGCGCGCTCCAGCAATTCCTTGGCTCCGTCAAACCGGCGCAGCGACGGCCAGTAGGTGGAGAACACGGCGCCGTGTGCGGCCTTGATCTGTTCGTCTCCGGACCGGTCGCGGCCGTCGTCAAGCAACTCCTCGACCAGTCGGCCACCGCCCATCCCGACGCACCGGTGGATGGCGGCCATCGGAACGTCTACGTCCGCCTGCCGGAAGGCCTGCCACCAAGCCAGCACGTGGAGGTAGTTCGAGTCCACCAGGGTCCCGTCGACGTCGAACAGCACGCCCTTCATGTCCGCTCCTTGCCTCGCGGGTCAGTCGCTGACGATGGAGGTTGCCGGGCCCAACTGCCGGGCGACGCCGGAGTCCAGCAGCGGCTGCAGCACGGCCAGCACGGCGGTCATCGAATCGTCCACCTCCAGCTGCACCGGATATTGGGCCACCAGCATGGCCAGCAAGGCACGCACCGCTGCCTCGGCTTCTTCGGCCGGCAGGGCGGTGTCGTAGCCCAGCAGCACGTCCGCCGGTGCGTCGGTGCGCTCGTGCGTGTAGCTGATGGCGAAGGCCTGGATGGTGCCGCCTTCAGCTTTCCGGGCGCTGCGCAGCACAACCGCCCCACCGGCTCCCGCGGACTCGCTGAGCAGCATCTGCTGTGCCCGGCCCACCGTCATGTCCGCGCGGTCCCACACGTGGACGGAATTGTAGAAGTCCGCCACCGCCCGGGTCAGCTCCACCGATCCGGTAGCCGCCTCCTCCAGTTGCGGGCCGGTGTCGCCGAGGGCCGGCAGCGGCAGCGCCCCCGGCGACACCTGCACCACGCGCGAGCTCTGGATCTGGGTCAGGCCGGCTGCCCGGGCAAACGCGGCACCGGAGGTGTCCGGCTCCACCTTGGCCCGGAGCTTCCGCACGCCCGACGGCGCCTGCTCGGCTTCGGCGCGGAGGCGCGCCAGCAGGTCGCTGGCCACTCCGGCGCCGCGGTGATCGCGGGCCACTTCTACATAGACCCACAACCGGTCCGGGTGCAGGCTGGTCTCATAGACCGCGCCGGCAGCTACCGCTATCCCCTGGTCCTCCGCCACGATGCACCGCGACCAGGGCTGGTCGGCGGAGGGCCGGAGCATGGCACGGAAATGGCCGGCCTGGCCGGTTTCGGGATCGCCCCAGATTTCCAGCAGGGCCAAGTCATCGTCTTCGCGCCAGTCGCGGTAGGTCAGCTGGGCCATGATTCTCCTTCAGCGGGTGCGTTCAGCGGGTGCGAGGCCCTGGAACGGGCGGTTCCTGTGACGGTAGCGGATGCTCGAGGCTCCCGTCAGGCGCCGATCAGACGGGCCGCCAAGTAGCTTTCGACCTTGTCCAGCGAGACGCGTTCCTGGGCCATCGAATCGCGTTCCCGGATGGTCACTGCCTGATCCTCAAGGGTGTCGAAGTCCACCGTGATGCAGAACGGCGTGCCGATCTCGTCCTGGCGGCGGTAACGGCGGCCGATGGCGCCGGCGTCGTCAAAGTCGATGTTCCAGTTCTTGCGCAGCGCCGCTCCAAGTTCCTTGGCCTTGGGCGAGAGATCCTCGTTACGGGACAGCGGCAGCACCGCGGCCTTGACCGGGGCCAGCCGCGGATCCAGCCGCAGCACGGTGCGCTTGTCCACCCCGCCCTTGGCGTTCGGTGCCTCGTCCTCGGTGTAGGCGTCCACCAGGAACGCCATGAAGGACCGGGTCAGGCCTGCGGCCGGCTCGATCACATACGGGGTGTAGCGCTCGTTGGTGGCCTGGTTGAAGTAGCTCAGGTCGGTGCCGGAGTGCTTGGTATGGGTGGACAGGTCGAAGTCCGTCCGGTTGGCGATGCCTTCCAGTTCGCCCCATTCCGAGCCCTGGAAACCGAAGCGGTATTCGACGTCGGTGGTGCCCTTGGAGTAGTGGCTCAGCTTTTCCAGCGGGTGCTCGAAGAGGCGCAGGTTGTCCCGGTTGATGCCCAGGTCCACGTACCACTGCAGCCGGGCGTCGATCCAGTACTGGTGCCATTCTTCGTCCGTGCCCGGCTCCACGAAGAACTCCATCTCCATCTGCTCGAATTCGCGGGTGCGGAAGATGAAGTTGCCCGGGGTGATTTCGTTGCGGAAGCTCTTGCCGATCTGGCCGATGCCGAACGGCGGCTTCTTCCGCGACGTGGTCAGCACGTTATTGAAGTTCACGAAGATGCCCTGCGCGGTCTCCGGGCGAAGGTAGTGCATGCCCTCCTCGTGCGCCACCGGGCCCAGGAAGGTCTTCAGCAGGCCGGAGAATTCCTGCGGTTCGGTCCACTCGCCCTTGGTGCCGCAGTTGGCGCAGGCGATGTCCTTGAGGCCGTTCTCGGGCGCCCGGCCCTTCTTCTCCTCGTATTCTTCCTCGAGGTGGTCGGCGCGGTAGCGCTTGTGGCAGTTGAGGCATTCCACCAGCGGGTCGGAAAAGACGTCCACGTGGCCCGAGGCTTCCCAGACCTGGCGCGGCAGGATCACCGAGGAGTCCAGCCCCACCACGTCGTCGCGGCCGCGCACCATGGTCTGCCACCACTGGCGCTTGATGTTTTCCTTCAGCTCGACGCCGAGCGGCCCGTAGTCCCATGCGGAGCGCGATCCACCGTAAATCTCACCAGCCTGGAAAACGAAGCCGCGGCGCTTGGCCAGCGAGATGATCGAATCGAGGACTGATTTGGCTGCTGCCATGAGGTGGTTCTCCGTATCTCTCCAGGGCCGCTGGGTGCGGTCCGAGGGTTGTTATGGCACAGACCGGCCCGGCGGTTCCGGATGCGGATCGGCGCATAGCGAAGCTACAACGTTAGCCTACCGAAAACGCTCCCCCGAACCCGAATAAGGCGGCGGCGGCAACCGCGGCTGCGTCAGCCGAAGTCACGGCGCCGCCACGGCAGTGTGCCGAGCACGGCCGCCAGGAGGGTCAGCAGCGTTCCCAGCACCGTCGCCGTCGTAATGATGGTGCCTGGAGCCGGAACGGTGAGATCCAGCAGGAGCGAGCCCAGGATCTGCCCGGAAATCATGCCCAGGCCGGTTTGCAGGACCCCCAGCGAACGGACCAGCACCGCCGCGAGCGCGATGAAAACGCAACCGATCGGTCCGCCCAGGTAGTACCACCACTCGGACGGCAGCGGATTGCCGGTGCCGGCGATCGCCACTTTGATGCCCCAGGCCGCCCAGAGCAGCGCGCCGCCCACCACGAAATTGATCAACGTGGCGGGCCACGGCGACTTGTAGTGCATGGTCTGCACGCCGTTCAGGGCCTGCTGGAAGCTTTGCAGGAAGCCCGCGGCCAGCGGCAGCATCACCGGCAGCAGCCAGGCGCCGGCCGGGCCGCCGAGCGAGAGCTTGGGCGACACCGCCCAGGCCACGGCCACCACGGTCAGCACCGCGCTGATCAGTCGGATCCCCGTTACCGGGCTCCGACCGCCCGGCCCCCAGCCCAGCCGGTCCACCAGCAAACCCGAGACGGTCTGCCCGGTGACGGCCGCGACCGTGAACAGCGCGATGCCGATCAGCGCCACGGTTTCAGCTTGGCTCAGGACCAGGAATGCACCGCTGCAGCCTGCCAGCAAGTACCAGCGCGGGAACTTCCGCTCCCGCAGCACCGGAACCACCCGGCGCAGTCCGCGGCGGGCCGTCGGCAGCAGCAGGCACAGCGCTGCCAGCAGGACCAGGCCAATGCTGAAGCTGACGACGGCGGCTGCCAGCCCGTCGTCGAGCCGGGCGCCGAGGGCACCGTTGATCCTGCCTTGGATCGGCATGCAGACACCAGCAAAAACGGCCAGGGGCAGGCCAACGGCGAGCGGAAGACGATGGTGGACAGACACACCAACTACCTTATGGCCGTGTCGCTCTCAGGGCCGCGGCATCGCCTCGGTGCCGGACTGCTCCGCCGCCCCGGCGCCGGGCTGTCCCGCCGTCCCGGTCTCGGACTGCCGTGCCGCCCCAGCGCCGGGCTGTCCCGCCGTCCCGGTGCCGGACTGTCCCGCCGTCCCGGTGCCGGGCTGCTCCACCGTCCCGGTGCCGGACTGCTCCACCGTCCCGGTGCCGAACTGCTCCGCCGCGCGGTTCCGCAGTCCCGCTGTCCAGCGCGGCGCCGGCACCGTGGCCAGCAGCAGCGCGGCCATGGCCAGCAGCGTGCCCAGCACGGTGGCGGGAGCCAGCAGGCTTCCGGGCACGGGGAACCAGGCGTCCAGGGCAAGCGACCCGAGCAGTTGACCCGCGATCATCCCGATTCCGGCCAAGAGGACGCCGAGCGAACGCACCAGGATGTTGGCAAAGACCACGAACACGCAGCCCATGGGGCCGGCCAGGTAGTACCACCATTCCAAGGGCAGCGGATTGCCCGTGCCCGCCACCGCCACCTTCACCAGCCAGGCCATCCACAGCGCAGCGCTGCCGGCGGCGAAATTGATCAGCGTAGCCGTCAGCGGTGTGCCGTAATGCACGGTGGCGGTTCCGTTCATCGCCTGTTGGAAGCTGCGCAGGAAGCCGGCCGCCAACGGCAGCAGCACCAGGAACAGCCAGAGGCCGCCTGCCTCAATGGAGAACTTCGGCGATGCCGCCCAGGCGACTGCCACCAGGGTCAGCGCCGCGCTGGCGATGCGCCGTGCGGTGATCGCCTTCCGTCCCGCCGGCCCCAGCCCCAGCCGGTCCACCAGCAGGCCGCTGACCGAGGTGCCGGCTACGGTGGCCACGATGAACAGCGCGATGCCGATCTGCGAGACAGTAAGGCCTTGGGACAACACCATGAAGGCGCCGAGGCACCCGGCCAGCAGGTACCAGCGCGGGAAACGCCGTTCGCGCAGAGCAGGGGCAACCCGGCGGATTCCGGCCCGACCGGCGGGCAGCACCAGCGACACCACCACCATCACCGCCAGCCCCACACTGAAACTGACGACGGCGGCGGCCAGTCCGTCGTCGAGCTCCGCGCCGAGTGCACCGGTGATCCGACCCTGCACAGGGATGGCCAGCCCGGTGCCGACCGCCAGCGGCAGGCTCAGGATAAGCGGCAAAGGCGAGTTACTGGACACACTGGACACCCTATGCCGGGCGCGGTCAGGCATGATGGAAGCATGGCTTCCGACGAAATGTATGACGTGCCGATCCGTGACGAAATGATCCGGCTGGGCCAGCTGCTCAAGCTGGCCAACTTGGCCGAAGACGGGATCCAGGCCAAGGAATTCGTCGAGAATGGCCTGGTGAAGGTCAACGGCGAGATCGAGACCCGCCGCGGGCGCCAGCTGCACGAAGGGGACACGGTCAGCTGCAACGGCGAAACGGTGCGCGTCAGCCGCGCCTGACCGACTTCCGCGGCCACGACGGCGGTGGGGCCCCCGGTGGTCGACAGGTCTCTACTCGGCGCTGGCGCGCCTCCGTCGACCACCGAACCGACTTCCCGGCGGTCGACCAAGAGAGCGCTAGCGAACGCGTGGAGACCCCGGTGGCCGGCAGGACCCCACTTGGCTCCAGCAAAGATCGGGAGCTGGACGCCAGTCACCATCCGTTCGCTCCCACGTATTAGCGGCCGCTCGTGACGTTTCCGCTAGTCAGCGGGATTTAAACGTTCTGAAACACGGGAAGTTAGCCCTATACGTGGGAGCGAATTCGCGGGCCCATCAGTCTGACCTCAGTGCGGCCCTGACGCCTCCATGGACTCCGGTGGTCGGCCGGTCTCTACTCGGCGCTGACGCGCCTCCATCGACCACCGAACGACTCCCCGTTGGTCGACCAAGAGAGCGCCAGCGAACGCGCGGAGACCCCGGTGGCCGACCCGGTCTCTACTCGGCGCTGGCGCCTCCAACGACCACCGGGATCAGCCACCGGGTGAGTGTTACTGGGCGTTCAGCACCTTGTAGGTCAGGAATTCCTTCACGTGCGAGAGTTCCTGGGCATTGATGCCATGGCCGATCCCGGCGTAAAGCACCTTGGTCAGCTCCACGTGCTCGTTCGCCCACTCATGCGTGAACTCGATCTTGTCAGCGGTGATGACCGGGTCCTCTTGGTCACGGCCCCAGAAGACCGGCGGCTTGATGGCCTTCACGGCATCATCGCGGAAGAACTCGTTGCCGTCGGCGGGAACGGCGAACCCGGAGAGCCCGACGACGGCGGCGATTTCCTCCGGCCGGTGTCGCAGCACCGACGTGGCCACGGCCATGCCCATCGAGAAGCCCAGCACCGAAACGCTGCTGTGCTGGCCCTTGACGCTGTCCAGCCAGGCCACCACGTCACCGACGGCCTTCGTCACCTTGTCCACCGAGAACTCCGGTTCGTGCATCAGCGGGAACCAGGTGAAGCCCGGACCCATCGCCACCGGCGCGCGGACGGCCGCCACGGTGAATTCCTCCGGCAGTCCGGGCACCAAGCCCATCAGGTCCTGCTCGTGGGATCCGTAGCCGTGGAAGAGCACCAGCAGCGGCGTGCCCGCCCGTTCCTGCTCGGGCTTGGACCAGGCAACCACGGGCTGATAAGTAGTTTCAGTCATGCCGTCCATGATCGCACAGAAACGGCTTTACTTGAAAGTTTGAGTTTCGGTTGGCCACCTGTTGACGGACCGCCGTCGTCCACCGAACCTGCCGCCACCAAGCGAGCCGGCCGTCGGCCAGGGACTGGCCGTCGCCCCCGCGGAAGCCCGGAGCCTAAGCCCTGGCGCTGCTCCGCCCGATATGTGCCGTCAGTTCGTCGATGAACCGCTCGGGGTACTCCAGATGCGGCGAATGCCCACAGTTTTCCAGCAGCACCTCGGTAAAGCGTCCGCCGTTGGCCGCATACTTCTCCAGCACGGCCCGGGTCTGCGAGACCATCGGCTGCAGCGGTGCCGTCTCCTCCCCCGGCCAGCCGGGCAGCACACCGGCCTTGCCCAGGCAGTTCAGGTCAAAGAACGAGGCATCGGAGACGATCGCATCGCTGTCGCCGTGGATCCACAGAATGTCCGGCTTGTCCGTCAGGTCCACGATGGCGCTGGTGTTGAAGACTCCCGGCGCCATCGTGTTGAGTACGCCGCGGCGCCCTGGCGCAAAGCCCGGCCAGTTCTGCGACGGGACAGAATCACCGGGATAGTTATCGGGGCCGGTCTTGGTGCTGAGCATCGATTCAACCCAGATGTGCTCGTGCGGGGATTCGAAGCCGGCATGCACGTAGGTGGAGCGGTAGACCGACAGCGGCGCCGCCGGCGCGTCGTCGCTCGTGTCGCCCGCCTCCAACCGAGCGACAAAGTCCGGGTTGGCACCTCCGCCGCCGGTCCCGGCGTCGTCCTCGGTTAGCCTGCGCCCCTCTGGACCTGCAGTCCCGCCGAAACCGTAGGGCGAGACCGGTGCCTGCAGCGCAAGACTGAGAACTGGGTGCTCCAGCGCGTACTGCATCGCCACACCCCCGCCCATGCTCCAGCCGACTACGTGTGCGGGGGTCAAGTGCAGGGCCTCGAGCAGTCCATGGAGGTCGTCGGCGAAGTCACGCAACCCGCGGCTTGCGTCCACCGGAACGGTGTCGGTTTGGCCAAATCCGCGCAGGTCCGGCGCCAGCACCCGGTACTCCGGCGGCAGCGCCTGCATGGTCTCCTGCCAGAACAGCGAGGAGGAGACGTTCCCGTGCACCAGGACCACCGGGATGCCGTCGGGCCGGTCGCCCGCACGCTCCAGGACATTCATCGTCAGCCGCTCGGTCGGCACCCGCCGCGCAGTGATTCCCGTCAGCAATTCCATCTGGACTCCTCGCTGTCTGGTCGGCCGAGATGGCCGGCTCCAGCTCACAGACTAGCCAAGGATTTTCCCGCAGGCCATGCTTTTCTGAAAGATGATTCAGGTTTTACCTGGGGGTATCTTCGTGCATCCGTGCCGGCTTGTTGGCAGGATGTACCTGTGAGTAACTTGTCCCGTCCTGAAGCTCCATCTTCCGCCGGTGCCGCCGGCCACCCTTGGAGCCGCTATGTGGCCATCGGTGATTCGTTCACAGAAGGAATCGGCGACCCCGATCCGGGCAGCCCGGGCGGCTACCGTGGCTGGGCCGATCGCGTGGCCGAGGAACTGGCCCGCGGCCATGAGGACTTCGCGTACGCCAATCTCGCCATCCGCGGCCGCCTGCTGCAGCAGATCGTCGACGAACAGATCGAACCCGCTCTGGCACTGAAGCCCGACCTCATTTCGGTCTGTGCCGGCGGCAACGACGTGATCCGCCCTCGGGCCGATCCGGACGCGCTGGCTGAGAAGATCGACCGGGCCGTCTTCCGGCTGGCGGCCTCGGGGGCCACCATTGTGCTGTTCACCGCGCCCGACGTCGGGGACACGCCGCTGATCGGCAGTGTCCGCGGCAAGGCCGCCATCTACAACGAGAACCTGCGGACGGTGGCCGCCCGCCACGACGCCATCATTGCCGACATGTGGGCGCTGCGGCAGTTGAAGGCGCCGCAGATGTGGGCACCGGACCGGTTGCATTTCTCGCCGCTCGGCCACCACACCATTGCCGCCATGGTCTTGGACGCCCTCAACGTGGAGCACACGCTGCAGCCGGAAGCGCCCAAGCCGCTGCCGCCCAAGCGCTGGCGGACGGCCCGCACGGAGGACCTGGTCTGGGCCCGCCAGCACCTGGTCCCATGGGTGCTGCGGCGGCTCCGGCACCAGTCCTCCGGTGACGGGATCCTGCCCAAGCGTCCGGCGGCGGACCCGTACTTCGGCCCGGGCATGCCTCCCGGCACCGCCGGATAACGGAACCTGGCATGCAGCAGCCGGATGCCCAGGACGTCCGCCGCCATCGGTTGCGGGCACAGCGGCTTTGGGGCCGTCCCGCGGACGACGCCGAGGCCGCCTTGCGCTGGCTCCTCGCCTTCCAGTCGCAGGAGTATGCCTATGCCCGCTGGTCGTTGGCGCAACGGACCGGCGGATCGGCCCGGGACAGCGCAGCGCCCATTGACGCCGCGATCGTCAGCGGAACGATCCTGCGCACGCACGTTCTGCGGCCCACCTGGCACTTCGTGCACCGCAGCGATCTGCGCTGGCTGATGCTGCTCTCCGCACCGCGGCTCAAGGCAGGCAATACGGGTCGGGACCGGCAGCTGGGACTGGACGAGACGACGGTCGCGCGCAGCAACGAGCTGCTGGCCGAGGCGGTTGCCGATGGCCGGCACCGTACGCGGGACGAACTGGCTGCCCGGCTCACCGAAGCGGGGCTGCTTGAGGACGATGGGGTGAAGCTTAACGGCGCGCCGCTGCGCGGCCAGCGGTTGGGGCATCTGGTGTTCCACGCCGAGATGGACCGGATCCTGGTCAGTGGAACGCCGCGGTCCGCGGACTCCGGCACGGTGCAGCAAACGTATGCATCCTTCGACGAACGTGTCCCGCCGCTGGGCACGGACTTGGACCGCGACGCAGCACTGGCGCAGCTCACCGCGCGGTACTTCACCAGCCGGGGACCGGCCTCGGTGAAGGACTGCTCGGACTGGTCCAAGCTGCCGCAGGCCGACATCAGGCGCGGCCTGGCGGCCGGCGGCCACGACGGACTGCAGCGGGCCGACGCCGACGGGATGGAACTGTGGTTCTCCCCGGCGGCCGGGAGCGGACCCAGTGCCCGCGCGGCGGCGAATGCCGGGCCCCGCGCCGACTTGATCCAGTGCTACGACGAGTACGTCATGGGCTACACGAAAACGCGCGGTTACTTGGGCGGGTCGGCCCCCGCCGCGCTGAGCAGCGCGGTGCCGCAGCATGTGCTGCTGCTGGACGGCAGGATGGCCGGGAACTGGAAACACGTCCTCAAGCCGGGACTCGCCGAGCTGCGGCTCAGGCCGCTGCGCGCGTTCAGCCCTGCGGAGCACGAAGCCGTAGACCATGCCGTGGCACGGTACGCGGCGTTCCTGCGCCGGCCGCTCACGCTGGAACAGGCCTGAAAGGAGATCCTCAGCCGACGGCCGCGCGGTGGAAGCGGAGCGTCAACAGCTGGAACGGCCGCAGCTCGAACCTCACCGTGCGCTCCGCCGGTTGCTCCAGTCGGAGACCGTCCACGTCCCGCTCCAATAAATCCGTAGCCGAAACCCGAACCCAGCCGAAACCGGTGCCGATCGTGGCCTTCGCGCGGCTGCCGAAAGCCTCATAGCAGCGCAGGATCACATCGCCGCTTCGATCCTCCGCCAGTTTGACGGCCTCGATGACCACCGCCGGATTGTCCACAGTGAACAGCGGTTCCACCGGGCCAGCCCCCACTCCGTGCACGCGACGCGGAGGCAGATTAAGCCGGTACCCGGCCCGGACCGCCTCCGGAATCCCGGCACCGATCACCAGCGACGTCCGGAACGTGTGCTCGCCTTGGTCGGCCTGGGGGTCCGGGTACAGCGGCGCCCGCAGCAGCGACTGACGCACCACGGTGGCCGGAGCAGCAGCCGAGTCAGTCCGCCGGATGTCGTGCCCGTAGCTGCAGTCATTAGCGACGGCGACACCGAAGCCGGGCTCGCCCACCTGCACCCAGCGGTGCGCGCAGGTTTCGAATCGTGCCGCATCCCATGATGTGTTGCTGTGCGTGGACCGGAAGACGTGGCCGAACTGGATCTCCGATGCCGCCCGGTCGGCCTGGAGGTCCAGTGGGAAGGCCAGCTTCAGGAATTTCTGGCGCTCGTGCCAGTCGACCGTCGTCTCGATTTCCAGCGATCGGGAACCGGCACCCAGCCAGACCGTCTGCGTGACCTGCGAACTGCCGAACCGGCGGCTGACCCGGAGTCCGGCGCAGACCCCCCGGGCCGGCACCGTACCGATGGGTGCCTCGCCAGGGTGGGATGCTTCCGGCCGGGCGTCGTCGCTGTCCGCGGTGCTGGAAAACACCTCGACGGCATGCACCTGGCGCAGTTCCTGGCAGACGGACTTGTAGTGCTCCTCCAGGTCCCAGGCGTCCCATCTGGTCGGCGTGTCGCGGAAGAGCTGCAGCAGGTTCGCCGACATGCCGCCTGGGATCACTTCCCGGCCGGTGTCCAGGTCCACGAGCGAGGAAATCAGGCCTTCGGAATCGATGACCACCCGCAGCAGGCCGTTGGCCAGCAACCAGCCGTCGCCGCTCGGTTCAATGACCACACTTGGCGCGGCGGCCGGCTCGGCCGGTCCGGAGACACTGATGGCACCCAGCGCGGCCACGCCGTCCATCGGATACGGCCCGGCATTAGCCACCGCGCTGCTGGCACCCCGGCCCAGCAGCGCACGCAGCGAGCCATCGATCAGGGCCGCCAGTTCCGCCGCCAGACTGGTGTAGTTGGCCTCGGCCTCGCGGTGCACCCAGGCGATCGAGGATCCGGGCAGGATGTCGTGGAACTGCTGCAGCAGCACGGTCTGCCACGCCCGCTCCAGCGCATCGTAAGGGTAGGCTGCGGCGCCGCGCACCGCCGCCGTCGCTGCCCAGAGCTCGGCCTCGCGCAGCAGGTGCTCGCTGCGGCGGTTGCCCCGCTTGGTGCGCGCCTGCGAAGTGTACGTGCCGCGGTGGTATTCCAGGTACAGCTCCCCCGACCAGGCCGGCGGCCGGTCGTACTCTTCCTCGGCGGCGCGGAAAAACCGCTCCGGGCTGGAGAGCTGCACCCGCGGCGAGCCTTCCAGGTCGGCGGTGCGGTGCGCGGCGGCGAGCATCTCGCGCGTTGGCCCGCCGCCGCCGTCGCCGTAGCCGAAAGGCAGCAGCGAGGTGTTGGCGGCCCCTTTCTCCGCGAAGCGCCGTTCGGCCCGGGCCAGCTCGGGCGCGGTCAGCTCGGCGTTGTAGGTATCTGCCGGAGGAAAGTGGGTGAAAATACGGCTGCCGTCGATTCCTTCCCACCAAAAGGTGTGGTGCGGAAAGGTGTTGGTCTCGTTCCAGGACAGTTTCTGGGTCAGGAACCAGCGGCATCCGGCGGCGCGGGCAACCTGCGGCATGGCCGCGGAGTAGCCGAAGGAGTCCGGGAGCCAGACCTCCCGCGGATCGACACCGAACTCGGCCAGGAAGAATTTCTTCCCGGCGATGAACTGGCGGGCCAGTGCCTCTCCGCCGGGCATGTTCGTGTCCGCTTCGACCCACATCCCGCCGACCGGGACAAAGCGGCCGGTCCGGATCTGGTCCGCCACCCGTGCGAACAGCTCCGGGTACGACTCTTTCAGCCAGGCATACTGCTGCGCGGAGGAGGCCGCGAAGACGAACTCCGGGTCTGACTCCTGCAGCGCGATGACGTTCGCAAAGGTCCGGGCAATCTTGCGCTTGGTCTCGCGGACCGGCCAGAGCCAGGCGCTGTCAATGTGCGCGTGGCCGACTGCATGGATCCGGTGCGCGCTGCGGGCTGCGGGTGCGGAGAGCACGGGCTCCAGCACGGCCCGGCCGGCTGCCGCGGTGCCAGCGATGTCTGCGGGGTCCAGCACGTTGAGGGCGTGTTCCAGCGCGCGGAGGATCTGCGCGCGGCGCGGCTGGCCCGGATCTAGCTGGAGGATGAGCTGCTCCAGGACCGTGAAGTCCTGCAGCAGTTCCCATGCCACGACGTCGCGCAGTGCAATGTCGGCCTGGCGGAACGTGTAGCACGGGGTCCGCCCAGAGGTGGCCGGGTCTCCGAACAGCGTGGGCTGGAAGGTGAAGTTCTCGATCAGGTCCGGGTTGGCCGCGGCCTCCAGATAAAGCTCGACGGCGGCGCCGGGCTGGGCGTCCAGCGGAACGTAGGGGTTGCGCGGCTCGATGGCCTTAATGATGCTGCCCTGCGGGGTGTAGACCAGCCCTTCTGCTTGGAAACCCGGGATACCGGGAGTAAAACCAGGATCCAGCAGCAGCTCCGGCCGGTGTCCGGCGTCCACTGTCCATGCCGCCGGGATCTGTCCCGTGAGCCGGAACCAGCTGGTGGACCAGGGCGGCCCCCAGGCGCTGCCCATGGCGAAATCGGTGAAGCCGGCCGCTACCGCCTCCGCGAACGGGACCGGTTCGCCCGGAACATGCCAGGCCTCGAGCCGGGCCGGAACCGCTGCCGGATAGACGGCAGGTTGCAGTCGCTCGAGAATAAACCGGCTGATTCGCGCCAGGACCTGGGCCCCGTCGTCGTGCATGGCACCGTCCTCTCCGTCAGATCTGCTGCATCAGCCCTTGACCGCACCAGCCATCGCGAAGGAACCGCCGATCCCGCGCGACACCAGGATGTAGAGCAGCACCACCGGCACCGAATACAGGACCGAGTACGCCGCCAACTGTCCGTAGGCTATGGCACCATGCTGGCCGAAGAAGCTGAAGATGCTCACCGCCGCCGGCTGCTTGGCTGACGAGAGCAGCAAGATGAAGGGCACAAAGAAGTTCCCCCACGCCTGGATAAAGACAAAGATGAACACCACTGCAAGTCCCGGACGCATCAGCGGCACCACGATCCTGGCGAGGGCGTTCATCGCCGAGGCGCCGTCTACCCAGGCCGCCTCTTCCAGGCTGACCGGGACTAAATCCATGAAATTCTTCGTCATCCAGATGGCCATCGGCAGGGAAGATGCCGCCATGAACAGCGTGGTGGCCGCCAACGAGTCGAGGAAGTTCAGCTGCACAAACAGGCTGTAGACCGGGACCATGATCGCCGTTATCGGCAGGCACGTCCCGAACAATACGACGTACAGGAACGGCTTATTGAATCGCATCTGGTACCGCGAGAGCGGATAAGCCGCCAGCACCGCCGCCAGCACGGTGGCCACCGCGGTCCCTCCGGACAGCAGGAAGCTATTGAGAAGTGGCACGAACGTCAGTTCCGGGGTGAGCACCGCCGCGTAGTTGGCCGCGGACACCTCAGCGGGGATCTGTGTCTGATAGCTGGCCTCCGCATCCAGCGATGCCAGGACCAGCCAGCTCAACGGCAGCAAGAAACATGCCGCAATCACCAGCAAGGAGACGTTCGCCAGCGCCGCAACGGTACTGCGCCGGCCGGAAGCCACTGACAGCGTACTGGGACGGCCCATCGGCTCAGCCCTTCCTTTCGCGCAGCGCCCGGATGTAAATGATGGAGAAGACCGCCCCGATCAACAGCATGACGACGGCGATGGCGGTGCCGTAGCCAACGTCGCTGTAGCGGAAGGCTTCCTCGTAGGCCATGAGCGGCAGCGTGGTGCTTGCCCCTGCCGGGCCGCCGGCCGTCATCACGTAGATCAGGGTGAAGACCGAAAGCGTCTGCAAGGTGATGAGCATCAAGTTGGTGGCAATGCTGTGCCGGATCATCGGCAGGGTGATGTACCACAACCGCTTTGACCCGCCGGCGCCGTCGATCATCGCCGCTTCGGTAATCTCCTCCGGCACATGGTTCAGCGCCGCCTGGTACACCATCATGGAGAAAGCGGTTCCCCGCCAGATGTTGGCCAGGATCACCGCCAGCATCGGGACGGTAAACAGCCAATCGGTCCCGTCGACCCCGAAGAGCGCGGTGAGCTGGTTCAGGGTTCCGTCCCGGTTGAAGAAGGCATAGGCCACGAAGCCGGCCACGATTTCCGGCAACACCCAGGCCGCCACGACGCAGACCCCCACCACCGCGGATACCGCTTTGCTGGCCTTCGTCATCAGCAGCGCGATCGCCAGGCCCAGCAGGTTCTGGCCGAGCACGGCGGAGACAAGGACGAAGATGACTGTCAGCCAGAGCGATTGCAGGAAGTCCGGGTCGCTGAGCAGCTCGGTGTAGTTTTCCAGCCCGACCCACTGCGGGTCCTTGGCCGCGATGCCGGTCAGGGCGGCATCGGTCAGGGACCCGTAGAAAGCCCACAGGATCGGGCCGGCCAGGAACACGCCAAGCAGCAGCACGGCAGGGCCGAGCGGCAGGAGCCGCAGGACGCCCCTCTGCCGTTGGCGGCCCCCGCCGCGCTGCTCAGTGCCGCGACGCGTTTCGGCGTCGCGGGCCACCACCTCGGCGGCTGTCACTGCCGGCTACTTCTGTACTGTGTTTTCTGCGCCGACAAGGTCAGTGACGGCGGCGTCATACTCGGCCGCGGCCTCCGCGGGCGTCTTCTTCCCCATCATCACCGCTTCGGTGGCTTCCTGGACGGCGGTGGATATCTGCGGGTAGTCGGCTGTGGCGGGCCGGTAATTCGTCACCGAGACCAGTTCGGAAACATCGCCCACAAAAGGATTGGCGTCCAGGTAGGCGGGGTCCTTGGCCACATCGGTACGGACTGCGATCTGCGAATTAGCCACGGTGTACTGCAGCGAGTTCTCCTGGTTCATGACCTCTGTGAGGAACTCGAACGCGAGATCGGGGTTCGCTGTATTGGCTCCCACCGCCAGGGTCCAACCGCCGGACATGCTGACCGCACCCGGCTCCTGTCCGTTCTGCGTGGGGAACGGGGCCACGCCCATCACGTCACCATATTCGGGCCAGTCCACCAACCCTCCCTCTTGCCAGAACGACGGCGAGTAAGAGCCTTCCACGGTTCCGCCCAGTTTGTCCTCGGGAAACAGTTGGCCGAAGACCATCTGCCACACGTTCGGGTCCAGGGCCTCGGCCGGAGTGACGGCCAACTCCTCCTGATAGAGCGTCTGCAGGAAGGCCAGCGAATCGATGAAGCCCTGCGAACCGACCACCCACTTGCCTTCAGCGTCGTCATAGAGCGTGTCGCCGGTACCGTAGAGCAACTGGTAGAAACTCTGCATGACGGTTCCTTCGCCGGTACCCGTGCCCGCGTAGAGGTTAAACGGGACCACGTCCGGCTGCGAGGACTTGATGGCGCGGGCCGCCTCCAGGATGGCGTTCCAATCCTTCGGAGCCCAGGGGACGTCCACCCCGGCCTTTTGCAGGACGTTCTTGTTGTACCAAATGGCCCGTGTATCGGTGCCCAGAGGGACAGCATAGATGCTGCCGTCGTCCGCCCGGCCGGCTTCTTTGGCCCCCTCATTAAAATTCGCCCAGTCGTCCCACCCGGCCAAGTACTGATCCAGATTCAGGAGGTAGCCGGCATCAACGTCCGAACGGATCTTGAAGGTGTCCTCGTAAAACACGTCCGGGGCGGTGTCCGGCGATCGCTGGGATAAGGCGAGTTTGGTCGCATAGTCCTCGTCGCTGCCGGTGATGGGTTCCAAGTTGACCGTCACGCCGTCGTGCGCAGCCTCAAAGTCGGCCTTCGCCTTCTTCATCACCTCATCCATCGTGGCGTTGGCCTCGGTGGTCTGGTACACAATCCGCAGTGCGGAGCTTTGGGAGGTTCCCTCCTCTCCGCCTCCGCCGCCACCGGCGCAGCCGGCCAGCGCCAGCACTCCGACGGCCATCAGGGACACTTTGAATCGGTAGTCACGCAGCATGGTTCCCCCTCGTAGTGGAGGCTTCCGGGCCAGACGCCGTTGGCGTGGTCGCGAGCCTACGGGCATGCTACCGACGGGCTCCATCAAATGGATTTATTCTTTTCAACCGTGATCAAACTGCAATATTAGGCCCGGACATCATCGCCCATGTCCGGGTCCGGGCGGGCGCACTGGCAGCAGCAGCGGTCAGGACTGCGGGAAAAACGCCTGGCTGAGCTCGTCATGCAGCTGCTGGACATCGGTCAGGAAACCGTCGTGGCCCAGCGGCGTTTCGATGGTGTGCACCTTGACCGATCCCGGCAGCGCCTCGGCCAACTGCCGCGACTGTTCCGGGAAGTAGAGGCGGTCGGAATCCACCGCCGCGATGAAGAACTCCGTCTCCTCAAGGCCGCCCAGGAATTGCTCCAGCGAGCCGCGGCCGCGGGATACGTCGTGGCTGACCAGGGCCTCGGTGAGGAGGATGTAGCTGTTCGCGTCGAAGCGGGACACCAGTTTTTCCGCCTGGTAGTCCAGGTAGCTTTCGACCGCATAGCGGCCGCGGGCCGCAGGTGTGATGCCGCCGAACGGCTGTTCCTCCGCCTGCGCCGAGCGGCCGAACCGGTACTCCAGTTCCGGCTCCGAACGGTAGTTGATGTGGGCGATCCGCCGGGCGATGCCCAGCCCGGCGTCCGGGGCGGGACCGCCGTAGTAGTCGCCGCCGGCAAAGTGCGGGTCCAGCCGGATGGCTGCGACCTGGGCCTGGGCAAAAGCAATCTGCTCGGCAGTGCTGGCCGCCCCGCAGGCCATGACTGCGCAGCGGGCCGTCCGGTCCGGGAACGTTGCAGCCCACTCAAGCGCACGCGCCCCGCCCATCGAGCCGCCGAGCACGGCATGCCAGCGGCGGATGCCCAGCGCATCGGCCAGCCGCGCTTCGGCCCGGACCGAGTCCCGGATAGTGACGAACGGGAACCGCGAACCCCACGGCGAGCCGTCCGGTGCCGGCGACGCCGGACCGGTGGAGCCGTAGCAACCGCCAACCATGTTGGCGGCCACCACGAAATAGCGCTCCGTGTCGATCGTGGCACCGGGACCAACCAGGTCGTCCCACCAGCCGTCCTCGTCCGAGACGCCCCGGGCCACATGCGTGCTGCCGGTCAGGGCGTGCTCGATCAGGACCGCATTCGACGCATCCGCATTCAGCGTGCCCCAGGTTTCAAAGCCCAGGACCACCTCGGGCAGGTAGCCGCCGGCTTCCAGTTCCAGCGCACCAACAGGCATCCTGCGCAGGATGCCATCCGTCGCCTGGTCCACCAGTTCCTGCGGTTGCACGATCGTCACGCTGCGTTCTACCTGCTTGCCTAGTCGTCCGAGCCCTTGGCGGCGCGGAACCCGGCCTCCAAATCGGCGATGATGTCATTGACGTTCTCGATGCCCACCGAGAGCCGGACCAGTCCGTCGGTCACGCCGGCGGAGACCCGCTCCTCGACCGAAAGCTGGGCATGGGTGGTCGACGCCGGGTGGATCACCAGCGAGCGCACATCACCGAGATTGGCCACGTGAGAATGCAATTCAAGGCCATCCACAAAACGCTTGCCCGCCTCGATGCCGCCCTTGATCTCGAACGCCACGATGGCGCCGGTCCCCTTGGGTCCGTACTTGCGGCCCCGGTCGTACCACGGGCTCGACGGCAGGCCGAGGTACGCAACGGAAGCAACGTCGTCGTGCGCTTCGAGGAACTCCGCCACCTTTTGCGCGTTGGCCACATGGCGCTCCACGCGCAGGCTCAGCGTTTCCAAACCTTGGGCGATCAGGAAGGCATTGAACGGAGAGATGGCCGAGCCCAGGTCGCGCAGCAGCTGCACGCGGGCCTTGAGGATGTAGGCGAGGTTGGCGCCGAGCGCACTTCCTACCCCCAGGTCGCGGGCGAAGACCAGCCCGTTGTAGGTCTCGTCCGGGATGTTGAAGCCCGGGAACTTCTCCGGATCGGCCCCGAAATCGAAGGTTCCAGCGTCCACGATCACGCCGCCGATCGCCGTCCCGTGTCCGCCGAGGTACTTGGTGGCCGAGTGGAGCACGATGTCCGCGCCCCATTCGATCGGGCGGATCAGGTAGGGGGTGGCCAGCGTGTTGTCCACGATCAGCGGCACACCGTTCTCATGCGCGATACTGCTGACGGCCTCCAGGTCCAGCACATCCTGGCGCGGATTGGAGACCACTTCGCCGAAGAACGCCTTGGTGTTCGGCTGCACCGCGTCGCGCCATTGCTGCAGGTTGTCCGGGTCCTCGACGAAGGTCACTTCGATGCCGAACTTGGGCAGCGTGGTACGCAGCAAGTTGTAGGTTCCGCCGTACAGGCTGGGGCTGGCCACAATGTGGTCGCCGGCCTCGGCCAGGTTCAGGATGGAGAACGTGGATGCGGCCTGGCCGGAGCCCAGCAGCAGCGCGCCGACGCCGCCTTCCAAGCTTGCGATCCGGGCTTCGACGGCCTCGCTGGTCGGGTTGCCGATCCGGGTGTAAATGGGTGCCAGTTCGGAGAGGGCGAAGCGGTCCGCGGCGCTCTGGGCGCTGGGGAACACGAACGACGTGGTCTGGTAGATCGGCAGGGCGCGGGCACCGGTGGCGGCATCCGGCTCCTGGCCGACGTGGATCTGACGGGTTTCAAAGGACCAGTCTGCATTGGACATGGTGCAACTCCTTCAATGGAAGGGGTCATCCGGGATCCGGCCGTGCCGGCATGTCTATCCCGGGTGTGACCCGCGCTTGCGCACCGCCTTGTGGCGGCTGCCTGGTCTTCACCCGGGGCACCCCACCGCGGTTGGAGGGTTGCCGGCCAGCAAACCGGGGTTTCACGCTGGCACTCATGACCTGCGTACAGTCTCTGCGGAGAGCCCGGCCGGCCGCAACAATATGACACCTTATGACCGCCGCATCGGGCCGCTCTGGCCTGCTTTGCCGGCCTGTCGGGTCATCCTCGGTGTCAAGGCTTGACATGGAGAAGCACGCCGAAAACTGAGTGACTTAGGTCACCCTAAGTCGAGAGAGGGTTCACAAAGTGCCAAGATATGTCCATGCGCTTCGACCACGTTTCTTATGCTGTTGAGCCCGACGGTTTGGCTGCCACCTCAGAGCGGATTTCCAAGGCCCTGGGTATCGACGCAGTCAAGGGCGGGGTGCACCCCCGCTTCGGCACCCGGAATATGATCTTCCCCCTGACTGACCACCACTACCTGGAAGTGGTGGAGGTCCTGGACCACCCCGCGTCCGACAAGGCACCCTTCGGCCAGGCTGTGCGTGCCCGGTCTGAAGCCGGCGGCGGCTGGATGGGCTGGTGTGTGGAAGTGGACGACCTGACCCCGTTCGAAGAACGGCTGGGCCGTCACGCGGTTCCCGGAAACCGCAAATTCCCGGATGGACAGGAACTGAGCTGGCAGCAGATCGGCATCAAGGGCCTGATCGCCGACCCGCAGGTTCCCTACATGCTGCGCTGGGATGAAGGGACCGAGGCGCTCCATCCTTCCAACGCCCGTCCGGCCACCGTCAAGCTGATCGGTCTGACCATTGCCGGTTCGTCGGACCGCGTGGCTGACTGGCTGGGCACCCCGGTGGACGACCTGCTCGACGACGTCAAGGTTGCCTGGACCGCCCCGAACGGTACCCCGGGCATCATGTCGGTTCGTTTCGAAACGGCACACGGCATCGTCGAACTCTAAGGTTCCGATGCTTCTGCCGCGGTAGCAAGGCTCGCAGTGGGCTCCCGTTCGGTCTTTTGCTCCACCCCCATTGGGCGGTGCCAGAGACGGAACGGGGGCCTTCTGCATGTTCCTTCCCCATGCGTATCCCGGTTGGCCGCTCGAAGTGCGGGCTTAGTTCCCGATGCCGATGGCGGGCCCCACCAGCGAATAGCCGACGAAGCCCGCAATATCCAGCAGTGCGTGCGCAATCACCAGCGGCATCACCCGCTTGACCTTCGAATAGACGTAGCCGAACACCAGGCCCATCAGGAAGTTCCCGATACCCGGGCCGATCCCCTGGTACAGGTGGTAGGTCCCGCGCAGGGCGGCGCTGACGAAGATCGTGGTCCAGATCCCCCAGCCGAACTTAGCGAACCGGTCGAAAAGGTAGCCCACCATGACCACTTCTTCGAGGATGGCGTGGCGCAGGGCTGACAGCACCAGTACCGGCACGGTCCACCAATATTCATCCAGGGCCGCGGGGACAATAGCGGTAGTGATCCCCAGCGCCCGGCCGGCGGCGTAGACCGCCAACGTGCCGGCACCAATCACCAGGGCCAGCAGGAAGCCCAGGCCAAAGTCCACCCGGGGCCGGGAGAAGGTGAAGCCGATCGACCGGAAGGCCGACTGGCCTGCCGAGGTCATCAGGAACAGCACCAGGGCCACCGGCACCAGCGCAAAGATAATGCCGAGCATCTGGTAGACAAAATCGAACACTTCCCGCTGGTTCAGCACCGGGTTCAGCGTGGTTGTTTGCGAGGCCAGGGGCGCACGGGTCATCTTTTCCAGCAGGTTCACCACAGCGTAGACCGCGGATTGCCCCAGCGAGAGCCCGAGCACGATGAGCACCTCGGCCCGGTAGTACCTCAGCGTGTGCGGTGCGCTCGCAGTGACGACCTTCTGCTTGTCCATAGCCACTATCTTGCCGTGTGTCGACGGCGGGCAGTCGCTCACCGAACCGGATTCCTCTGTCCTGTCAGAATGGAGTGAGACGGCGATTCACGAGTTCCGCCACACGCATTCGGCTCCGACCCACGTGGAGCGGATCCCGGCTGTACCGATTTCGGACGGTTCCATCGCGATCAGATCCTGGTCCAGCACGACGAAGTCCGCCAGTCGCCCGACGGTAAGTCGGCCCTTGATGTGGCCCTCCCCGGTCGCATGCGCTGAGCCGACCGTATAGACCCCCAGTGCCTCCGACACACTCAACTGCTGCTCCGGACCGAGCAAAAGACCCTCGGAACTTCGCCGGGTGACCATGCTTTGCACGGCCATGAGCGGGTCGGCAGGCACTAACGGGTAGTCGGACGAGCCGGCAACCTCCACGCCGGCAGTCAGCAGGGACTTGTGGGCACAGATCATTCGCGACCAGTCCGGCCCATAGAAGGAGGAGATTTCTTGCCCGTGAAAGTGGATGAAGGCGCCGAAGAGAACGGGCGTGACGCCGATGGACTTCATCCGGGCAATGAGCGAGTCATCGACCATGCTGCAGTGCTCGATGCGGTGATTCATCCGGTGACCCGCCGGGGGCGGCAGGGATTCATAGACTTGCAATACTTTGTCGACGGCGGCGTCGCCGTTGGCGTGGACGGCCACTCGCTGCCCGGCGCCATGGACTCGGCGGACGGTGGCGGCGAACTCTTCGTCTCCGAGAATCTGCAGCCCGTTGTCCGACCCCGTCGCGCTTTGGTAGGGACGCTGGCATAGGCAGGTGCCGCCGGACAGCGCCCCGTCCAGCATCATCTTTACACCAGCCAGCCGCAAGCGATCCGGTGTGCCGAAGGAGGGCGGTTCGGCCGTCTCATCAAAACAGCTGTACCACTGCAGCATGTTCACGCGGGGTGTCAGGACGTTGTCAGCCAGCGCCGCGGCATACATGTCCTGCTCCACCGCGGTAACGATCGCATCGCAATAGGAAGTGATGCCGACTGCATGCATCTCGTCGTTGACGGCACGCAGGGCGGCGACCTGCGCACCCATCTCGCCGGGTGAAGCGACGGATGTTCCCTGAAGCCCGGGCAGCCAGGGATCGAGCCAGGCCCGTTCGTACATCCACCCATCCAACCGACCGTCGGCATCGGTCATCAGCTCTCCACCGGCCGGTGCGTCTTGCGCGCTGCGGTATCCCATCATTTCAAGGGCCCGGCTGTTGCCCACCGCTTTGTGGAAACTGTAATGAATCAGCACCAGCGGCCGGGTCGCTGATACTCCGTCCAAAAAACGACGGTCAATCCCTCCCAGGCCGGGATTCCGTTCGTCGAACGCGTGTCCGAGCACCCAATCGTCCTCGCCTACCAGTGCAGCACGTTCACTCATCATCCGTCGAAGCTCTTCTGCATCGGTGACGCCGGCAAGGTCGACCCGGACGCGGGCCAACGCCGCTTGGGAGACGTGGCTATGAGCGTCATTAAAGCCCGGGACCACCAAGGCGCCGTCGAGGTCGATCCGCTCCGCCGACCGAAACCGCGCGTACAATCCACGACGGGATCCAACCGCAATGATCCTGCCGTCCTGTGCAGCAAAGGCCTCCGGTTCCGTTCCGTCCATGGCCATGATTCGTTTCGCGGCAAATATCCGTACCGGTTGCTCACTTTCCACCGTCAGAATCTCCTTTCTGGAAACCCAGACGCTTCTAAAGGTCCAGCAGCAGTCGTTTGCCCTTGCACCGTGAAACGCAGATCATCATGGTGTCACCGGCTTCGCGTTCGTCGTCGGACAACAACGAGTCACGATGATCGATCTCGCCGCCCAGCACCGCCGTCTCGCAGGTGCCGCAGATTCCTTCACGGCAGGAGTTCAGGGGGTTGATCCCGACCGCTTCGAGGGCCTGCAAGATGGTTTCATCGGATCCAACCGGGACTTCTGTCCCGTCCGCGAGTTCTACCGTGAAGGCCGTGTCCCCGCCCTCCGACGGCGCTTTGGCCTCGCCCGTGGCTGTAAAGCGCTCACAGTGGAAGCGTCCGGGCTCCTCCCAGCCGTCGGCAAGCGACTGAATGACATTGAGCAGCGGTCCGGGGCCGCAGGCATAGACGTGCAGGTCCGGCTGCTGGTCCGCCAACAGTTCGGCAAGCGGGTAGAGTCCGCTCTCGTCGTCGGCGTGGATGTGAACATCTCCACCGAGCGCTTGGATCTCCTCAAGGAAAGCCATCGAAGAGCGGCTGCGGCCCAGGTAAACCAAGCGCCAGGGCACTCCAAGCGCTGCGGCCTCGCGGATCATCGGCAGAATCGGGGTGATACCGATGCCGCCGGCGATGAAGACATAGCTGCTGGCGGGGGCCAAGACGAAGTTGTTGCGCGGTCCCCGGACCTGGATTTTGGTCCCAGGTCTCAGCAAGTCGTGCACATAGGCCGAACCGCCGCGCCCCTCGGGTTCGCGCAGAATGCCTAGACGCCAAGCGGAGCGGCAGGTCGGCTCCGAGCAGAGCGAGTACTGGCGCAAAAGGCCGTTAGGCAGCAGGACGTCCACGTGAGCGCCGGCTTCCCATTCGGGCAGGTCCTCCCCCAGCGGGTGCTCCAGCTCCAACGAGACCACGCTGCTGGATTCACGCCGGATCGAGCGGACCTCGACGTCGAAAAATTCTTCGGTCATGATTCACCTCCGCCGTGTCAGGCCGCGGCCGGTTCGGAGAGCACCGAGGCAAGGAAGGCCTTGGTGCGTTCGTTTTGCGGGTTCGTGATGACCTCGCGGGCAGGTCCCTGCTCCACCACATAGCCGTCCGCCATAAAGACCACCCGGTCGGCGACGTCGCGGGCAAAATGCATCTCGTGCGTCACCACCACCATGGTCATGCCGGAGTTGGCCAGGTCCTTCATGACCTTCAGGACCTCGCCAACCAGCTCGGGGTCCAGGGCCGAGGTCGGCTCGTCGAAGAGCATCAACTGCGGCTCCATGCACAGCGCGCGGGCGATCGCGACACGCTGTTGCTGGCCGCCGGAGAGCTGGCGTGGATATGCGTCGGCTTTTTCCGCCAGTCCGACTTTCTCCAGCAGGGACATGGCCCGGGCCATGGCAGTGGCCTTTTTCTCTTTGCGGACAAGCCGCGGTGCTTCGATCAGGTTTTCCATCACGGTCATGTGCGGGAATAAGTTGAACTGCTGGAAGACCATGCCGACTTCGGTGCGGCTGCGGCAGATGTCGTTGTGGCTCTGTTCATACAGCTTGCTGCCCTTGAGGTCGTAGCCCACGATCTTGCCGTTGACCCACATGCGGCCGCCGTCGACCGTTTCCAGGTGGTTGATGCAGCGCAGGAACGTGCTCTTGCCGGATCCTGAAGGACCGATCAGGCAGACCACCTCCCCTGGTTGGACGTGCAGGTCAATGCCCTTCAGCACCTGGTTGGAGCCGAAATTCTTACAGATGGCGTCGGCTTTCACCATCGGCTCAACGCCGTGCGTAACCGTCATTTCTTGGTGCCTTTCAGGGAGAGCGCGTCATGCGTGGCGAAAAACCGCTTCAGCTGTTGCAGTGGCGTGGGCGGCAGGTTCCGCTGATTGCCGCGGGCGAAGCGCCGCTCCAGGTAGTACTGGCCGATGGTCAGGATCGAAGTGATCAGCAGGTACCAGAGACTGGCGACGATCAGCAGCGGCACGGTCTCGAACGTTCGTGCGTAGATGATCTGCGCCGAGTAGAGCAGCTCCGGCACCGAGATCACGCTGACCAAAGCGGTGGTCTTGAGCATGCCGATGGTTTCGTTGCCGGTGGGCGGGATAATCACGCGCATCGCCTGCGGCAGCACCACCCGGCGCATGGTCTGCATCCGGGTAATGCCCAGGGCCTCCGCTGCCTCGGTTTGTCCGTGGTCCACGGACAGGATCCCGGCCCGGACGATCTCGGACATGTAGGCGCCTTGGTTGAGGCCAAGGCCGAGGATTGCTGCCGTCATCGGGGTGATCAACTGGTTGGCGTCCAGTTCGACGCCGGGAATACCGAGCGTGATGACCGGATACAGTGCAGCCAGGTTGAACCAGAACAGCAACTGCACCAACACCGGCGTGCCGCGGAAGAAGTTCACGTAGGCGAAGGCGGCACTGCGTACTACTGGATTGACGGAGAGCCGCATGACTGCGAACACGACTCCGAGCACGATGCCGATGGCCATGCTGATCGCGGTCAGGCCAAGCGTGACCAGGATGCCCCGGCCAATGGACACATCGCGCAGGTAGAGTCCGACGACGTCCCAGCCGAAGTTGGGGTTGGTCATCACGGACCGCGCCAGCAGTCCGGCGATCACAACGATCACCGCTGCGGCCAGCCACCGGCCGGGATGCTTGGCCTTGACGACGGTGTAGCCATCGGCGGTAGGGGCTGTTTGCTCGCTTCGGGTAGTCACGGCAGTCATGCGGCTGCTTCCTCTCCGTTACTTCTGGTCGAGGGCTTCAGAGGTGATCAGCACCGACTCCGGGAGCCCCCATTTGGCGCGCATTTCCTCGTAGTAATCGCTGTCCAGAATGCCTCGGGTGGCCTCGGTCACTGCTTCCTGCAGGCCGCTGTCTTTGGCTAGGGCGATGCCTGTGGGGGTTGGCTCGTAGTCCTCTCCAGCGGCCAGTTCGAATTCGCCTCCGGCTTCATTTGCCTGGTAGGCCAAGGAGACGCTGTCGGCCACGACGGCGTCTACGCGACCGGATGCCAAGGCGAGGTTTGCATCGGTCTGCCCGGGAAAGTTCTGAATATTAATCGCTTCCTTGCCCGCTGCCGTGCATTCCTTGGAGAATTCAGGCAGGTACTCCATGGACTGGATCGAGCCCTTCTGCCCGGCGATCTTGAAGCCGCACATGCTCATCGGGTCCATGGAAATCTTCTTCGGGTTCCCGGGCAGAACGGCGACGCCGGAGCCGCCGTCGAGGTACTCCACGAAGTCGACGATCTTCTCGCGTTCCGGGGTGATCGAGAAGGTCGACATGGCCATGTCGTACTTCCCGGAGGCCAGACCCGGCAGGATGGTGTCGAACGTCGCGGGAACGTGTTCAATCTTCAGGCCCAGGGCGGCGCCGATGGCGTCTGAGAAGTCGACGTCGTAACCGATCATGGTCTTGTTGTCGGTGTCGTAGTACTCGAACGGCGCGTAAGTGGGGTCCGAGGCCACGCGCAGGGTTCCGGCGGTCCGAATCTTCTCGGGCAGCAGGTCGCGGGCCGCTTCGTTGAGGGCAACGGCTTCCGCGGAGGCATCGGAGCCGGCCGGCGCGGCAGATCCTGCGGATTCCGGTACGGCTTGGGAAGCGTTGGTGCAGGCGCTCAGGGACAGAGCCAGCAGGACCGATCCGACCAGGACGGTGGAACGGGCGACACGGTAACGAGAATGACGCATGACTTTCCTTTCATAGTCCGGACAGCGTTGTCCGGTTATGGATGTGCGCACTGGTCAGGAGACGATCAGTGCCTCGGTGCTTCGATTTCAGGCGCAATGTGCACTAGGTAGTTGCCGTGTGCCACCATCGCCGGTCGGCGCAGAATGGCGACCATGCCATCCACACGTGCTGTGTATTCCTCCTGCGCACGCGTCAAATCGTCGATGGCATGAACCCGGGCGACGGGATCGCCCGCCCGGACCCGCTGACCGAGTTCCACCAGCGGTTCGAAAATCCCTGGGGTGGTGGTCATGACCGGGGAATCCGCTACCAGCTCCAGCCAGACCGGTTCGGCGGCCTGCCCAGGAGACGGTGGTGGTTCGGTGCCGGGCTGCGTCGGCAGGATTCCGGCATGGGCTAACAGGGAGAGCACGCCGCGCCGCGCGTCTGCCAGAATTCCGGGATGCACGGTGCCTCCCCCGCCCAGCTCGGTGGAAAGCGTCAGCACACCGGCGTCGTCTCCCGCAGTACTGAGCGAACCAGGCTCCAGCCGGGGCGCCACTGCCATCACGTACGGCAATCCCATGGCACGCGCCGCCGAAACCTTCCGCGCCCAGGCCTGCTCGTCCGGGCCCCGGTAGATGAACAGGCTGGGCAGGTAGGTGGAATTGGAGCCGCCCGAATGCAGGTCGATAACAACGTCAGCCAGTGGAAGCAGCGCTCCGGAGATGAGGTCGGCAACCTGGTCCGTGGGCCCGCCGCGCTCCCCGCCTGGGTAACTGCGGTTGAGATTGCCGCCGTCGATCGGCGACACCCTGGTGCCGGCCCGCACCGCCGGTGCGTTCGCCGCAGGGACGATGATCACCGTCCCGTTCACTTCCTCGGGTTCCAACGACCGGATCAATTCGTGCAACACGACCTGGCCTTCGTATTCATCGCCATGCGTGCCGGCGACCAGTAAGGCAGTCGGTCCTGTCCCGGAGGAAATGACCGCAACAGGCACCGGGATCAGTCCGTTGTCGTGGACGTTGTCCGAATGCGACAGCCCGGCGAATCCCAACTGCTTGCCGGGCCGGCCCAGTTCGATCCCGTGCAGGACGTGGCCCCTCGCACGCTGCTGCGCCTCGACGCTGCCGGCGATCAAGGGACCCACCTCAGCACCTTGGCCTTCCGCGGCGCGAGGGTGATGACCTGGACGGCTGATTCTCCGGCGGCGAGCGAGAGCCGGATGGTCTCGGCGTCCTCGCCTTCGACGATAAAGACGTCGCCGGGCCGCAACCAACGCTCCCAAGGCCCGTCCACTGCCGCGACCAGCGCTTCGCCGCCGAGCCCGGTCACAATCAGCTGCTCGCCGGGTCCGCGCTGCAGCGTGCCGGTGTAGCCGCCGATATAGCGGTGGCTTTCGGAGGCGATGTAGCTGGCATCGGCCTCCAGTTCTACTGTGGGTTCGGGGCCGGTTTCATTCAGCTGAACCGTCCACCGCCACGGATCGCCGCGCTCGGCAGAGTCCGGACACGCGGCCAGGATCTTGGCTCCCGTTTCGGCGGCGGTTTCGCCGCCGAGCGGGTTGGCTCTGATCAGCATCCACATGGCGGAACCTATGCCGTCCTGGGAGCAACCGGCTCCCGGCGGGCGGCCGGACGGGCCGCATCCTTCGCCTGCTGTTCCTGCTTCAGCAGCGCAGCCAGGATGCGCCGGGCGCGGGCCACGCCGCCGTCCTGGGCGATCAGCACGTCGAACTCGCCCTCGGGGCGGGTCTGCATGCCAATCTCCTGTGCCTCCAGCGCGGAAGCGTCCTCGTCCAGCACCGTGGCCAGGCCCACGCGCAGGTCCTCGGTAGCCTGCTCATTGTCGACGGCGAAGTTGCGGCTGAAAGCGTAGTAGTACCAGGAGTTGTGCGCGTCGATCGGCGTGATGCCGTTCAACACCTTGATCAGGAAGCCCTCTTCGCGCGGCTTGCCCTCGCCGGTAATGCCCGAGTGCAGCACATGCAGGTTCGGGACGAAGAACTCGGTGCAGTGGAAGCGGTCGAACAGTCCGCGGGCGTCCATGGTTTCGGCGTACAGCGGCGGCGCTTCGACCGAGGGCATCAGGCGGTCCACGCTGACCACGTTGCCGTCGACCTCGACGGTGATCCCGTGTTCGTAGATGTAGTCGTCACCCACCGTGGTCTGGTGCAGGAAGGACTCATGGGTCAGGTCCAATAGGTTGTCGTGGATCAGGTCGGCCCGGCACTTGAAGTGGTACGAGTGGGTGACAGTGGCCCACTCCGGGTCCACCATCCAGTGGGTGTCGGGGACGTCGGCCGGATTGGCCAGCTCCGGATCGCCGGTCCAGACCCAGATCCAGCCGTCCTGCTCCACCACCGGGTACTTGCGCACCTTGGCGCGTTCCGGGATCGACGTCTGCGCCGGCACCTTGGTGCACATGCCGTCCGGGCCGTAAGTGAAACCGTGGTAGCCGCACTCCACCGAGTCACCGACGGTCCGGCCCTCGGAGAGCGGGAAGGCGCGGTGCGCACAACGGTCCGCCAAGGCAATGGCCTCGTTGTCCTGGGTCCGGAACAGCACGATCGGTTGCTCGCAGATGACCCGGCGCACCGGCTTGCGCGTGACCTCCGTTGACCACGCAGCAACATACCAAGTGTTCAGCACATACATTTTTGGGTTCTCCTCCATCACGTGTGTATACACTGTATTCAGAGCGCGGATGTGACGTCAAGCACTTTCCGTAAAAGCATCAGCACGTTACCGTTTCACCCGATTTACCGGCTCGCTGCGAGTCCTGCTGCCCCCAGAACGCTAGAGTGCACAAAGAACAACAGAAGGAGGCCATCGTGGCTGCGATACCGAATGACGTGAGGCCGCTGGCGGTCCGCGTCCATGAGCAGCTGAGCGCCGACATCATCAGCGGGACCATCAAGCCGGGCTCCGCTTTGGCCCAGGAGGGGGTGGCTGCGCAATACGGCGTGTCCCGCACACCTGTCCGCGATGCGCTCACCCAACTGACGCTGGAGGGACTGACCACTCTGGTCCCCGGCAAGGGCTATATCGTCAACCAGCTCGACGAGCGCGAGATCGAGAACGTCTTCGAGGTCCGCTACGCCTTGGAATCCCTCGCGGTACGGAACGCCATCGGCTCCTACACACCCCAGCAGCTGGTGCGGCTGGGAGGCCTCATCGATGAGACGGAGATCGTTGACCCGCAGGACAGCGGCGAACTGTTCCGGCTAGGCCGCGCGTTCCATCTGGCCCTGGTGGAGCCCGCTGACAACGACTACCTGCGCGGTGTCATTTCCTCCATCTGGAACCACCCCATCCAGCACAGGATTACCTTGACCTACCGGCAGGGGCCGGACCACCAGGCCAAGGTCATCCACGATCACCGCAGCATTCTGCAGGCCCTGAAGGACCAGGATCCGGACCGCGCCGTCGAGGTGCTGGCGCATTGCCACGACGTCAAAGACCCCAACCGCTACGAACACATCGGCTGAATACCCGCGCCCCGTCCCGCCCTGGGTTGAAGCCTGGCTCAGCCCTTCCCGGCCGAGCGCACGCCGGCCCGCCACACCGTCGCCGTCAGTGGCATGCCGGGGCGGTAGGCAAGATGCGTGGCCGAGGGGGCGTTCAGCAAGTGCAGATCGGCGCGGTGCCCGACGGCGATGGAGCCCACCGCCCGCTGTCCGTCCTCGTCCCGGCCTACGTGGCGGCCCAATGCCAGGGCGCCTCCGTAGGTCGCCGCGCGGACTGCTTCCTGGACGCTCAATCCCATCTGCAGCACCGCCGTCGTCACGCAGAAGTTCATCGAACTGGTGAAGGAGGTGCCGGGGTTGCAGTTGGAGGCGAGGGCAATTTCCGCGCCGGCGTCCAGCAGTTGCCGGCCCGGTGCCAGCGGCTGCCGGGTGGACAGATCGCAGGCCGGCAGGCAGGTGGCCACGGTGCCGCGCTCCCCCGTGCCGCTGGCGCGGTCCCAGCCCGCCCAGGTTCCGGCGAGCGCCGCGACGTCGTCGTCGGAAAGGTAGTTCACGTGGTCCACGCTGGCGGCTCCGAACTCCACCGCCAGCCGCACGCCGGGCCCCTCGCCCAGCTGGTTGCCGTGCACGCGCAGCCCCAAGCCGGCATCGCGGCAGGCAGCGAGCACCCGGCGCGACTGCTCCTCGGTGAAGGCGCCGCGTTCGCAAAACACGTCCGCCCATTGCACGTAGGGCCGGACCGCAGCCAGCATGTCGCCGCAGACCAGGTCGGTGTACTCGTCGGCGTCGATGCCGTTCGGGACCAGGTGCGCGCCGAGGTAGGTCACCTCGTCGACCACGGTGGAGGCGATCCGGGCGCTCCGGGCCTCCTGCTCCACGTCCAGCCCGTAGCCGGTCTTCGTCTCCAGGTAGGTAGTGCCGCCGGCCGATGCCTCCGCGACGCGGGCCAGCAGCAGCCGGGTCAGATCGTAGTCGCTGGCTTCGCGGGTAGCGCCGGTGGTGACGGCGATCCCGCCGGCCTGATAGGACTGTCCGGCCATCCGGGCTTCGAATTCGGCGGTGCGGTCGCCGGCAAAGACCAAATGGGTGTGCGAGTCCACCCAGCCCGGCAACACGGCCCGTCCGCCGGCATCGAACTGTTCGTCGGCATCCGGTGCCTGCGCCGAGGGGCCGAGCCAGGCAATCCGCTCCCCCTCGATGACCACGGCGGCATCGTGCAGCACTGCCTCGGCGCCGCGAGCCGGGTCCTGCGTGTGCAGTTCGCCGATGTTGGTGATGACGGTGCTCATGCGATCTCCTTCAGTGCCGCGGCCAGCAGGTCGGCCGGCTGGCCCAGCCGCGAGTGGATGCCGTTGGCCGCCAGCAGTTCCCCGCCGACGACGACGGCCGTAACATCGGCTGACGTTGCGGTCAGCGGCAGTTGGCCGGGGCCCGAGCCCACGGTGCGCATCGAGTCCGGTTTGACCGCAACCAGATCGCAAGCCATTCCGAGGGCGATGCCCGCTGTCGGGGTGGCCATGGCAGCTCTGGCGCCGGCCGATGCGGCCTGCAGGAGTTCGTCCGGGGTGAACCGGCCGCGTTGCCCGCTGGCCAGGCGTTCGCCGTGCTCCAGTGCCCGCATTTCCAGCCACGGGTCCACCACGGCGTGCTGGTCCGTGCCGAGGGCGATCATGGCGCCGGCGTCCGCCAGAGCGCGGGCCGGGCCGATACCGTCGGCCAGGTCGGCTTCAGTCGTCGGGCACATCACCACGGTGGCGCCCGCACCACCCAGCAGCACAATATCCTCATCGGTCAGGTGGGTGGCATGGACGGCGCTCAGCCGTGGCGACAGCAGGCCGTGCCGCGCCAGCAGTCCGGCGGGCGTGACGCCGTACTCGGCCTGGCAGGCCTCGTTCTCGGCCGGCTGCTCGGACAAATGGATGTGCAGCGGCAGCTTCGGCGACAGCCGCTCGGCAATGACCGGCAGCGCGGACTCGGGCACGCCGCGCACTGAGTGCAACGCTGCGCCCACGGTGATCTGGGCCGGGTCGAACCGCGCTGCAACCGCCTTCCGGAGCGAATCCAACCGGTCCAGCCAGGCGTGTACGTCGCCGTCGCCGAACCGCTGCTGCTCCGGGGCCAGCGGCTTGCCGATCCCGCCGGCCAGGTAACAGGTGTCCAGCAGGGTCAGGCGGATTCCGGCGGCTGCCGCGGCCCGGCAGAGCGCCAGTTCCATCGCATGCTCGGCGGCTTCGTCATCGCCGTCGTCCTGATTGCCGCTTCCGGCCCCGTCGGGACCGGCTCCGGCAGCGGCACTGCCGTACGCCGCGCCGTCCGGGCGGTGGTGGACGTAATGGAATTCGGCCACGCTGCTGAAACCGGCGGTCACCATCTCGGCAAACACGGCGGTGGCCAGCCGCTCGTACTTCGCGGGGGTCAATGCGCCGGCCGCCCGGTACATCTGCTCACGCCAGGTCCAGAAGTCGCCCCTCCCGGTATGCGTGCGGCCGCGCAGCGCACGGTGGAAGGCATGCGAATGTGCGTTGGCGGCGGCGGGAAAGACCACACCGTCCAGCGTGAGGACGCCGGCGGCAGGATCCGGCCTCGGTGCCGTGCCCACGTGGGTGATGGCACCGCCGTCGTCGGTGTCCAGCAGGATGTTGTCCGCCACGCCCTCCGGCCCCAGCCAGGCGCGCTCGCACCAAATACGGCTCACAGCAGCGCCTCCAGGACATCGGCGAGCGCGGCGGCGCCGGCGTCGGCGTCCCAAGGCTCCACATATTCCTCCGGTGAGTGCGAGATGCCGGAGGGGTTCTTCACGAAGATCATGCCCGAAGGCACCCGGGCGGCCAGCACGCCGGCGTCGTGGCCGGCACCGGTGGCCAGCACCGGAGCACCGGGCAGGGCATTTTCCAGCTGGCGCTGCAGGGCGGAATCGAAGTGCACGGTGCCGCTGTAGGACTCCTCGGTGAGGGACACCGAACAGCCCTCGAAGGCGGCAATCTTCTGGGCCTTGCCGTGGATGGTCTCGACCAGCTCCGCGGTGACCGCGTCGTCAGGGTGCCGGGCATCCAGCCACAAATCCACCCGCGAGGCGATCACATTCGTGCCGCCGGGAACGGGCTGGATCCGCCCGACGGTCGCCCGTGCGCCAGACTGCTTGGCAGCCGTCTGCTGCACGGCCAGAATGATCTGCGCGGCGGCCACCATCGGGTCCGCGCGGTCGGCCATCAGCGTGGTGCCGGCGTGGTTGCCCTGCCCGGCGACGCTGATCCGCCACCGCCCGTGGCCCAGGATGGAACTGCCGACGGCGATGGCCGGGCCGTCCTCGCCCAGGCCGCGCCCCTGTTCCACGTGCAGCTCGATGAAGTCGCCGATTCGTGCCAGCGCCTCGTCATCGCGCCCGAGGTGCGCCGGATCCAGACCATTGGCCCGGGCGGCATCGGCAAAGGTGGTGCCGTGCTCATCGCGCAGGTTGCGGGCCTTGTCTGGATCGATGGCCCCGGCCAGCAGCCGCGACCCCAGGCATGCCACGCCGAACCGCGAACCTTCCTCTTCCGGAAAGACCGTGACGGCCAGCGACCTGTTCGGCTGCACGCCGCGCTCCTTGAGCACGTCGACGGCGGCGAGCGCGGAGGCTACGCCCAGCGGACCGTCGAAGGCACCGCCGCCGGGCACCGAATCCAGGTGGCTTCCGGTGACCAGTGCGCCGCGCTGCGGCTCGCCCCACCACGCCCAGATGATGCCGTTGCGGTCCGTCTCCACCTCCAGCCCGCGGCGCCCGGCCTGCTCGATGAACCAGCCGCGCAAATCCAGCTCCGCGGTCGAAAACACCGGCCGCGAATACCCCCCGCGCTGCCCATCCCGCCCAACATCAGCAATGGACTCCAAGAGTGACGTGACGGTCTGCATAAACCAACTTCCTTCTTAGCTACTGGGAGGGCCGGAGGCCAGGGTTTCGTGAACGCATGCAGGCATGCCGCGGCAGTCACAGGGACGGCCGGAGGCCGGAACCGCTAAGCCGCGCATCGCCGAGCGAGGAACGAGCGAGGTGTCTAAGCGGCGTGCGGTTCCGGCGGAGGCCGCTTAGTCGTTCATCGGGATCCGGACACCGCGCTCGGCCGCCACCTCAACCGCCCGATCGTAGCCCGCATCCACATGCCGGATCACACCCATGCCCGGGTCGTTGGTCAGCAACCGCTCCAGCTTCTGCGCCGCCAGTTCGGTGCCGTCGGCCACCGAGACCTGGCCGGCGTGGATGGAACGACCGATGCCAACACCGCCGCCGTGGTGGATGGAGACCCAGGTGGCTCCGGAGCTCGCGGCGGTCAGCGCGTTGAGCAGCGGCCAGTCGGCGATGGCGTCGGAGCCGTCGGCCATGGCCTCGGTTTCGCGGTAGGGCGAGGCGACGGAGCCGGAGTCGAGGTGGTCGCGGCCGATCACGATCGGTGCCGAGACCTTGCCTTCTGCCACCAGGCGGTTGAACAGCAGGCCGGCCTGGTGCCGCTCGCCGTAGCCCAACCAGCAGATGCGGGCCGGCAGCCCTTCGAACTCCACCCGTTCGGCGGCGGCGTCGAGCCAGCGGTGCAGGTGTTCGTTCTCCGGGAAGAGTTCCTTCAGCGCAGCGTCCGTGACCTCGATGTCCTTCGGATCGCCCGACAGCGCCACCCAGCGGAACGGTCCGAGCCCCTCGCAGAACAGCGGACGGATGTAGGCCGGAACGAAGCCGGGGAACTCGAAGGCCCGGTCGTAGCCGCCCTTGCGTGCCTCGTCGCGGATCGAGTTTCCGTAGTCGAAGACCTCGGCGCCGGCATCCTGGAACTCCACCATCGCCTGCACGTGCCGGGCCATCGAGGCCTGCGCCTTCTTGGTGAACCCCTCCGGATCGGCCTCCGCCTCGCTCTGCCAGTCCGCCACCGAGATTCCTTCGGGCAGGTAGGACAGCGGATCGTGGGCCGAGGTCTGGTCGGTGACCACGTCCACGGTGAGCTCGCCGGCCCGGTGCCTGCGCAGGATCTCCGGGAACACTTCGGCGGCATTGCCCACATAGCCCACGGACCAGCCGCGGCCTTCTTCCTTCGCCTTGAGGACCTTGGCGATGGCGGTGTCCAGATCCGTCTCCACCTCGTCCAGGTAGCGCTTGCCCACGCGGCGGCGCAGCCTGGCCTCGTCCACGTCGACGATCAGGCAGGCACCGTCGTTGAGCGTGACCGCCAGCGGCTGAGCCCCGCCCATGCCGCCGCAGCCGCCGGTCAGCGTCAGGGTCCCGGCCAGCGTGGGTGATCCGGTCTTGCCCGCCTCGTGCAGCTTGGCCCCGACGGCAGCGAACGTCTCGAAGGTGCCCTGCAGGATGCCTTGGGTGCCAATGTAGATCCAGGAACCGGCGGTCATCTGGCCGTACATCATCAGGCCCTCGGCTTCCAGCCGACGGAACTCCGGCCAGTTGGCCCAGTCCCCCACCAGGTTCGAGTTGGCCAGCAGCACGCGCGGTGCCCACGGGTTGGTCCGGAGCACGCCGACCGGCTTGCCCGACTGCACCAGCAGCGTCTCATCCTCTTCCAGGTCCTCGAGCGTCTTGACGATCGCGTCGTAGGCTTCCCAGGACCGGGCGGCGCGGCCGGTGCCGCCGTAGACCACCAGGTCTTCGGGCCGCTCGGCCACTTCGGGGTCCAGGTTGTTCATCAGCATCCGAAGCGGCGCCTCAGTCTGCCAGCTCTTGGCGGTCAGCGTGGTGCCGCGGGAAGCCCGGATGCTCCGGGAGGGATCATGCTGGGTGAACGTCATTGTTGTGCCCTTTCTGGCTGGGACGAATTTGGCTGGGAAGAATTTGGTCTGGATGGATCTGGGGGGGGGGTAACTGGCTAGGACGTAGTTTCCGGCTCGGTGAAGAGTGCGCCGGCTTGTTCGGCCAACAGCAGTCCGAATTTTTCTGCTGCCTCCGGTGTGGTGCGGTAACTCGGGGCGACGATGCTCAGGGCAGCGACGACTTTGTCTCCCGCGAAGACAGGAGCCGCGACGGCGGTCACGTCGGCCTCCACGCTGTCCGCCATGACGGTGAACGTGCCGCGGTCCACCTGGCCGCTCAGCGCAGCTCCGGCCGCGCTGCCCGCGATCGGGAAGGTCCGCCCCACCCAGTTCACGTGCCGCACGGTGTGGGTGCCTTCTTCAATGGCCACGTACAGTCCGTGCTCGCTCCCGGCGGTCACGCTCAGGTAGGCGGATTCGCCGGTCCGGTCCACCAGCGCGCGCAAGACATCGCGGCTGGCGTCGACCAGCGACTCGTGGCTCAGCGCCTGCACGCCCAGCTGCACCATCCGGAAGCCCGGCCGATACAAGGCGTTCCCACGCTTGGCCGCGAATCCGTTGGCTTCGAGGGTGCGGAGCAGGCGCAACGCCGTTGAGGCGGACAAGTCGACTGCCTTCGCCGCGTCGGCGAGCTTGACGCCGTCGTTCTCGCAGACGATGCGGAGCAGCGCCAGCGCGCGATCGGCCGCCCTGGTGGTGGGATCCGCGCCCGCTTTTGGCACCATGCTGCTCCTCCGCTGTGATGGATTTGTTGCAGCCAGTAAAACACCAATTTCATTCAGCGGCAAGAATTATCGCCAAAAGTATTGACCCCCCACACTTCCGCTGGGTAGTTTCAGGTAACAGCCCGCTTGTTTTACTGATCGAAACGGGCATGCCATGCATCGGCAGAAAAAGGAGACCTTGATGCCCCACCTGTTGTCCGCGGCCCCCAGCGCCCGCCGCCCCCTTCTGGCCACCGCTTCGGCTGCCGTGCTGGCCGGCGCGCTCCTGCTGACCGGCTGCGGCTCCGGCAGCCCCTCCTCGCCCGGCGGCGGGTCGCAACCCGCGGACCAGTCGGCGGACGCCGCCCTGGACCAGGTGAACCTGGGACTGATCCCGATCACGGACGTGGCGCCGGTGTATCTGGGCATCCAGGAGGGCTACTTCGAGGACGAAGGCATCCAGCTCTCCGTCCAGCTGGCCCAGGGCGGCGCCGCGATTGTGCCGGCGGTCATGACCGGCGAATACCAGTTCGGCTACTCGAACGTCGTCTCGCTGCTGATCGCCCGGGACAAGGGGCTGCCGATCACCGTCGTCTCCAACGGCTCCAGCTCCACCAACGTCCCCGGCAAGGACGTGACCGAGGTCGCCGCGCTGCCGGACGCTGGAATCGAGAACGCAGCCGACCTGGTGGGCAAGACGGTCGCCGTCAACGCACTGAACAACTTTGCCGATGTCACCATCCGGAACGCCGTTGAGAAAGCCGGCGGGAACCCGGACGACGTCGACTTCGTGGAAATGCCCTACCCGAACATGCCGGCCGCGCTGGAGCGCGGCGACGTCGACGCGGCCTGGACCACCGAACCGTTCCGCACCCAGATCCTCGAAGCCGGCGGCGAAATCGTGTCCAGCCCAATGACCGACCTCACCCAGGACTTCGATTCGGCCTTCTACTTCACGTCCGAGCAGACCATGCAGGAAAACCCCGAACTCGTCGAGCGGTTCCAAAGGGCGCTGGAGAAGTCCTTCCAGTTCGCTGCGGAGAATGACGACGAGGTGCGCACCGTCATCCAGGACTACGCGAAGATCACGCCCGAGCTCGCCGAGACCGTGGTGATGTCCCGCTGGTACCCGGAGATCAACCGGGAGGGCCTGGAGAAGCTCGGGTCGGCAGCGGTCAAGTACGGCGTGCTGAAGAACAACCCCGACTACGAAGCGCTGATCGCCGACTAACCCCCGGCACCCCGGCCATCCCGTTACTGCTTGAAAGGCACCATGTCCCAGTCCCAGCTCCAGACCGTTTCAGTCTCCGTCTCCGTCGGACCGCTCTCCCCGGCCGACGTCGTCGCCGTCGCCCGCCACGGGGCCACCGTGGAACTCAGCGAGGAGTCGCTCGCGGCGATGGCCACCTCGCGAAAGGTGATCGAGGCGTTGGTGGACGACGACGTGCCGCACTACGGGGTGAGCACGGGCTTCGGCGCCCTGGCCACCAAACAGATTCCGGTGGACCTGCGCACTCAACTGCAGCGCAGCCTGATCCGCAGCCATGCGGCATCCTCGGGCGCCGAAGTCGACCGGGAGGTGATCCGCGGGCTGATGCTCAACCGGCTGTCCACCATGGCCACCGGCCGCACCGGCGTCCGGCCCCTGGTGGCCCAGGCCTACGCCGGGATCCTCAATGCCGGCATCACCCCCATCGTCGGTGAATACGGGTCGCTGGGCTGCTCCGGCGACCTGGCGCCGCTGGCCCATTGCGCGCTCGCCCTGATGGGCGAAGGCCAGGTCCGCGACAAGCACGGCGAACTGGTCGCTGCGGCCGACGCGCTGGCTGCCGCCGGGCTGGAACCGGTGGAACTGCGCGAGAAGGAAGGGCTGGCCCTGATCAACGGCACCGACGGCATGTTGGGCATGCTGATCATGGCCTCGGCGGACCTGCACCGGCTGCTGAAGACCGCCGACCTCGCCGCCGCCATGAGCATTGAAGGCCTGCTGGGAACGGATGCGGTGCTGGCCGAGGACCTGCACGCGCTCCGGCCACACCCCGGCCAGATTGCCGCCGCCGCCAACATGCGCACCATCTTGGCCGGGTCCACCCTGATCGAGGAGCAAAAGCACGGCCAGCACCGGTTCACCAGGGTCCAGGACGCGTACTCGCTGCGCTGCGCCCCGCAGGTGCACGGCGCAGCGCGCGCCACCTTGGCCCACGTGGAGTCGGTGGCCGGGTACGAGCTGTCCTCCGCCGTGGATAATCCAGTGGTCACCGTCGACGGCCGGGTGGAGTCCAACGGCAACTTCCATGGCGCCCCGGTGGGCTACGCACTGGATTTCCTGGCCATTGCCGTGGCCGACCTGGCCTCGATGAGCGAACGCCGCACCGACCGGTTCCTTGACACTGCCCGCAGCCACGGGCTGAATGCCTTCCTGGCCGACGACCCTGGTGTGGACTCCGGACACATGATCGCCCAGTACACCCAGGCCGGGATTGTCAGCGAGCTCAAGCGGCTGGCCAATCCGGCGTCGGTGGATTCGATCCCGTCATCGGCCATGCAGGAAGACCACGTCTCGATGGGCTGGTCTGCCGGGCTGAAGCTGCGCCGCGCCCTGGACGGACTGACCCGGGTGCTGGCCGTCGAACTGCTCACCAGCGCCCGGGCCCTGGACATGCGCGACGGCGGTGTGGAGTCGTCCAAGTCCGCACCGGCGGTCACCGCCGTGCGCCGTGAAATCCGCACGGTGGTGGCCGGGCCGGGCACCGACCGCTATCTCTCCCCGGAGATCGAGGCTGTCCGCATGCTGGTGGACAGCGGCGTGCTGCTGGACGCCGCCGAGCAGGCCGCCGGGAGCGCGCTGATCTGACCCGAACGGCACTACACTGGTGCCGGGAAACACCGTTGGTTCCGGATCGCCGGGCCGGAACCAACGTCGGGATCATTGGGGGCCGGCGCCGGAGAAGGACCTGCCGCATGGGCGCCGACACACCCGACGCCCGGCCCAGCCGCCGCAAGCTGCTGCAGCGAACCGTGCCTGTGCTCGCGGCCGGAATCGGTGCCGGGGTGCTCGGCACGGCCGGGGCCGCAGCTTCGGTGCGGCCTGATGCCATCCCCGGCGACGAGCAGCTGGCGCGGCTGGTCGCCGATCCGACGTCGGCCACCCACCGCGCGCTGGTCCAGCTCCTGGCACCGACGGCGACGACGGCGGTGAGAACCGCCCCGAACGGGCGGGTGGACCCTCGGCAGGCCGGCTACGACGTGGTCCTGCTGCTGGGCCAGTCCAACATGCAGGGCTGCGGGCTGCCGTTTGACCCCGCCATCGATGTGGAGCTGGACGGCATCGACCAGCTGGCAGCTTCCGGTCCCCGCACCGGCCAGGTGATTACCGCCAGCGAACCGCTCTGCCACGTCGCCAGCGTCCGGGTGGAGGGCCGGCCCGCCGTCGGTCCCGGGTTTGAATTCGCCCGGCAGCTGTGGCTTGCCCAGCCGGCCGGCCGCAAGGTACTGCTGGTGCCCGCGGCCCTGGGCGGCACGTCGATTACCGGCAACGCCGACTACTCCTGGGACCCGGACAACACCGCTGCCCGGACCAATTTGTTCCATCGCGCGGTGGATGCCGGCCGCCGCGCCCTGGCCTTGAATCCGCACAATCGCCTGGCCGCGGTCCTCTGGCACCAGGGCGAGGCGGATGCCGTGTTGGGCTCCAGCCAGGAGTGGTACCAGGCCAAGCTGCTGCAGATCATCGATCTGGTCCGCGAGGCTCTGGGCCCGGCGCCGTTCCTGATCGGCGGCATGGTGCCGGAGTGGCTCCCTGGCGATCCGGGGCGCCGCGGCATCGATGCCGCGCACCGCGCCATCCCCTCGCTCCGGCCGCGGACTGCGTTCGTCGAAGGACCCGCCGGCGCCGGCCAGGACGAAGGCCACATCCACTACAACGCGGCCGGCGCCCGGGAACTGGGACTGCGCTTCTACGGCGCCTACGAAGCCGTGGCCGCCGGACAGCCCGCGTAACAGCTCCCCCTGTTGGGGCCTTTAGCGCGTGAAGCTACGCCGGTGGGGGCTGAGGGCGGCGGGAACGTCGCCGGCGCCGTCGTGCTCGCCGAGGATCAGTCCCGCGGCGAGCTCGGCGATTCCGGCCGACGTCTGGAATCCGTAACCGCCCTGCCCGGCCAGCCAGAAGAAGCCTGCGACCTCGGGATCGAAGCCCACCACCGGGTGCCCGTCGGCAGGCTCCGTCCGCAGCCCGGTCCAGGCCTGGGCCACACCGGTGATGGTCAGGGTGGTGCTCCTGCTGATGTGGGCGATGGCCCGCCGTACGTCGGTGTCCCGCGGACGGGCGTCCTCGGGCTCGCTCGGCTCGGTTTCCGACGGCGAGACCAGCACCTGGCCGTTCTCCGGCCGATAGTAGAAGCTGTCATCCGCCGCAGCGACCATGGGCTGCCGCGGCGACAGCGGCCGCGCCACGTCCACCACCGCCGCGGTCCGCCGATACGGCACCAGCCCCTGGGGCCGCGCTCCGAACAAGGCAGCAACCTGCTCTGCCCACGCGCCGGCTGCGTTCACCACTGTTCCGGCTTCGATCGTCTCCCCTCCCGCGACCACCCGCCAGCTGCTGCCGTGCCGGCGTGCCGATTCGACACGCGATCCGGTCAGGAACCGTGCCCCCGCGGCGCGCGCGGTGTCCTGGTGGTGTTCCAGCAGCACATCGGTGCGGCAGCCGAACGATGTTCGGTCCAGTCCGGCTGCTTCGAACGCACCGGGCCGCAGTTCCGGGCTTAGCTCCAGCGCATCGTCCGGGCCGATGAACTCCATCTGGCCGCTGGCATGCTCCTTCACGGCCGCTTTCGATCCGATCAGCAGGAACGACCGGTGGCTGAGGATCTGCAGCCCGGCCTCGCTTTGCCGGCGGTGCAGCAGATCCAGCGTGCGGACGGTCAGCTGCTGGACGGCCGGCGGGCCGTAGCTGGGAACCAGCTGCCGTGCGGACCGGCCGGACGTGTGGTAGCCCAGGGTGGGTTCGGCCTCCGCCAGCACCACGCGCACCCGGCCGGCCAGTTCGGCCGCCAGTGACAGCCCGGCGATGCCGCCGCCGATGATCAGGACGTCGCAGCTGATCGTGGTCATACGGGCTGGACCGCCTGCCGGGCGGCGACGAACGCGGCGACGCAGGCTTCAATGTCCTCCGCCGTGTGGGCGGCCGAGAGCTGCACGCGGATCCGCGCGGCATCTTTGGGGACCACCGGGTAGCTGAAGGCGGTGACGTACACGCCGTGGTCCAGCATCGCCTCGGCGGTCCTGCCGGCGAGCACGGCATCGTGGAACATCACCGGCACAATCGGATGAACGCCTTCCAGCAGGTCGAAGCCCTCCTCCGCCATCCGCCGCCTGAACAGCGCGGTGTTGTCCTGCAGCCGGGACCGTAGTTCGGCCGAACCGCCCACCAGCTCCAGCGCCTTCAGCGTGGCGGCGACGATGGCGGGGGCCACCGAGTTGGAGAACAGGTAGGGCCGGGCCTTTTGCCGGAGCATCGCCACGATTTCGCGGCGTCCGGACACATAGCCGCCGGAGGCGCCGCCCAGGGCTTTGCCGAACGTGCCGGTGTAGATGTCCACCTTGTCCGCTACGCCGGCATGTTCCGGCGTCCCGGCGCCGCTGGCGCCCATGAAGCCGACGGCGTGCGAGTCGTCCACCATCACCAGCGCTCCGTAGGTCCCGGCCAGTTCGCAGATCTGCTCCAGCGGGGCCAGGTAGCCGTCCATGGAGAAGACCCCGTCGGTGACGACGACCGTCCGTCGGGCGCCCGCGCCGTCGTTCAATTCAGCAGCTTCCCGCAGCCTGGCTTCAAGTTCGGACATGTCCCGGTTCGCGTAGCGGAAGCGCGCCGCCTTGGACAGCCGGATGCCGTCGATGATCGAGGCGTGGTTCAGGGCGTCGGAGATGATGGCGTCTTCGGGGCCAAAGAGGGATTCGAAGACTCCGCCGTTGGCGTCGAAGCAGGACGAGAACAGGATGGTGTCCTCGGTTCCCAGAAAGCGGGACACCTCCTGTTCCAGCTGCAGGTGCAGATCCTGCGTGCCGCAGATGAACCGGACGCTGGCCATGCCGAACCCGCGCTCGTCCATGGCCGCTTTCGCGGCGGCGATGATCTCCGGATGGTCCGCCAACCCCAGATAGTTGTTGGCACAAAAGTTCAGCACTTCGCGGGCGGCGCCGTCCAGCGGGCCGGCGCTAATGTGGCTGGACTGCGGTGTGGTGATGCGGCGCTCTGCCTTGAACAGTCCGGCGTCGCGGATCTCCTCCAGCTCGGCTGCCAGTTGCTCCTTCAACGTTCCGTACATGCTTCCCCCTAGATCCGGGTCCAGTCGAGGACCACTTTGCCGCCTTCGCCGTGCCGGGCGATGTCGAACCCGCGCTGCCACTCGGCGGCCGGGAGCACGTCCGTGATCACCGAGGATATCGCCTGGTGCAGTGCGGGGCTGGATGAGAGCATGGCGCTCATCGCGTACCAGGTTTCGAACATCTCGCGGCCGTAGATGCCCTTCAGCGTGAGCATGTGCGTGACCACCTTGGCCCAGTCGATGCTGATGTCTTCGGCCGGCAGCCCCAGCAGCGCGATTCGTCCGCCGTGGGTCATGTTGTCGATCATCGCCTGCAGCGCCGAGCCGCGGCCGGACATCTCCAGTCCAATGTCGAAGCCTTCGGCCAGATCCAGCTGCCGCTGTGCTTCCGCCACCCTGGTCTGGCTCACATCGACCACCATGTCGGCGCCCATCTTTTTGGCCAGTTCCAGTCTCGAGGCTGACACATCCGTGACAGCGACCTTGCGCGCGCCGGCGTGCCGGACCACCGCAATCGCCATCAGTCCGATGGGCCCGGCACCGGTGATCAGGACGTCTTCGCCGACCAGCGGGAAGCTCAGGGCAGTGTGGACGGCGTTGCCGAACGGATCGAAGATGGCGCCCAGTTCCGGCGTGACCTTTGGATCAGTGTGCACCCAGACGTTGGTTTCCGGTATCACCACATATTCGGCGAAGGCGCCGTCCCGCTGCACTCCCACGCTGATCGTGCGAATGCACATCTGCCGACGGCCGGCCCGGCAGTTGCGGCAGGTGCCGCAGACGATGTGCCCTTCGCCCGAGACCCGGTTCCCGATCTGGACGTCCCGCACGCCGGGGCCCGCGGCCACCACTTCGCCGTAGAACTCGTGGCCGGGGATCAGCGGACTGGTGACCGAGCCCTCCGCCCAGTCGTCCCACGCCTGGATGTGCAGGTCAGTGCCGCAGATGCCGGTGGTCAGTACCTTGATCTTGACCTCGCCGAAGCCGGGTTCTGGCTCCGGTCGGTCCACCAGCTCAAAGCCGGCCTGTGGGCCGGGCTTGAAGAGCGCCTTCATGCGTTGTCCTTATCTCTTGGTCCGGCCGGGATCACGCGGCCGCCCGGACGGTGGTCCGGGTCACTAGGCCAACTCTACGTAAGTGCCCCGACGAAGTGGAGCGCGTCACACTGCGCGTTCGGCGTGCGGCGCGGTAGCTTTGCTGGCAAGTACTTCCTCTATCCCTTTCGACGTGAGCGAGAGCTGCCCATGGCAACCAGGACCCATCAGATCCTTCCGGCGATCGCCGACGATCCATACTCCGACGATGTGCTGGCCGACCCGTACACCTTGTTCGGCCGGATGCGGGCAGCCGGCCCGGCGGTCTGGCTGGAGAAGTACCAGGTGCCGGCCTTCGCGCGCTACGCGGAGTGCCGCGACATCCTCGCCGACCATGGGACCTTCATCTCCGGCGCCGGTGTGGGTCCCAAGGACCTGTTGAAGGAACCAAACTGGCGGCCGCAGGGCATCCTTGAGTCCGACCCGCCGCGGCACACCGTGATGCGGGACGCCATGGCCGGGGTGATCTCGCCCAAGGGGACGCGGGCGCTGCGGGCCGGATTCGAAGCCTTCGCGGCACAACTGCTCCCGGAGCTGCTGGAGCGTGGTTCGATCGACGGCGTCAAGGACCTGGCCGAGGTGTTCCCGCTCCGGGCGTTTGGCGACGCCGTCGGCATTCCGCAGGAGGGCCGTGAGGAGAACCTGCTGACCCATGGGGCGATGAACTTCAGCCACTTCGGCCCGGAAAACGAACGCCACCGCTACTACTTCGAACAAGGTGCCGGAACACCGGAATGGGTGATGGACCGGACGCGGCGGGAAAACCTCAGCCCCGGAGGCATGGGCGAACAACTGTGGCAGTACGTGGACAGCGGCGACCTGCCGGCGGAGATGGCCCCGCTGGTGGTCAGGGCCCTGCTGTCCGCGGGCCTGGATACCACCGTGATCGGCATCGGCAACGCCCTCAAGCTGTTTGCCGAACATCCGGAACAATGGAGCATCCTGCGGGACAACCCGCGGATGGTATCGCTGGCCATCAATGAGGTGCTGCGCTTCGAGTCCCCGTTCCAGTCGTTCTACCGGACCACGTCCGCCGACACACAGATCGCCGGCGTCAGCCTGCCGGCCGGCAGCAAGCTGGCCTTGTTCCTGGGCTCGGCCAACCGGGACGAGGCCCAGTTCGGTCCGGATGCGGACGTCTTTCGGATTGAACGCGATGCCGCCAGCATGATCGCGTTCGGCAACGGCATCCACCGCTGCGTCGGCCAGCCCATCACCCGGCTGGAGATGCATGTTGTCCTGACCTGGCTGGCCCACAACGTGGAGCGGATCGAGCCTGCCGGCGAACCGGCGCCGTACCTGCACAACACGCTGAAGGGCTACAGTTCGCTGCCCTTGCGGCTGCTGCCGGCCTGAGCCCGGCCCGGTGGAACCTCCCGACTACCGCAGGCTAGACTGTGACTCCTGCCACAGATCCGTGGCAGTGATCCGGTACAAGGGGGATCTCCAGTGCCGCACTCTGCCCAGCCAACGTCCCGGCCCGTGCAGGACCGAGCCTACAAGGCCCACGAAGGGCTTGATCCGGACGGGCTGACCGGCCGTTCCGGAAGCTTGCGCCTCGGTGCCCTGCGCCCGGTGGTCCGCGACTCGTGGCAGCGGTCGTTGCGGCACGCTGGCGATCCGGACCGTGCGCTGGCGCGGCTGGTGCTGGCCGACGACGAACTGGACGCCTTCCGCCGGGACCATCCGCTGGCCGCCATCATGCCGGTCTTCAGCCGGCTGCTGGTGGAACCCAGCCACGAGGCGGGAATGCTGGTGGCTGTTGGGGACCAACACGGCCGGCTGCTCTGGGTGGACGGCGACACCCGGCTCAGGGAACGCGCGGAGGGCATGATGTTCATGCCGGGCACCGACTGGTCCGAGGCGGCGGTGGGCACCAGCGCCCCCGGCACTGCCCTCGCCCTGGGCCAAGGGGTGCAGATCGCCGGCGCCGAACACTTCAGCCGGGCGGTCCATTCGTGGAGCTGCACCGCCGTCCCCATCCACGATCCTGATTCCGGCGCTGTCCTCGGCGTGGTGGATCTGACCGGCCGGGAGGAAGCCGCCGCCCCACACACGCTCTCGTTGGTCCGGGCGGCGGTGGCTGCGGCCGAAGCCGAGCTGCGGATCATCCGCCTGCAGGCCGGGACCAGCAGCCGCGCGGCCACTCAAAAGCCAGCCAGCCTCACCATCACGGGCCGCGACCATGGCCTGCTGGAGCTGGCCGGTCGGCGGATCGAACTGTCCCAGCGGCACACCGAGATCCTCACCCTGTTGGCCCTGCACCCCGCCGGTCTGACGGCCGAGCAACTGGCCGACCAGCTCAACCCGCACGCCCGCGGCGCCACCCTGCGGGCCGAGATGGTCCGGCTGCGCAAACTGCTGGCCGGCATCAGCGCGGCCGCAGTGCCCGAATCGCGGCCGTACCGCCTGCCCCAGCCGCTGGCCGTCGACGCGCAGCGGGTCCTGCAGTGCCTGGCCCGCGGCTCCTACCGCCAGGCCCTCGATCTGTACCAAGGCCAGCTCGTTCCGGGGTCGGAGGCGCCGGGCGTTGTCGATTTCCGCCACCGTGTCAGCGCCACGCTGCGCGAGTCGGTGCTCAGCAATGCCTCCACGGAGACGGTGATGCGCTACCTGCAACTGCCTGAGGCCAAGAACGACGGCGATGCCTGGCTGGCGGCGCTCCGCCTCCTGCCGCCGCGCTCACCCAAGCGGGCCGGCGTCGTCGCCCGCTTGGAGCAGTTGGAGGCCGGAGGCGGCTGACCACGCCCGACGCCCCTGCCGGCCCGTCCCTCCGGGGAACGGTTAGCGAACCACGCGGAACCGTAGGTGGGTCTCGCTGGCGTAGGCGGCCGTCTCCATCCGCTCTAAGGCGATGCGTTCACCCAGCCCGCCGAAGAGCGGGATCCCGTCACCGAGCAGCAGGGGCAGCATGTGCAGCTGGATTTCATCCACCAGCCCCAGGGCGAGGCACTGCCGCGAGATGCTGCCGCCCAACAGGCTGACGGTTTTATCGCCGGCAGCCTGCTTGGCGGCGGCAACCGCCTCTCTGATGTCGTCGACCACAAAGGTATACGTCGTGCCGTCTTTTTCAACCGGTTCGTGGGCGCTGTGCGTCATCAGGTAGACCGGCACCTTCAGCAGACCGCCGTAGGGCATCTCCCCTTCTTCGATGGTCTGCGTCTTGTTCGCGCCGCCCACCACGGCGCCTATCTCCTCCCAGATGTTGTTCACCACCGCCCGGTCCTCGTCCGCAGCCTCAACATCGAACATCCAGTCGACGCCGCCTGCGGTGTCCGCCATAAAGCCGTCGAGCGTTACCGTCGCATGAACCATGACATTCCCCATGACCTTCTCCATTCGTTGACCGGTGTCCGTGGCGACGCGCCCATCCGGAAGGGCTCGAGGTGGCCCCACGCTACCGTCGCGGCCCCGATGAATCCACGTTCTGCCGTCCTGTCCGGCCCGGCCATAGCGCCGGCGGTGCAGGATGCCGGGGTGCAACCTCGATGCAACCTTCACTTCCCTAGGCTCGTCAGCACAGACAGTGCAGTCTGCCGGACCGGCGTGGTCCGGAACCGAAGCCGAAGGAGTCGACATGACTGTTTACGCCCAGCCCGGAACCGAGGGATCACCGGTCAGCTTCAAGCAGCGCTACGAGAACTGGATCGGCGGAGAATGGGTCGCCCCGGTGAAGAACCAGTACTTCGAGAACATCTCCCCCGTGACCGGCAAGCCGTTCTGCGAGGTGGCACGCGGCACCGCCGAGGACATTGATCTGGCCCTCGACGCCGCACACAAGGCGGCACCGTCCTGGGGCAAGACGTCGGTAGCGGACCGGGCGGCGGTGTTGAACCGGATCGCCGACCGGATCGAGGAGAACCTCGAACTGCTGGCCGTGGCGGAAACCTGGGATAACGGCAAGGCCGTGCGAGAGACGCTGGCGGCGGACATCCCGCTGGCCGCCGACCACTTCCGCTACTTCGCCTCCGCCATCCGTGCGCAGGAGGGCCGGCTCTCCCAGCTCGACGACGACACCACCGCCTATCACTACCACGAGCCGCTGGGTGTGGTCGGCCAGATCATTCCGTGGAACTTCCCCATCCTGATGGCCACCTGGAAGCTGGCGCCCGCACTCGCGGCGGGCAACGCCGTCGTGCTTAAGCCTGCGGAGCAGACCCCGGCATCCATTCTGGTGCTGATGGAACTGATCGCGGACATCCTGCCGGCCGGCGTGGTCAACGTGGTCAACGGCTTCGGCGTGGAGGCGGGCAAGCCGCTGGCCTCCAGCCCGCGGATCCGCAAGATCGCCTTCACCGGCGAGACCACCACCGGCCGGCTGATCAGCCAGTACGCCTCACAGAACCTGATCCCGGTCACGCTGGAACTGGGCGGCAAGAGCCCGAACATCTTCTTCTCCGACGTGGCGTCGGAGAACGACGCGTTCTACGACAAGGCGCTGGAGGGCTTCACCCTGTTCGCGTTCAACCAGGGCGAGGTCTGCACCTGCCCGTCCAGGGCGCTGGTGCAGGATTCCATCTACGACTCATTCATGGCCGATGCGCTGGCGCGGACCGAGGCGATCATCCAGGGCAATCCGCTGGACACGGACACCCAGATCGGCGCGCAGGCCTCCAACGACCAATTGGAGAAGATCCTGTCATACATGGACATCGGCAAGCAGGAGGGGGCAAAGGTCCTGACCGGCGGCGGGCGCAACATCCTGGACGGGGACCTGGCCGAGGGCTACTACGTGAAGCCGACCATCTTCGAGGGCAACAACAGCATGCGCATCTTCCAGGAGGAGATCTTCGGGCCGGTCGTCTCGGTGACCCGGTTCGGCGGCTACGAGGAGGCCCTGGAGATCGCGAACGACACCCTCTACGGGCTGGGCGCCGGCGTCTGGAGCCGCAACGGAAACGTGGCCTACCGCGCCGGCCGCGAAATCCAGGCCGGCCGGGTGTGGGTGAACAACTACCACGCCTACCCGGCAGGAGCGGCGTTCGGTGGCTATAAGTCCTCCGGCATCGGCCGCGAAAACCACGCGATGATGCTCGACCACTACCAGCAGACCAAGAACCTACTGGTCAGCTACAACGAGAACAAGCTCGGCTTCTTCTAGAGACAGGTCCGCTCATGGCGTCGGCTTCACCGCAGCGGCAGGATGCATCCAGCCCTCCCGCTGCACAACACGAGGCGGCGCTCGAGGCCACGGCAGCGCTGCCCGGGGAAGACTTTTCCCGGGTGGCGCTGACCGGTCCGGCCGTCGGGTTGCTGCAAAAACTTTGGGATACCCACGGGCAACTGATGTTCCACCAATCCGGGGGCTGCTGCGACGGATCGTCGCCGATGTGCTATCCGGCCGGCGAATTTCTCACGGCAGATGCGGATGTGCTGCTGGGAACGTTCGACCTTCCGGACCGCGGAAGCCTTGACTTCTGGATGTCTCGGGAGCAGTTCGCGTACTGGAAGCACACGCATCTGACGGTGGACGTGGTGGACGGGCGCGGCAGCGGGTTCTCCGTGGAGGCCCCCGAGGGCAAGCGTTTCCTGATCCGCTCCCGGCTCTTCGACAGCTGATCCGGGCGCCGTCGCTCGGCCGCCTGCCAGCAGCGCGGGCGGCCGCCTGCCAGCAGCGCGGGCGGCCGCCTGCCACCGGCGTGGGCGGCCGCGCGATTCTAGTGCTCGAAAAGACAGAAGGGGTGGCCGGCCGGGTCGAAGTACACGCGGACGTCGTCCTGAGGTTGGAATGCCGCCAGTTCGGCGCCGACGGCTTCCGCATGGGCGCAGGCCGCGGCCAGGTCATCGACCAGAAGGTCCAGGTGCACCAGCATCTGTTGCTCACCGGGCCGCTCCGGCCAGACCGGCCTGCGGTAGCCATCTTCCAGTTGGAAGGACAACCCGGGACCGCCGGTTGGATTGGCCAGCGTGACCCAATCCGGCTCCTTGGTCCGTATCTCCCAGCCCAGAAGCCGGCCGTAGAAGTCGGCCAGTGCCAACGGATCGGGTGCGCCCAAAACGGTGGCGTGCAGCCGCAATCCTTCGCCTCCGGGCATCGCTACTCCTCCAACCCAGCAACCTGTTCCGCAGTCCCGTCATGCTACTGCGGGTTCGGTTTGACCGCCTAGCTGTCGGACAGGACCTCGGCCAGCGCGCGCTCCCCGACGCCGCGCAACAGCCGGTTGTCGTCGGAGGTGGCCAGCAGCGCCGTCGCCATTGCCAGCGCCCAGCCGCGTCCGCGCTGCCAGGTCTCCGGTGCCACGTCGGTGCGCGATTCGACCGCGGCGATGAAGTCCCGGCGTCCCACGCCGTCGAACACCAGCCAGGCGGCGGCCAGATCAGTGGCCGGATCGCCCGCGGTGATGTCGCCGAAGTCGATCACCGCGGCCAGCCGGGTGCCGTCCACGATCAGGTTGCCCGGGTGGAGGTCGCCATGCAGCCACAGCGCGGGTCCGTCCCAGGCCGGCAACCCCGCCAGCTGCCGCCATAGCGCCGCGACGCGCTCTGGCTGCGGGACCAGGCCCGAATCCAGGCGCTGCAGGATGGCGGCATTGCGCGAGGTCAGCGGGACCCCGCGGACCGGGTTCATCGGCGCGCCAGACGGCGCGGGAACGTGCAGCGCAGCCACGAACGCAGCCAGCCCGGGGGCCAGCGAGCGCCGCTCCTCCGCGCGCAGGCGCAAGGCCGGCCTGCCTTCGAGCCACGGCACCACCGACCAGGACCAGGGATAGTACGACGACGGCCTGCCGCAGCGCACCGGGGCAGGCACGGCCACCGGCAGGTCCGGGGCCAGCGACGGCAGCCACTGCTGTTCGTTCACCACCAGTTCCGCGGCCGCCTCGCGACGCGGCAGCCTGATGGCCAACTCGGCGCCGAGTTTGAACGTGACGTTGTCCCAGCCGTTGGCCACTCGCACCAAGGGCAGCCGGGCCAGGTCCGGAAACTGGTCGGATAGCAACCGCTGCACCAAGTCATTGGTGACGTCGATTTCCGCAGCGGGCATCAAGGCCATCTGTTTCAGTACTTCCTTCAATCGATAGGCAAAACCCGCCAGCGGCCCGGGCGATTACCGGCCGAAAGTTCTGAAGCGGGACTTCCATCAGATCATCCGCGGGCGCCCGGGGCCAGCCGGACACGCTGCTGCACACCACACTCGACGGCGCCGTCAACACCGACAACGCCCCCGCCGGTGACGGCAGGGGCGTTGTCAACAACAGGCCGTGGCCTGAGGAACCGCTAGGTCAGCGGCGTCGGTCCGATGTCGCTGCCGGTGGACGTGCCCCGACCGGTGCGGACGACGCGCTGAGGAACCGGGCCGATATCGGTGCGAGCCGATCCCAGAGCAATCCTGTGCATGAGTTCTCCCCTAACTAGGCCTGAACGCCGAGGCGTTCGAAAATGAGTTCACGGACGCGGCCGGCGTCGGCCTGTCCGCGGGTGGCCTTCATGACCCCGCCCACAATGGCTCCGGCGGCCTGGACCTTGCCGCCGCGGATCTTCTCCGCCACGTCCGGCTGTGCGGCCAGCGCGGCGTCGATCGCATCCAGCAGCGCCGAATCGTCGGACACCACGGCCAGTCCGCGCTTGTCCACGACCTCTTCCGGGCTGCCTTCACCGGCGAGCACGCCGTCGAGCACCTGGCGGGCCAGTTTGTCGTTGATCTTGCCGGCCTGCACCAGGCGGTCCAGCTCGACCACGGTCTGCGGGCTCACGCCCAGCTCCGACGGTTCGACCTCGGCTTCCTTGGCCCGGCGGGAAATCTCGCCCATCCACCACTTCCGGGCCACTGCCGCAGAGGCACCGGCTGCGATGGTCTCCTCGATCGATTCCATCACGCCGGCGTTGACCACGTCGCGGAATTCGGCATCCGAGTAGCCCCAGTCGGCCTTCAGCCGCTTGCGCCGTTCGGCCGGCGGCTCCGGCAACCGGGACCGCAGTTCCTCGATCCACGCTTCGGTGGTGACGACGGGCACCAGGTCCGGTTCCGGGAAATAGCGGTAGTCGTCGGCGTCCGACTTCGGCCGGCCGGAGGTCGTGGACCGGGTGTCCTCGTGCCAGTGGCGGGTTTCCTGGACAACCTTCTGGCCGGATTCCAGCACCGCCGCGTGACGCTCGATCTCGAAGCGGACCGCGCGCTCGACCGCCCGCAGCGAGTTCACGTTCTTGGTCTCCGAGCGGATGCCAAACTGCGTGGCGCCCTTCGGCATCAGGGACACGTTGGCGTCGCAGCGGACGTTGCCGCGTTCCATCCGGGCATCCGAGACGCCCAGGTTTTTGACAATCTCGCGGATGGCTGCCACGTAGGCACGGGCCAGCCCGGGGGCACGGGAGCCGGCTCCGACGATCGGCTTGGTGACGATCTCCACCAGCGGCACGCCGGCGCGGTTGTAGTCCACCAGCGAGTACTCGGCACCTTGGATGCGCCCGGTGGCGCCGCCCAGGTGGGTGAGCTTGCCGGCGTCCTCTTCCATATGTGCGCGTTCGATCTCCACGCGGAACACTTCGCCGTCTTCCAGCTCGATGTCCAAGTAGCCGTCGTAGCAGATCGGATCCTCGTACTGGGAAGTCTGGAAGTTCTTCGGGGTATCCGGATAGAAGTAGTTCTTCCGGGCGAAGAAGCAGGATTCGGCGATCTTGCAGTTCAGCGCCAGACCGATCATGATCGAGTACTCCACCGCCGACTTGTTGACCACCGGCAGCGTACCGGGCAGGCCAAGGTCCACCGGCGACACGTTCGTGTTCGGCACATCGCCGAACGCGTTCGGCGCCGCCGAGAACATCTTCGTCTTGGTGTTCAGCTCAACATGAACCTCGAAGCCGAGGACCGGATCGTACTTGGCCATCGCTTCGTCGAAGGCGACCAGTTCTTGAGTTTCAGCCATTTACTTCACACCTCCGAGAGCGGGAGCCTGGGCCAGCAGCGGGCCGCCCCACGTGGCTTCCAACAGGTTTTCGAGGCCGGCGCCTGCGCGGTACAGGCGGGCATCTTCACGGGCCGGAGCCAGGAACTGGATGCCCACCGGCAGTCCGTCGGCCAGACCGCCCGGCACCGAAATGCCCGGGACACCGGCCAGGTTCGCAGGAATGGTGGCCACGTCGTTGAGGTACATGGCCATCGGATCGTCCAGCTTTTCGCCCAGCTTGAAGGCCGTGGTCGGCGCGGTCGGAGAGATCAGCACGTCGGCGGTTTCAAAAGCCGCGGCGAAATCGCGCTGCACGAGGGTGCGGACCTTCTGCGCCGAGCCGTAGTAGGCGTCGTAGTAGCCCGCGGACAGGGCGTAGGTGCCCAGGATAATGCGGCGTTTGACCTCGTCGCCGAAGCCGGCCGCCCGGGTGGCCCCCATGACGCGTTCGATGGTCATCGCGCCGTCCTCGGGCAGCACCCGGTGCCCATAGCGGACGCCGTCATACTTGGCCAGGTTGGAGGAGGCCTCCGAAGGCATGACCAGATAGTAGGCGCCCAGCGCGTACTTGAAGTTCGGGCAGGACACCTCCACCACGTTGGCGCCGGCGCCGCGCAGCAACTCGAGTGCCTCGTCGAAGCGTGCCTGTACGCCGGCGGAGTAGCCTTCGCCCTGCAGTTCCTTGATCACGCCGATGCGCATGCCGCGCACATCGCCGCTCCGGGCGGCCTCAACCAGCGCACCGACCGGATCGGTCAGCGAGGTGGAGTCGGCCGGGTCGTGCCCGCCGATGACCTCGTGCAGCAGCGCGGCATCCAGCACGGTCCGGGTGACCGGCCCGATCTGGTCCAGTGACGACGCCATCGCGATGGCGCCGTAGCGGGAGACTCCGCCGTAGGTCGGCTTCACGCCCACCGAACCGGTCACCGCGGCCGGCTGCCGGATCGATCCGCCGGTGTCCGTGCCCAGCGCCAGCGGTGCCTCGAAGGCCGAGACCGCCGCCGCTGAACCGCCGCCGGAACCGCCGGGGATCCGCTCCAGGTCCCACGGGTTGCGGGTGGGGCCAAAGGCCGAGTGCTCGGTGGAGGAACCCATGGCGAATTCGTCCAAGTTGGTCTTACCCAGCATCGGCATCTGCGCCGCACGGATCTTCTTGATCACGGTGGCGTCGTAGGGGCTCATCCAGCCCTCGAGCATCTTCGAGCCGGCGGTGGTGGGCTGGCCGACGGTGACAATCAGGTCCTTGATCGCAATCGGGACGCCGGCCAGCGCAGGCAGCTCTTCGCCGGCGGCGCGGGCCTTGTCCACGTCCGCCGCGACGGCGAGCGCCTCATCGGTGTTCACGTGCAGGAAGGCGTTGACGTCGCCGTCGACCGCGGCAATTCGGTCCAGGTGCGCCTGGGTAACCTCGGTCGACGAGACCTCGGAGGCGGCCAGCAGTTCCGCCAGTTTCGCGGCGCTGTGCGTAATCAGTTCAGTCATGGGTGCGTCCTACTCCTCGTCCAGGATCGCCGGAACCTTGAACCGGCCATCGGCCGCGTCCGGTGCGTTCGCCAGTGCCAGTTCCTGGCTCAAGGTCTCCCCCACCAAGTCCTCGCGGAACACGTTGGTCAGCGGGATCGGGTGTGACGTCGCCGGCACGTCGGGCCGGGCAACTTCCTGGACGGACTTGATCGAATCGACAATAACGTCGAGTTCCCCGGCCATTTTGTCCAGTTCTTCGGCGGTCATCTCAATGTGGGCCAGGCGCGCCAGATGCGCCACCGCCGCACGATTGATCTCAGACATGAGTCTCCTACGCGGATGGATTGCTTTTCCAGTTCAGTCTACCGGCGCGGAAAGGTCCGGAGTCGCCAAGCGGGCAGGGCATCCGACGGCGGCTGCCTCCCCGGCCGCAAGGCGGCGGCGTGATCACGTTGACTGCCATCTGCCCAGTGCCTAGACTGGCGCCCCGTCCGCGGCGAGGAGGCCTGAATGCGTGCGGCTCGATTGGCAGCAGCAGCCCTCGGCGCCCTGCTGCTCTCATGCTGCGGCACGCTTCCGCCCAGTTCCCCCGCTCCGGCACCGCAGACCAGCGTTCCGGGCACGGCAAGCCAGCCGCCGCCCGCCTCGAATCCGGCCGGCAACGCCGCCCCACCCGCCGGGACAGACGGCACCAGGTCGGTGGACTTCGCGGCAGCCGGAGATTTCGGCGACGGCCAGGCCGCCGCGAAAGTCCTGGACGCGATGGCCGGCAGCACATCACAGTTCGGCCTTGCGCTCGGAGACCTGTCCTATGGAAGCCGAGGCACGGAATCGGCGTGGTGCAGTTTCGTCACGGACCACTTGGGGCCGGACCTTCCGTTGCAGTTGCTCTCCGGCAACCACGAAAGCGACGGCCGGAACGGTTCCATCGATGCATTCGCGGACTGCCTGCCTCCGCGTTTGCCCGGCGTCCACGGCGATTACGGGCGCCAATGGTTCGTGGACATCCCGCAGCAGCATCCGGTGCTGCGGTTGATCATGATTTCGCCGGGCTTGCGGTTCGCGGATTCCGGCCGGTGGGACTACCGGCCCGGAAACGAGCACTACAACTGGACGGCGTCGGCCATCGACTCCGCCCGTGATGCGGACATCCCGTGGGTCGTGGTGGCCTCGCACCTGCCGTGCCTGACGATGGGCCGCTACGAGTGCGATCCGGGTTCCGCCGTGACGAATCTGCTGCTGGACAAAAAGGTGGACCTGGTCCTTAACGGGCACGAGCACCTCTACCAGCGCACCCATCAACTGGCGCTGGGCCCCGGCTGTCCCTCGCTGGTGCCGGCGAAGAGCAGCAGCGCTTGCATCGCGGACACCGACGGCGACTTCGAGTCCGCGGCCGGCACGGTCTTTGCGACCGTCGGCACCGGCGGGCGGCCGCTGCGCGACGTCAACACCAAGGATGCCGAAGTGCCGTACTTTGCCGCCTATTCGGGAAGGAATGCGGACCCGACGCATGGGTTTCTGCAGATCCGGGCAACCGACGACTTACTCCTCGCCCAGTTCGTCCGTGCCGACGGCGGCGATTTCGCCGACTCCTTCACGATGCGCAGGCCCTGAGCCCGCTCCGTCCCACCGACGCGACTGCGGGGCGGCAGGTCGGCAGTACGGCGGGGCGGCGGTACCGCGGGGGCGGCGGGCTAGAGCCGCTTGACGAAGACCAGCAGCCGGATCTCGGTGCCGGGCACCGGCCAGTCCCGCTCCGGTACGCGGTCAAACCCGAGTGACTCATACAGCCGGTGCGCTGCGGTCCAGTCGCTGCCGGTGGTCAGGCTCACCGCGTCAATTCCGTCCAGCGTGCGGGCATGGGCCACGATCGCTTCCACCAGCGCCCGCCCGACACCGGACCGCTGCAGCCCCGGGTCGACCGCCAGCATCCGGAACTCCAGCTCACCCTCCCGGGCGATGTCCGCATACTCCCCGCCCGCTTGCGCCAGCGTCACCGCGCCGGCCACGTGCCCGCCGCGCTCGGCCACCCAGATTTCCGCGCGTGCGGCCCGGTGCGCCACGTCGGAGACATGCACCAGGTAGGGGTGGTCTGCGGCCGGGAAATGACCGGCGGCGAGGTACGCCTCGCGCGTCAGGCGCTCCACGTCGTCGTAATCGGCAGCGGTGGCGGGGCGGATGGTGATGTGCATGTGCTGGGGCGGGTCCTCGCGGGAAAAGGGGAAAGCACGACGGCGGTGCGTGCCCTACCAGTTTCGCGCACCCCGCGTGGTGCGCGCCAATGCGGTGCCCAGTCCGGTGATCGACCAAAGGCGCTTGCTCCTGGAGATCCGTGGTCTCCACGCGGTCGCTGGCGCTCCCTTGGTCGACCACCGAGGTGCGGTCGCTGGCGCTCCCTTGGTCGACCACCGAGGTACGGTCGCTGGCGCTCCCTTGGTCGACCACCGAGGTGCGGGCATTGGTATGGCGGCCCGGGCGGCTGCTCCGGTTCCGGTTCAGCCGGGCTGAGGGTCGGAGAGAGGCCCGGGACGCTGCTCGGGCCGGCCGCGCCGCGGCGCAGCCGGCGGGTCAGGCAGCGGCAGCAGCTCGGGATTGACCTGCCGTTGCAGGGCGGCAAGCGCCTCGGCAGGCAGGGCCAACAGGCCGTCCAGCTCTTTGCGCGCCCGGCTGTAGGCCAGTTGCCGCTCGGCCGGAGTGGCAGCCCGGTCCACGGCGATGGTGAGCAGCCGGCGGGCGGTATTCAGCCGCAACCGTTCCGGGCCGCTGAAGTGCTGGTCGCGGATCCGGCGGGCTTCGCGTTCGGCTATGTCGAAGGCGACCTCATAGGCGCGCACCGCCTCTCGATATTCGCGCAGCCGCTCGTCGGTGGCGATCTCCCGCGCGGTGACCGGAAGCAGCCCGTCCGCGGTCCGTTTGGCGCGCAGGAAGGCCACGGTGAGCGGTTCACGAACGTCGGACATCATCGGGTAGTCGATCAGTTTCGCCACATCCAGCTCATAGTCCAGCCAGCGCACGTTGACCGCGTGATGGTCCGCCATCAGTTTCTCGGTATCGCGCAGCCGCTGCTGCTGGGCGGCCGCGGCGGCTTGCCGGCGGTCCGCCTCCCGCCGGGCGGCCTCCGACCACGCGGATTCGCGGCGCTGGCCGCCCGCCCGGTTCCGGGCCTGCTGGCGCCTGGCGCGTTTGGCGCGCTGCCCCATGCCGGAGACCACGGCGAAGCCAACCCAGATGAACCACCAGGGAAAACCATCGGCGAAAAACTCGTTCATGGCCGCTCCACACGTCCATGCTCCCATGGCACGTGATGCGAGTCACGCCTGCGTTTCCGGTTCGGACCTGCGGCAGGCCGCTGGACTATTGCCCCGGCGCCCGGCGGTACGCGCTTCCGTCCGGCTCGCGGACCAGGAAGCCGTAGTCCACCATGGCGCGCCGGAGCATCGGCACGTCCTCCGTGAAGGCGGCCAGCCTGGCATTGAGTTCCTTCTCGGCCAGCGTTTCTCCGGCGGCGCTGACGCGGTCGCGGAGATAACCCAGGAGTTCCAGCCGGTCGGCCGCGCGGTGCGGCAGCACCACCAGCCCGCCGGCAAGGAAGCGCTCCGGGCCGGTGGGTTCCGGCGTCCGTGCCGACGCCAGTGCTTCCTTGAAAATGTCCGGCGCAATGGTGAGGGCACCGCCGTCGTCCATCACCAAGCCGGCGTCGAGCAGCTTCTGCCGTTCCTTGGCGGTCATCTCGGGCTGCTGGCCCAGCACCAGGACAGCGTAGAGTCCGCGCAGCCGATGACTGGCCAGCGTGGAGAGGATCCGCTGCCAGCTGACGTCGGCGGCCGGCCGCTCCGCCGTCATACTGTGCCGGTTTCCAGCAGTCGGCGGAACCCGTCCTCGTCCAGGACCGGCAGGCCGAGGGCTTCGGCCTTGTCCAGTTTGGTCCCGGCGTTCTCGCCGGCCACCACGTAGCTGGTGTTTTTCGAGACGGATCCGGAGGCCTTGCCGCCGCGGATAATGATCGCTTCCTTGGCCTCGTCGCGGCTGAAGTTCGGCAACGTGCCGGTCACCACCACGGTCAGTCCCTCCAGCGTGCGCGGCGTGCTCTCGTCCACCTCGTCGGCCATCCGCACGCCGGCTTCCGCCCAGGCGTCCACGATCCCGGCGTGCCAGTCCACGGCGAACCACTCCTTCAGAGCGGCAGCGATGGTCGGGCCTACGCCGTCCACATGCGCCAACTGTTCCTCGCTGGCTGCCCGGATGGCGTCCATCGACCCGAAGGCGGTGGCCAGTGCACGCGAAGCCGTGGGTCCGACATGGCGGATGGACAGGGCGACCAGCACTCGCCACAGCGGCTGCGTCTTGGCCTTCTGGAGTTCCTCGAACAGCTTCTTGGTGTTGGCGGTGGGGACCGACGGTTTCTTGGCTGTGCCCTTGGTGTAGAAGTAGGGCACCAATTCCATCTCGCCGGTCGGCACGCCCTTGGTCTTCTTTTCGCGGCGGATCCGCACATCCGCCAGGTCCTCGGGCTTGAGGCTGAAGATCCCGGCCTCGTTGGTCAGCGGCGCCTGCTCGGGTTCGGCCGGGCGGGTCAGCGCCAGCGCGGCCTCGTAGCCCAGGGCTTCAATGTCGAACGCGCCGCGGCCGGCGAGGTGGGCCACCCGTTCCGTCAGCTGGGCGGGGCAGGACTTGGCGTTCGGGCAGCGTAAATCGACGTCGCCCTCCTTGCCGGGGGCCAGCGGCGTGCCGCAGGAGGGGCAGTCGGTGGGCATGACGAAGTCGCGGACCGGCGGATCCTGCGCCTCGCGCAGCGCCATGACCGGGCCGACGATCTCCGGGATCACGTCGCCGGCCTTGCGCAGCACCACGATGTCGCCGATCTTCACGCCTTTGGCCTTGACCACGTCCTGGTTGTGCAGCGTGGCCATCTCCACGGTGGAGCCGGCCACCTTCACCGGTTCCATCACGCCGTAGGGCGTGACCCGGCCGGTGCGGCCCACGTTCACGCGGATGTCCAGCAGTTTGGTGTGGACTTCCTCCGGCGGGTACTTGTAGGCCACGGACCAGCGCGGCACGCGGGAGGTGTGGCCGAGCGCGCGCTGCAGGCCGAAATCGTCCACCTTGACCACGATGCCGTCGATTTCGTGCAGCAGGTCGTGCCGGTGCTCGCCGTAGTGCTCGATGAAGGCGAGCACGTCCTCGTAGCTGTCCACCACTTTGAAGTAGGGGCTGGTGGGCAGGCCCCAGCCGCTGAGCAGGGCGTAGGTGTCCGATTGGCTTTCCGCGTCGAGTCCTTCGCGGGCGCCGATTCCGTGCACGAACATGTGCAGCGGCCGTTCCGCCGTGACCTTCGGGTCTTTCTGGCGGAGCGATCCGGCCGCGGAGTTGCGCGGGTTGGCGAAGGGCGCCTTGCCGGCTTCCACCATCCGTTCGTTCAGGGCCAGGAAGTCTTTGGTGGGGATGAAGATTTCGCCGCGGATCTCCACCTCGGCCGGAAAGTTGCTGCCGGTGAGCTTGCGCGGAATGTCCCCAATGGTCAGCACATTGTGGGTAATGTCTTCGCCGGTGGTCCCATCGCCGCGGGTCGCCGCCCGGACCAGTTCGCCGTCGCGGTAGAGCAGGTTGACGGCCAGTCCGTCGATCTTCACCTCGCTGAGCCAGCGCAGTTTCCTCCCGTTGCCCAGGTTCGCCACGGAGGCGCTGGCGCGGTCCACCCAGGCCTTCAGTTCCTCCAGCGAGAAGACGTCCTCCAGCGAGTACATCCGCTGCAGGTGCTCCACCGGGGCGAACGCGGCCGAGACCTCGCCGCCGACTTCCTGGGTGGGCGAGTCGTTGGCCACCAGTTCCGGGTGCAGCGCCTCGATTTCTTCCAGCCGCCGGTACAGCGCGTCGAATTCGGCATCCGAGACCAGCGGGGCGTCCTCGTTGTAGTACGCGTAGCGGTACTTGCGGACGTTCTCGGTCAGCTGCTCGTATTCGTCCCGGATCTCATCGCTCGGAATCTCGTTGGCAGATGTTTCGACTGTGCTCACCTGACTATCTTGCCCCAGGAGCCCGGTTCAGGCGACGACGGCGGTGCCGCGGCCCGCCGGCGACGTCACGTTGCGCTCAGTCTTCGGCATCCAACTGTTGGTCGAGCAGCGCCAGGTCCGCCGCGGTGACCAGATGGGACGTCACTGCGTGTTCCACCAGCCGCGCGCGCCGGTTGGTGGCGAGCTTGCCGCCGCCACCGCGCAGCCCGGCGACGCCCACGCGGTCCAATTTGTCGCAGACGTTGTCCAGCTTGCGGTTGAACTTGGTCAACGGCCAGCCCAGCCGGGCGGCCGCCTGCGAGGACGACGGAATCGAGCTCAGCCCGGTGCCATCCCGCTTGAGCATGGGTTCGGCCAGGGCCAGGATCAGCGCCTTCTGCGAGTCGGTGAAGATCACCGGCCCGATGGTGGTCTCCCCCACCGCGTCCGTGTCCCGGTGTTCCTGGCGGAAGGAGGGCGTTTTGACGTGGACGGACAACTCGTACGTGGTCGGGCCGGCAGTGAACACGATATTCGTCAGGCTGAAGACCAGCGGGATCCGTGCGCCCGGCGCCAGCCAGGCCTGCATGCCGCCGGTGGAATCGGCGACGGTGGCCGAGATCAGGGACCCTACGTTGGCCAACCACCAGATGTCGTCGTAACGGGCGACCTGCAGGAACTTGCGGTGCAAGTACGGATTGTCGTCGATCTCCAGATCGCCTTCGCGACCAATGGTGAACACGTCGTCGTCCTTGGGTTCATACCATTCCCCGCAGAACTCAATGCTCACATCCGCCACCGGAAGCCCCCTTGATGTTGTGTTGACCGAACGGGTCGACGCGAGTTGATCGTTTCATGGACCCGCCTTCTAACTCTATTCCAGCGGGCATCCGGCTATTCGTCGGCGCAGCCGCGGACCGGGTCGGAGGCCCGGCCGTTGGCCCGCACCACCACCACCTCGATGCAGGTCCGGTCGTTTTCCGCCAACGGCAGCACCGCTTTTGGCTCACCGGTGCGTTCGGGCTCGCCCTGCCCCAGTGCGGTGACGGGCGTCCAGATGAACAGATCGTCGTCGCGCGGGTCAGGATTGGTCCAGCTGAAAACCGCTTCGCTTCCTTCCACCCGGCCGTCCAACTCCTCTGGGGGCACCACGTTGCCGGACAGGCCTTCCAGTGCGTTGGCCGGCGCCCGGCTGACCGGCGCATCGGGCACGGCTGCCTCGGGCGCCGGCCGGTTGAGCACGAAGATCGCGCCGGCAGCCACCGCCACCGCGGCGACAGCGCCGGCCACCCACGTCCAGGGACGGCGACGCGCTCCGCTGCCGGATTCCGTCCATTGGTCTGCTGCGGAGTCCCTCAACACAGTGGAGGCTTCCGGCTCCAGCTCCAGGCGGCGTCCGTCCTGCCGTGCTGGGAACCGTTCGGTGCGTTCCGGGAAAACGGATCCTGCCGACGGCGCTGCCGCGGCAGGATCGATCGAGACGATCCCGCGGACCCGGGTCGCCTCGCCGTCGTCGGCTTCCCCCGCGCCGGCAGACGGCGCCTCCTCCAGTACCTCGAACGGGGTGACCGACAGGTTCAGTTCGGCTTGCACCCGCTGCAGGGACAGCGCGAAGGCGTGCGCGGATTTGAACCGCGAGCCGGGCGACTTGGCCATCGCGGTGGCCAGGGCCAGCTCCAGCGAGGCCGGCACATCGGCGCGGCCCAGCGGCGGCAGCGGCGCATGCGCAATCCGGTCCATGAGTTCGCGCTGCGAGTTGTTCCCGCCCGGCTGCAGGAACGGCGAACGGCCGGCCAGCAGCGTGTACACGGTGGCGCCCAGCGCCCAGATATCGCCGCGGGTGCCGTTTCCGGCGTCGCCCTTGAAGGACTCCGGTGGCGACCACGGAATGGACATCCCCACGTCGCTGTCCGCGGCGTCGTTGCCGGAGGAGGAGATGCCGAAGTCGGTCAGCGCCGGCCGGTTGTAATCGGTGACCAGGATGTTCGCCGGTTTGATGTCACGGTGCGCGATTCCCGCCCGATGTGCGGTCTCCACGGCGGACGCCACCTGGATGCCGAGGGTCAGCACCTCGTCCACGCCCAACGGTCCCTTGCGGTAGCGCGCATCCAGGCTTGGCCGCGAGCAGTACTCCATGGCCAGGTAGGAATGCCCGTCGGCTGTGAGGTTGGCCTCGTAGATGGTGACAATGAACGGGTGCGTGGACAGCTGCGCCATCAGGTTCGCCTCGGACTCGAAGCGGCGGCGAGCGTCCTCGGTCCTGAGTCCGGACAGCAGCACCTTGACGGCCACCCGGCGCCTGGGCCGGTCCTGCTCGTAAAGGTACACGTCGGAGAAACCGCCCGAGCCCAGCAGCCGGACATAGCGGTAACCGTCAATGTTCGGCGGCGGTGCGGGCGGACGCTTTACGCTCACGGAAGATCCTCGAAGCGCAGCGAGATGCCGTCGCCCAGGTCCGCGATGTCGCCGTCCAGCAGCATGACCGCTTCCCCGTGGCCCAGCCGCCGTGGGGCTTGCCGGCCGCGCAGCAGCACCGTGCCGTTGGTGGACTTCAGGTCGGACAGGATCACGTGCCAGCCTTCCAGCCTGACTTCCACATGCGAGCGCGAAATATCCCCGCTGGCACTGTGGACCGGGACCAGCCGCGGCATCACGCTGCCCTGCACCCGGCTGGCCGAAGGCTGCCGTCCGACGATCACCGGCCGGTCCAGTTCCACCACGTCGCCGGTGGAAACCCGCATCCGGCCAAGTGCCGGCCGCTGCACCTCCTGGGCGTCCTGCTCCAGCGCAGCTCCGCAGAGGGCGCAGGCGGAACTGGTCGGCGGGTTGGCATGGCCGTGCCGACACATCCGGGCCAGCACCATCGGTGCCGTGCTCGGCGCGGTGCTCGCCGCCGAAGCCGGCGTCGGGGCAGCGGGCGCGGACGCGGCGGGAAGATCGGGCAGGTCGCTGCGCATCAGCGTCTGCCCGTCGTGGTCGCCGTCGTCGCTCCCGTCGTCGTTCCCGGCGGGCTGCACGGTCGGCTGCGCGGTCTGCTGCCCGGCCGACGGGACCTCGGCGCGCGCGGAAGCGGAGCGGGTCAGCCAGGGTACGGCGTCGATCAGGTCTGTCGGTCGGGCTGAATGCCCGTTTGTCCGGCCGCCCGGGGTGCGCGCGACCGCGCTCCTCCCCTGCACGTTCGACTGCTGCGGCGGTGCCGGTGGCAAGTTGGCGCGTTGCGCGGCGGCGTGGATGACCGTCTGGTCCAGATCGTCAACGGCTGCCTCGATGTCCGTTTCCGCCCGGCTGCCGGCCGGCTGTTCGACGGCGGCGGCTCGGTCGGCCGCGGCCGCAGCGTCGTCTGGCGAGTCGTCGGGGGCGTCGGGCTCGTCGTCGAGCTCGTCATCCGGCACGTAGATGCCGGTCATGTCCAGGTTCGATTCGGCTCCTGCGGAGGCGGGCACCGGCGCGGCGGCTTCGGGGTGCCGTAGCGGCACGGCGGCTTCGGGCTGCCGCGGCGTGGCGGCTTCGGGCTGCCGCCGGGGTTCGGCGGTGTCGGAGCTGGCGCCGGGCCTCGGGGCGTCATCGGACGCCTCGGCGGCGCGGCCCAGCCGGAGGATCCCCAACTGGACGGCTCCGGCGCGCAGCGGCAGCCACGGTCCCGGCTGGGCTGCCGTTCCGCCCGCACCAAATCCGGCCGCAATAGTCACCTTGTCGGACGCCAGCCGTCCCTCGGTCCAGCTGGAGACTCCCCGCCCGCTGAGTTCCTGGCTGTCCGAATCGGCAGAAACCACCACGTCTCCGCGGAGCACTGCGTGGATGCCTCCGGTTGAGCAGATGATGCCAAACTGCGGCATTGCGGACAGGTTGGCACCGCAGCAGGACACGATGGTACCCAGCAGGGACTCCAGCGTGGCGTCGGACTCCAACTCCCGCCAGAGCCGCTGCACCAGGTCATCGGCGGCGCCGGGTTCGAGGAGTACCGCGGTACCGCCACTGACCAGACCGATCCACGCTCCCGGGGAGTAGGTCAGGCCGGTCACCGGTCATCCTCCTCCGGGGCCGGCTCTCCGGGAGCCGGCAGCCGGGGCAGGGTCGTCGTGTCCTCCTGCCGAGGCGCGGTCGAGGCGTCTTCGGGCTCGCCGTCGAGGCCGTCGGCGTCAATCACCACCACGGTGATGTTGTCCCGGCCGCCGGAGCGCAGCGCCGCCTGGATCAGCGAATCGACCGCTTCCTGCGGGCGGGACACGGAGGTGAGGATCGTGTAGATGTGGTCGTTGCTGACCTCCGAGGTCAGTCCGTCGGAACAGATCATGATCCTGTCCCCGGGTTCCACCGGAACCATCCAGAAGTCCGGCTGGTTGTCTTCGCCGGTTCCCAGCGCCCGGGTGACGACGTGCCGGCGCGGGTGGACCAGGGCCTCCTGTGCCGTGATCCGTCCGGCCTCCAGCAGTTCCTGCACCTCGGAGTGGTCCACGCTGATCTGTTCTAGCCTGCCCTGGTGCAGCCGGTAGGTGCGGGAATCGCCCACGTTGAACACCAGCCAGTAGGGCACACCGCGTTCGGAAACCAGCGCCGCGCCGGACACGGTGGTGCCCGCCCGGGAGGCGGCTGCGTCCCTGATCCGCGCGTCGGCGCGGGCAATCAGCTGTTCGAGCTCGTGCGCGCCCAGCTCGTGGCTCGCCACATAATCGCGCATTGTTTCCACACAGATGCGGCTGGCCACTTCCCCGGCCTCATGTCCGCCCATCCCATCGGCCACGACGAACATGGTGCCGTCGGCCAGATAGGCGTCCTCGTTCAGCATCCGCCGTAGTCCGCGATCGGAGCCCGCGCCGACGTTGAGCCGGATGTCGCCGGCGCCCGAAGCCGCGTTCATGCCGCTCCGACGGTGAAGCTGCGGTCGCCGAATTCCACGGTGGCACCGAGTGCCGCTGCCACCGGTATCCCCGGAACCAGGGGCCGGCGGATGCCGTCTGCACCGGTCACGGCACTCCCATTCGTCGAGTTGCGGTCGGTGACCCACACCGTAGCGCCGTCGACCCGCAGCAGCACGTGGGTCTTGGATACCGAGCGTCCCATGTCCGCAAAGTCGATCAGTTGGTCGATGTCCTCGCCGGCGGCTGCCGCAGGGTTGCGCCCGATCAGGGCCGTCGTTTCAAGCACCACGTCGCGCCCGTCGTCGAAGGTAATAGTGAGCGGGCCTGTCGGCGTGTTGGAGGCGCGGACCATGGTGGCCGCGAATTCATCGTCGGGATGACCGCCCGCGCTGGCACCTCCCGTAACCGGTCCTCCCGCAGCCGGTCCCGCCGCGGCCTGTCCCGATGCCGGTCCTGCCGCGGCCAAGGCGTACGACGGCTCGGCATCGCGGCTGGCGCGGTCTTCAGCCAGCGGAGAGCTCGGCGGCACCTGGGCGATGGCCGGCGCAGCGGCCGGGACGGGCGCAGCCACCGGGGCCGCTGCCGCGTCCGAGCCGAATCCCGGGATGGCGGAGATAACGCCGGAAGGCTGCCGGGCTGCCTCGTTCGGGGAGGCCTCGTGAAGGTGCTGTGCCTGCGCTGCCGCCCCGGCAAAACCGGCGTGCACGTCGGTTCCCTCCGGCGCAAAGGCCGCGGGCCCGTACAGTCCACCGGTGGTCAGCGGGTCGCGGCCCTGCGCGACATCCAGCACCAGGGTCTTGGCTACCTTGTCATGCCAGCCCTGCCGCTTGTGGTTCCGGTCCCAGACATTGGAGACCACCACCACGACGGCGCCGACGGCCAGCGCCAGCCCGCCCACGGCGATGATCAGGCCGCGCAGGAAGATGGCGCCCCAGCCTGCCGCAAGGCCGTCCTCGTTGGCGGTGCGCAGGCCCAGCACCAAATTGCCGGGAGTCTTGCCGGTGGTGGCTTCCCAGCCCCACAGCCACACGGTATAGGTCAGCGACAGCAGCGAAGCCAGTCCGATCCAGAGGAACATTCCGCCCACCGCCGAGGCGGCCGCGGAGGCACTGCCGGAGGCTGCCGCCTGCATCAGCGCTGGAACGGTAGCGGCGTAGGCAGCCAGCATCAGGACGGCCGGCGGAATCTTGTCGATCAGCCACGCCCCGAGCCGTTTTCCGGCCGAGGCGCTGACCAGATTCAGTCCTGCTGCCACGTGCTGCTCCCGCCTTTTTCCGACCGTCCGGCCTGTGAGTCTACTGTACGGATTCTAGCGGCGGCCGGACCGCTCCGGCGCTGCGCGAGCCGCCGCCTGGCGTCGGCCACCAGCGACCGCGGGGTGTACTTGGCCCGCTGCCGCTGCCAGAAGCCCAGCGAGCCCTTCATCTCCGCCAGCGACTGGTCCACATGGTCCCAATACTGCTGCACCTGGACCTCGGTCGGCTCGGCGGCTCCGAAGATCGCTGCGTCGGCCCGGTGCGCCAGCAGCGTGGTGCCCGCCGCCGTCGTCGGGAATTGCTCCGCCAAGGCGGCCGCGTGCTCGCGCCGGGTCGCGTTGCTGGCCGCCCGTGCTCCCATGTCCGTGGCCAGCGAGACCACCTCGCGCCAGCCTCCGCCCACCCGCTGGCTGGGCAGGCCTTCGCTGGCCCGCCGCTTGCGCCGGCGCAGCTTCAGCCAGGCGATCAGCAACAGCGGCGCCAGCAGCACCGCCAGCGGAATGGCACCCATCCCGATGGCCACAAACAGCCAGCCCCACTGGTCCCAGAAGGACCTGTCCTGCTGCTCGGCGTCCTGTGGCTCCGGTGCGGTGTCCGGCGGCAACTCAGCCGGTTCCTGTGGCGGAGGCGGCGGCTGCAGGACCTGCGGCTTCGGCGTGGATTTGGGCTCCTGCTGCGGCGGCGTCGGTTCGTTGTCTTCGTCCGGGGTGGGATCGAACGCGACCCAGCCGGCGTGTTCGAACGCCACCTCCACCCAGGCGTGCACGTCCTCGCCCTTGATTTCCACCGGTGCCGAGCCGGAGCGGTCCTCCTGCGGATCCGGGTAGAAACCCATCACCACCCGCGCCGGGATGCCCAGATGCCGGGCCATCAGCGCCATGGCGACGGCGTACTGCTCGTCGTCGCCAATCATCTGGTCGGCATCCAGCAGTTGGATCATCCGCCCGGCATGATGGCCGGACAGGCTGCGGGCCTCGTCTTCCTTGCCGTTGCTGAAGAAACCGTTCTCGTGCAGGTTCCGCTCCAGCTGGCGGACCTGTTCGATCGGCACCGTCGCTTCGCCGACGAACTCGTTGGCCTTCGCCGCAATGATGTCCGGCACCCGGGCCGGTTCCGGCAAACGGACGGACGCGAAGTCGTACTGGGCCAGCTGGGCGTCTTCCCACCGGCTCGGGAACGTGGTCTCCACCGAGTAGCCGTCGCCGGCCTGCAGGTAGCGCGTGGTCAGCGCGGTTTTCGCGTCGTCGTTGTAGAACAACGAACCGCCCAGCTCCCCGAACCGTTGGCCTTGGAACGCCACGCCGTTAATCCGCCCGCCGACCGGCAGCCAGACACCGCTGTAGTCCGCAATCTGGATGTCCAACCGCGTCCCGTCCCCGGACATCTGGCCCAGCGACGCGGCGTCGCCCACCGGTGTGAAGTTGCCGCCGCTTTCCGGATTGACGTTGTACACCGTGCCATCGAAGGTATCCAGGGCCGCCAATCGCACCCGCTGGCCCTTCGGCAGCCCCGCCACGGTGAACAGCGTCTCGTCAGGCCGGTCCTTCACGTAGCCGCGGAAATCCATCAGCGGGCTCGGGTAGTCATACAGATTGACCGGCGGAACGACGACGTCGCGCAGCACCTCGCGGTCGCCCCGCGCCGTGAGTGCCGGGCCGGCCAGCGCCGTCAACACCACCGCGCCCGCCAGCATGCCGGCGCCCATGCCCAGCCTGCGCCGCAGCCCCGCCCGGTGCGCGGCCGGGTCGGCCAGCGCCGGGCTGGCCGCCACGCCCGCGGACGCATCGCCGCGAGCCAGGTGCCGGTGCCACGCCAGCCAGGCCGCCGATACAGCCACCAGCAGCACGCCGCGCAGCACCGGCAGGGCCGGCACGTCGGTGCCGAAGGCGATGCCAAGCAGGAAGAATGCCAGCACCGGCAGCAGCGGCCAATACGGTCCGCGGACGCGCCAGGCCAGAGTGCCGGCCAGCAGGGCCGAGGCCAAGGCCCCGAGGAACGGCACCACGAGCATGCCGTTGGAGACTCCCACCGGCGGGGCAACCGTGAGGATGTCCTTCCACGCGAAGACGAAACCGGTCAGCACGGTGCGCAGGGATTCCAGCGACGGCAGCGCTCCGCCGATGGCTTCGGTGGGAGCGGCGAAGGCGCTGCCCAGCAGCAGGTAGGCGCCGAGCCCGGCGGTGGCCGTGGACAACAGCCCCAACCGGTACCGGGCACAGGCCAGCGACAGCAGCAGACCGACGACGATGCCGCCGAACCCTGCGGTCAGATAACGGCCATTGCCGCCGAAAACATGGTGGAAGCCAGCCAGCCCGAGTCCGAGCAGCAGCACCAGGACTGCAGCGTCGATGGCTAGCTGGCGTCCGGGCCGCGGCAGCCACGCCCCCAGTCCCCGTCCGGCGTCGTTTTTGATGTCCGCGGCGCGACGGCGGGCCCGGTCAGGCCGCCGACCCGGCGACGGAGCGTTTCCACCGCCGTTCACGCGGCCGCCTTCCGGAGCACGATGGCCAGGTCGTCCAAGCTGGGCAGCGACAACACGGACAGGTCGCCGATGGTCGCCCGCGCGGCCTCGAGTCCCCCGCCGCAGCGTATGGCGAAGGCACGGATGCCGGCCGGCACCGCGGACGACGCCTGGCGCAGCTGGGTGGCGGACACCCGGTCGCCGACGACCAAAAACATGACCGACGCGTTCGGCACGGCCTCGGCGGTATTTCGGGCCAGCTCCACCGCGGTGGACCGCTGCGGCTTGCCTTCGATCCGGGTCATTTCATCCAGCAGGATGCGTCCGGTCTCGCTGCGCAGCGGGCCCCGCTGGGTCAGCACGCTCAGGTTGCGCTGCTCGCGGATGGCCTGCAGCCCGATCGACGCGCCCACGGAGACCGCCAGCTCGAAGTCCTCCTCCAAGCTGTATTCCTCGGTGTTGGTGGAGACCGCCACGGCCAGGTGCGCGCGGCGGGTTTCCTCGAACTGGCGGACCATCAGCGAGTTGGTGCGTGCCGTTGTCTTCCAGTGGATGTAGCGCCGGTCGTCGCCGGGGACATAATCGCGCAGCGCGTGGAAGGAGACGTCGGCGCTGGCCAGTTCCTTAGTGGGCAGTCCCTCGAGGTCGCGGATGAAGCCGGACGCGGAGCTGCCCAGTGCCGTGGTGCGCGGATGAACAAACAGGTCGGTAGCTTCGGTCCACATCATTTGGCGGCGCAGCAGGCCCAGCGGATCCTGGCGCACGGAGCGGACCGGACCCACCACAATGACGGCGCGGCGCTGCGTCGGGATGGTGAACAGGTCCTCATGCACCTGCCCGGCCTTCATCCGCGGCAGCTGGAAGACGGCAGTGGCTGCTCCCACCGGCAGCTCCAGCGCAGCCGGCAGCAACGGCTTGTCCGCGGTATTCGTTACGGCCACGCTGCCCACGGCCCGGTCACCCACCGCGACCCTGGTGCGCGCCAAATCCAATTCCACGCCGTAGGACGAACGGCCGATGACAAAACCGATGGCCAGCAGCAGCAGGAACAGTCCCATCAGCGCAGCGATCTTGGCTTCCTGCCAGCCGAAGGCCGTTCCAAGCACCACCAGCAGCAGGGCGCTGCCGGCCACCACCCAGCCCAGCGGACTGACTGTCTCCAGTACCGGCCTCAGGTAACGCTCGGTGGCCCGCCGGATCCATCGCCAGCCCGGCAGCAGGTATTGGTCGGCGAGTGACGCAGCTTCGGCCGCCAACGACGCCGGATGCAGCACGCTGGACTTGTCCGGGGCTATCTGGCGAATCGTTTCGCCGAGCCCGCCGAGCCTGCGGGTCTGGTCAGGCTCCCGCTTCGTCGTCGTCTCCGTCATGCAGCCGCTTCCGGCTGCCAAAGTAGCTCGGGCACGGCCTTAGACCGTCACCCGCTGCTGCGGGGCCGGCACGTCTGCCAGCACGCGGGACATCACGGCCTCCGGCGTCGCGCCGGCAAATTCCGCCTCGGGGTCCATCACAAACCGGTGGTTCCAGACCACCGGAGCCAGTTCCTTGATGTCGTCCGGCAACACGAAGTTCCGGCCCTGGCTCGCGGCCCAGACCTTGGCCGCACGGACCATGGCCAAGGCGCCGCGGACGCTCACACCCAAACGGGACTCCGCCGCATTACGGGTTTCCTCGCACAAATGCGAGACGTATTCCAGCACCGAGGTGTCCACGTGGTTAGTGGCGGCCAGCTCCGCCATGTCCCGCACCGCGTCGGTGGTGATGATCGGAGTCAGCGCAGCGGACCGGTCCCGGGTGCTGGCTCCGCCCAGCAGTTCCACCGTCGACGCCCGGTCGGGATAACCGATTGACGTCTTGATCAAGAAGCGGTCCAGCTGGGCTTCCGGCAGCCGGTAGGTACCGGCCTGCTCGATCGGGTTCTGCGTGGCGATCACCATGAAGGGCCGTCCGGCGTCGTAGGTTACGCCGTCCACCGTCACCCGGCCTTCCTCCATCACTTCCAGCAGCGCCGACTGGGTCTTCGGCGAGGCACGGTTGATCTCGTCCGCCAGCACTACCGTGGCGAAGATCGGGCCCTTGTGGAACTCGAACTTCTGCGTCTTCTGGTCGTAAATCGTGATGCCCGTGACGTCCGACGGCAGCAGGTCCGGCGTGAATTGAATGCGGGAGTTCGAACCCTGCACCGTGGCGGACAGCGACCGGGCCAGCATCGTTTTGCCCGTTCCCGGTGCATCCTCCAGCAGCACATGCCCCTCGGCCAGCATGGCGGTAAGCACCAGCCGCACCACCTGGTTCTTACCCAGCACCGCTTGGCCCACATTGGCGGCCAGCTTCTCGAACGTCTCGGCGAACCACTCGGCCTGCTCGGAAGTCATCGTCATGCTGTTCTCGGTCTCTCTTCGTCGTGCATCGGTGTCAAAAACCTCTAGTTACTTTACGGAGCGCTGGTTGAGCCGGACCAACCGGTCCGCATTCGTTGGCTGCTACGAGCACTTACCCATCCCTGCGGGTGGGTTTCCGCCCAAGTGTGATCCCCCGCTGGCAAGAGTCACGTGTTCACCCTTGATGTAGAGCCCGTTGTTCATGGATTTGCCGCCCGATTCCTGCTTGTACCAATAGGTACCGGCTCGGACGAGCCAGCAATTGGTCACCAAGGTGGGGTATTCGTTTCTCTCGTTCGCCCAGTGTCCGCCCGAGCACGAGGCGGGAGGTCCGGGGCTGTAGTTCGTGCCGTTTCTAGGGTCCATACATGTGCGGTACCCAGCGTCGAGTGTTCCACCCACCTGGATCGTCCATGATGTCGGCGGCTTCGGCTTGGGCTTGCTGCCGCTCGTTCCGGAGGCAGATGCGACTGCACCGATATCGCCCTTGGAGTTGACGGCCCGGACCTTGATGTCCACCGTGGTGCTATGGCCGACGTTGACCGTGCGGCTGCCAGAAGCAACGGAGACGTTCTCCCACCCCTTGCCCTCGACGTTGATTTGCAGCTTCGCAACGTCGTGGCTGGTGGTATTGGGCGGGCCCCAGCGCACTGTCACCTGCGGGCTGTTGGTCTCGCCGCTCTGGCCCGTGGCTGAAGCGGTAGCGTTGCCGGGAGCACCGTACGGCGTCGCATTCGCGGAGGCAGCGCTCGGCGCACTGGAGTAGCTCGCGCCGTCGCTGTTGGCCACGGCGGTGATGCGGACGTTGACGGCCTTGCCGTTGGTGAAGCCGCCCACCTGCTGGCCGTTCGAAATGGCCATGGTCCGGCTGTCGCTGAAAGTCGCCCGGTAGCTGATCTCGCCGGCCTGGGCGCCGTTGCGCTGCGCGGCGGTGAGCTCGTTGAAGGACACCGTCACCGATCGCCCTGCGCCTCCGGTCTGTGCTTCCTTCAGCGCGACACCCGTCGGTGCGTCCGGCGCCCCGACCGCCCGCCGGGCGTTGGACTGCGGGCTGGCCTCGCCAGAGCCGGCCTTGTTCCGCGCCGTGACGGAATAGGTGTAGGCGGTCTCCGAGTTAGGCGCCGTCACCGTCTGCGAGGTCGCGTTCACCGCGGGGAAGGTCCGGGTCAGCTTGCCGCCCTGGTATTCGCGCACGGTGTAGTCGAGGATCTCGCCGCCGTTGTTGGACGGCGCAGCCCAGCTGACCTTGAGCTGGCTTTGGTCGCCCACGGACTTGACCCGCTCGGTAGCCGGCGCGGTGGGTGCAGCCGGCGGACCGGCGGGCACCTCCGCAGCCGAGTAGGCGCTGAACTCGCTGGGCTCCGGAGCCCGGTTATGCGCCTGCACCCGGACTTCGTAGGCCTGCCCGTTCTCCAGCCCCTCCCACTGATAGCTGGTCCCGGTCAGCCCGTTCTTCTGCAGTTGGCCGTTCGGCGGTGCCGGCGAGATCTCCAGCGTGTAGCTCTCAATCGCCGAGCCCTCATTTTCCGGAGCGGTCCAGGAGACGCTGAGGGATTTGTCGCCGAACTTCAGCTGCGGCGCCGCCGGCGTAGCGGGCCGCACATCCGGCCGCGCCACCGCAGACTCCGCAGACGGGTCGGACGTGCCCACGCTGTTCTCCGCCGTCACGGTGAAGGTGTATTCCACGTCGTTCGTCAGGCCGGTCAGTGTGCAGGTGGTGGTTGCGCACTGCTGGCTGAATCCGCCGCCGGCGGCATTCACGGTGTAACCGGTGATCGGGTCGCCGTTGTCGCTCGGGGCCGTCCAGGACAGCACCACGCTTTGGTTGCGGACAGAATCCACCAGCGGCGTGCTCGGCGCCTCCGGCCGGCCCTTGACCACCAGCGAGACGTTCGCCGTCGCTTGCCGGCTGCCTTCGCGGGTCTTGTCCTCCACCGTGTATTCCACATTCATGGTGCCGGAGAAGTCGGCGCCGGGCGTCACGATGATTCGCTCGCCGTCGATTTCCGCGGTGCCGCCATTGCCCGCCGTCGCGCTCACGATCGTCAGCGGCGTTTCCGGGAACGGGTTCACGTCGTTCGCCAGCACGTCCACCGGCAGCGCTTCGCCCTGCACCGCGTCCGGCACCTCGTCGTCGTTGGCCACGGGCAGCGGACGGGTGGAAGCGGTCGCTGCCACCGTCACCCGGCTGGTCACCTTATCCGAGCGGCCGTCAGTCACGGAGAAATTGACGACGCCGGTGGCTCCCGTGTCGATCTCGGCATCCGCCGACACCCGCAGCACGCTGCCCTCCAGGCGGACGTCGAAGCCTTCCGGAGTCCCGCCTTCCACGGCGAATTCCAGCTTTTCCAGGTCCTCCGGGTTCGGGTCGCTGGCCAGCGGGCGCAGGTCGTAGCTCACGGCGTCTTCGCCCTTGGCGACGTCCAGCGTGCCGGTGGTCAGCTCCGGCGGGAAATTCCGGTCCGCGTTCGGGATCACCTCGGTCATGATGGTCAGCGTGGATTTGAGCCCCTCGGGGTCATCGGGGCCGGAGCCGTCGGTCACCTCGAAGGTGATCGAGCCGCGGCCCGCATAGTCGATGTCCGCCTTGTAACTGAGCGTGCTCTCATCCGCCATCCACTCGTCGTCGCTGGTGCCGATCGCCCGGATGCTCGCCGCCTCGGTGATCCGCGGCGTGCGCCCCGGCCGGACCTCCACCAGTTCGGTCAGGTCCAGACGCAGCTCGTCCCCGGCGGTCACGTCGCGCGGTGTGTTGTCGCGCAGCACCGGATACTGCTCGCCCAGCGGCGGCACCCAGATGACCGCGGTGGCCTGCAGTCCGTCCACGTCCCGCACGGTGTAAGGGATCAGCTGCACGTCCTCGGTCAGTTCCACGTTGACCTGGCCGTCGGCAACCGTCCGCGCCGTCGGGTAGTCGCCGTCGACGATGACTTCCAGCTCCTTGGCTACGCCGTCGGGATCCTCGTCGTTTTCCAAGACAGGGACGTCGACGGCGGTGCGGCCCTTGATGTCGGCCGATTCCACCCGGTCGTCGCGTGCCAGCGGCGCCGCCAGCGGCGCGTCCGGGTCCACTTGGACCGTCACTGTGCCCACGGCCGAGCCGTTGCGGCCGTCGTCCACGGTGTACCGCGCGTTGACCGTGCCGGCTTCGGCAGGGGTGGTCAGGTAGACGCGGCCGTCTTCAGCCTTGGCGCCAATCGACTCCGGCTCGCCGACAACCTTGTTGGCGATCAGACGGAGCGGGTCACCGTCCGGGTCTGAGTCGTTCTTCAGCACGTCCACGGCCACGGTTTTGCCCGGCCGGATCGTGATGGCGTCGTCGATCGCCACCGGGTTCTGGTTGCCATCCGGTGCCGAGGCAATGCCCACCAGGACGGTGGCGGTATTTACGGCGCCCAGCCGGTCCTTGACCTGGTAGGTGAAGTCGTCGGTCCCGGCGCCCTGTGCGGACGCGGTGTAATCAATGTAGTTGGGTCCGGCCACCGCTGCGCCCTTGTCGGGTGCGGTGGCGATACCCGTCAGGTACACGGAGTCGCCGTCGGGATCAATGCCGTTGAGCGGGATGGGGATCCTGACGGTGGAACCCGCAATGACCCGCGCTTCCTGGTTCTTGGGCGCGGGCTGGGAATTCGATTCGTCGTCGCGCGGGATGATGTTGATCCGCAGCTGGGCGGAGTCCTTCTGGCCGGCAGGATCGGTCACCTCGTACACCGCGTACACGGTTTTCGCCTGCTGCCCGGCGATGAAGCGCACGGTGTTCTCAGCGGTAAAGATCCGGCCGTCGGCAGAGTCCGGGGTCTCCGGAAGATCGTCCGCCAGCGTCAAGGTCTCGCCGTTGGGATGGGTGTCGTTCGCCAGCACGTCCACGGTCACCACATCACCGACGCGCACGGTGGCAGTATCGGCTTCGGCCTGCGGTGGCAGCAGCTTCTTTGAGTCGTCCACGGAGATCACGCTGACCTCGCCCGTGGCCGAGGCGGTGCCGTTGGAGACGGTGTAGCCGATGGTGGTCTGCTGATGCAGCCCCTTATCGGAGATGCGCAGAATGTTGTGGTCCAGCACCTCGACGGCGACCGGAGCGCCGTTCGCTTCCACCGAGGTGACCACCAGGACGCCGCCGGCCGGGTCGGAGTCGTTGGCCAGCACATCCACCAGCACCTGCCCGTTCTGCGGCAGCAGTGCCACATCCCGCACAGCCACCGGAGCGCCGTCGCCGTCGTCCTCGGTCGCATCGATCCGGATCAGGCCGGTGGTGCTGGACGGCCCGTTGGTGACCAGATAGGTGAAGTAGTAGGTGCCGGCCTCGTCCGCGGTGAACTTGACCGTCCCGGCGTCGTAATCCGGGACGATCGTGGCGTTGGCTGCGGAGCCGGTCTTGGCCAGCCGCAGCTCGCCGCCGTTCGGGTCCTGATCGTTCTTCAGCGGCGCGATCTGGATTTCCTCGCCCACGGTCGCGGAAAAATGGTCCGCGTTGGCCAGCGGCGGCAGCGCGCCGGGTGGCCGGACGTCGAAAACCACCACCTCTTCGGTGGTTTCGGAACCATCCGAGACCCTGACGGTGACGTCCTTCTTGCCGAAGGTCTTGCCAACGTCCTGAAAGGTCAGCAGCCCGTCGGGCCGCGTGCGGACCAGGTCGCCGTCGGCGGTGTTGTCCGCTTCCACTAGGAACAGGTCGTCGCCGTCCGGGTCGATCCAGTCGCTGAGGATGTTCTGGCTGATTTCCCGACCCTGTTCCACCAAGATGGTGGTCTTCCGCTTCGGTTCCGGCGGCAGATTGCTGCCCTCCGCGCGGACGTCGACGGATACCCGGGCAGTATCCGTGCCGCCGCGCCCGTCGTTCACTTCATAACCGAAGGTGTACCGGCCCGGAGACGCATCCCCGTTGACCAAGATCTGCAGGCCGGTGCTGTCGTAGATTCCCTGGACCTCGCCGATGCTCGGACCGTCGCCGCGCAGCCGAGCGGTGAGGACATCGCCGTCGGGATCCGAATCATTGTCCAAGATGGTCAACGTGGTGGTGCGGCCGGCCCGGACACCGAACGTGTCATCCTGCGCCACCGGCGGCTGGTTTTCTTCGGTGCGGTCGGGCAGCGTGTTGACCGGGTTTTCGTCCGCCGAGTCCTCTTCGTCCTCTTCGTTCTCCTGCTCCGGTGGGATCAGATCGCTCCAGTTGTCCACCAATTGCATGTTTTCGAGCACCAGCCAGACGTTGCCGGCGTTCACGTCGTTGAGCACCACTACATCCCGGTTAACCCGGAACACGAGCGACGCGTTCGCCCCGATCCCTTGGATTGGCTGGGCGAGATCGTCGGCGTCGTTGCCGCAGTCGCGCAGGTAATGGTTGATGCCGGCCCACGCAGCGTGCAGGCAGCCCGCCAATTGAACCGGGGCCGCCGGCGTTCCGGTGCCTTCCATCGGCAAGATGTCAGCGTCCGACCCGTTCAACGGCTGCTTGATCAACGCGGATTCGGTGGCCACGGCCACATAAGAGCTGTCGTCGCCGCTTTGCTGCAACACGCCGCCACGGGTGTCCGGCAACGTGACCTCGCGGCCACCGGGCAGCACCAGCAGGCCGGCCTCGGCGTCGAACACCACGGATTTTTCGCCCACCGCCGCTATCTGCAGATCCCCGGCCTCGGCCAGAGAGTCCACCCGGTCGGCGCCCGTGCGTTCGGCTACGCCCTCTTCATTGAGCTTGTAGCGGGCTACTTCGCCGGCCTCCGGGTCGGCAATAAACACCGTGTCTTGCTTCGATACCGTTGCCACGCTGCCCTTGGCGTCGGTCAACAGCGGCTCTGCCGTCTCCTCATTGAACGAGCCCAGCTCCTTGGCCGGACTGACCCAGATCTGGCCTTTGACGGTATCCGTGATGGACAGCAACTGATCGCCGAAAGCCACGTCCGCGGTTCCAGGCAGTTGCTGCTCCGACCCGCGTTCCATCTGCGCCACGTCCACCGGGCTGAGCATGGCCTGGTCCTGGTTCTCCATGAACACCGTGCCCGCGCTCTGCATGACATCGAAGCCGTCGCTGTTGGCACGGAAGCCGCCGTCGAGCACCTGGGACTGGTAGTTAAGGTGGCCCACCATGCCTTGGCTGTTGTTGGTGACCCACACGCCGCCGTCGTTCAGGTCGACATCAGCGGTGGGGAAACCCTGGTAGTAGATGGCGCCGCCCACCACCAGGGCCGTCGCCACGGAGAATGTTGTCGTTGATGCCAGCGTCTTGCGCCGCCGCGTCCGCCCCAACATCTTCCCCCGCAATGTCATTCTTCCCTTGTCAGCACACGGTTCCGTTGTGCCCGCAGCAGGCAACGACCCTGCCCGAAAGGCACCGAAAGACGGCCCTTGGCGCGCCAAGGGCCCTTACCGACTATTGCACGTATAACCAACGGGCGTAAACCCGACAGATGGGGAGAACTCCCCTGTCTGGGCACGACGGCGATGCGTTCCTCTTGAGCGCTGCCTGACCTTCCCCTGTGGTTCCCTTGATATTTTCCTGCTCATTTGCAGCAGCTTCTGGCGGTATTCAGGACTTCCCCGCCGTATCTCCACTCGTGCATTCTTGCGCGCACCCTGCTCACCGGCCTCCCGTCCTATACAACCTCTCCAGAGCGATAGTTGGCCACAACCATAAAAAGACTCCCGACACTGTCAGAAGCAGCCCATAGGCTGATTCCAGTAGCAGTTCAGTACTTATCGTTGGTCATTGGGGTGGGGGTTTCCTGATGGCGTCTGCGGGCATTGCTCCGCGACCGTTCGTAGTCGAAGCCGTGCCCGAGTGGGCGCGCTGAAGATTGAGACGCTGAAAATGTTTGATCCGCCAGCACCTGAACCGCCTGTCGCGGCGCCAGCCTCCGTCCAGCTCGACCGGGTATGGGCTGTTGGCTGCGGTGTTCCGGCGGTTGGGTTGCCCGCGGGCAACGGGTCCGAGGTGTGGTTGCCGCCGGTGGATCTGGAGGCATCTGCGGCGGAGTTGGTGGACCAGATCACCGCGCGGGAGAACGCGAAGGACGCGATCGCGGCAGAGCAGGCCCGGCTCATCGTCGCCCTGGAACAGCAGATGCTGGCCGAGCGGGCCGCCAAGGGCGTGCCCGCCGCCCGGCGGGGAGAAGGGATCGCCAAGCAGGTCGGTTTGGCGCGCCGGGAGTCCCCGAACTGCGGCGCTCTGCTGCTGGGCCGGGCCAGGGTCCTGGTCACCGAGATGCCGCACACGCTCAAAGCGCTCGAGGCCGGGGTCCTGAACGAGCGGCGCGCCGCGATCCTGGTCACTGAAACCGACTGCCTCACCCCGGAACACCGTGCGCTGGTGGATGCGGAACTGGCCGGGAACCCCGAACGCCTGCACGGGCTCGGGAACCGGCAGCTCGAGGCCGAAGCCAAACGCGCCGCATACCGGCTGGACCCGCACGCGGTGGTGAAACGGGCCGCGAAGGCCGAAGCGGACCGGCACGTCTCCTCCCGGCCCGAACCCGATGTGATGGTCTCGGTCCGCACCCTGCTGCCGGTGGCGCAGGGTGTTGCGGTGATGGCCGCGCTGAAACAGGAGGCCGACCGGTTGGCGAACGCCGGGGACCGGCGGTCGCGGGGGCAGGTGATGGCCGATACCGTGTTTGAACGCGTCACCGGCCGCAGCACCGCGGACCCGGCCCGGCTGGAAGTGCAGCTGGTGATGACCGACCGGGCGCTGCTGCAGGGCGAGCGCGAACCGGCCTGGCTGACCGGCTACGGCATCGTCCCGGCCCAGTACGCCCGCGACCTGATCCGCCTGCCCCAGAACCCGCCCGACAAAGCCAATGCCGACCCAAGAGGCGGCCAGGCAGGCCAAGGCCCGCCCGGCGAACGTTTAGCCGGCCCGCCGGGAAGCCGCCTCGGGCAGCCGGACCCGCCGGGAAGCGAATTCGGGCAGCCGGAGCCGCCGGGCAGCGGCATCGGGCAGCGCGACCCGTCCGGCGAACGCTCGGCCGGCCCGCCGGGTGACCGTTTGGGGCTGAAAGCTCCGCCGGCCGGGACCGAGCCGGGCTGGCAGACCGCCCGCGAGACGGCCCGGCGGGAGCGGCTGCGGAATCTGAAGGTCGGCGGGGTGGAGGACGTGTGGATCCGGCGGCTCTATACCGCGCCGGAAACCGGGCAGTTGCTGGGCATGGACTCGAAGGCCCGGAAGTTCCCGGACGGGATCCGGCGGATGGTGCTGGCCCGGGACGCAGTCTGCGGCAGTCCCTGGTGCGACGCGCCGATCCGGCACATCGACCACATCGTCGCCTGGGCCGAGGGCGGGCCCACCACCCTCGCCAACGGGCACGGACTGTGTGAACGCTGCAACCAGGCCAAAGAAGCCGACGGCTGGTCCGCCACACCCATCGACGGGCCACGGCAGAGCGTGATGACGACCGCCCCGACCGGCCACACCTACACCTCTACCGCACCACCCCTGCCCGGCACGCCGCCGGGACGGCCCACCGCAGAGGCAGCCGGAGTGCAAGAGGCAACTGCTGTGCAGCGGGGCCAGCAGACCGCACAGCCACTGCCCGGCACGCCGCCGGGACGGCCCACCGCAGAAGCACCGCCTCTGCCCGGCACGCCTACAAGCCGGCCGTCCCCAGAGACAGCACCCCGGGCCGAGCTAGCACCCAGAAAGGCGAAGAAGGTTCTGGTCCGCCGGCGCAGGGCACGGCTGGACCGCGAGCGCATCAGGCGGCGCGAGCGGTCGGCGAGCCGAAGCTAGTCGACGACTAGGCCCTTGCCGGTGCCGTGGGCAAGGGTGACCGGGTTGACCTCGCCGAAGCCGCGGACGGTGCGGACTTTCTGCGGGATCAGCACAAACCGCTCGTCGCCGGCGAGCGTCGACGCGGTGGTGGCGTCGACCAGCACGGTTCCGGGTTCGGCGAGTGTGGTCAACCGTGCGGCCAGATTGACCGTGGGACCGTAAATATCGCCGAGGCGGGACAAGACCCTGCCCCACACCATGGCCACCCGCGCGGACGGCAGCAGGTCATCGTCGCCGATCGCCTTAGCCAGTGCCAGCGAGATTTCAGCACCGGCCTGCGGTGACGATGCAATGTAGAGGACTTCATCGCCGATCGTCTTCACCAACCGGCCGCCGCCCACCGAAATGATCTCGGCGCACCGGTTTTCAAAGCGCTGGACCAGTTGCGCCAGCGTCTTCTCGTTCATCTGACGGGACAGACTGGTGTAGGAGACCAGGTCTGCGAACCCCACGGCCCGCAACAAGGGCAGCGAGTCGTCCTCGTCCGCACCGGTCCCGGCTCCCAGACCGGCTTCGGCCCGCACGGTCAGGCGGGCCACCCCGGCATTGAGCTGCCGGCGGTAGGAGTAGACCAGGACCTTCTCCAAGGAGTCGATCAGGTTCGGCAGCTCATGCACCAGCCGCTGGCGGGCCTGCGCATCCGTGAGGCCCCGCTGGTGCACCATCTCTTCGACCAGAGCCTCGACCTGCCAGACCACCATGCGGTCAGTCATCTGGCCGACGGATCGGGTGATTGAAATGGCCGCTTCCTCGGTCAGGCGCTCCTCGCGCACCAGGTCAATGATGGTGGTCAGCGCGTCCAGGTCTGCCTGGGTGAACGCCAGGTCCTCATCGCCAAGGTTGGCGAAGCCGAGGGCGCGCCAGATCTTCCGGGCCGACAGCAGAGACACGCCGGCGCCAGCAGCCACTTCGCGGCGCTTCATCGTCCGTTCCGAGCCGAGCAGGCGGACTTCAAGGTCCTTGATCGCTTGCCGGTCTACCTTCCCGTTGGAGTCGCCGGCGGGAGCGGTCTGGGCGGGCAACGGCACCCGGGGCATGGACAGCGTCAGCGGCTCAGGCTCGCCAGCCGGGTGCCCGCCGGTGGCCCGCACATCTTCCGGTACCGGCTCTGCTTCCAGGATGGGTTCCGGGTCCTCGGGCCGGGTCTCTTCCAGCTCTTCGTCCGGCTCGTCCGCGGCCGGCGGCGGTACTTCGCGGCGCAGCAGTTGGGGCAGCTCGGGATCACGCGGCACCGGTGGCCGGCGCGGTTCATCCTGCGCGCTGCTCGTGTCCATACTGTGCATCCTCCTCTGTCAGCTGTCCCAGCTGTTCCACTCGGTTTCTGTTTCCATGTCTACACCATCAAACATGGCAGTCCGCGGCAGCTGCTCAATGGCCTCCACCACCAAGGCTCTGAACCGGAAGACCTCGGGAACGTCAACGATTCGGCTGGTCCGCCCGTGCCCGAGGTCGATCGTGAGGTTGCCGCTGCGCAACGTCCGCTGGATGATCGACTGCTCACTGTGCAGCTCGGCGATGGTCACCAGCAGCAGCTGGCGCTCATGCCGCCGACCCATGCCTCGGCGGACGATCAGCCGCTTGCTGGTCAGCACGTACCGGGTGCTCATCCAGCGCAGCAGCGGCAAGAGGAACAGGCGTGAGAGCAGCGCCGCCACCACCACGGCCAGTCCGGCGAGCAGCAGTGGGCGCCACTCGGCAATCCAGTCCGGCGGGTTGGAGCTGCTCAGGTTCGCCAAGAGGTAGGAGCCGCCGCCAAGCACCAGCAGGGCTGCCACCACCGGCCATGTCAGTTTCCGGGCCTGTGGCCGCGTCATGACGATCACGCGTTCCCCCGGATCCAGTTTCAACCGCAACGCGGCTCCCGGATCCGGCAGGGGGTCCGGGTCAACCTAGGAGCCTTCGTGCGGCCGGATGTGAACGACGTCGCCGGCCGCCACGACGTGTTCGGTGCCTTCAGCATCCCGAATCTTGACGGCGCCGTAGGCATCCAGGCCGAAAGCCTCGCCGATGATCTGTTTTCCGTCCGGCAGCTCGGCGCGCACCTGCTGCCCCAACGTGACCATCACATCGCGCATCCGCGAGAGCAGACTCGAGCCGTCGTTCCATTCAGCCGCCGGGTCGCCGTTGACATCGCAGAATTGACGGTACCGCTTCGCGAAGACGCGCACATAGGACATCAGCAGAATGTTCCGGTCCGTAGTCCGCCCTTTTTCAATCGCCACGCTGGTGGCGGTGGGAACGGGAAGCTCATCCCGGGAGAGCGTCACGTTCAGGCCCGTGCCGAGAACGACGGCGGGCGGCGACCCGTCCGGGTAGTTGACGACTTGGGCCAAGATTCCGGCGATCTTTCGCCCGGAGACCAGCACGTCGTTGGGCCATTTGACCTCTGCCTTGAGCTGCGCGTACTCGCCCAGCGCCTCTGCCAGGGCCGCAGCCGCCAGCAGCGAGAACCAGGCGTAGCTCTGCGTAGGCACCGGGTTACCGGCGCGGTTGAACGGTCGCAGCAGGATGCTCACGATCACGGATGAGCGCGCCGGCGCGGTCCATTGGCGTTCCAGCCGGCCGCGGCCCGCCGTCTGCTCCTCGGCCGCCAGGATGCTGAGGTCCGACCAGCCCACCTTGTCCGCTACTGCCCAAGCAGCCAGATCGGTATTGGTGGAGCCGGTGGATTCCACCAGTTCAAGCTTCCGGTACGGGCCCAAGGGTGCACAGAGAGCATCGCTGAGGCCGTCGAAGTCCAGGGCCGGGCGGTCGACGTCGGGGAAACTCTGGCTCATGTGTTCCATCCTACTGACCGCAGGCTGCTGAGGAGCCGCGTGGCGGCCGCGATCCCTCCGGTCTTCCGCCGGCCACGGCTGGTGACGAGTGGTGGCCAAAAGCAGGAGCGGCGAAATTGTAGGGTTCCTACAGCAGGCGTCCCGCTACTGCTCACTAGACTTGGTTCAGCGACGCGCCTGTGCTCCGCTGTTTTGTACGAAACCTACTTAACAGCCAGCAGGCCGCCAGCGTCCGACACCCTCGGCAGAATCCGGAGATTTCATGAGCCTCGATCAAGACCTTGACTTGCAGACCACTGCAGGCAAGATTGCGGACTTCCGCCGCCGCCAGGCAGAGTCCCTGCAGCCCTCCGGCGCCGAGGCGATCGAGAAGCAACATGCTCGTGGCAAGAACACCGCCCGGGAACGTATCGAGATGCTGGTGGACGAGGGTTCCTTCGTCGAGTTCGATGCCTTGGCAACGCACCGGTCTACTGCCTTCGGGATGGAGAAGAAGAAGCCGCTCGGCGACGGCGTCGTCTCCGGTTACGGCACCGTGGATGGGCGCCTGGTGGGACTGTACAGCCAGGACTTCTCCGTCTACGGCGGTTCGCTCTCCCAAGTCAACGGCGAGAAAATCGTCAAGGTGCAGGAATTCGCCCTGCGCAACGGCTGCCCCGTGATCGGCATCAACGACGGCGGCGGCGCCCGCATCCAGGAGGGCGTGGCCTCGCTGGCGATGTTCGCGGACATCTTCCGCAACAACGTTGCCGCCTCCGGCGTCGTGCCGCAGATTTCGCTGATCATGGGTCCGTGCGCCGGCGGCGCCGCCTACTCCCCCGCCCTGACCGATTTTGTGGTGATGGTGGACAAGACCAGCCACATGTTCATCACCGGACCCGACGTGATCAAGACCGTCACCGGCGAAGAGGTGGACATGGAGACGCTGGGCGGAGCGCGGCAGCACAATGCCACCACCGGCACCGCCACGTATCTGGCCGCCGATGAATCGGACGCCATCGAATTCGTCCGCGAACTGCTGGAGTTCCTGCCCTCGAACAACCTGGCCGAGGCCCCGCCGCTCGACTTCGACGAAGAACTCGAGATCACCGATGACGACCTGACCCTGGATGAACTGATTCCGGACTCGGCCAACCAGCCGTACGACATGCGGACCGTGATCGAGCATGTTGTCGACGACGGCAACTTCCTGGAGATGCAGTCCCTGTATGCGCCGAACGTCATCATTGGCTACGGCCGCGTCGAAGGACACACGGTCGGCATCGTGGCCAACCAGCCCATGCAGTTCGCCGGCACGCTGGACATCAATGCCTCGGAAAAGGCTGCCCGGTTCGTCCGGCACTGCGACGCGTTCAACGTCCCGATCCTCACCCTGGTGGATGTGCCCGGCTTCCTGCCCGGCAAGGACCAGGAGTTCAACGGCATCATCCGGCGTGGAGCCAAGCTGCTCTACGCCTACGCCGAGGCCACCGTGCCGAAGCTGACCGTCATCACCCGCAAGGCCTACGGCGGGGCCTACATCGTGATGGGTTCCAAGAAGCTCGGTGCCGACCTCAACCTGGCCTGGCCCACGGCGCAAATCGGAGTCATGGGCGCCCAGGGCGCCGTCAACATCCTTTACCGCCGTGACCTCGCCGCCGTGGCCGCGGATGGCGGCGACGTCGAGGCCCGCCGGCAGGAGATCATAGCGCAGTACGAGGAAGAGTTGCTCAACCCCTACCAGGCTGCCGAACTCGGCTACGTCGACGCCGTGATCGCGCCCTCGGAGACGCGCCTTCAGGTGGTCCGCGGCCTGCGCGCGCTGCGCGACAAACGGGCCACCATGCCGCACAAGAAGCACGGGAACATTCCACTATGAGCAACCAGCCAGAAACCTCAGGCGCAGCTCCTTCAACCGAGGCCGCCGGATTTCAGTCCGGCGACGATGCCGTGGGGCTGGCTCCGCTGCTGACGGTGGCCAAGGGCAACCCGACTCCCGAGGAACTCGCGGCCCTGACCGCCGTCGTTGCCGCCCTCCAGTCGTCGGGACAGCCCGGTACGCCGTCGCGCCGGGCCCGGCGTCCGCGGCGGCCGCTGCTGAGGCCTTTCGTCTCGCACGGTCCGGGAGCCTGGCGGCACACCTTCCGCTAGATCATTCCGACGGCGGTGTGGCCTCGCCCTGCCAGAAGTTCCAGGAGTAGCCCCAAGGATCCGTGACCGTGAAGGTCCGCGGTCCGTAGGGCTGGTCTGCCGGCGGTTCAACGTCCACGTCCACCGCGGCTTTCACCCGCTGGTACTGGGCTTCGACATCGTCCACGTGCACGATGAGCAACAGCCCGCCGCCGTTGCCCGGATCGGGGGCACGTCCGCAGACTGCGATCCGGCTGCCGCCAGCCACAATCTCGGCCTCTTCGGTGACCCCGTCGGCGGTGCGCCAGCGCGCGGCCGGACCGAAACCGAGCACCTGCTCCATCCAGTCCAAGGCAGCATCGGCGCCCTCGTAATACAGATACGGGATTACTTCAGTCACGGTCATGGTCCCCCCTGCGTCTGGCTGTTCGTGTGCCGCTTGGTCGGTTGCTCAGCGCGGATCCATCACCGTGCCGAGGAAGAGCGGGAAACCCGTGGGCAGGTGGATGATCTGGTAGAGGAAGGGCCGGTCGAACGAAAGCTCGATATCAGGCTGCGGCGGCAACGATCCCGACATCACATCCAACTGGGTCACTGCCGCGGCGATGGTTCCCTTTTCCCCGACCGTGATGTTGGCCTGCTGGGCGGCGCCGGTCACCGAGGCATCCTGCTGGATCGCCTCCAGATCCGGATCCGGCCCAAAGGTCTCGTCAAGCCCCAGGCCGCGCAGGATTGGCAGCAGATCCTGCCGGTGCGTGTGGTTCCAGCGGGGCAACTCCAGAACGACCAAGGCCTCCGCCGCGTCATCCATCACTGTCGCCACCTCCGCCAGCCCGGCCTGATCCAGCACAGGGCTTCCGCCGTCGGGCAGGACGAGCCGCATGACGAAGCCGTCGCCGTAGGGCAGGTCCAGGCCCTGCCAGCCCGTCCCGCGCGCGTACCAGGCCTGTACCAGGTTCCCCATCATGGGCACGGAGACCTTCTCCCCGGAGGCAGTGGTGAAATCTGCGTCCTCCGTGGCCGACGGGTCAAAAGGCTGTTCCCAGGCGGCCGCGAAATACACCGCGTTGAGCAGGGTCAGCGTGTTGCCGGGGTCGTAGCTGCCCGGCGCCTCGGTGATCCGGCCGCCGGTGTGCCGGTCCACCCACGCGTCCATCGCAGCCTTGGTGGAGGGAGCGGAATAGTCCACCGGGTAAACGCCGGAACCGTAATGCTCCGCCAGCAGGCGCAGGTAATTGTCACCGGTCGGCGTCTGCGCATCCACGAAGACCCCGTTGGCCAGATGCATCAGCGGCTTTCCGGGCGGCTCTTCCTCATCGACCGAGCCGGGGTCGCCGTCGAATTCTTCCCACTGGGCCAGCAGGGAGTTCAAGGCGGCGTCCAGGTTCTGCTCCGGCAGGCCCAGGGCCTTGTCCATCTCCTCCGCAGTGGTGCCGCCCGCGCCGGCGCGGAGCATCGCCACGGCGTAGAGCAAACTCACCGGCCCGGTGACCTGGTTCTGCTCCGGCGCGGCCGCGAGCATGGCCGCCCCCAGTGTGAAGGCCGAATGCCGGAGCGCATCGATCTCGGCCGGAAACTCTGCGACCGCCGCGTCGGCCCTGGCCACGCCTTCGGCCCTCAGCAACTCGGGAGGCGCCGCACAGCCGCCGAGCATGACCGCCGGCGCCACTCCCAAGGCGGCAAGCGCCGCCGTCGTCCTTCGTCGCACTCTGTTCTCCTGACTGTTGACCCCAACCTAGGCGCTGGCGGGGTCCGGGGCCAGAGGCCGCTGGATACGATCCGGTGACAACTGCCGGCAGACCCCGATTCCGGGCCCGGATAGCCGCCGCGGCGGCGTTACGTGGCCCAAGGCAACTGGTTGCCGGTAGGCTCTCGGTGTGACTGAGCAGACATCTGAACTGACCAAGACCCCGGAAACCGGGCGCATTCCGTCCGCCATCGACGCCGTAGCAGACGCCTACACGGCAACCCTGCTGGAACTGGACCCGTCGCTGGCGACCTCCCTCGGCATCCCCGGACACGAGACCGAATACCCGGACTTCTCCCCGGCCGGGGCGGAGGCCTACGCCGAAGCCACCCGGGAAGCCCTGCGGCGGCTGGAGGATCTGGAACCCACCGACGACGTGGACCGGGTCACGCTGGACGCGATGCAGGAGCGGCTGGGTCTCGAATTGGAGATCCACGAAACCGGCTGGAACTTGGCGGACCTGAACAACATCGCCTCGCCATCCCAGGACATCCGCGCCATTTTCGACCTGATGCCCACCCGGACCGTCGAGGACTGGAACAACATTGCCGGCCGGATGGCCAACGTCCCCGATGCGATCGCCGGCTATGTGTCCTCCCTCCGCGAGGCCAGGGACCGCGGACTGGTCGCTGCCAAGCGGCAGGTGCACATTGTCATGGAGCAGACCAAAGCCTATGCGGCCGAGGACGGTTTCTTCCGGGCGCTGGCCGGGCAGGCTGCGGTCGAAGAGGGTGAGCTGTCCGAGGACCTGCGCGAGAGGCTGGCTGCGGCCGCCGAATCCGCGGCCACTGCCTACAGCCAGCTGGCTGACGTGCTGGAGACCGAGGTGTTGCCGGCTGCCCCGGAGAAGGACGCCGTCGGCCGCGAACGCTACGCGCTCATGTCGCGCCGGTTCCTGGGGTCCGCGGTGGACCTGGAAGAGACGTATGCCTGGGGCGTGGCGGAGCTGGCCAGGATCATCGCGGAGCAGGAAGCAGTCGCCGAGCAGATCAAGCCCGGCGCCAGCATCGAGGAAGCGATGGAACTGCTGGATGCCGACCCTGCGCGGCAGCTCCACGGCACCGATGAACTGCAGGCGTGGATGCAGGACCTGTCCGACAAGGCCGTGGACGAGCTGTCCGGACACTTTGAGATCTACGAGCCGATGCGCCGACTGGAGTGCATGATCGCCCCGACCCATGAAGGTGGCATCTACTACACCGGCCCCAGCGACGACTTCGCCCGGCCGGGCCGCATGTGGTGGTCAGTGCCGGAAGGCGAGGACAGCTTCACCACCTGGAAAGAAACCACCACGGTCTACCATGAGGGCGTTCCCGGCCACCACCTTCAGATTGCGACGGCGACCTACCGCCGCGAGCTATTGAACAACTGGCGGCGGAACATCTGCTGGGTCTCCGGCCACGGCGAGGGCTGGGCGCTGTACGCCGAGCGCCTGATGGACGAGCTGGGCTACCTGGCCGACCCGGGCGATCGGATGGGAATGCTCGACGCGCAACGGATGCGGGCGGCCCGCGTGGTGTTCGACATCGGCGTCCATCTGGAGCTGGAAGTCCCCGAACGCTGGGGTTCCGGAACCTGGACTCCGGAGAAGGGCTACGAGTTCCTGCGCCGGAACATCGCGATCAGCAAGGGCCAGCTGGACTTCGAGTTCACCCGCTACCTGGGCTGGCCGGGCCAGGCTCCGTCCTACAAGCTGGGTCAGAAGCTCTGGGAGGAAATCCGCGAGGAGCGGCGGCGCCGTGAAGGCGCCGCATTCGACATCAAGGCCTTCCACAGTCAGGCGCTGAACATCGGCTCCGTCGGCCTGGACACCCTACGGCGCGCGCTGCTGGGCGACGAGCCGGTTCCGTCCGACAGCTGACTCATCTGCCAGCCCGTGCGGGCAAACAGGAGGGCCGATGCATCCCCCAACGGTGCACCGGCCCTTTCCTGTGCCGGGTCCCTTCGGCCCCGGGCGGGGCGTACTCTCCGGCGGGAGCAGCAGCTCCCGCGAAAGATCGTACGGTCAGGCAACCGGGCCAGCGGGTAACCGCGGCGAATCTTTACGCTCAGGTCACAGCGCGGAAACACGCTAAGCAAGGTTGGTTTTTCCGGCAGCGGCTAGGCTAGATCGGGTGACCGACCTCCACCTGATTCTCGCCTCCGCGTCCCCCGCCCGCACCAAGCTCCTGTCCGAAGCCGGCATAGCACACCAGGTCCTGGTCTCGGAGGTGGACGAGGACGCCGTCACGGCCAGCTATGGGATCACGGACCCGCACGACACCGCGCTGCTACTGGCCCGGGCCAAGGCCGAAGCGGTGGCCGCCCTGCCCGAATCCGAGGGCACCCTGGTGCTCGGCTGCGACTCGGTCTTTGAACTCGACGGCGAGCCGTACGGCAAACCCCATGAGCCGGAGGTCGCCCGCGAACGCCTACGCAAGATGAGCGGCCGGCACGGCGTGCTGCACACCGGCCACTGGCTGGTGGACTGCCGTCCCACTGCCTTTGATACCGAAGACCCGGAAAACCACGACGCCGGATCGGGCGCCACCGTGGGCGCGGTCGCCTCCGCCGCGGTGCATTTCGCCCAGCTCTCCGACGCCGAGGTCGACGCCTACGTGGCCACCGGTGAACCCCTCCACGTTGCCGGCTCTTTCACCATCGACTCGCTCGGCGGAGCCTTCATCGAACGCGTCGACGGCGACCCGCATGCCGTGGTCGGGCTGTCTGTCTCCACCTTGCGCCGGCTGCTGGCCAATGCCAACGTCCAGATCACCGACCTCTGGAAATGACCCTCCCAACGATTTTGTAGGACTCCTACAAAGAACAGCCGTTGCACACGCACAAACGGCATGATTCGTGAGCGATTCCCGCAAAAGCAAGCTAGGCTCCTCAAGGATAGAAGGAGCATCGAATGACCCAGCGCATCACCAAGGTACTGATCGCCAACCGTGGTGAAATTGCCGTCCGCATTGTCCGTGCAGCACGCGACGAGGGCATTGCCTCGGTCGCTGTCTATGCCGACCCGGACCGGGATGCCCTGCATGTCCGGCTGGCGGACGAGGCCTTCGCACTCGGCGGGAACACCGCCGCCGAATCCTATCTGGTGATGGACAAGCTGCTGCAGGTGGCCCAGGCTGCCGGTGCCGACGCAGTCCACCCCGGCTACGGTTTCCTCTCCGAAAACGCCGAATTCGCCCAGCGGGTCATCGACGCCGGCCTGACCTGGATCGGCCCCTCCCCCGAAGCGATCGCCCAACTGGGCGACAAGGTCCAGGCACGGCACATCGCCGAACGGGTCGGCGCTCCCCTGGTGCCCGGCACGCCCGACCCGGTGGCGAGCGTGCAGGAAGTGCTTGACTTCGCCGACGCCCACGGCCTGCCGCTGGCCATTAAGGCCGCTTACGGCGGCGGCGGCCGCGGCATCAAGGTGGTCCGCGACCGGCAGGACATCGCCGAGTCCTACGAATCAGCCGTCCGCGAAGCCACGGCGGCGTTTGGCCGCGGAGAATGCTTCGTGGAGCGCTTCCTGGATGCTCCGCGGCACGTGGAAACCCAGTGCCTTGCCGATGCGCACGGCAACGTGGTGGTGGTGTCCACCCGCGACTGCTCGCTCCAGCGGCGCAACCAGAAACTCGTGGAGGAAGCTCCGGCACCCTTCCTGTCCGCTGAGCAAAACGAACGCCTGTACGCCGCCTCCAAAGCGATCTTGCGCGAAGCGAAGTACCAGGGCGCCGGCACGTGCGAATTCCTGGTCGGCCAGGACGGCACCATCTCCTTCCTGGAGGTCAACACCCGCCTGCAGGTTGAGCACCCGGTCTCGGAGGAAGTCACCGGCATTGACTTGGTCCGCGAGCAGTTCCGCCTTGCCCGCGGCGAGGAGCTCGGCTACGAGGACCCGGAAGTGCGCGGCCATTCCTTCGAATTCCGCATCAACGGCGAAGATGCCGGCCGGAACTTCATGCCCGCCCCGGGCGTGGTCGAGACCCTGCGCCTTCCCACCGGCCCCGGCGTCCGCGTGGACTCGGGCATCGAAGCAGGCGAAGTTGTCGGCGGAAACTTCGACTCCATGCTGGCCAAGCTGATCATCACCGGCAGCACCCGCAGCCAGGCCCTCGAACGGGCGCGGCGGGCCCTGGACGAGATGGAAATCGGCGGCATGCCGACCGTGCTGCCGTTCCACCGCGCCGTAGTGGCCGACCCGGCGTTCGCCCCCGAGCATGGAGCGTTCAGCGTCCACACCCGTTGGATCGAAACCGAGTTCCGCAACGACATTCCTGCCTTCCAGCCCGCCCAGGCCGCCTCGGCCGACGAAGACGGTGAGCGCCAGCGTGTGACCGTCGAGGTCGGGGGCAAGCGGCTGGAAGTCGTGCTTCCGGCCGGCCTCGGCTCGGGTATGGGTGCCGCCGCCAAGTCCAACGGCAAGCCCAAGCGCGCCCGCGGGCGGTCCGGTGCGGCCGCCGGGGCCGCCGCCAGTGGCGACGGCCTGGCCTCGCCCATGCAGGGCACGATTGTGAAAGTCGCCGTCGCCGAAGGCGACGCGGTCGCGGAAGGCGATCTCGTCGTCGTACTCGAGGCGATGAAGATGGAACAGCCGCTCACGGCCCACAAGGCCGGGACGATTTCGGGCCTTTCCGCCAAGGCCGGGGACACTGTCTCCGCCGGCGCGGTGCTGGCCACGATCGTGGACTAGCAGCGCTTTTCCCGGCCCGACTGTATCAGCCGTTGTAGTTCCGTCACGTTTTAGCGCCAAGTGGGCGCGGGAACTTATAAGCAGGCTTCCTATGCTGTACCGTGATGCTTACAAGGAGCAGGACCCGGCCGCCCGGCCGGGAGACAAATGAAGTATCACCTACATAAAGGAGATGCACGTCATGGGTTTTCTAGCATTCCTCTTGCTTGGACTGATTGCCGGCGCCATCGCCAAACTGATCCTTCCGGGACGGCAGGGCGGCGGCTGGATCGCCACCCTGATCGTGGGCGTCATCGGCGCCCTGCTGGGCGGATGGATCGGCGGCATGGTAGCGAGTGTCGATATGAATGATTTCTTCAGCCTCGCATCATGGATCTGGGCGATTATTGGAGCCCTGATCGTGCTGGTGATCTGGGGCTTCATCACGAACAGGAGGAGCAGCACCGTCTGACTGTGACCGCTTGAGCTGCTCCTTAGCGGTATCTGGCCCGCCGTCCCGTCCGGGGCGGCGGGCCTTTGTTGTGCCCCGCTCGTGCCAGCGTTGCTGCCTTGCCCTGACGCCGCGTGCACGCCCGCAGGTTTTCCCAAGGGTGCCCGTGACAACCTCCACACCAGTGGCCCTGCCGGTCTGCGCACCATTCCGGCAGCAACGGCCATTGCTTTGCGGGTTCGGCGCCCAAGAGCCGGACCCCCTGAGATGGGGAGAAAAAATGGGCAACTCACCGCGGCACCGGTCACCGGGCCGCCGAACAAGTCTCAGTCTGGCAGCGCTGGCCACTGGCAGCGCCGTCATTCTGTCCGGGGTGATGCTACCCGGCGGAGTAGCGGCGGCGGCACCGCCGCCGGGCCAGGACTTCAATGTTTCGCAGGGCGATCTGGAATTCATCATCAAGCAGATCGACATTTCCGAGGCGCATGCCGAGGACACGCTGACCAACCCGGACTCGTCACCGCTGTGTAAGTCGACATCGACCTTCGATGTCTCCGAGCAGACGCATTACGACCTCGACGGCGACCCCTGCGTGGGATCCCCGTTGCTGCCGTTTGGCCTGCGCACGGTCGACGGACGGTGGAACAACCTGATGCCCGGCCAGGACGGCTACGGCACGGCGGGCACCACCTTCCCCCGGTTGTTGGAGGCTGACTACAAGCAGGCAGAAGCCACTCCGCCTTTTGCCCCGGGCAACAATTCGCCCACCCCCGGCCCAATGACCAGCTACGAGCAGACCGACGGCTTTGTCTACGACTCGCAACCGCGCACCATCAGCAACCTCATCGTCGACCAAACGACATCCAACCCGGCGGCCGTCAGTGCCGCTGAGCGGATCGAGGGCGCTTCCGTCGAAGGTACCGGCGAAGCACGCCGGACCGCCGGCCTGGACCGTTACGACACGGCCGCCCAGATCAGCAAGGCGAACTTCGCGCCGAATGTGCCCGTGGTCTACCTTGCCACCGGGGAAAACTTCCCCGACGCGCTGGCGGCCGGACCGGCTGCGAGCGCCGGCAACGGGCCACTTCTGCTGGTGACTGGAGGTGGAATTCCGCAGGCCACGGCAGATGAGCTGGCTCGTCTACAGCCCGAACGCATCGTTGTGGTGGGTGGCGACGGGATTGTCAGCAATGGCGTCCTCGACCAACTGACGTCTTCGCATCCGGAGGCAACCGTTGAGCGGATTTCCGGAGCCACGCGCTTTGAGACTGCGGCACAGCTCAGCGCGGACGCTTTCCCGGACGGAGCTAACAAGGTCTACATCGCTTTCGGCCACAACTTCCCGGATGCGCTCGCCGCCGCGGCTCCGGCCGCTCGTGACGGGCACCCGATCCTGTTGGTCAATACGGAAGACATCCCGGCCCCGACCGCTGCAGAACTGACCCGGCTGTCACCAAGCGAGATTGTGGTGCTGGGCGGCGCGGCGACCATCAGCAGCCAGGTCGAGACCGACTTGGCCGCCTACGCCAATGGCGGGACAGTTACCCGTTTGGGCGGTGAGACCCGATACGAGACCGCGGCAATGATTTCCGCCGCTAACTACGACGAGTCAACCTCTGAGGTCTGGCTGGCGACCGGCGAGAACTTCCCGGACGCGCTGGCTGCCATCCCGGCTGCCGCGCTGAAGAAGGCTCCCATCCTGTTGGTCCCCTCCGGGGGTGCCATTCCTGCCAGCGTTGCCGCCGAGATCGCTCGGCTGAGCCCGCAGCGCATCAACGTCCTGGGCGGAACCGCAACGGTCAGCGACGCCATCCAGCAGGAGGCTCAGGCGTTGACCACCGGAACGAACGTGTTCATCCCGGACATCGCCACCGACGAAGGCCTGTCCGCCTCCGCGACGTCGCTGTTCGTGATCTTCGGCCAGTTCTTCGACCACGGCCTGGACCTGGTGGAAAAGGGCGGCAACGGCACGATCGTCGTCCCGCTGAAGGAAGATGATCCGCTGTATGTTGAGGGATCGCGCACCAACTTCCTCACGCTGAGCCGGGCCACCATCGCCGACGGCGAAGGCCGCGAGCACACCAACCGCACCACCCCGTTCGTGGACCAGAACCAGACCTACGGCTCGCATGCCGCGCACAACGCGTTCATGCGGCAGTACGAGGTCGGCCCCGACGGAAGTCCGCAGCCCACCGGCCGCATCCTCAACGGTGTGAACGGCGGACTGCCGACGTGGAACGACGTCAAGAATCAGGCGCGGGACGTCCTCGGCTTCGAGATGGACGACTTTGACGCCCTGGACGTGCCACTGCTGGCAACCGACCCGTACGGGCACCTGATCCTGGGCGCCAACGGCCAGGCCCAGATCGCCGACGAGGGCGGCTTCATCGAAGGCAACCGCGACAACCCGGTAGCCACCGACGGGGAGACGGCGAACGTGTCCTTCCTAGACGACATCGCCCATGGTGCGACACCCGCACCGGATAAGCCAAACCCGGATGGCGGTCCCAACATCCCGGGCTACGACAATGTGGCCCTCGGCGAGCACTTCATCACCGGCGACGGCCGCGGCAACGAGAACATCGGTCTGACGTCGGTCCACCATGTGTTCCACGCCGAGCACAACCGGATGATGGAACAGATCCATGATGAGCTGCAGACCATGCCTGAGGAGTTGCAGGCCCGCTACGAGGCCGACGGCTTCTGGGACTACGGCGAGCGGCTCTTCCAGGCGGCCCGGTTCATGACCGAAATGCAGTACCAGCACTTGGTGTTCGAAGAGTTCGCGCGGCGGATCGCCCCGTCGATTGACGCGGTAGTCCTGAATGAGAACTCCTATCAGCCGCAGGTTAACTCGGCCATCAACGCCGAGTTCGCGCATGTGGTCTACCGGTTCGGGCACTCGATGCTGCGCGAGACGCTGCCGCGCGAGGTCAACGGAGAGATGGTCGACATTCCGCTGTTCGACGCGTTCCTGAATCCGAAGGCCTACGGGACTGCGCCGGACGGCTCGGCGCTCAGCGGAGAAGAAGCGGCAGGATCCGTCTTGAAGGGCCTGGCCAACCAGACCGCCAACGGCATCGATGAGTTCGTCACCGATACGCTGCGGAACCAGTTGCTGGGCTTGCCGCTGGATCTGCCGGCCATCAACATGATGCGCGCCCGTGACACCGGCACTCCCGGGTTGCAGGCAGCCCGGGCGACGTTCTTCGAGCAGTCCGGCGATCCCACCCTGCAGCCGTACGAAAGCTGGGAGGACTTCCGGCTCTCGATGAAGAACCCGGAGTCCATCTCCAACTTCATCGCGGCTTACGGCATCCACCCGTCGGTGCAGGAGGCAACCACGCTGAAAACCAAGCGCGCCGCCGGCGAGGCTCTGGCAGCGGATGCGGACTTCATGAACGCCCCCGCTGCAGAGACCGGTCTCGACGACGTCGATTTCTGGATGGGTGGCCTGGCGGAGAAGCCCTACATCTTCGGCGGCATGCTCGGGGCCACGTTCAACTACGTGTTCGAGAAGCAGCTCGAAGATTTGCAGAACGGCGACCGGTTCTACTACCTGACCCGCAACCTGGGCAACACGCTGTTCCACTCGTTGGAGGCCAACTCGCTCAGCCAGCTCGTCATCCGCAACACCACCGCGGACCGTGTGCCGCACGACGTGTTCGCGGCACCGCAGCTGACCTTCGACCTGGACAGCCCGCAGGCGGACCTGAATGCTGCCGGGTTGACCGGCAGCCAGGCCAACGGCTGGCGCTTCACCGGAGCGGAGCACGTAACCATCCAGGACAACGACCAGCCCTCCACCATCCGCGGAGGCTTGGGCGATGATTCCATCTGGGGCAAGGGCGGCAACGACCGGCTGGAAGGCGACGATGGCATCGACGCGCTCATGGGCGGCGATGGCAACGACATCGTCACCGACTTGTTCGGCGACGGCGACCGGCTCCAGGGTGAAGCGGGCAACGACGCGCTCAATCCCGGACCTGGCATTGCCGACCTGACCTTCGGTGGCTCGGGTAAGGACTTCATGCTGGGTGGCCATGACGGGGTGACCGCCCACGGCGGCCTCGGCGACGACTTCATGTTGGGCTCGACCGGGCGGGACACGATGTACGGCGACGAGGGCAACGACTGGCTGGAAGGCGGTGGAAACGCGGACCTTCTCCAGGGCGATATGGGCAACACGTTGTTCAATGACCCCAACCTGTACCACGGCGGTCACGACGTGATCATCAGCAACGGCGGAAACACCGATTTCGATGCCGAAGGCGGCGACGACGTCATGATCGCCGGTCCGGGCACCGAACGGTTCTCCGGTGTCCTCGGGTTCGACTGGGTGAGCTACAAGAACCAGCCGAACATGGTCAACGCCGACATGGGCTTCATCGTCGGCATGCCGCAGGACCTCACGGGTATCCGTGACCGGTACCTGCAAACCGAGGCACTGTCCGGCGGCAACGGCAACGATATCCTGCGCGGCTCCCAAGGCGGCATCGACCTGACCTTCGGTGACGAGCAAATCGGCTACGGCCACGATCTGACCCAGGAGCACCTGGACCGGATTGCCGGCCTGCGCGACCTGCTCGGCGGCGGGACCGTTCCGGAGTATGCCCGCCCGTTCCTGAAGGATGATCCGGTCAGCTACGACGGCGATGTGAACAACAACATCATCATCGGTGGTTTGGGCAGCGACCTGATCGAACCGCGGCAAGGGCGCAACTTCGTCGACGGCGATGCCTGGCTGAACGTCCGGGTGGAGCACCGCCCGGCAGGCGGCCCGGTGGAATCCGCCAACTCGATGAGCGCCTTCACCACCAGGGTGTTCCGGGGCCAGATCAACCCGGGCGACCTGCACATCGTCCGCGAGATCAAGCAACTGGAGAACCAGTCGGGCGTCATTGACACCGCGGTGTTCGAGGGCATCCGTGAGGACTACACCATCACGGAACTCGAGCCCGGCGTCTTCGAGGTTTCCAACACCTTGGAAGCTCCGGAGATGGCCAACGTGGTCCGGAACATCGAGCGGCTGAAGTTCAACGACTCAGTTGTCTGCCTGCCGCTGGGTACCACCGGAAACTGCGGTCAAGCCGAGGGCGAAGTTGTCCTCAACTACACGGATCCGATCACCGAGGACGGCACGCTCACCACCGACGCCTCCGGAGTCACCGACTCTGACGGCATCGATTCGAAGCTGACCTACTCGCTGCAGATCCTGACCGAGGCCGGCACGGATCCCTTCACCAACATGTGGGTCACCACCCAGGCGAACGAAACGGGCAAATTCACCCTTGGCGATGCCGAGGTCGGTTTCCCGGTCCGTGTCCTGGTGACCTACGTGGACGGCGCTGGAATCCACGAGCAGATTGCCTCCGACGCAACGGCGGAGGTGGCGAACGTCAATGATGCACCCACGGGGCTGACGATCGCACCGGCCAATCCGAGTGTCGGCGACATTCTGCGGATCAGCCAGCAACTGGAGGACGCCGACGGCGCCGAAAGCGTTCTGGAAGAGCCGGGTGGCGTTTACACCTGGCAGCAGAGCGCCGACGGCACCACCTGGGCCGACATCCCCGGTGCAACCGGAAACGGTGCTACCGCCACCACGTTCATCGTGACCACGGCGCAGCAGGACCACCAGATCCGGCTCACCATCAGCTACACCGATGACCGCGGACAGGCCGAGACGGCCCGCTCCAACGCCACCGGTATAGTGCCCAGCCCGGCAAACCCGCCGGCTGCTGAATAGGGGGACTTGAGCCAGTAAACACAAAGGAGGACCCGCGGCCACCGGCCGCGGGTCCTCCCGTGTGTCCAACGGACCAATCAGCTTGACTGGTTCTCGTAGTCCATGTCCTTGGTTTCCTTGCTGAGCAGCAGCGCGATCAAGGTCAGCACGGCGGCTGCGCTGAGGTAGAGGCCAACCAGCAAGGTACTTCCGTCTGCGGCCTGCCACAGCGCCACCGCGATGAACGGAGCCACCGAGGCGCCGAGGATCGACGAGAAGTTGTAGGCCACGGCGGAGCCGGTGTAGCGCACGTTGGTCGGGAACAGCTCCGGCAGAATCGCTCCCATCGGTCCGAAGGTCAGGCCCATCAGGGTGAACCCGATGATCAGGTGAGCCATGGTGCCGGCGAAGCCGCCGCCGAACAGCGGCACCCAGAGGAAACCAAAGGCCACAATGCCCAGTGACACCCAGATCAAGGTCTTCCTCCGGCCGAACTTCTCGGCGAGCGGACCAGCCACCAGCGTGAAGATTCCGAAGAACACGACGCCGATGATCAGCATCAGCAGGAAGTCGTTGCGGGCATAGCCCAGGCCGGCGGCGAAGGTGTCCGGGTCGAAGGGCTTTCCAGCCGCTTCGGCCGCCGCGGCAGCGTCCGCCGCGTTGGTGGCGGCGGTGCCGTAGGAGAGCGTGAAGGTGGTCATCAGGTAGAACAGCACATAGGTCGCCAGCATGATGAACGTACCCAGGATCAGCTGGCGCCAGCTGGTCTTGAACACGCGGCCCAGCGGCAGCTTGGTCACTTCGCCCTTGTCCACTACCTTCTGGAAGGCCGGGGTTTCCACCAGTTTCAGCCGGACCCACAGACCGATGATCACCATCACGGCGCTGGCCAGGAACGGAATGCGCCAACCCCAGGCCATGAACTGGTCATTGCTCAGGTTGATGCTCAGCAGCAGGAACAGCGAGTTGGCGATGATGAACCCGATCGGTGCTCCCAGCTGCGGGAACGTGCCGTAGATGGCCCGCTTGTTGGCCGGCGCGTTCTCGGTCGCCAGCAGTGCGGCACCGCTCCATTCGCCGCCGAGGGCCAGGCCCTGGGCAAAGCGCATCACGACCAGCAGGGCCGGCGCCCAGAAGGACCAGCCGTCCACCTGGGCGGTGGGCAGGCAGCCGATCAGGAACGTGGCGATGCCCATGGTGAGCAGGGATGCCACCAGGGTGCCCTTGCGGCCGTACTTGTCGCCGAAGTGCCCGAAAACAATCGACCCCAGCGGGCGCGCGATGAACGCCACGCCAAAGACCGCGAACGAGCTCAGCAGTGCGACGGCGCCGCTGGCATTCGGGAAGAACAGCGCCGGGAAAACGAGCACGGCTGCGGTGGCATAGACGTAGAAGTCGTAGAACTCGATGGACGTGCCGACGAGGCTGGCGACGATGACGCGGCCACGGGAGTTCACCGGCGCGGCCGGCGCCCCTTGGGTGACTGGTGCTGGTGTGGACATTGAATAACGGCTTTCGCTCGGATGAATATCGGACAGATTCTATGCTGAACAGTCCGCACTTCGGACATCCATTTCATTATGTGGACGGTCGTGGTATGGAGGCGTAGATCACATCCGGACGGCTGTGCCGCGCCGACTGCACCACTGGAGCAGGTAAGCGGCACTCGCTGTTATCCAGACCACAGCACAGGTGGCACAAAGGTAGTGAACGGCCCGACTTGCAGATGCCCCGAGGTCCGCGTCCTGCGGCAAAAATGTCCGGACCGGCTGACAGCCTGCCACGATGAACAAAGTCGATGTGATGACTGCCAGCAGCTACGCCAGGACGGACGGCGGACGTGTCCCCGGCGCCATGGCGCGCCGTTCACGGACCGTGCGCGCACCTTACTGCCGTGAGCCGTACGTGCAGGTGGAGCTGGACGGCACCACGCTTCACGCCAAGGCAGTCTCCTGGGACCGGACCAGCGTGCAGCTGAAGTGGATTGACGTGCAGGGGTCGGCCCGGACTGCGTGGGTTCCGGCTGGCAAGGTCCGGCGCATCCACCGGGACGAATCCAGTTGGCGCGATCCCTACGATGACTACGCCTTCTACTATCCCGGCAGGTAAAGCAGCCAGCCCATGCGGCACAATGGATCGGTGACCGAAACATCAGCACTTGCACAGCCTGCCCTCCCCTCGACTCTGCCAGCTCTTGATCCGGCCGCCCTCAATGCGCGGATCTATGCTCAGCTCGCCCAGGAGCTGGGGGTCAATGTCTGGCAGGTCAAGGCAGCGGTGGAAATGCTCGACGGCGGTGCCACGGTCCCGTTCATCGCTCGCTACCGTAAGGAAGCCACCGGGACGCTGGACGACGCCCAACTGCGCGATCTCGAAGAACGGCTCCGCTATCTGCGCGAGCTGGAAGACCGCCGTCGCGCTGTGCTGGAGGCCATTGCCGGCCAGGGCAAACTGACTGCAGAGCTGGAAGCCGCCGTCAACGCAGCGGATACCAAGGCCCGGCTCGAGGATATTTACCTGCCCTACAAATCCAAGCGGCGCACCAAGGCCCAGATCGCCCGCGAGGCCGGGCTGGAGCCGCTGGCCGTGGGCCTGCTGGCCGACCCCTCGCAGGATCCGCTGGCCGCCGCGGCTGAGTTCCTCAATCCCGAGCACGCCATCAACGAGCCGGCGGATGCCCTGGCCGGCGCGCGGGCCATTCTGGTGGAGCAGATCAGCCAGGATCCCGATCTCGTCTCCGAATTGCGGGAACGGCTGTGGAAGCAGGGCCTGGTCCGGGCCGAGGTCCGCGAAGGCCAGGCGGAAGCCGGACAAAAATTTGCCGACTACTTCGACTTCGCCCAGGACCCCTCCGGCCTTCCATCGCACCGCGTGCTGGCCCTGCTTCGGGGCGAGAAAGAGGGGGTGCTGAACCTGGACATCAGCGAGGGCAACCCCGCCGATTCCGAGGACTACGCACAGGCGCGCGGCCGGTTTGAGAACGCGGTGGCATCGCGGCTGGGCGTGGCGGATCGGGGTCGGCCGGCAGACCGCTGGCTGATGCAGACGGCGCAGCTGGGGTGGCGCCGGATCCTGGTCAAGCTGGCCATTGACCTCCGCGTGCGGCTGTTTACCGCAGCCGAAGACGAGGCTGTCCGGGTCTTCGCTGCCAATCTCCGCGACGTTTTGCTGGCGGCGCCGGCCGGAAACCGGGCCACGTTGGGGCTGGATCCCGGGCTGCGCACCGGCGTGAAGGTCGCCGTGGTCGACGGGACCGGCAAGGTGGTGGCCACCGATACCATCTACCCGCATGCTCCCGCCAAGAAGTGGGACGAGTCCCTGGCCGCGCTGGCACGGCTGGCGGACAAGCATGCAGTCGAGCTCGTCGCCATTGGCAACGGCACCGCCTCACGAGAGACGGACAAGCTGGCCACCGAGCTGATCAAGCTGATGGGTTCCACCCGCAAGCTCCAGAAGCTTGTGGTCTCGGAGGCCGGAGCGTCGGTGTATTCCGCCTCGGCCTTGGCCTCGGCGGAACTGCCCGAACTGGATGTCTCGCTGCGCGGGGCCGTCTCGATCGCGCGCCGCCTGCAGGATCCGCTGGCGGAACTGGTCAAGATTGACCCCAAGTCCATCGGCGTCGGGCAGTACCAGCACGATGTCACCGCCACCAAGCTGGAGCGGTCGCTCAACGCCGTGGTCGAAGACTGTGTCAACGCCGTCGGCGTGGACCTGAACACAGCCTCGCCGTCCCTCTTGTCCCGGGTGGCCGGCCTCGGCTCGCAGTTGAGCGAAAACATCGTCGCCTACCGCAATGCCAATGGTCCGTTCGCCAAGCGCGCCGAACTCAAGAAGGTGCCGCGGCTGGGCGAGAAGGCCTTCGAGCAGTGCGCCGGCTTCCTGCGGATTACCGGCGGGGCCGAGCCGTTGGACGCTTCCAGCGTGCACCCGGAAGCCTACGGTGTGGCCCGGAAGATCCTTGCCGCGGCCGGCACCACCGCCACGGCGGCGGCGCGAGGTGGCCAGTCGCTGGCCGTGCTGGACCCCCAGCAGTTCGTCGACGAAAACTTCGGCCTGCCCACGGTGCTGGACATTATTTCCGAACTGGAAAAGCCGGGGCGCGATCCGCGCCCGCATTTCACCGCCGCGACCTTCACCGAGGGCGTGGAGAAAATTTCAGACCTTAAACCGGACATGGTGCTGGAAGGCACCGTGACCAACGTGGCCGCTTTCGGCGCCTTCGTGGATGTCGGTGTGCATCAGGACGGCCTGGTGCATATTTCCGCGATGTCGGACAAGTTCGTCTCGGATCCGCACGAGGTGGTCAAGTCCGGCCAAGTGGTGAAGGTCAAGGTCATGGAGGCCGACCCGGAACGGAAACGCATCTCGCTGACGCTTCGGCTCGACGACGAAGCGCCCGCCGGGGAGCAGCGCCGGGGTGCTGGCCAGGCCGGCCGCCCCGGGGAGGCACGCGACACAAGGGACGGCTCACGTTCGGGCTCGGGTGGAGGCCGGTCCGGACGCCGGGACGGCAAGAAGCCCGGCGGACATGATCAGCGGGGGTCCGGTAGCGGAGCGTCCGCCAACACCGCCATGGCCGAGGCTTTGCGGCGGGCCGGGCTCGGAAGATAGAGAACCAGCAGCCCGGCACCGTGACCCGCCCGGAGCACTCCCTCCGGACCATGCACAAGGTGCTGGGCTGCTGTTCCCCACGGATGGTGGACTTGCGGAGACGAGGTCCAGGCCTGATGCGACCTGTGACCTCTGACAAAACTCTGACCGACGCTCCTTAAGCTGGGCATCATGTTTCCGAAAGACTCCATCAGTTTTCGCTGAGCACCTCGAGGCGGCGACGGATGGCTCAGGGGGCGACGCCGGCCACATCCGGCAGCATCCGGCAGCACAGGCGCCGCTCGCTGCGCCGCCCACGGACACGCTGACGGCGCCGCCATAGCCCCGCCACCGGACAGCAGCCAAAATTGGTGCTCAAGAGTTACCCAAGGTTTGGCACGCCCGCCCCGGTTGGACACGGAAGTCCCCTACGATTAGAGGTAGTTCGAAAACGCAACCAGTTGGAAGGAGTGCCGTCCCATGCGCGATTCCGGGCGCCCTTCCGCTTCCGACTCCGAGGGGGCGGCATGACCGCCGTGGCAGCAGAGGTTCCGCTGGTGGTGGACTCGGTGCTGGAGAAACTCTCGACGGATCTCGGCGACCATGACGGCAGCATGCGCCGGCGCTTCATCACCAACTACGTGGAACTGTGGGAGCACCGTTACGGCAGGGTGTCGGGCGCAGTGCTGGCACGGGATGCCGAAGATGCCATGGATGCCATCCTCAGCTTGAAGATCTCCAGCAGCATGGTGGGGGCCGGCCGACTTGGCCGGATGGCTGAGCACTTTGAGGGACTGGTCCAGGGAGAACTGTTCGATGCCGCCGCCACCCTGCTCGACGAACTGCGCGCGTGCGGGATGTCGACCACGGCGCAGCTGCGCAACTACCACCTGGCGCAGTAACGGGCCGGGCACTCTCCAGGACCAACCCCGCCGCTGAAGCGGGCGACCAAAGCCGCGGCCGCTCGGTGACGGAAGCGCCTACCTCTTGGGCGCCAGGCTGTAGCCCACACCGCGGACGGTCTTGATCCAGCGCGGGGCCTTGGTGTCGTCGCCGAGCTTGCGGCGCAGGTTGGCCATATGCACTTCAATGGTGCGCTCGTCGGAATCCGAAATGTAGCCGCCCGTGTTGTACGGCTCGTTGCGCAACCGGCGAACCAAATCGGCCTTCGTCCGCACCACCCGTCCGCTCTCCATCAACGCGTAGAGCAGGTCGAATTCGCTGCGGGTCAGGTCCAGTTCGCGTCCGGAGCGGATGACCGTCCGGGAACGGTTGTCCACGACAATCCCGTTGTGCTCCAGCACTCCGTCGGCGGTCGGAACTGCCAGCGCAGGGGTGGACTCGACGCCGGCCTCGGCCGCGACCGCAAGGGCCATGCCGGTTCCGGCGGCGGCCGGTGCCACGCCGGACGGTGACAGCTGCAGGCCGGGTTGTCCGCCGCCTCCCACCCCGGCAGCCTGCAGGACAGGTTCCGGCATCGGAGCGGCGCTGGTTGCGGCCAGGTCGGCCAAGGGGGTCTCCCCGCCCGCCGTGACACCGCCGTCGTTGTCCTTGGTGGCGCGAGGGCGCCGCAGCATGGCGGTGATCCGGGCACGCAGTTCCCGGGGGCGGAACGGCTTGGTCAGGTAGTCATCGGCACCGGTCTCCAGGCCCAACAACGTGTCCAGCTCTTCGGCCCGCGCCGTCAGCATGATGATGTAGGTGTCGCTGAAGCGCCGCACCTGGCGGGCGACTTCGAAGCCGTCGATGTCCGGCAGGCCGAGATCAAGCGTGACCACATCCGGATTGTGGCGTTTGATCGCGGCCACGCCCTCCATGCCGGACGATGCCGTGTGAACCGTGAATCCGGAGCTGGACAGCACCGTGGAGATCAGCTCCCTGATGTCCAGGTCGTCCTCCACAATGACGGCAGTTCGCTGCTCGCTCATTCCTTGTCCCCCAACCGATCTACGATGGTTCATCGTTTCAACCACTACTTAATGGTGATTGTAGTCGCATAGTCGGACAATGTGGCGCACTTTATGCAGGAATGACGGCGAAGCCCCCCGCCTACAGGTGGACGTGCAGGCGCCGCGCGGCCTCGGAAATCGAGCCCGTCAGCGACGGGTAGACCGTGAAGGTGTTGGCGACATCGTCCACATGCAGCTTCTGCGTGACGGCCAAGGCGATCGGGAAGATCAGTTCGGAGGCCCGCGGGGCCACCACCACTCCCCCGATCACCGTGCCGGAGCCTCGGCGGGCGATGATTTTGACGAAGCCGTCGGAGACGTTCATCATCTTGGCCCGTGCGTTGGTGTTCAGCGAGAGCTTGATGATGTCGCCCTGGTACCGGCCGGAGGCGACATCTTCTTCGGTCACGCCGACGGTGGCGATTTCGGGGCTGGTGAAAATGTTGGATGCCACCTGGGTGAGCTTCAGCGGCTTGACGTAGTCGCCGAGCAGGTGGGCCACGGCGATCCGGCCCTGCATCGCGGCCACCGATGCCAAGGCCAGGACGCCGGTGCAGTCGCCCGCGGCGTAAATGTTCGGCGCCGTGGTCCGGGAAACGCCATCTACCTTGATGTGGCCGCTCTCGCTCAGCGCAATCCCGGCCTCTTCCAGCCCGATCCCGGCGGTGTTCGGCACACCGCCGACGGCCAGCAGGCAGTGCGAGCCCTCGACCACACGCCCATCGGCCAGCGTGACCAGCACGCCGTCCTCCGTGCGCTCCACCCCTGCAGCCCGCGACTTGGAGAGCACCGTCATGCCGCTGCGGGCGAAGACGTCCTCGAGCACCGCGGCGGCGTCCGCGTCCTCGCCGGGCAGCACGCGGTCGCGCGAGGAGACCAGCGTGACCCTGGTCCCCAGCATCCGGTAGGCGGAGGCGAACTCCGCGCCGGTCACGCCCGATCCGACCACAATCAGGTGTTCGGGAATCTCGGTCAGGTTATAAACCTGGGCCCAGTTGAAAATCCGTTCGCCGTCGGGCTTGGCAGTGGGAAGTTCCCGCGGCGTTGCGCCGGTGGCCAGCAGGATGGCATCCGCTTCCACGGTCTGGGTCCCCGAATCGGTGGTGACAACGATCATGTTCGGCCCGGCCAGTTTGCCGTCGCCCAGAATAACCCGCACGCCGGCACGTTCCAGGCCGTGGTGGATGTCCGCCGACTGGCTCTCGGCCAGCTTGAGCAACCGGTCGTTCACGGTGCGCAGATCGGCGTAGGCAGCCTTCGAATGCTCATCGAACCGCACACCCAGGTCATGGGCACTGGCCACCCGGCGCATGGCATCCGCGGTGGCGATCAGGGTCTTGGACGGCACCACGTCGGTTAACACGGCCGAGCCGCCGAGTCCTTGACGCTCGATGATGGTCACCTTGGCGCCGAGCGAATTGGCCACCATGGCCGCCTCATACCCGCCGGGGCCCCCGCCCAGGATCGCCAGACGCGGGGCACTGAAATCTATTTGGCTAGTCACGGACTTCATTCTGTCGCATGCCCCTCACGGCCTCAACCTGCACCGCCTGCGCAGCAGGGCTGACTGCCTTGAAGCCGAGCGCGGGCTCCCGGAAGGTCCGTTCGACGACGGCGGAGCCGCGCCCGCTGCTTTCAGCAGCAGTTGGGCACCGGGTAGGTTAGGTGCTGTGACTACAGATCCCTTTGAACTGGCCGCCGCGGCAGCCGCTTTCCTGGCCCAGCAGACCGGCGTTGATACCCATGATGTGGCGCTGGTGCTCGGCTCCGGCTGGGGCGAGGCCGCCGACCTCATCGGCGAGACTACGCATACGATTCCGGCCGCAGACATCCCCGGATTCTCCGCCCCCGCCGTGGAAGGCCACGTGGGCACTATCCGGTCCGTCCTGACCCCGGACGGCAAACGTGTCCTGGTGCTCGGAGCCCGCACCCACTACTACGAGGGCAAGGGTGTGCGCGCCGTCGTCCACGGCGTCCGCACCGCCGCAGCGACCGGTTGCAAGACGCTGGTCGTGACCAACGGCTGCGGCGGACTCAACCCGGCATGGGCACCGGGAACGCCGGTGCTGATCAGCGACCACATCAACCTCACGGCCGCTTCACCGCTGGAAGGGGCTACGTTCGTGGACCTGACCGACCTCTACTCGCAGCGGCTCCGCGCTGTGGCCCGGGAAGTCGACCCCAGCCTGGACGAAGGCGTATACGCACAGTTCACCGGCCCGCACTACGAAACCCCGGCGGAAGTCCAGTACGCCAAGCGGATCGGCGCCGATCTGGTGGGCATGTCGACGGCATTGGAGTCCATTGCCGCCCGCCATGCCGGCATGGAAGTCTTCGGCATTTCGCTGGTGACCAACCTGGCCGCCGGCATCAGCGACACTCCGCTCAGCCACGCCGAGGTCATCGAAGCCGGACAGGCCGCAGGACCGCGCATCTCCCGCCTGCTGGCCGGCATCGTCGCCAAGCTGTGAGCGGAAGCGACATGACCGCAACAACCGACGAGCTCATGGCAGCTGCCCTCGCCTGGCTGGAGGCGGACCCGGATCCGCAGACCCGGCAGGAACTGCAGGACTTGGTGGCCGCTGCTGGCGGCGATGGGCAGGATGCCGCCGATGCCCGGGCCGAATTGGCTGACAGGTTTTCCGGTCCCCTCGCCTTCGGTACCGCCGGACTCCGGGCGGCCTTGGGCGCGGGCCCGTTCCGGATGAACCGGGTCGTCGTGCGCCGGACCGCGGCCGGGCTGGCCCGGTTCCTGCTGGACACCGCCGACGGCGCCTACACCCCGCGCGCCGTGGTCGGCTTCGACGCGCGCCGGAACTCTGATGTTTTTGCCGCCGAATCCGCTGCCATCTTCACTGCCGCCGGGATCGAAACCTTCCTCATGCCCTCGGCCTTGCCGACTCCGGTGCTGGCGTACGCGGTCCGGGCGCTGGGCTGCGAAGCGGGCGTGATGGTCACCGCCAGCCACAACCCGGCCAACGACAACGGCTACAAGGTCTACCTGGGCGGACGCGCCGTGGACGAAGGCGGGCGCGGGGCTCAGATTGTGGCACCCTATGACGCCGAGATTGCCGCCCGGATCGACTACGGCCCGGCATTGGAATCGGTCCGGCTGGCGGAAGACGGCTGGACCGTCCTGCCTGCCGCGATCGCCGATGACTACACCGCGGCCGTTACCGCCCTGGCCGATGCTCGGCTGTTCCCGCAGCGGGGACTGAAGATCGTGCTCACCCCCATGCACGGGGTGGGCGGGGCCACCATGCGGGCGGTCTTTGAGCAGGCTGGATTCACCGAGGTCACCATGGTTGCCGCGCAGGCGGACCCGGATCCGGCTTTCCCCACCGTGGCCTTCCCCAACCCGGAGGAAGCCGGAGCCATCGACCTGGCCTTGGAAACCGCGGCGGACGTCGATGCCGATCTGGTCATCGCCAACGACCCCGATGCCGACCGCGCGGCCCTGGCGGCCAAAGATCCCGAGACCGGGGCATGGCGGATGCTGCGCGGCGACGAGGTCGGTGCCCTGCTCGGCGCCCACATGGCGGCACGCTCCGCCGGTCAGGACCAGCTGCCCCCTGACAACGGCGCGTCCGGCCAAAGCCGCGTCTTCGCCAATTCCATCGTCTCGTCCCGCCTGCTGGGCAAGATCGCGGCGGATGCGGGCGTGGAACATGTGGAGACCCTCACCGGTTTCAAGTGGATCTCCCGCGTCCCGGGGCTGGTCTATGGCTATGAGGAAGCCCTGGGCTACTGCGTGGCACCGCATCTGGTCCGTGACAAGGACGGCATGTCCGCGGCCCTGCTGCTCGCGGAGCTGGCCGCCGATGTGCATGCCTCCGGCCGCACGGTCTTCGACATGCTCGACGAGTTGGCCCTGCGCTACGGACTGCACGCCACCGACCAGCTCAGCGTCCGGGTGGAGGACCTGGCCCTGATTCCGGCCATGATGGACCGGCTCCGCGAGCAGCCGCCGTCGTCATTCGCCGGGTCCCCGGTGACGGCCAGCACGGACTTGTCCCTGGGCAGCGAAGCGCTGCCGCCCACCGACGGGATGCTGTTCCTCAGCCGGGACCAGACCCGGGTGATCATCCGCCCCAGCGGCACCGAGCCCAAGCTCAAGTGCTATCTGGAGGTCATCCGGCCGGTCGGATCGGCGGCGCAACTGCCGGCCGTGCGCGCCGAGGCGGCAGACGCTCTGCAGGCGATCAAGGCGGAGATCCGGGCAGCCCTCGGACTGGCGGAATAGCACCTTTTGCGCTAGGCACGACTGTGGGACGATGCTGCAATGGCCATTGATGAGGACTATTCGCCAGCCTCGGGGGGCAGGCACCCGAGTCCCGACGACAAGCCGGAACACAGGGCGTCGGAAGAACACGGCCCGGCCGACGACGAGCGTGCCATTGCCCGCCGGCGGAAGGACGCCGAGGACAAGCTCGAGGAACACCGGCGCGACGCCGAACAGCACGGCCATCCGACCGGCGGCAGGCACTGACAGGTAGGCCCTGCGCCGCCTGCCCGGGCGGAGCTGTGCGCTGGGCTCCCCCAGCAGGTGTCTTCGATATGCAAGGATGGATGTTCCTGGACCCAGCAGATGAAAGGGATGGCCATGTCTGAAGGCAGCACACCCGGATCCGCGCCGAGCGAGACCTATCACGACCCGACGTCGATCGCTGCGGTCATTGACCACACCCTGCTGAAGCCTGAAGCTTCCCGCGAGGACATCATCACCGTCTGCGAGGAGGCGGTGAAATACCGCTTCGCCGCAGTCTGCGTGAACCCCCTGTGGACTGCTTTGGTGCACAGCACGCTCAAGGGGTCTGGCGTCAAGACCTGCTCGGTGATCGGCTTCCCGTTCGGTGCCACGCCTACCGACGTGAAGGTTTACGAGGCCCGCGGCGCCAACCTCGACGGCGCCGACGAGATCGACATGGTGATCGACATTGCCGCCGCCCGCGCGAATGACCGTGACGCGGTCTTGGCGGACATAGCAGCGGTGGCCGATGCCGTCCACGCCGGCGGCGCCATCCTCAAGGTGATTCTGGAAACCCATCTGCTCTCCGACGAGCAAAAGCGGATGGTGTGCGAAGCAGCGGCCGAGGCCGGCGCGGACTTCGTCAAGACTTCCACCGGTTTCAGCGGCGGCGGCGCGACCGCTGAGGATATTGCGCTGATGCGTGATGTCGTGGGTCCGCACCTGGGTGTCAAGGCTTCCGGCGGCGTGCGGTCCATCGATGACGCGCGCGCCATGCTCCGGGCCGGCGCAACACGAATTGGTGCCAGCTCATCAGTGGCTATTGTTAAGGGTGAGCAAGCCGCCGGCGGCTACTGATGCCGCATCGCACTATTGAGGAGAAACACCCCATGGCCCATCCCAAGCAGCGCACCCATTCGGGCGAGGGACATTTGGTCAGCAACATCATCACGTTCGTGGTCATCATGCTGATTTTCTTCGGTTCCCTGTACGCCTTCAGTCTGGAATCGGTCATCGGCCCCATCCCGGCGTTCGCCATCGGACTGGGCCTGTTCACGCTGGCGTTCTTCATCCCCAAGCAAATCATCGGGCGCTCCGACACATACCACGACGCCTGAGGCAACACTCAAGGCTTTCCCGGGCGCGCAGCCAAGGGCACGGCAGGATCTGCCCCCTTGGCTGCGCGCCCGGCGCTTTTAAGCACGACGGCGCCAGCCGGTGCCGGACGTGTAAACTGGCAAACGGTGTGACGGGAAGTCTGGTCGTCGGGTAATCGACCGAGCCCTCAGGGCGACCAACCGTCAGGAGCCATGCATGGCAACTCCCCCACCTTCCGGCCAGAAGACCATCCTCGGCCGCGGCAGCTATCCCGAGTTCCTCCGGATCAGCGAACTGTTGCGCAAGGAAACGGTGGGCGGGATCCTGCTGCTGATCGCAACCGTCGCGGCACTCATCTGGGCCAACTCTCCCGCAGCCGACAGCTATTTCGCCATCCGCGACTTCCAGATCGGCATCGAAGCCCTTCACCTGAACCTCAGCATCGGCCACTGGGCCTCGGACGGCTTGCTGGCGATCTTCTTCTTCCTGACCGGCCTGGAACTCAAGCGTGAGTTCGTGGCGGGCGACCTCCGTTCCCCGGCCCGCGCCATCGTCCCCATTGCGGCGGCCTTCGGCGGAGTCGCGGTGCCTGCCCTGATCTTCGTGATCGTGAACCTGAGCGCCGGTCCTGAAGCCCTGCGCGGCTGGGCCATCCCGACGGCGACGGACATTGCCTTCGCCGTCGCGGTCCTTGCCGTGATCAGCTCGCATCTGCCCAGTGCGCTGCGGATCTTCATCCTGACCCTGGCCGTGATGGACGACCTGATCGCGATCGCCATCATCGCGTTCTTCTACTCCTCCGACGTCCAGGTGCCGTACCTGCTGTGGATGTTGCTGCCGCTGGGCGCCTTCGCGTTCCTGACCCACAGATTCCCCAAGTTCTTTGCCCAACGCCATCTGGCGGCGTGGCTGATCCTGCTTCCGCTCGGCATCGTCACCTGGGCGCTGATGCACTCCTCCGGCGTGCACGCAACTGTTGCAGGTGTACTGCTCGGCTTCATGGTCCCGGTGCTGCGCAGCAAGAAACACGGCGGCCCGGACGCCGGCCCCGGGCTGGCTGAACAACTGGAACACCGCTTCCGGCCGCTCTCCACCGGGTTCGCGGTGCCGGTTTTCGCATTCTTCGCCGCCGGTGTGGCCCTCGGAGGCTGGGAAGGCATCAGCCGCACTTTCACCGATTCGGTGGCTATCGGCATTGCCGCAGCACTGGTGATCGGCAAGCCGCTGGGCATCATGTTCACCACCTGGGTGCTGACAAAGTCCACCAAGGCCAGCCTGGATCCGTCATTGAAGTGGATCGACGTGCTCGGTGTGGCGGTGCTGGCCGGGGTGGGCTTCACCGTTTCGCTGCTGGTCAATGACCTGAGCTTCACCCTCGGCAGCGAACACCACGACCACGCGAAGGTGGCCGTGTTGGCCGGTTCGCTGGCCTCGGCCGTGCTGGCTGCGATCCTGCTGCGTGCCCGCAACCGGCATTACCGCCAGGTCGAGGAGTTGGAGACCGCCGATGCCGACCAGGACGGCGTGCCGGACGTCTATCAGCAGGGCCGGGGCGCAACCAGCTGACTCCGGGTCGCCTCCGGCTCGCTGCGGCACTGCCGTTGCGACCCGCGTCACACAGCGTACGGTTCCGCTATCTGCAGCCAGGCCCGTGCCATACTGAACCAGTTATGGCCAGCCCGTGCCCCGCAGAGTAGCCGGCAGGTGGGCTGCCCGGAGGAGGGGGATCTTCGAGCGTGTCTGCCGCACCAAGCCCACTGGTGTCATTGCTGATCGGCCGCCAGCAGTTCCATGAGCTATCCCTCCGTGCACGGGTCGTCCTGAGCCATCTGCCGCTGTGCGTGTCTGTGGCGCTCACGGCTGTGCTCACTGCGGTGTTCTTCCCGGAACTGTTGTCCAACCCGCACTTCATCGCCGGTTTGGCCGGCGTCAGCGCTTTGTGGATCCTCAGCGCTGTCGTGCCGTGGGATCGGCTGCCCTACCCCTCCTACTGGGTGATCCCGCTGCTGGATTTCGTGGCCATCGGATTCCTCCGCCAGGGCAGCGGGTCGGCGCTTTCCGGGATCAGCCTGCTGGCCGTCTTTCCGGTTTTCTGGATGGCATGGTCGGAAATCGCGCCCACCGCTGCGCGCCTCATCAGTTTTGCTGCCCCGCTACTGATCATCTGGATCCCGGTGTTCACCGGACCGGAGCCGGTGACAGCTGAAGCTCTGGCCGGCCCGGCCCTGATCCCGATTGTGACCTTGACGGTGTCCGTCACCGCCTCCGTTTTCGCCTTGAGCTCGACGGCGCAGCAACAGACCTTGGCTCGCAAAGACCGCGAACTGCGCGCCTTGCTGGAAGAGAGCAAAGTCCACGTGCGCCGGCTGGATACCGTCTTGAACGCCGTTGCCGTGGGCGTCCTTGTCACCGACGCCAACGGGCGCGACATTCTGAGCAACGTGCAGCAGCAGCGGGACCGCTCGGTGGCCATGCCGCAGGGGATCGAGAACCCGGACGAGGCCGATCTGCTGGTCTTCGAAGCCGACCGAAAGACGCCGTTCGCGCTTGAGGACCGGCCCATCCGCCGGGCCGTGCGCGGGGAGACCTTTTCGGACGTTTTGGTGTGGATCGGCGCCGGCGAAAACCAACGGGCCATGTTGTGCACAGCCCGCCCCATGCAGGACGATGCCGGCCGGTTCGACGGAACCGTCATGGCCTTCAGCGACGTCACCGACCTGGTCAACGCGCTCACGGTCAAGGAAGAGTTCGTCTCCAGCGTCACCCACGAGCTTCGCACACCGCTGACCTCCATCATGGGCTATCTGGATCTCGCCCTCGAGGACGCCGACCAACTGCCGGACGACGTCAACCATTCCCTCACCATCGCGATGCGCAATTCCGAGCGCCTGCTCCAACTTGTGGAAGATCTGCTCTTCACCGCGGCGGGCACTCTGAGCATTGAACCGCGCAGCACCGCACTGGCAGAGATCGTGGCGGGCAGCGTCGCCTCGGCGCTTCCCAGGGCAGAACATGCCGGCGTGGAATTGGTGATCGATGCCGCCGGGCCGGTGGTAGCCGACGTCGATCCCACCAGGATCGGACAAGTTCTGGACAACTTGCTCTCCAACGCCATCAAGTACTCGCCTGGTGGCGGCCGGGTCACCGTGCGGACGCTGGAATCCGACGGCGCAGCCGTGCTGGAGGTCAGCGACACGGGAATGGGCATGTCGGAAGCCGACCAGGCTGAAGTCTTCACCAAGTTCTTCCGGACCAGTTCTGTCCGGCAAGCTGCGATCCCCGGCCTGGGGCTGGGGTTGGCCATCAGCAAGTCGATTGCCGAGGCACACGGCGGCACGCTGACCTTTAGCAGCGTGCTCGGATCCGGCACCACGTTCCGGGTCTCCATCCCGTTGCGCGACGAAAAGGGAGGCCACCCGAAGGCGGCCTCCCTGAGCCAGCTGCCGGCGTAAACCGCTGATGCCGGCAGCTGGCCGGATGATGCCTGGCTCTTAACGAATGGCCTGGTGGCCCTTGAACAGCATCTTGCTGGTATCGGTTCCCTTGCCCTTGCCCTTGGCGGTGCCGTTCACCGCCGAGGTGGTCTCCGCGAAGGTCAGCGTGCTGTGCGCAATCGCGTCGGCCATTTGTTCGAGAACTACGGGGTCGACGTTGTCGATGGTGTCGCAGGCCTGGTGGTAACAGGGATCATACGGCTCACCCGCTGTACCTCCGTAGATGGCTGCTTGCTCCTCGGTCTTGATCTCCTCGGCACCGGTGAACAAGCCGCCGGCGGGGATACCGTTGTTGATGAACGCGAAGTAGTCCGAGCGGCCATCGAACGCCGTCGGCTCCGTGGCCAGTCCCTGCGAGGCGAAATAGTCTTCGAAGATGTGCTCGACGTTCGCCGACCCATTCGGTCCGGTCAGCCCGAACGCATCGCCGTCGCCGTCGTAGACAAAGCGGACGGCGTTCGGCGAACCGACCATGTCGAAGTTCAGGTTCAGCGCATGGTTTTTGATGTCCTTCTGCGTCAGCTGGGAGACGTAGTACTCGGATCCAAGCAAGCCGTCTTCTTCACCGCCCCAGAAGGCGAACCGCACCCGGTTGCGCGGCTCGTCTCCGCTGGCTGCAATCTGCAGCGCAGTTTCCAGAATCGCCGCGCTGCCCGAACCATTGTCGTTGATGCCCGGGCCCTCCGAGACCGAATCCAGGTGGGCGCCGACCACCACTGTGCGGTCCGCACGTCCAGCCGTGTCGGCCAGAATGTTGAACGTCTCGGTCTGGACGATTTCAGCGTCCACGGCGACGCGCACTTCGAGGCCGACCGTACCGGCCAGTTCAGCACCCAGATCGAAGCTGGTGGTCACCGCGGGGATGGCCTGCGGCGTGCCCAGCGTACCGCCGAACAGTTCAAGCCGGTCCGGGGTACCGCCGTTACCTTGGTTGAAGATCACCACCGCCACGGCTCCTGCCGCCGCGGCATTGGCCACCTTTACCGCGAAGTCGCAGCTACCCCGCTGGATCAACGCGATGTTTCCTGCCGGGAAGCCGGCAAAGTCGGTGGCCTCGCAGCCGCTGGTGGACGCCCTGTCCCCTGCCAGATTAATGTCCACCGCTGTAACCGGTGCGGTCACGTCGCCGGAGCCGGAGTAATCCATCGCCAGGAAGTCCTCTGACATCGTGTAGACGGTCGGCGTCGGCGCCACCTGCTCGAAGTCCGCACTGTTGAGCACGAAGCGTTCGTAGGAGAACGTCTGCCGAACCGGGGTGTAGCCGGCGGCCGTCAACTGCGCCTCGATGTACTGGGCCGATGCCTCGTAGCCGGGGGTGCCCGCGGCGCGGTTGCCGCCATTGGCATCGGCCACGTCCTGCAGAGCCTGTAGATGGCTAAAGATGTTCTCGGCGGTGACAGCGTCCCGCAGGGCGCTGGTATCCGTTCCGTTGTCGGCCTGGGCCGGCAGCCCGATCCCGAGGGCCAAAGCGGTAGCGGCGGTGATGGCCGCTCCGCGCCTGAAACGGTGAGTTTTCATGCTGGTTCCTCCATAGGGTGCGATGATGGACCCCGCTATCCCCGTAGCAAGATCCTGCCCGGAAGCTACCCGATCTGAAGCAATTGCAAAAGAGTTGGCAATGGTTTGGGTGCTGAAACCAACAAAAATGGACCAAATTGCCCTCAGCGGTAGCATGATGGCCTGCTGCCTGACCTGTTCAGCCCGGTCGGCCTGAGGGGAAGGACGCCCATGCGGTTTGGCTCACCTGCGGCAGGCGCCCGCGCCCTCACGGCTGCGATGCTGGCCGTCTACGTCTTCGGTGTCGCCCTCGTCGTGTTGTGGCCTACGCCGGTGGACGCGGCCGCTCGGGGCTTGATCCAGGAAGTCCTGTCGGCGCTGCACCGCGCGGGGCTGCCGGACTGGTTCGACTACGGCCTGGTGGAGTCTGGCGCCAACGTTGTGATGTTCGTCCCGCTTGGTTTCCTGGCTGCCCTGATGCTGCCCTCCGGATTACGCTGGCTCACGCCGGCAGGAGCAATGGTGTTCTCCGCCGCGATCGAATGGTGCCAGCAGTCGTTCCTGCCCGATCGGTATGCCTCCCTGCAGGATGTATGGGTGAACACGCTGGGAGCCGCGCTGGGCACGGTGCTGGCGTATGCCTGGTTGGAGCGGCGCAACCGGCGCCCGGTAACAGGATAAAGTCGAACTAGTCTCTCACCGCACGGACAAAGGACCAGTATGCGTATTTCCGTCATCGGGTGTGGCTACCTCGGTGCCGTTCACGCGGCCGCCATGGCCAAACTCGGGCACGACGTGATCGGGATCGACGTGGATGCGCGCAGAATCAGCGAGTTGCAGGCGGGACGGGCACCGTTTTTTGAGCCTGGGCTGCCGGAGTTGCTGACGGATGCGCAGCAAACCGGCCGTCTTGCCTTCAGCACGGAGATGGCAGCGGCCGCGGGTGCCGCCGTGCACTTCGTCTGCGTGGGCACGCCCCAGCGCAAAGGCGAGAACGCCGCAGACCTCCGCTACGTCGACGCCGCCTTCACGTCGCTGGCTGAACACTTGAATCCCGGTGACGTGGTCGTCGGCAAGTCCACCGTGCCGGTGGGCACCGCCGCCCGGTTGGCTGATGAAGTCCAGGAGATCGCTCCGGAGGCTGTCCTTGCATGGAACCCGGAGTTCCTGCGGGAGGGCCACGCGGTGAAAGATACGTTGACGCCCGACCGGTTCGTCTACGGCGTTCCCTCCGGACCCGCCGGCGAAGCAGCCACCGCAGCCCTGGACGAGGTCTATGCTGTGCCCCTGTCGCAAGGGACGCCCAGACTGGTGGTGGACTACGCCACGGCCGAACTGGTCAAGACGGCCGCGAACTCCTTCCTGGCCACCAAAATCTCCTTCATCAATGCCATGGCGGAGGTGTGCGACGCCGCCGGCGCCGACGTCACTGCCTTAGCCGATGCGATCGGCATGGATGAGCGCATCGGCCGCAAGTTCCTCAACGCGGGGGTCGGCTTTGGCGGCGGGTGCCTGCCCAAGGACATTCGGGCGTTCATGGCCCGGGCCGGCGAGCTCGGGGCGGATCAAGCCCTGACCTTCCTGCGGGAGGTCGATGCCATCAATATGCGGCGCCGCAGCCGGGTTGTCGAACTGACCCGCGAGCTGGCCGGAGGATCACTGATCGGCAAGCGCATCACTGTGCTGGGAGCCGCGTTCAAGCCCGAGTCCGACGACGTCAGGGACTCCCCGGCACTGTCCGTTGCCGCCCAACTGCAGTTGCAGGGGGCCACCGTCACGGTCACCGATCCCGAGGCTTTGGCGAATGCCAAGCAGCGCTTCCCGGAGCTCAGCTACGAACCCGATACGAAGACCGCGATCGACCGTGCCCATGTCCTGGTGCTCTTGACCGAGTGGAAGGAATACCGGGAGCTGGATCCGGCCGCTGTGGCAAACCAAATGACCGAGAAAAAGATCCTGGACGGGCGTAACGTGCTGGACCCCGTGGCCTGGCGTGAAGCCGGCTGGACGTTCAAGGGCATCGGACGCCCGTAGCGTTTTTCCAAGTTCCGCCTTCCACAATGGGCCCGTACAGCCAAGCTGTACGGGCCCATCGCGCATCCGTTGACAGGGGCCGCAAACAGGAGCATGTTAGGTGGATGGCCAGCGCCAATGCCGCCGACCCTAGCTGATTGCGGGTCCGGCCCGGATGCGCTGGCCGAATGGGGGGACGAACTAGAGATGACTCGGCGCAGTAGGGTTCTTGCCGCGGGTGCTGCCCTAGGTCTCGCCTGCCTGCTGCTCCCGGCTGCTCCGGCTGCGGCAGCCCCCGACCCAAACCAGCCCTATTTTGAACCTGGCGCTGCCAGCATCGGCGATCCCTACTTCCCGGACGCTGGCAATACGGGCTACAACGCCAGCCACTATCAGCTGGACCTGCTGTATGACCCGCCGACAGACCAACTCAGCGCCCACGCGACGATGACGGCGCGCGCCACCCAGGACCTCGCCAGCTTCAGCTTGGATCTGGACGGGCTGATGGTCCATTCGGTCAGCGTTGACGGGCTGGAAGCACGCTTCGAGCACGAAGGCACCAAGCTCAACGTCACACCTGCCCGCGGCGTACCGGACGGACGGACTTTCACCACGGTGGTGGAGTATTCCGGTGTCCCCCAAACACTTGCTTTGCCCGGTCCTGCAGGATTCATCCACACCAATGATGGAGCCATTATTACGGGCCATCCGAGGAGTGCGCCGACCTGGTTTCCGGTCAACAACTACCCCGGCGACCGTGCCAGCTACGAATTCAATATCTCGGTCCCGGACGGATGGCAAGCGGTAGCGAACGGGCTGCCGCACGGGACCAGTCGCACCCCGGGCCGCACTGTCTACCAGTGGGAGGCCCAGGAGCCGCTGTCGCCGCATCTGGCGACCATCGCCGTCGGGCATTTCGCCCTGGACGAGTATGCCGAGGGCGGCATCAAGTACGTCGACGCGATGGACCCGGCGCTCAAGAAGACGGTCATTCCGCGCAACGGGGACGGCTTGGCCTGGTCGCAAACCGACGACGCCAGCTACAAGCGCCTCAGCCAAACGATCAGCGTGCCCGATGACGGCGCGGAGTTCTCCTTTTGGATGCTCCGCGACACCGAACCCGGCTGGGACTACGCCTTCGTGGAGGCGCGTACACCGGGCAAGGACAACTGGACCACATTGAAGGACACCACCGGATTCGCACAGGACAGCACCGGAAATTCGTGCCCGGCCTGGCATCAGGTCCATCCATTCCTGACGCATTACCAAAGCGACGACGACGGTACCTGTTCCGCGAAGGGGTCCACCGGACAGTGGTGGGCGGCCACCGGTACCAGTGACGGCTGGGAGCGCTGGGAGTTCGATCTGACGGACTTTGCCGGTGAGGATGTGGAGCTTTCCATCACATATGCCAGCGACATCACCGGACAGAACGACGGCGTCTTTGTCGAGGACATCCAGCTGACCGGCGGCAACGGCTCAACCTCCTTCGACAGCGACGGCGACCGCTGGGACGGTTGGAGCCCGAAGGCGGTGCCCAAGGGAAGCCCCGGCAACGACAACGAATGGACGGCCGGGAGCAGCACGCCGCCGTCGCAGGGGTACAAGATCCAGCAGTCGCTGGACAAGCAGCCGGAGATGATCGAGTTCCTCTCCTCAGTGTTCGGCAAATATCCGCTAACCAGCGCCGGCGGCATCGTCGACAACGTCGAGGACCTCGGTTTCGCCCTGGAGACCCAGGCCAGGCCGGTCTACCCGATGGATTACTTCTACAGCGAGGCCAGCGGCGACTCCTTCGTGGTCCGGCAACTCGCGCTGCAGTGGTTCGGCAGCCAGGTGCCGATCGACCGGTGGAAGGACAGCTGGCTCAACCAGGGTCTGGGGACCTACGCGCAATGGCTCTGGGCGGACGACCAGGACCCCGGAAGCGCCCAGGACAGTTTCGATTTCTATGCAGACATCGATGCCGCAGACCCGTTCTGGAAGTTCAGGTTGTCCGACCCGGGACCGGACAACCTGTTCTCCACCAGCCTGCAGACCCGCTCGGCCATGGCCTTGCACGCGGTGCGGACCGAGGTAGGCAACAAGAACTTCTCCAAGATCCTTCGTCAGTGGGTCAGGGACGGTTCAGGCTCGCCCAAGGATTTCCGGAAGCTGGCCGAGAAGGTTTCGGGGAAGGACCTGTCCGGCGTGTTCAAGGCCTTCGTGTCAACGGCGGGCAAACCAGGAATTCTCTGACGGAGTTGGACCGGCGAGGGGGGCCGTATGTGGAGACGACGCGTGGCCGCAGTCCTGTTGGCCATGGTCTTGATAGTGGCGGCCGGGGGCGCTGCCGCGGTGACCTATCTGGCGCAGCTCTCGAACGCCTTCGATTCGCAGACCGTGCGAATACCCCAAGCGTTCCCGGAGGCCTCTCTGCGGCCAGCTGCCGCGGAACCCCGGCCCGACTCGCGCTCCCCCATCAACATTCTGCTGCTCGGCACGGACACGGTGGCATCCGATGGAGACCCGCTCGTCGCCAGCTCCCAAGACAGCAGGACAGACGCCATGATGCTGCTCCATCTGCCGGCCGACCGGCAACAGCTGCAGGTCATGTCCATCATGCGTGATCTGTGGACCGACATCCCCGGCTATGGCGAAGCGAAAGTCAATGCCGCATACGCCCATGGCGGAGCGCCGCTGGCCGTGCGCGTGGTGGAAGAGATGTTCGGCACCCGGATAGACCACGTAGCTGTGATGGATTTTGAGGGGTTTGGCTCACTGACGGAGTCCCTGGGCGGGGTTGAGATCACCGTGGGCCAGGCCTTTGACTCAAGCCACTTGCCCGGCCGGCGATTCGATGCAGGTCCACAGCTGATGAACGGCCAGGAGGCGCTGGCTTTTGTGCGCGAACGCTACGCCTACTCGGACGGAGACTATCAACGGGTGCGCAACCAGCAGGAATTTATCCGCGCCGCGTTGGCGAAGTTCCTGACCATGGAGACCTTGACCAATCCTGGCCGGATCAGCGACGTGGTCTCCAAGACCGCTCCCTACGTGGCCGTGGACGACGGGCTGAATGCTGCAGGCGTCGCAGCTCTTGCCCTGGAACTCCGCGACCTGCGGGCAGACGACATCAAGATGTTCACTCTTCCCACGGCCGGCATCGGCACGTCCGACGACGGGCAGTCGATTGTGCTGCGCGACGAAGCAGCCATTGCGGCCGTCGGCCGGGCGCTGCGCGGAGACACCCTGGACCAATATATACAGGCGCTGCCTGCGGGCGGCTAACGGTCCTCGCCCAAGACCCGCAGTCCCTCGCGGTATGCGTCAGCAGTCAGCTCGCCCCGGGCAAAGCGCTGGTCCAGAATCTGCCGCGCGGTGCTGCGTCCGTGCGGTCTCTCCATCCTGCCGGCTGCAGAAGCCACTGCAACAGCATCCTCCACGGTGCTTGGGCGCAGCCCCATAAACGCCCGGACCACCAGGATGGCCAGCATTGCCACGATGGCCACTAGCAGGAGGCCGAACAGCCACACCAAGCCCAGATCTACCATGATGAAGCACCCCTTCGATCACGACGGAACGATGGCCTTTTAGTACGTTCCCTTAGCGTCAGGATACGCGCCGGTCCCGGGAACAAACAGGGCGAATCCATCACAAGAAGATTCCATCCGCTCTGTTTGCTCCGCACGCATGTTTTCCCCAGGGCTCCGCCCGGGTGCCGCACCGGATGGAGCCGAGCCCGACCGCCGCCCCTTCGAACATTCGATGGCCGTAAATGATGCGGCATTGAGATGTTACGCACGCCCGGCTTCCCCGAATTCGGCCCTCGCCAGACATAGGATGGCTGTAGGCACCATCCCGTGTAGATCACCGGGCCACTGTGCTGTCCAACCTTCCCTGACCTCCGGTTGCCCGGTTGAAAGTCGAGTTGATGAGTCCCACTCCCGACGGCACGCCGTTCCCGCGCCGCCGCGACGTCCGCACCGGCGCCGCTGAACCAGCCCCGCCCACCGGGATGATCCCGGTAGTGCCGCTGGTCTCCGCCCCCTCCGGAACTCCCCTGCCTGCCCGGCGTGAACTGCGTACCGGCCTCATTCAGGTGGTTCCGCCGGCCTCCGGCCAAGCCGATGGCACAACCCGGTACGTTCGTACCGATGCCCAGCCCGCGCCCGGAACCAAGCGGGGGAAGGGGCGCGGCGCCGCTTGGGCCGTGGCTACCGCCGTCGTCCTTGCCGCTGCGGCAGCCGTTCTCTGGTTCTTGTTCCTCCGCTAGCGTTTTAGCCTTCGGCCGCTGTCAGCTTGCCCAGGAGCGCCGAGAGTTCTGAGCGCTCCGCCGCGGACAGCGCGGCAAAGTATTCTTCCGCATGTTTCACTTGGACTCTTCGGATGGCCCGTCCGATGTCCTGCCCTGCCTCGGTGAGGACAACCACCGTGGCGCGCCGGTCGGTCGGATCGGGCTCGCGGACGCACCAACCGCGCTCCTGTAAGCCATCGACAATCTCGGTGGCCGATCGCGGTGCTATCCGGAGCCGCTCGGAGAGTTCGCCCAGGCGCATCGAGCCGTGATGGCGGAGCATACGAAGCGCGCGCGCTTGCGACGGCGCCACCCCCAGCGGGTCCATCCCCTGCCGGGTGGCTTTCCTCAGTTGGCGCGACACGGCCCAGAACGCGTCGAGTAGATTGTCATCAGCCACGGGAATAGGCTATCAAGTTTCCCTGTTGTAGCCTCATAGTGAGGTAACCTCAGCAATATGGGCAGTTGCCTCGCAACCCCACCATCATGAAACGAGGTGGTTCCGACGGAAACATTCGGAATGAACCCCGGCCGCGGTCCCGTGAAGGAACCGACGGCTGCAGAAAAAGAGCAAGCACGGCACGTTCCGCTTAAGCGGATTGTGGCCCTCTTCCGTCCCTACCGGGGACAGCTGGCCTTGGTCACGGCCATCATCGTTGCTTCCTCGGCCGCCGCCATGGCCTCGCCGTTCCTGCTGCGCGCCGTCATCGACACGGCCCTGCCCCAGCAGCAACTGCCACTGCTGGCCCTGCTGACCGCAGGCATGATGGCCGTCGCGGCCGTCACCGCCTTGTTCGGCGTGCTGCAGACCTGGATTGCCACCAAAGTGGGCCAGCACGTGATGCACAGCCTGCGCACGGATGTCTTCTCCCACTTGCAGCGCCAGTCTGTTGGCTTCTTCACCCGGACACGCAGCGGGGAGATCCAATCCCGCATCACCCAAGACATCGGTGGCATGCAGTCCGTCGTCACGTCGACCGCCACCGGCATCGCGACCAACCTGACCACCGTCGTCGCCACCGCCGTCGCCATGGCGGCACTGTCCTGGCAACTGTCGCTGATCTCGCTGCTGGTGATGCCGCCGGCAGTGGTGCTGACCCGCAGGGTGGCCAAGGTTCGGCGGGCCCTAACCGCCCGCCGCCAGCGGGAACTGGCAGACATGAATGTGACCATCGAAGAGTCGCTCTCGGTCAGCGGCATCCAACTGAGCAAGACCCTGGGCACCGGGGACGACCTCGCAGCCCGGTTCTCGGCGTCATCCGACCGGTTGACCGATCTGGAACTTCGATCGGAATTAGCCGGACGCTGGCGCATGGCCACCATGAGCATCATCTTCGCCGCGGTACCGGCCGTCATCTACTTCGCCGCCGGCCTGCCCGGGGCGGCAGGGAACATCAGCATCGGCACCGTGGTGGCCTTCAGCGCGCTGCAAGGCGGGTTGTTCCGCCCGCTGCTGGGACTGCTGAACGTCACGATCACCGTCACCAGTTCGCTGGCGCTCTTTGCTCGGATTTTCGAGTATCTGGACCTGCCGGTGGAGATCACCGAACCGGCCTCGCCGGCCGCGGTTGAGCCTTCACAAGTGGCCGGACACGTCCGCTTCGAGGACGTCAGCTTCAGCTACCCGGACAGCGAAACACCGGCCCTCCGGCAGGTGAACCTGGCCGTCCCTGCCGGTTCCGCCTTGGCCCTGGTGGGACCGACCGGTTCGGGAAAGAGCAGCCTGGCCGCCTTGGTGGCCCGCCTGCATGACCCGACGGCGGGGCGCATCACCATCGACGGCGTGGACCTGAAGTCCATGCGGTTGGCCGATCTGGCGCGCATCGTGGGAGTGGTCAGCCAGGACACCTACCTGCTGCACACGACGGTGCGTGAAAACCTGCGCTACGCCAAGCCGGATGCCAGTGATGCCGACATCGAGCAGGCGGCCCGGGACGCCCAGATCCACGACCATATCGTGGCATTGCCGGACGCTTATGACACCATCGTCGGTTCACGCGGGCACCGGTTCTCCGGTGGCGAAAAGCAACGCATTGCCATTGCCCGCACGCTGTTGCGCAACCCGCCGGTGCTGGTGCTGGACGAAGCGACCAGCGCGTTGGACACGCAGACCGAGCACGCCGTGCAGCAGGCGTTCGACCGGCTGGCTGCCGGCCGGACCACCATCACCATCGCCCACCGGCTCTCAACCGTGCGCAACGCGGACCAAATCGCTGTCCTTGAGGCGGGACGCATTGTGGAGCGTGGCACGCACGAAACACTGCTCGACGCCGACGGCCGCTATGCGGCCTTGGCTGCCTAGCAAGCGGCGCCGCTAGTCGGTGAACACCGCGTCGATCACACCCTGCGCCCACTCCAGGATCTGTTGGTCGGCCAGGTCCTTGCCCCCGATCCTGGCGGTCTTGGGCTTGGGGATCAGGATGAAGTCCAGCGCGGGTTTCACCTGCGAGCCGGGGTACATCCGGGTGAGCCGCATCGCCTTGGATTCCGGCAGGGCCGCCGGCGCGAACTTGATGAAGTTGCCCTGCACCGCCACATCGGTCAGTCCGGCGGCACGGGCCCGGACCCGGAAACGTGCCACGGCGACGAGGTTCTGCACCGGCTCCGGCAGCTCGCCGTAGCGGTCGGTGAGTTCGGCAACCACTTCGGCGATGGCCTCGTCCGTGGCCGCCTGCGCCAGCTTCCGGTAGGCCTCCAAGCGCAGGCGCTCCCCCGGCACGTAGTCGTGCGGCAGGTGGGCGTTCACCGGCAGCTCGATTTTCATGTCGGCAACCTTTTGCTCGGTTTCGCCGCGGAAATCGGCCACGGCCTCGCCGACCAGCCGGATGTACAGATCGAACCCGACGCCGGCAATGTGCCCGGACTGTTCCCCGCCGAGCAGATTGCCTGCACCGCGGATTTCCAGGTCCTTCAGAGCCAGCTGCATGCCCGCGCCCAGTTCGTTGTGCGCCGCCACCGCCTTGAGCCGCTCCAGCGCCACTTCGCCAAGCGGTTTCTCGGCGTCGAACAGGAAGTAGGCGTAGGCCCGCTCCCGGCCGCGGCCCACCCGGCCGCGCAGCTGGTGCAGTTGGGAGAGGCCGTACCGGTCCGCGCGGTCGACAATCAGCGTGTTGGCGTTGGAGATGTCCAGCCCGGTTTCGATGATGGTGGTGCAGACCAGCACGTCGAACCGCTTTTCCCAGAAATCGACGATGATCTGTTCCAGCCGGGACTCGCTCATCTGCCCGTGCGCCACTTCCACCCGCGCTTCGGGGACCAGTTCCCGAATCCGTGCCGCCTGCCGCTCGATGGACGAGACGCGGTTGTGCACGAAAAAGACCTGTCCTTCGCGCATCAGCTCGCGCCGGATCGCCGCGGTCGTCTGCTTGTCCGTGTACGGGCCCACGTACGTCAGCACCGGATGCCGCTCCTCCGGCGGGGTGGCCAGAGTGGACGTCTCGCGGATGCCGGTCAGCGACATCTCCAAGGTCCGCGGGATCGGCGTCGCGGACATAGCCAGCACGTCCACGTTGGTACGCATCTTCTTCAGTGCTTCTTTGTGTTCGACGCCGAACCGCTGTTCCTCGTCCACGATGACCAGGCCCAGGTCCTTGAACTGGACCTCCTTGGAGAGCAGCCGGTGCGTCCCGATGACCACGTCGATGCTGCCGTTCTTGATCCCTTCCATGGTGTCCTTGGCTTCCTTGGACGTTTGGAAGCGGGACAGCGCCTTGACCCTGACCGGGAACCCGGAGAAGCGTTCGCTGAAGGTCTCGAAGTGCTGCTGGGACAGCAGCGTGGTGGGAACCAGCACCGCCGCCTGCTTGCCGTCCTGGACCGCCTTGAAGGCAGCGCGGACCGCAATCTCGGTCTTGCCGTAGCCCACATCGCCGGAGACCAGGCGGTCCATCGGAATTTCCCGCTCCATGTCCGCCTTGACCTCGTTGATGGTGGTCAGCTGGTCGGGGGTCTCGATGTACGGGAACGCTTCTTCCAGCTCCCGCTGCCAGGGCGTGTCCGGCCCGAAGGCGTGCCCGCGGGATGCCATCCGGGCCGAATACAGGCGGATCAGCTCGCCGGCAATCTCCTTGACCGCCTTGCGCGCCTGGCTCTTGGTCTTGGCCCAGTCTGAGCCGCCCATCTTGGACAGGACCGGAGTCTCGCCGCCCACATACCGGGTGACTTGATCCAACTGGTCGGTCGGCACGAACAGCCGGTCCCCCGGGGCACCCCGCTTGGACGGGGCGTACTCCAGGACCAGGTACTCGCGCATGGCCTTGGTGGGCCCGGCTCCGCTGGAGCGCTGCACCAGCTCGACGAACTTGCCCACGCCGTGCTGCTCGTGCACCACGAAGTCGCCTTCAGTCAGCTGCAGCGGATCCACCGCATTGCGCCGCCGCGACGGCATTTTCCGCATGTCCTTGGTGGAGCGTGCCGAGGCCCGGCCCAGCAGGTCTGCTTCGGTCAGCAGGCCGAGCTTCAGTCCGTCGAAGACGAACCCCTTGCCGGTGCTGGCCGTGGTGATTTCGATGATTCCCGGCTGCGGTTCGTTCTCCAGCGATTCCACCCGTGTGGCCGGTATTTGCGCGTCGTGGAAGAGTTCGGCCATGCGCGAGGCGGGGCCGGGACCTTCGGTGGCCACCACCACGCGCCACTGGTCGCGCACGCGGGAGCCAATGAACTCCATCATCTCGGCAACGTCGCCCTGATAGCCCCTGGGTTCCCGGGCCGCGATGGTCAGCGTGTCGATGTCCAGCACGGTTTCGTCGTCGGGGTTGAACGAGGTAATGGACCACCAGGACACCTCGTGCTCGCCAGCTGCCGTGCGCGTGTCGCCCAGCGAGCGGAAGCCTGCCTGCTCCAAGTCCCCCTGCAGCGCCAGGTCCAGCGGCGCATCGCCGCCTTCGGAGGCGGTGGCCCAGGCAGCGGCCAGGAATTCGTCGTTCGTGGTCTCCAGATCGTGTGCCCGGCTGCGTACCTTCTCCGGTTCAATGACAACCGCGATGGATCCGGGCGGCAGCTCGCCGACGAACGGCACCATGGCATCCACCAGCACCGGCGAGAGTGACTCCATGCCTTCGACCGCGACGCCCCCGGCGATCTTTTCCAGCATGTCCGCGGCCGCAGGCATCTGGTCCTTGAGCTTGGCCGCCCGGCTCATCACCGAGGGCGTGATCAGCAGCTCCCGGCAGGGCGGGGCGTACAGCCGGGTGGGGTGCTTGACGTGCTCGCCGGCCAAGGAGCGCTGGTCTGCCACAGCGAACCAGCGCATCGATTCGACTTCGTCGCCAAAGAACTCAATCCGGACCGGATGGTCGTCGGTGGGCGAGAAGACATCCAAAATCCCGCCGCGCACGGCAAACTCGCCGCGTCGGCTGACCATGTCCACCCGGGCGTAGGCCGCGTCGGACAACCGACGGACCACGTCGGTAAAGGCGACCTCGTCGCCGACCGCCAGTGCGACCGGCTGCAGCTCGCCCAGCCCCTGGACCAGCGGCTGAAGTACTGCGCGCACCGGCGCGATGACCACGCGCAGCGGCGCCGCACCGTCGTCGTGCTTTAGCCGGCGCAGCACCGAGAGCCGGCGCCCCACGGTGTCTGACCGCGGCGACAACCGCTCGTGCGGCAACGTCTCCCAGCTGGGAAATTCCTCGATGGATTCATCCGGCAGGTAGCTCCGCAGCGCCGCGGCCAGGTCTTCCGTCTCCCGCCCGGTTGCCGTGACCGCCAGCACCACCGGTGATCGACCAAGGCCGCCCGCGGCCGCGTGGAGATCCGTCTCCAGACCCTGCACCATCTCCGCCAGCAGCGCCGCGCGCAACCCGGGCGGTGCGCCGATCTGCAGATCCTCGCTGCGCTCTGCCACCGGCCGGGCCGACTGCAGCCGCACCTTGGCGAACGAATCGTCCTGGGCGAGGGCTGTGCGCAGTCCGTTCAGGCTCATTGTTTCCATCTTCTTCCGGTCGGGGCGCAACACGAATACCCTCCAGTTCGGCGGAACTGAGGGTCAGAAAACCAACTTTACCGCGCACAGTAGGATGGATGCTGGCCCAACTAGTTCCGAGAAATCCGGGAGTCCTTATGGCGCTCAGCGCTTCAACCACCCTGCCCTACCCCGCAGCCAAGGTCACCGAAACCTTTACCGACGAGGCGTTTCTGCGCCACATCAGCGAATTGGTCGGCGGCTCCCTGGAGTCGGTGCAGCGCGACGGCGACGTGTCCGGCGCCTTCACCCTGACCGTGGTCCGCAAGGTTCCCAGCGCGCGGCTGCCCGAGATCGCCAAGAAGATGCTGGGCGACTCGCTCACCGTCACCCAGACTGAACGCTGGCAGGCCCCTGCGGCCGATGGCTCGCGGACTGCCGACGTCACCATGAAGGTGGCCGGAGCGCCGGTGGACGTCAACGCGGTCCAGCAGCTGGTTGCCGATGGGGGTTCCACCCGCGTGGACCTGACCGGTGATGTGAAATCCTCCATCCCGTTCCTGGGTGGCAAGATTGCCGCCGCGGCCGAACCCATGCTGGGCAAGGCCCTGAACATCCAGGCGCAGCAGGCCGAGGCCTGGCTGTCCGGACGCTCCTAACCCGGGGCAGCAGCAGTGAGCATTCCAGCCGCCCTGGCCTGGGTTCTGATCCTCGCCGGCCTGTGGGCTTTGCTCGTCTGGGTGCCGCACCTCATCCGGGTGTCGAAAGACCCGCGGTCCAAGGACGAGAAGGGCGCAATGACCCGCTACTTCACCATGGAGTTCATGAAGGCAACCACCTCCATGATCTTGGGCATTGCCACGTTGGTGATCGGCGCCCGTGGACTCGCGGGGTAGGCAGCAGGACATAGCAAGGGCCGGGCAGCGAACTGCCCGGCCCTTGCTATGTTGAGGGTCAGTTCGCCGCCAAAAGGGCTTCCTCCAGCGCCACCCAGGCCAGCATGGCGCATTTGACCCGTGCCGGGTAGCGGGAGACGCCCGAGAGCGCGGCGGCGTCGCCCAGGATTTCTTCGTCAGCCTCGATGCTCCCCCGGGAACGCATCAGCTCGCGGAAGTTGTCCACCACTTTCAGCAGTTCCTCCCGGTCCATGCCCTGCGCCAGGTCGCTTAGCACGGACGCCGAGGCCATCGAGATGGAGCAGCCCTGGCCGTCCCAGCTAATCGCGGACAGGGTGGTGGCGGCGCCGTCGTTGTGCACGGCTGCCCGCAGCGTGATTTCATCCCCGCAGGTGGGATTGAGCATGTGCGATTCACCGGATTTGTCGCCCGCCGGCGGATCTGCCAGCGGCGACCCGTTCCGCTTTTTGGCATGTTCCAGAATGATCTGCTGATACAGCTGCTGCAGTTCGGCGCTCACGTCAGTTGGCTCCAAAGAACGGGCGGACCCCGGCGACGGCGTCCAGGAAAGCGTCGACGTCGTCCGTGGTGTTGTACAGGTAGGTGCTGGCCCGGGTGGTCGCCACCAGCCCGAGGCGCCGGTGCAGCGGCTGCGCGCAGTGATGGCCCACGCGCACGGCAATGCCCTTGTCATCCAGGAACTGCCCCACATCGTGGGCATGCACGCCGTCCACATCGAAGGCGGCCAGTCCAATCCGCTCGGCACCGGCGGCTGGCCCGAGCACCCGGACACCGTCAATGGCCTCCAAACCGGCGACCAGCCGCTGCCCCAGCTCGGCTTCCCACGCATGGATTCGGTCCATGCCCGTTTCGCGCAGATAGTCCACGGCTGCGGCCAGAGCCACCGCCTGCGAAATCCGCTGCGTCCCCGCTTCGAACCGCTGCGGAGAAGGCAGATAGTCGGCCTTTTCCATGGTCACGGTGGTGATCATGGAGCCGCCGGTCAGGAACGGCGGCATCGCGTTAAGCAGTTCCGCCTTCCCGTACAGC
>NZ_JBLKRT010000007.1:0-124665 GCF_047607445.1 Arthrobacter sulfonylureivorans
CCGTCGCCAGCGCCTCGCCCGGGGCCTACGCTTTCGCCGATGCCGAAGTCATCACCGTCGTCGTCGCCGGTGCCGGGCCCGGACCGCGGGCCAGATCCTGCCTCAGGAAGCAAGGCCACCGCTGACCCGAAGGATTCCTTGCGGCCGTCCGTTGGCAGTACCACCCGCCCACATCCGGAGCCTGCGCCTGTTCCCCCGCAGCGCACGGCTGCCCCAGGGTCCGGCCTGCAGGAGGATACCGTCAGTCGTCGCCCGGGCGCGGAGCGACCGGGGCAGGGATCTCGTTGGACATATCCCACTCCAACGTCCAGCCCAGATCATCGAAAAGATGGCTCAACAGAATCGCGGTAAAGCCCCAGACCACCACTCCGTGGACCAGGAAAGCCGGGCTGCGGAACATCTGGTCACCCCGCCGGAGCACCGACATGCGACGGTTGGCAGGGTCGAGCAGGTCCGCGACCGGTACCCGGAAAACCTGTGCGGACTCGGCGAAATCCACCACCGCCACCGGCGAGGGAGAAGCCCACCAGGCCAGAACGGGCGTGACCAGGAAGTTGCTGACCGACAGCGGGATGTCCGGCAGGACTCCAAGAACCTCGACCCCGGTGGCGTCCAGCCCGGTCTCTTCCACGGCTTCACGCACTGCGGCGGCGACCGGGCCGTCGTCGTCGGGATCAATGGAGCCGCCCGGAAAAGCCACCTGCCCTGGGTGCGAGCTAAGGTTGGCGGCGCGCTCCACGAAGAGCACATCAAGGTCATCCGGCACGGCGGAATCATGGAAGTGGGCCGGCGCATCGTCCAGCGCACCGAAGAGCAGGAGCACCGCTGCCGGCCGGACAGCTTCCGGATCCAGGGCGGCGTTATACCAGCGCTCGCGTTCACGGACGGAAAGCCGCTGTTCCATCGGCAGCTCCATCAACCGCTGCAGATCCTTTTTGGCGCTCATTGTCAGGCTCCCAGCGGGTAACCTGCGGCGCGAAGCTCCTGGCGGGTCTCACCGGCCATCATCCGGGCCAGAAGTTCCTCACGTCCCGGCGCCAATTCGTACTTCAGCAGTTTCCGGGCCTTCTCCGGATCGACTTCACCTTCGCCGTAGGACGGGCACCATTGGGCCACCGGGCAGGCGCCGCAGGCCGGCTTGCGGGCGTGGCACACGCGGCGGCCGTGGAAAACCACATGGTGCGAAAGCATGGTCCAGTCCTTGGGTTCGAACAGTTCCGCAACGTCGAACTCCACTTTGACGGCGTCGGTGGAATCGGTCCAGCCGAAACGGCGCGACAGCCTGAGGAAGTGCGTGTCCACGGTGATCCCCGGAATGCCGAAGGCATTGCCGAGCACCACATTGGCGGTCTTGCGTCCGACGCCGGCGAGCTTGACCAGGTCTTCGAGGTTGCCCGGGACCTCGCCGTCGAATTCGTCGACGACCTGGCCGGCCATTTTGAGCAGGCTCTGGCTTTTGGCCCGGAAGAATCCGGTGGGTTTGATCAGCTCCTGCAGTTCCGCCTCATCTGCCTCGGCGAGCGCGCGGGCATCCGGGTAGCGTGCGAAGAGCACCGGCGTGGTCATGTTGACCCGGACGTCGGTGGTCTGCGCGGAGAGGATGGTTGCCACCAGCAGCTCGAAAGGATTGCGGAAATCAAGCTCGGCCACCGCGTAGGGGTAGTGTTCGGCGAGCTCCTTGTTGATCCGACGGGCCCGGCGTTTTCGTGCCAGCAGGGATTCTTCGGTCTTGCGCCGGCGGGTGGCCGGCGCCTTGTCAGGCACGCTCAATGTTCGTCAGGTCCCTCAAGACGCCCACGCGCCCGTCCGTGTGCTGAACCAGGAATTCGTCCCCCCGGTCCTGCAGCGCGAGGATCCACGAGCCGGGTTCGACGGTGAACATGACCTGGCCGGTGTTCTCGTCCAAGACCGGGCGGGTGCGTCCAACGGCGAACCAGAAGGCTTCGTACTCCTCCTCGGCTTCGTCATAGGCATCGCGCGTCGCGCTAATCGGAGACGACGCCGAGGCAGCCTTGGCAGGGCCGCGGTCAGCACCGTTCGCTGCGACGGAGGGCATCGCCGCGGTCGCCGCTTCCGGGACGGCGTCGGCACGAGTCGCGCCGGTTCGGGCTGTTGCTTCGCCAGCGGCAGCCGCGCCCGTTGGGGCTGCGGTTGGCTCGGCAGCAGCGGCAGTCTCGCCGGTCTCGGCTGGCTCGGCAGCGGCAGCCGCCCCGCCGAGCGCTCCGCCGGCAGGTACCGCCGTCTCCTGCGGTTCACCGGCCCGGGCCTGTGCCGCCGTGTCGCCGCGATCCTGGGTATCGGCGGCGCCAGCGCCGGCTGTCCCCGGAACCCGCTGGCCAGCGCCGGACGGTTCAGGGCTCCCCACCACCGTATTGGCGGAGTACCCCACGTCGCGGGCTACACCGTCGGCGGCGAGGGTAGCTGCCCGCGTGGTTGCCGATGCGCTCGAGTCTTCCGTCACCGGGATGCCGACGGCCTCGCCGTCTGCGGCACCGGGCGCGACGGAGTCGTCGGCTTCGAGGTCCGAGGCCTGCTGCACTCCGACCGGGGTGGCCGCGGTCTCCCGCCCAGCGGCATGGGTCGAGGCACCGGTGGCAGTTTCCCGCTCTTGAGTCGCTTGCGCTGCTGCGGCAGCACCCGCAAAGCCGGCTGCCCCGTTGCCGGATGGCGCGGCAAACTGGCCGGTGGCCGGCTGTTGCGCGCTGCCTTGGTCCCAGCCAGCTGCAGCCGGGGCTGTGGATCGGTGGGCACCGGTTGCACCGCCAGGGACCGCCTGATCGTGGGTGGCAGGCAGTCTACCTTCCGTGCCGTACGGTGCGCCGGGACGCTGGACGCCAGGCTTCGCTGCCTTCGGCCTGGGGGCGGCAGGAACGGCGTCCCGCGCCACCGGGTGGGCCGGCGTCTCGGGACGGCCCGCGAAATCTGCGGCCAGCTGCGGGATCCACCGTCCGCAGACGGTCCCGGCGAAGAGGACCAGCGCGCCGATGAATCCAATGACTCCGCTGACGCTGTACACGGTGACGATGGTCAGGAAGTAGAAGGCCAAGGCAAGTGAGGCCACCACGGAGGCGAATTGATCAACCGAGAGGGAGCCGATCCGCAGCGGCGTTTGCGGTGCCAGGCGGCGCACCACAAAGAGCACCAGTACCACCGCCGGCAGCAGGATGCCCAGTGCCAGTTGGAACAGCCCGGCCGAATTCCACAAGTTCACCCCGATGCCGCGGATCACTTCGAGAGGCAACACCGAGGAAAGGAACAGCAGAACGACGCCGGCGCCCACCACCAGGTCTCGCACGGTGAAGGGGCCGGCCACCGCGGTTCCTGCCGTGGCGTGGGTCTGGGAGCTCTGTGACATCGTCGTTCCTCCGGGTCGTTGCGGTTGCAGAGCGGGCCAGGCCCGCGTGCAACGTTCTGGCGCTGGTCTCAGCGTAGTCAAGGAACCTACCCTTCACTAGCCGGTTCACCGCCGTCGAACGCACTGGCTTGTGCCGTTCAGCGCAGATTCAAGACCTTTTGCATCGAGCTTTGTGACGGCCGACACTGCGGAAGGCGCACAAAGGATTAGGCTGAAAAGCAGCAGATGCGCCCGGCCAACCGAAGCGGGTGCACGCCAACGACCGCAGCAAAACGAAGGGGCCTTCTTATGTCTGAAGCCAACGGAACGCAAACTTCCACCGCCGCCGGCGACGCCTTGGAGAACCTGCTCCAAGAGAACCGCAAGTTTGCGCCGAGCGCTGAATTCGCGGCGGCAGCGGTGGCCAAACCGGGTGTCTACGCGGAAGCCGAGGCAGACCGGCCAGCGTTCTGGGCCCAGCAGGCCCGCGAGGTCCTGTCCTGGGACAAGGACTTCAGCCAGGCCCTGGACTGGTCCGAGGCACCCTTCGCCAAATGGTTTGTCGGCGGCGAACTGAACGCTGCCTACAACGCGCTGGACCGGCACGTGGAAAACGGTCTGGGCGACCGGGTGGCGATCCATTTCGAGGGCGAACCCGGCGACACCCGCAGCTACACGTACGCGCAGCTGACCGAAGAGGTAAAGAAGGCCGCCAACGCGTTCGAATCCCTCGGCGTGGCCAAGGGCGACCGGGTGGCCGTCTACCTGCCGATGATCCCGGAAGCGGTGATCACCATGCTGGCCTGCGCGCGGATCGGCGCCGTGCACTCGGTGGTCTTCGGCGGATTCTCCGCCGATGCCCTGCGGTCCCGGATTGACGACGCCGAGGCGAAACTGGTGGTTACCGCCGACGGCACCTGGCGCCGCGGCAAGCCCTCCCCGCTCAAGCCGGCCGTGGACGAGGCTCTGTCCGCCCCCGGACACACCGTGTCCAACGTCGTGGTGGTCAAGCGCAACGGCGAGCCGGTGGACTGGCACGAGGGCCGCGACCAGTGGTGGGCGGACACTGTGGAGACCGCCTCCGCGGAACACAGCCCGGTGCCGCACGACTCCGAGCACCCGCTGTTCATCCTCTACACCTCCGGCACCACCGGAAAGCCGAAGGGCATCCTGCACACCACCGGCGGCTACCTCACCCAGTGCGCCTACACCCACAAGGTGGTCTTCGACCTGCAACCGGAAACCGACGTGTTCTGGTGCACCGCGGACATCGGCTGGGTCACCGGCCACTCCTACGTCACCTACGCCCCGCTGATCAACGGCGCCACCCAGGTCATGTACGAGGGCACCCCCGATTCGCCGCACCAGGGCCGCTGGTGGGAGATCGTGGAAAAGTACAAGGTTTCCATCCTGTACACCGCGCCGACCGCGATCCGTACCATGATGAAGTGGGGCGAGGACATCCCGGCCAAGTTCGACCTGTCGTCCATCCGTGTCCTCGGCTCCGTGGGCGAGCCCATCAATCCGGAGGCCTGGATGTGGTACCGCCGCGTCATCGGCGGCGACAAGGCTCCGATCGTGGACACCTGGTGGCAGACCGAGACCGGCGCACACATGATCGCGCCGCTGCCCGGCGTCACCGCCACCAAGCCCGGCTCTGCGCAGGTCGCCGTGCCCGGCATCGCCGTGGACGTGGTGGACGAACTCGGCGCCTCCGTCCCGGACGGGCACGGCGGCTACCTGGTGGTCCGCGAGCCGTGGCCGGCCATGCTGCGCGGCATCTGGGGCGACCCGGAACGGTTCAAGGAAACCTACTGGTCCCGGTTCGAGAACATGTACTTTGCCGGCGACGGCGCCAAGAAGGACGACGACGGCGACATCTGGCTGCTCGGCCGGGTGGACGACGTCATGAACGTCTCCGGGCACCGGCTCTCCACCACCGAGATCGAATCCGCGCTCGTGTCCCACCCGGCGGTCGCCGAAGCCGCCGTGGTCGGCGCCAAGGACGAAACCACCGGCGAAGCCGTTGTCGCCTTCGTGATTTTGAGGGGCAACGCGGCCGAAGACCCGGACATCGTCGCCACGCTGCGCGCACACGTGGGCAAGGAGATCGGCCCGATCGCCAAACCGCGCACCATCCTGGTGGTACCGGAACTGCCCAAGACCCGCTCCGGCAAGATCATGCGCAGGCTGCTCAAGGACGTCGCCGAAGGACGCGAAGTCGGCGACGCCACCACCCTGGCCGACAACACCGTGATGCAGCAGATCGCCGCCTCGCTGAAGGGCTGACGCCGAGCAACAACCCACATGCCGGAGGCGGCCGCTGCCAGTGATGGCGGGCGCCTCCGGCATATGGACGGAGACAGCAGCGTGGGATCGCGCGCAACAGAAAATCTCGCCGGCATCACGATTGAGGCATAGTAAAGGCATGACTGCAGACACCCCCACATCCCGCCGCGTCCTGGTACTCAACGGCCCGAACCTGAACCTGCTCGGCACCCGCGAGCCCCAGGTGTACGGCACGGCCACCCTGGCGGATGTGGAGAAACTGGCCGCTGAGGCCGCGACGGCGCGTGGCTGGACCGCCGAGTGCTTCCAGTCCAACCATGAAGGCGCGCTGATCGATGCGGTCCATGCTGCCCGGGAAACGGCCGATGCGATCATCATCAATCCGGGCGGCTACAGCCACACCTCCGTGGCCCTCCGCGATGCTCTCTCCGGTGTGGCGCTGCCGGTAGTGGAAGTGCACATCACCAACATCCACAAACGCGAACAGTTCCGCCACCACTCCTACATTTCCGGCGTTGCCGACGCGGTAATCGCAGGTGCTGGCATCACCGGCTACCGGCTGGCAGTCGAATACCTCGCCGAAGTCCTGTAGCGGGACAACAAGCGGGATAGCGCGTGGAGGCGGCTGACTGGTACCGGAACTTCGGATTGTATGAGGCCGCGGGCCAATCCGAGACCTACGTCGAGTGGACCCTGGGCATCAGCCAAGACCCCGAGGTCCTGGACTTGATCAACGCCCTCCCGCCGGCGAAACGCCAGCCCAATCTGGTCCTTGCCGCAGCCCGCTCGCTCGGCGTCGGCACGCCCGACTACGCCGGCTTCCGCAGGTTCCTGCTGTCCCATTGGGATGCGGTCCGTGCCGTGGCACTGGCCCGCTCCACCCAGACCAACGAGCCTGGCCGCTGCGCCGTCCTCCTGCCGTCCCTCGCCGCCATCGCCACGGCCGAGGCGAAGCCGCTGGCTTTGATCGAAGTGGGCGCCTCGGCAGGTCTGGTGCTCTATCCGGACCGCTACCGGTATCAGTACGACGGCGGAGCGATCCTCGCGCCACAGACCGCCCCTTCCGCGGGGGCCGGGTTGCGAAACAGCGGTGGCCCGCGGGCTGACGGAACCGCGCCGGAGCCTCCCGTCCTGGCCTGCGCAACCTCGGGCAACCCTCCGTTGCCGACGTCGCTGCCGGGCGTCAGCTGGCGCGCCGGAATCGATTTGAATCCCTTGGACGTGACAGTCGCCGGTGACGTTGCCTGGCTGGAGGCTTTGATCTGGCCCGGCCAGGAGTCCCGTGTCCTCCGGTTGCACCGGGCCGTCGAGGTGGCCCGGCGCGATCCGCCTCGCCTGGTGGCCGGCGACCTGAACCAACTGCTTCCCGAACTCGTCTCCCAAGCACCCCAGGAAGCGGTCGTCGTCGTGCTCCACTCAGCGGTGCTGGCTTACCTGCCGGAGCCTGACCGACTGCGGTTCCGCACCATGATTGACGGGCTCATCCGGGACCGGGGCGTGCATTGGTTGGCGAATGAAGGCCCGGGCGTGATGCCGATGCCTATTGGCAGCTCCGGCGTCCCGGGTCTGGATGACCGGACGCAGCGGGGCCGCTTCCTGCTCTCCCACAACGGTCGGCCGGTGGCCGTCACCGGTCCGCATGGCCAGTTCCTGGACTGGTTCCCGCCGAAAAGCGCTTAGCGGGTCACGCACTGGCCGGCGGAGATGGTCTCCTGGTAGCCGGATGCCGCATCCACCACCGGCTGGACCTCCGCCAGCGTCAGCGCGTAGCCCACCGGCACGTTCTGCGTGGACTTGGCGAACACCACACCGGCGACGTTGCCGTCGGCGTCCAGCAGCGGTCCGCCGGAGTTGCCTTGCTTCACGTCCGCGGCCAGGGTGTACACCTCAAGCGAGGACGGGTCCGCACCGTAGATATTCTGCACCAGCACCTGGGAACGGCCCTGGACGGTGGCCGGGTTGCTCTGGAACGGTCCACCGGCGGGGTAGCCCTGGAAGGCGGCAAAGTCGCCGTCGGACAGTTCTCCACCCAAGGGCAGCGGCCGCACGTTCAAGCCGTCCACGGCCAGTACGGCCAGGTCACGCACAGCGTCAAAGAACACCACTCGTCCCGGCAGCACCCGTCCGTCCGGGATCTCCACCACCGGTTCATTGACGCCGGCCACTACGTGCGCGTTGGTCAGCACACGGTCCTGCGCCACGGCAAAGCCCGACCCCGTCTGGTTCTGTCCGCACTGGAAGGCCGTGCCGGCAATCCGCAGCACCGATGCTGACGCTTGGTTCAGCGCCGCGGTGTCCGTGCTGGTGTCGGGAACCTGCGCCGGTTCGGCCGGTGCCTGCGGGTCCAGCACCATCGGGATGCCATCCGCCACCACGACGGAACGCACTTGGGCAGCCCAGGCCTTCACCGGATTCGGGGTCAGGTGGTCGATGGCGGCGATCACCTTGGAAGAAGCAATCTGCTGGGAAACGAAAGGCACACCCATGGTGCCCAAGCTGAACGCCAGCATGGAGACCACCAGCGCCGTCACGGCAAGGTTCATCGCCCCGCCCAGCAAACGGTCCACCGGCCGCAGCGGGGGGAAGTCCATCCGCCGCCTGATGCCGGCGCCGATCCCCGATCCGAGGGCATGGCCCAGCACCACCAACAACACCGCCACGGCGATGGTTGCAGAGAGCCGCCATCCACTGTCGGGCACCCACTGGCTGACCAGCGGAATCGCGAAGAACGCCGCAACGGCTCCGGCCACGATGCCCACGATGCCGCCGAGCGTGACCACAAACCCCTTGCGCAGGCCGGAAACCAGGTAGGACAAGAGGATCAGAAGGAGGACGATGTCCAAGATGGTCAGGCCGAAAATCACACATTCTCCGTAGCGGTCGGATGTGCACTAGTCTAAGCCGTCCACCTGTGGGAATTATTCAGGCAGCCCGGCCGTTGACCACTCCGGTAGATGCTGCGCGGCCCATCACGCCGCCGGTTTTCCCGTCCTCTGGGAGCGAAAAGCCTTGTGGAAGATGTCACAAACGCTTTACATACGGCAAAATAGTAGCCAGTGCCCCCACGGGAGAGCAGCCTGACACACGCCGAACAGTACTAAATTGGAGAATTCATGGACGTAGAGATCCTTCGCCGCGCACCTCTTTTTGCCACCCTTGACGACGACGTGTTTGCAGCGCTGACCGACGAGTTGACCGAGGTCGACCTGTCCCGCGGCGCTTCGGTGTTCCGCGAAGGTGACCAGGGCGACCAGCTCTATTTCATCGTCTCCGGCAAGATCAAGCTGGGGCGCACCGCCAACGACGGCCGCGAAAACCTGGTAGCCATCCTCGGCCCGGGCGAGCTTTTCGGCGAGATGGCCCTGTTCGACCCGAGCCCGCGCAGCACTTCCGCAACCGCTGTCTCCGAAACCCGCCTGGCCGGGCTGAAGAACGAGAACCTCCGCGGCCTGCTGGAAACCCGTCCCGAGGTTTCGGCGCAGCTGCTGCAGGCCTTGGCCCGCCGCCTCCGCCGCACCAACGATTCGCTGGCCGACTTGGTCTTCTCCGACGTCCCGGGCCGCGTTGCCAAGGCCCTGCTGGATCTGGCCGACCGCTTCGGCCGCCCGGCTACGGACGGCATCCTGGTGGCGCACGAGCTGACCCAGGAAGAGCTGGCCCAACTGGTGGGCGCTTCCCGTGAAACGGTGAACAAGGCGCTGGCCGAGTTCGTCCAGCGCGGCTGGCTGCGCCTGGAAGCACGCGCCGTGGTCATCCTGGACATCCAGCGTCTGCGTCAGCGTTCTCGCTGATTCTCCACTGAAAAAGTACGACGGCGGGGGCTCACCGGTTGGTGGGCCCCCGCCGTCGTACGTGGATGGCTGTAGTGATTGCGCGGGATGGCTGTGATGATTTCGCGCTCAGCGCCCCCGCTGGACGGCCCCGCCTTCGGCAGCGGCGCTGGCCACCACCTGCAGCATCGGCACACCGTCCACCAGCACCAGCTCCGGATGGTAGCTGCGCTGCGGGCGCTTGTGGGATAGGTAGGCGATGCAGCCGCGGGCCGACGCGATCTTCTCCACGGTGATCTCCACCGCCGGCGACGTCACTTCACTGAAGGTGAGTCCCCGCGTGTCCGGCTGGTCCACCGCATCGCCCAGCGCGGTGGTTTCCCGCCCCGCCATCAGCTCCTGCGCGGGCAGCCAAGCAGCCCAGACGCCCTTGCTCTCCAACAGGGATGGCCTTTGCGTGGCTGGCTGGGCGGCGGCGAAGTAGCGCGTGTCGAACCGGCGGTGGGCGAAGTCCGGGCTCAGCCAGTGGGACAGAGGCTTGAGCAAATCAGTGCGCACGCCCAGCCCGCGCCGGGCAAGGGCCTCGGCGAAGGTTTTCTCCTGCCCGGCGACCGCCTCGCGGGTGCGCATCCAGTCCGCGCCGGAGGTGGATTCCGGCAGGCTGGACTCGTCCGGGCCGGCCAGCAGCACGCCGGTTTCCTCGAACAGTTCGCGGATCGCAGCCATCACATGGGCCTGGGCAATGCGATGGTCGTTGATCCCCATGCTTTCAGCCCATTTGGCCGGCGACGGCCCGAACCAGGTGACAGGCTCGCCGTCGGCATCATCCAGGCTGCCGCCGGGAAACGCCACCGTGCCCAGAGGAGAGGAGCCAGACCGGTAGCCGAGGTAGGTTTCGGTACCGGCCGGCCCGTCCCTGACCAGGACCACGGAGGACGCCAGGCGCGGCTTCCGCGGCGTGCGTTCCCCGTGCTCGAACCAGCTGTGGGCGGCGCCCAGCTGGTCAGGAGGCAACGGGAACAGCCGCTGCTCCTCCCGAAGCGGACTAGCTGAATTCGGCAATCAGCTCTACCTCAACCGGCGAATCCAACGGCAGCACGGCCACCCCGACGGCGGAGCGCGCGTGGGCGCCGGCGTCGCCAAGGACCTGTCCCAGCAGTTCGGACGCTCCGTTGATCACGCCCGGCTGGCCAGTGAAGGAAGGATCGGAGGCAACAAAACCGACGACTTTGACGATCCGGGTGATCCGGTCCAAGTCGCCGATCACGCTCTTGACGGCTGCCAGCGCATTCACCGCGGCCGTCGCTGCCAGCGTCTTGGCCTCGTCGGCGCTGACCAGGCCGGCGCCCTCGCCCACCTTGCCCACGGCCGGCAGTTCGCCCTGCACAAACGGCAGCTGCCCGGAGGTGTAGACGTAGTTTCCGCTGACTACCGCCGGGACGTAGGCGGCCACCGGAGCTGCGGCCTCCGGCACAGACAGGCCCAGGCCGGCGAGCCGTTCTTCGACGGCGGACATCCGGGCTTCGGTCGTTTCGCTCATGGCTACTGCTTCTCCCGCTTCAAGTAGGCAACCGGGTTGGTCCCGTTCGGGCCCGGGATGACCTGGACGAGCTCCCAGCCGTCGTCGCCCCACTGATCAAGAATCTGCTTGGTAGCGTGGATAATGAGCGGAATTGTCGCGTATTCCCATTTGGTCATGAGTCAAAGCCTAGCGCTTGCTTGTAAAGTGGACCCCATGCCCGCTCGCAAATCACCCTTCTTCGACACTGCGACCACCCTAGGCAAGATTGTTGGCTTCCTGGGTATCAGTGCGCTCTGCGGCGTCCTGGCAGCAGGCCTGCTGGTTCCGGCCGCTGCCGTAGCCGGTGTCGGAGCAACGTCATCGATCGAGTACTTCGACCAGCTGCCGGACGAACTGCAGACGCAGCCGCTGTCCCAGCCGTCGCGGATCCTCTCCGCCGACGGCAAGCTGATCGCGACGTTCTATGCCGAAAACCGTGTGCCGGTCAGCCTGGACAAGGTTTCCCAGCATATGCAGGACGCCATCACCTCCATCGAGGACGTGCGCTTCTACGAGCACAACGGCGTGGACCCGCAGGGCATCATGCGTGCCGCGGTGACCAACTTGGCGGGCGGCGACCTGCAGGGCGCCTCGACGTTGACCATGCAGTACGTGAACAACGTGCTGATCGACGCCGGCGCTTCAGCGGGCAAGGGCGCCGACGAGCTCACCATCAGCGGCACCAAGGACATCGGCGACAAGCTCCGCGAAGCGAAGCTGGCCATCGCCGTCGAAAAGGAATTCAGCAAGGAAGAGATCCTGCAGGGCTACCTGAACATTGTGTTGTTCAGCGGCCAGGTATACGGGATCGAAGCTGCCGCCAAGACATTCTTCGGCGTTTCCGCCGCGAAGCTCACCATTCCGCAGTCCGCCATGCTGGCCGGAATGGTGCAGTCGCCCAACTACTTCAACCCGGTGAACAACCCGGAGGCCACGCTGGAACGGCGCAACACCGTGCTGGCCGCCATGCTCAACGCGGGCAAGATCACCAAGGCCGAATACGACGAAGCCGTCGCCACCGACTTGGACCTGAACCTCAAGCCGGTGCGTTCCGGCTGCGTAGCGGCCAACTTCGCCGACTACTTCTGCAGCTACGTCCAGCACGCGATCATGCAGTCGGACGCCTTCGGAGCGGATGCTACCGAGCGTGCCAAGCTACTGGCCCGCGGCGGCCTGACCATTAAGACCACGCTGGACTCCCGCCTGCAGAAGGAAGCCCAGAAGCAGATCGAGCAGGAAGTCCCGCAGGGCGATAAGTCCGGCGTCGGTTCCTCCATGGTTTCGGTGGAGCCGGGCACCGGCAAGATCCTGATGATGGCTCAGAACACCAAATACAGCCCGGAAGATGGCGCAGCCAACACGGAGCTGAACTACAACGTGGACGCCGACATGGGCGGCGGCAACGGCTGGCAGCCCGGCTCCACCATGAAGCCCTACACCACCATCGCCTGGCTGGAAGCGGGCAAGGCGCTGAACGCGTCGGTAGATGCACGCCGCACCACGTACCCGGCACAGTACAACTGGCAGGCCAGCTGCCTCCCGCCGGACGCCTGGTTCAGCGAGTGGGACTTCAAGAACGCGCTGCCCGGCTACGAGCGCACGATGACCGCCAGCCAGGGCCTAACCTGGTCGATCAACTCCGCCACCGCTGCGATGGCCGCGCAGTTGGATCTGTGCGACATCCAGGACGCGGCAACCCGGCTCGGCGTGCGCACGGCCACGGACAAGGAACCGATCAGCATCGAGCATCCGTCCTTCATCATCGGTACGACCAACGTTTCCCCGATGACGATGGCCGCCTCGTTTGCCGCCTTTGCCAACGGCGGCGTGTACTGCAAGCCGATCGCGCTGGCCTCCGTCACGGACGCCGCGGGCAACAAGTACAAGGTCCCGAAGAAGTCCTGTGATCGGGCCATTTCCGAAGACGTCGCCGCTGCCATCAGTGTCCCGCTTGAGAACCTGGTCAATCTGCGGCTTGGCGGAATCCACCCGATCGGTGTTCCCGCCGCGGCAAAGACCGGCACCACGGACAAGTCCGAGTACACCTGGACCGTGGGTTACACCAAGGGCATCTCCACCGCTTCCTGGGTGGGCAACCCGCACGCGTACAAGTCGATCAACAACCTCTCGATCAACGGCGTCACCCGCAGCTATGTTGACGGCGCCACCATCGCCGGCGGGCAGTGGACCGACTACATGGAGAAGGTCGCCGGTTTGTACAAGACCGGAGGCTTCGGATCAGCCCCCAGCAGCATGCTGTATCCGCCGCAGCCGAAGAAGATCGAGACCGACGACAACAAGGACTCGGATTCCGGCAATAGCGGCGACAATGATTCAGGCGACTCCGACAACGACTCCGGTGGCTCGGACAACGGCAACGGGGGCGGCTCTGACAACGGCGGCGGCAATGGCAACCGCAACGGGAACGACGACTGACCGTGGACGCTGAAGCGCTGCGAGCACGGCTCCGCACCGCAGGCAAGCTGGCCCTTGGGGCTGCTGCCGCGGGCGGGGCCGCGTTCGTTTACGGCTCGGCCATCGAGCGCAACCTCTTCGGGCTGCGCGAAGAATCGCTGCCCATCCTGCCTGCTGGGCAGCGTCCGCTGAAGATTCTGCATTTGTCCGACATCCACATGGCGCCCGGACAGTTGCTCAAGCAGAAGTGGCTGCCGCGGTTAGTGGCGCTGGAACCTGATTTGGTGGTCAACACCGGCGACAACCTCAGCCACCGCCAGGCCGTGAAACCCCTGCTGGACTCGCTGGCTGGGCTGATGGACGTGCCTGGTGTTTTCGTTCCGGGTTCCAACGACTACTACGCCCCGGTGCTAAAGAACCCGTTCTCCTATCTCACCGGACCGTCGAAACAGCCCAAGGATTACGGTTCACGGGAGCTGCCGTGGCGCGAAATGCACGCCGCCTTCGGCACCGCCGGCTGGATTGATTTGACCAACCGGAACCAGTCGATCGTGGTGGGCCGAGTCCGTTTGGACTTCACCGGAGTGGACGATCCGCACCTGCAGCGGGACCGGTACGTCGGTTTTCCCAACGGATCCAGCTCCGCGGACAGCGCCGCCCACCTACGCATCGGCGTTGCCCACGCACCGTACCAGCGCGTGCTGGATCAGTTCACCGCCGGCGGCGCCGACCTGATCCTGGCGGGACATACGCACGGAGGCCAAGTGTGCATTCCCGGCTACGGAGCCTTGATCACCAATTGCGATCTGCCGACCTGGCGCGCACGGGGCCTGACCTACTGGGAGCACCAAGGACGCAGCGTGCCGCTGAACGTCTCGGCAGGTCTGGGAACATCCCGGCTGGCTCCGATCCGCTTCGCCTGCCGCCCGGAGGCGGTATTGCTGACGCTAACACCGACTCCATCCGCCGGTGAGGTCACGCCCCCGGGTCTCCGGCTCGGCTGAGTTCGCAGCGCTGGTTGCGCCGCTGCCCCTCCCCTGAGGCCATCCCAAGCCGGCCAGAAGCGGCTTCTTTCGGGGGCTGGACCCTGCACGACGTTCCGCAACTTTAACGTCCCGGATCATTCAATGCGATGGGGTGGGATGTGGGTTTGCCAGTAGGTGTTGCGCAGGGGTTGGCGGTCGGGGTCGATGTAGTCGGGCGGGGTGAACCAGGGGATGCCGTCGCGGACGGTGATGGTCCAGTTGCCTTGTTCGATCAGGTCGTGGTGGAGGCCGCAGAGGCAGACGCCGTTGTTGACTTCGGTGCGGCCGCCGGCCCACCAGGGCACGATGTGGTGCGCTTCGGTCCAGAACGCGGGCATGGTGCAGCCCGGGAAGGCGCAGCCTTTGTCCCGGATGAGCAGTGCCCGGCGGATCGCGCGGTTGAAGAACCGTTGTGACCGACCCAAATCCAGGACTTCGCCCTTGGAGCCGAGGATCGCGGGGATGATCTCGGCGTCGCAGGCCATCCGGCGCACGGTTTTGGCCGAGACCGGGCCGTTGAATACCGCGTTGCCGCCGCCGGTGAGCAGTCCGGCGAGTTGTTCGTAGCCGGCGGTGACCATGACCTGGGTGCGGTGCCCGCCGGAGTCCGGGAGCCGGCCGGTGTTCAGCGCGATCCGGCACGCACCGACCAGCCCGGCCAGCAGCTTCTGCGCCCGGGTGAAGTCATCGAGTCCTTCCAAGACGGCCGGATCAACCCCGCCGTTAGCTGACTCTGCCTCCGCAAGATCGCCACCCGCCTCTGGCACGGGCGTGGACGAGGCGGAGCCCGTCTCGATACGGCCGGCGTCTTGACTATCGGCCACCGCAATACCGGTCCCGTCATCCGTGGGTCCAGCGTCCCCGGTGTTGCCGATGCTGCCGGTGTCGGGGGTTCCGCGTCCGTGCAGGCCGGCGTCGGTGGCCCCGCTCTCGCGCGGGGTGGTTCCGGTGCGGGCCGGGGTGTTGGCGGTTTCGATGGCGCCGGATTGGATGCGCGGGTTTGCGGCGCTGTTCATCACGGTGGCGAGGGCTTCGTATTGGTCGTCGGTGGTGTTGATGACGAACTGGTGCAGTCCGCGCCGGCGTCCACGGTAGAACATGCCCTGCCGGGCCCGCAGTTCCTCCTCCGAGGGCTCGGCGCCGTCCTGGTCGACCGCTGTTTCCCAGGTTTTGGCGACCATCGCCAGCGTGTCCGTGTCGGTCTCGGCGGCCTGCCGGGCCAGCGACGCTTCCATCGCTTCCAGCGTCCCGGGGTCGGGAGCGGCGTGGCCGGCCCGGGCGATGGAATCGGTGACCAGGGCCGCGGCGTGACCGCTGATTTCGCCGGCGGCCATCGCTTCGGCCAGCACGGGCAGGGCCGGGGTGCCGGGTTCGCCGTCGAACCTCACCGGCGCGGTCACCGCTTTGCCGACCCGCATCCGGCGGCGGGCTTCGATGATGCTGATCCCCAGCCTCGAGCGCAGGTACTCGGCGTTGTTCCGGAACTCGGTCTTCCGCCGCCGCTGCTGTTTCTGACCCGCGCCGCCCGGCCCCGCCGGCTCAAGGCCTACGGGGTGGTCCGAAGCGTCGCCAGCACTAATCGCCGCGGCCGGGTCCGCCCACCCCGCTGCACCGGCGGCATCCTGTGCGTCTGCAAAGGTACCGGTGGTGGCTGCGGTTTCCCCGTTCGCGGCGATGTCCGCACGCTCCACCGCATAGGCGCCGGCGGCCTGCAGGAACTCCACAACCTTAGAAACGTCGTCGACAGCCGCTACCGTGTTAGCCAACTCACGGGTGCTCAGCGCCCCTGACCCGGCGGTGAAACAGTCGGCGATATCCTGCAGCATCGCACGCACCGCGAAGAGGGATTCCTCCATCTCTCCGGTCCGGTCCAACGGTGCAAGCGCCATACCACAATTTTATTCGTAGACACATTCGACCCGCCATCGAAACAACCCAATGTGTAGGGATAGTGAGATCCCACAGCGTAGAAGACAAGCGGAAGGCGATGGGGAGCGGGCGGTAGGCGGCGGCAGCAGGTGGCAGCAGGCACACCCAAACGGCAAACGGCTAGCGGCAGGCGATAGAGAGCCGGGGCGCAAACGGCGGGGGCAGGCGATTGGGAGCTTGCGGTAGGCAGCGTCGCGTGCGCAGATGGCAGGGCAGCAGGCGGCGGCAGGCACACCCAAACGGCAAGCGACTAGCGCCAGACGGAGGAACCGTGCGCCTTACGCACCCCGGTTTATTCGGGTGCGACAGCCGTCTCCTTGCTTGCGGCCCGCCACTTGGCCCAGCCGTAGAAGTGCAGCAGCGCATTCAGCACCGTGAAAGCCAGCCCTTCCGACAGCCAGACGGGGTTGTCAAAGCCCATCGAGCCCCGGCCCACGACCACATTGCCCAGCCCCATGAGCGCCAGGGCGATTCCGAGCCACCACGCCTCAACCACCCCGCGCGCCAGACCGAAGTACAACAGCATGGTGAGTGCGTTGACCAGCAGCGTGTGCACGATTGCCGCAACGTCCGTCATGTGCACGACCATCATCGGCACGACCTCGATGCCGTAGAACACCAGAACCAGCGCCACGAACACGGCCGCCGCTATGCCGTCCCGGCGTGTGACGGCATGCACCGGCGGCCGCCCGTCCGCCGCCCGTTTGCGCCACCGCCACCAGCCGTAGGCGACGATGGCAGGCAGCAGCAGGACGCCGAAACTGAATCCACCGCCCGCCACCATCAGGACCATGGACAGGACAGGTTCGATCAGCAGCACCAGCCAGCCTGCCCGTTTCCGCAGTGCCAGCAGCAGCACCGCCAGCATCCTCAAAAGCGGGAAAAGCACCCAGAAGGCAGCCGTCTCCAGGCTGCTGAAAGCTTCGGCCAGATCCATGCACTCCCCCTGATGAACGGTTTCGGCAAGACTAGCAATCACGGCACACGGAATGTGCGATCCCGTGGCCCATTCCAGGTGACCGCTGCCTCGCACTGCTCGCTAGGATGGTTGACGCGGTACATCAAGCACGCCGCGTGACGAAACCCCTGGCCATGAATCGACGAAATGACTGAGCTATCCCTCTGGCGCTCCATCGCCAGGCTCAAGGACTATGTCCGGCCCATCCTGCCCCGCCTGATGCTGGGATTCTTGAGCGCCCTCGGTGCCAGCCTCGTGGCTTTGGCCATCCCGCAGGTGCTCCGCGGTCTCGTTGACACCATCCACACCGGTGGCAGTCCCTCTGAAGTCTGGGGCCCCGCCGGCGTCATTGCCGCGCTGGGATTGGCCGAAGCGGGCTTGGTGTACCTGCGGCGGGTTTTCGCCATCGCGCCGGCCACGGATGTTGAGATGGGCATGCGCACCCGGCTCTACAAGCATGTGCAGCACCTGCCGGCCGCCTTCCACGACCGGTGGGGGTCGGGCCAACTGCTGTCCCGGGCCATGGCCGATCTTGGCCTGATCCGCCGCTGGCTGGCGTTCGGATCGATGATGCTGGTGGTCTCCTTCGTGACGGTAGCCGTGGGTCTGGCGTTGATGTTCGCGCTGAACCAACTGCTCGGGCTCATCTTCCTGGTTGCTGCCGTGCCGCTTGTCTGGCAAGGCTTCCGCTTCCGCACCTCATTTGGTGCCTCCTCGCGGCTCAGCCAGGACCAGGCCGGCGACCTGGCCACCACCGTGGAGGAATCGGTGCACGGCATCCGCGTGCTCAAGGCCTTTGGCCGGGGCAAATACGCGCTGGACAACTTCCACGGGCAGGCGGAAGAACTGCGCCAAACCGAACTGGCCAAGGCCCGCACGCTGTCCAAGTTCCTGGCCACGGTTGTTTCGCTGCCGGACCTGGTGCTGGGCGCCGCCCTGGTCATCGGCATCATTCAAGTAGCCGGCGGACACATGAGCGTGGGCGAGTTGGTTGCCTTCTTTGCCACCGCTGCGGTGGTGGCCGGGCCGGTGGAAGCCATCGGGTCCCTGATGGGCATGACGCTGACGGCCAAGACGGCGCTGGACCGGCATTTCGATGTGATGGACACGGAAAACACCATCACGGATCCGGAAGACCCTCAGCCGGCGGGCCCGGTCCGCGGAGACCTGCGCCTGAACGGCGTCGTCTTTCGGTATCCGGACGCCGCGCCGGACACGTCGCCGGTACTGGACGGCGTGGACCTGCACGTGCGCCCCGGCGAAACCATGGCGCTGGTGGGCGTGACCGGCTCCGGCAAAAGCACGCTGCTGCAACTGGTCCCCCGGCTGTACGACGTTTCCGCCGGGGCCGTGCTGCTGGACGGGACGGACATCCGCCGCTTCCCGCTCACCGACCTGCGCAGCCACGTGTCGGTGGCCTTCGAAGACTCCACGCTGTTCTCCACCTCGGTCCGGGAGAACGTGCTGCTGGGTGCCCGGCCCGGTGACGACAATCCTGAGGGGGTAATGGCCCGCGCGCTGGAGGTGGCGCAGGCCCAGTTCGCCTACGATCTGCCGCAGGGCGTGGAGACCAAGATCGGCGAGGAAGGCCTGAGCCTCTCCGGCGGGCAGCGGCAGCGGATCGCGCTGGCCCGGGCCATCGCGGCCCGGCCGGCGGTGCTGGTCCTGGACGACCCGCTGTCCGCCCTGGATGTGCGGACCGAAGAGGCGGTGACGCAGCGACTGCGCCAAGAACTGCAGGGCACAACCACCCTGATTGTGGCCCACCGGCCTTCAACCGTGGCGCTGGCGGACCGCGTGGCCTTGCTGCAGGACGGCCGCATAGCCGCCGTCGGCAGCCACTCCGAGCTGCTGCGGACCAACGAACACTACCGCTACGTGATCGCCTCGCTGGCTGTGGCCGCCGAGCCCTCCGTCGAAGACGTCCTGGACGCGTAAGGAATCCCGATGAGTTCCATGACCGGGGTCGCCGGCGAAGACAACATCAACCTGGACAAGGCCGACCGCAAAGCCGTCCGCCGGCGCTCGCTGCGTCTGTTGGGCGAACTGGTCTCCCCGCACAAGTGGCTGTTCGCCCTGTCGGTGGTGCTGGTGGTGGTCAGCAATGCCGCCCGCGCGGCCGGGCCGGTGCTGGTGGCCTTCGGCATCAATAATGCCCTGCCCGCCCTGACCGGCGGGGATGCTGCCCCGCTGGTACTGGTCGGCGCAGCCTACGCGGCCATCGCTATTGCCGGCGGCTCGCTGTTGGCCGCCTACACCTACGTGACCGCCCGGCTCAGCCAGGCCATGCTGTTGGCGCTGCGCGTCCGGGTGTTCCGGCACACCCAGCGGTTGAGTTTGGAGTTCCACGAGACCTACACGTCCGGCCGGATCATCTCCCGGCAGACCTCGGACCTAGAGGCGCTGCGGGAGCTGCTGGACAACGGCGTCACCCAGCTGACCTCCGGGGTGATGTTCATGGTCTTCACCGCCATCAGCATCGTGGGACTGGACTGGAAGAGCGGATTGATCATCCTGGTCGCCGCCGTTCCCATCGCCTTCGTCACCCGGTGGTACCAGAAGGGTTCGGAGCTGGCCAACCGTGCGTCCCGCGTGGTCTCGGCCCGGCTGATCGTGCACTTCGTGGAGACGATGACCGGTATCCGCGCGGTCAAGGCCTTCCGCCGCGAGCGGGACAACGCCGCCCGGTTCGATGAACTGGCCGGCGACTACCGCCGCGCCACGCTTCGGAACATCAGGTATTTCGGCGTGCTCCAGCCGGCGTTGAACGGCATCGGGAATCTCACGGTCGCTGCGGTGCTGCTGATCGGCGGCTTCCGCGTGCTGGACGGCGACCTTGCCATCGGCACGCTGGTGGCGGTGCTGCTGGCTACCAAACAGGTTTTCCGCCCCACCGAGCAGATCGCCATGTTCTACAGCTCGTTCCAGTCCGCCTCGTCGGCACTGGAAAAGGTCTCCGGGCTGCTGGAGGAAGAACCCACGGTGGTTCCCCCGGCCAGCCCTGTCCCGCTCGGGAACGCCCGGGGCGCCATCCAATTCCGCAACGCGGTTTTCGGTTACGGCGACGGACGGGTGGTGCTGCCGCACCTGAATCTGGATATCCCCGCCGGCCAGACCGTCGCCGTCGTCGGGCAGACCGGAGCCGGCAAGTCCACGGTCGCCAAACTCATCGCCCGCTTCTATGACCTGACCTCGGGATCCCTCACCCTGGACGGGGTCGAGCTGCGGCAGCTGTCCAATGAGGACCTGCGCCGCGCCGTCGTGATGGTCACGCAGGAGGCGTTCCTGTTCAGCGGCAGCGTCGCGGAGAACATCGCCCTGGGCAACCCGGAGGCCAGCCGCGGGCAGATCGAAGATGCCGCCCGGGCGGTCGGCGCACACGAGTTCATCCTGTCCCTGCCGGAAGGCTATGACACCGACGTCAACAAGCGCGGCGGCCGCGTTTCGGCCGGGCAGCGGCAACTGGTCTCCTTCGCCAGGGCCTTCCTGGCGGATCCCGCCGTGTTGATCCTGGATGAGGCCACCGCCTCACTGGACGTTCCGAGCGAGCGCCAGGTCCAGGAAGGCCTGCAGACATTGCTCGGCAACCGCACCGCGCTGATCATCGCGCACCGGCTGTCCACGGTGGAGATTGCCGATCGCGTGCTGGTGGTCCATGACGGCCAGGTGGTGGAGGACGGGTCCCCCGCGGAGCTGATCGCCGGCAGCGGCCGATTCGCACAGCTGCACGCCGCGTGGAAGGATTCGCTGATCTGATCCGGGCAGGCAGCCGGACGCCGATTTCTCGTTTCGGACCTGTCTCCGCTATCCTTGAACAGTTGCTTTCGCGGTCATTATGACGACGGCGGGGCACCGGTATCGGGGTGTGGCGCAGCTTGGTAGCGCGCGTCGTTCGGGACGACGAGGTCGCAGGTTCAAATCCTGTCACCCCGACCATAGAGAAGAACTCCCGCTGCTCATCCGAGCAGCGGGAGTTCTTGCTTTTCCGCTCCCGCGCCGAGTTTGTACCGCCGGGAAGTTGTGAACCCGCCCCTAAAGCGGGAAGTATGGACCCATGGCTTCACAGCAGCGCTCGGCGCTCATCGTAGGGGCCGGAATCGCCGGGCTCGCCACTGCGCGGGCTTTGCAGCGAACCGGCTGGAAAGTCCATGTGGTCGAACGCTCCGGAACGCTGCAGCCGATGGGCACCGGACTCACCATCTGGGCCAACGGAACGCGCGCCCTGGACCGCCTCGGCCTGCTCGCTGCCTTCCAGGATGCCTCGCTTCCGGTCGGCGGCAGCTCCCATGACCAGTTCGGCAACGTGCTCGCCAGCTTCAGCAGCGATGACATGCGCCACCGGTACGGCCACCCGCTGCGGGCGATCCACCGCTCGGACCTCACCACGCTGCTGAACGACTCGCTGTATGTGAACACCGTCCATCTGGGCCTGCAGGCCGTGAAGTTCCGCCGCGATGCGCATGGCGGAACGGTCACGCTGAACAACGGCGGCAGCATGCACGCCGACCTGGTGATCGGCGCCGACGGCCTGCGCTCGCTGGTCCGCCACGATCTGGTGGGCGACGGCGCCCCGCGTTCCTCCGGGATCACGGCGATGCGTGCGGTCTGCCCCATCGGCGACCTTGATCCGAACTGGCTCCCGTGGGGCGAATCGTGGGGCAACGGAGAGGTCTTCGGCATGGTGCCGCTGCCCGGCGGGCAGATCTACTGGTATGCCACCATGCCGAACACAGCGTTGGCGCAGAACGGGGACGTCCTGTGGCGCACGCTGGCCCTGCAGCGCTTCGAACATTGGCACCCGGCCGTCCGGGCCGTCATCCTCGCCACCAAGAGCCAGGACATCATGGCCCACGAGCTCTTCGATCGGAAGCCGGTCCGGGCCTGGTCCGGCAACCATGCCACCTTGGTGGGCGACGCCGCGCATCCCATGTTGCCGTTCCTCGGCCAGGGCGCGGGCCAGGCGCTCGAGGACGCCGTCGCGCTGGCCGATGCGCTGGCCGCGGATTGGAACATCACCACAGCCCTGCGCAGCTACGAACGGGTGCGTGCCCCGCATACCGCCAAGGTCGTCGGCAAATCGCGCAAGATGGCGGCGATGGCCCGGCAACAGAAGCCGTGGAAGCAGAAACTCCAGCGGTCGCTGATCAGCGCGATGCCGCAGTCACTGTTGCACCGGCAGTTGGATGACGTGATCGGCCGCGCCGAGGGCTGAGTCGGCCTGTCGTTTGAACGGGGCGCCCGGCAGCAGCCCGGGCCATTGACTGAAGGCCGCGCCCGTACTGGAATAGAGGTAACTCCGTCCCCCAGGGGTGCAGATGTTCCTCGCAGAGTTCGCGCAGCTGGCCATGGCCACCGTGGTGCTGGCGGCTGTGGTTTCGGTGACCTCGTACACGGTCGAACGCGGCCTGCGCCGCTCCCCCGACGCGGACACGGCATTCTGGTACTGCTTTTCCGGGCTCTGCTGCGCCTTGACCGTGGTGCTCGCCGCCGCGGTGCTCTTCCCGGCGGCCGTGCCGCTCTGGCTGCTGCTGGCCGCCGGCTGCGCGGCCCCCGCCGCCTGGCGGATTACCCGCCGGGCAGCCGCTGCCGTCCGCTACCAGGACACCCGCGGCTGGCATGAGGCCGCCGCCCGCCACGATGCCATCCGCGTCCGCTGGCTGGCGTATGAACTGGATCCGGCGCTGGCCATCGATTACCCGGACATGTCGGACGTATCGCGGCCACACACTGCGGCCATGCTCCGGGCCATGAAACACGCGGACGCGCTGCGCTCCCTGGGTCCTGACGACGGCGGGGCCAGCGCCTATCCCACGGCCGTCGCCGAAGCTGCTGCCCGCCTCACGGAGGCCGAACGCGCCGCCGGCCGCTATCCGGAAGCCGGCCCACCAACCGGCCGGACTTTCCTTCCGGTCAGGCGAACGTCCGGCCAGTGAGCCGCTCGTAGGCTTCCACGTAGCGGGCCCGGGTCTTCTGCACGATCTCCTCGGGCAGCGCCGGCGGCGGGGTGTCCGACGTCCTGTCCCAGCCGGAGGCCGGCGAGGTCAGCCAGTCGCGCACGAACTGCTTGTCGAAGGATGGCTGCGCCTTGCCGGGTTCGTATGTTTCCGCGTCCCAGAACCGGGAGGAGTCAGGGGTCAGCACCTCGTCGCCCAGCGTGATGTTCCCCGTCGTCGGATCGATCCCGAACTCCACCTTGGTGTCCGCCAGGATGATTCCGCGTCCGCGGGCAATCTCCTCGGCGCGGGTGTAAATCTTCAGGGTCAGCTCACGCAGCCGGCCGGCGGTCTCCGCTCCCACGGTCTGGACCACGACGTCGTAAGTGATGTTCTCGTCGTGCTCGCCCACCTCGGCTTTGGCCGACGGGGTGAAGATGGCAGGCTCCAGCCGGGAGCCGTCCACCAGGCCGGCGGGCAGCGGAAGCTCGCACACGGTCTGGCTGTGCCGGTATTCCTCAAGACCGGAGCCGGTCAGGTAGCCACGGGCAATGCATTCCACCGGGAACATGTCCAGTTTCTTGCAGATCATCGCGCGGCCGGCCACGGCTTCGGGCACATCCGTGGACACCACGTGGTGGGCCACCGGGCTGTCGCCTGCCGAGAGCTGTTCGAACCACCAGAGGCTCAGCTGCGTGAGGATCCGGCCTTTGTCTGGAATCTCGCTGGACAGCACGTGGTCGAAGGCGCTGATCCGGTCGCTTGCCACCACCAGGACGGTGTCGTTGCGCTGGTCCAGCAGGCCTTCGGCGGCAATGTCCTCGCTGGGGGTCTCCACCTGCTGGGACACGGCCGGGACGTACAGGTCGCGGACCTTCCCGGAGTAGACATGCTTCCAGCCGGGCAGTTCCAGCACGTCGGGGGCGAATGCCATGGCGATCCTCAGTCTCTCTGTGCTTCGGCCTGGGGCAGGGCGTGCGTCGCCGGCACGGTGATGGCGTCCTGGGCAGCCAGCAGGGCGATGTCGCTACGGAACTGCGACCCCTCGAGCCCGATGGTGCCGATGCCTTCGTACGCCCGTTCGCGGGCTTCCACCAGATCTTCGCCCAAGGCGACGACGGCGAGCACCCGCCCACCGGCGCTGGTCACCTTGCCGTTCTCGTCCAGCGCCGTTCCGGCGTGGATCACATGCACGTCCTCCAGGGCGTTGGCCTTCTTCAGCCCGCGGATCCGGTCGCCGGTGCGCGGCGTTCCCGGGTAATTTTCCGAGGCCAGCACCACCGCCACCGCCGACCGTTTGGACCACACCAACTGTTCGGCGTCGTCCAGTTCCCCCTTGGCCGCGGCCAGCAGCAGTCCGCCCAGCGGCGTGCGCAGCCGGGCCAGCACGGCTTGGGTTTCCGGGTCGCCGAAGCGGGCGTTGAACTCGATCACGCGCACGCCACGCCGGGTGACAGCCAGGCCGCAGAACAGCACGCCGACGAACGGTGTGCCGCGGTTGGCCATCTCGCGGATCGTCGGCAGCGCCACGCGGTCCATGACTTCATCGACGAATCCGGGCGGCAGCCAGGACAGCGGAGTGTAGGCGCCCATGCCGCCGGTGTTCGGGCCTTCGTCGCCGTCGAAAATCCGCTTGAAGTCCTGCGCGGGCACCAGCGGGATGGCGCGTTCGCCGTCGGAAATCACAAACAAGGAGACTTCCGGGCCGTCCAGGAATTCCTCGATCACCACGGAGCCGCCGGCGTCGAAGCACGCTTGGGCGTGGGCCAGGGCGGCGTCGCGGTCCCCGGTCACCACCACGCCCTTGCCGGCAGCCAGTCCGTCGTCCTTGACCACGTACGGTGCGCCGAACGCGTCGAGCGCCTCGGCTGCTTCGCTGGCATTGGTGGCCACATGTGCCATGGCGGTGGGCACGTTCGCCGCGGCCATGACCTGCTTGGCAAAGGCCTTGGAGCCCTCCAGCCGGGCGGCTTCCTTGCTGGGGCCGAACACCGGGATCCCGGCCGCGCGCAGCGGGTCCGCCACTCCGGCGGCCAGCGGTGCCTCCGGGCCCACCACCACCAGGTCGGATTCCAGCCGCTGGGCCAGCGCGGTGACCGCTGCCGGGTCGCTGGCGTCCACCGGGTAGGTGGGGACGATCTGCGCGATGCCGGCGTTGCCCGGAGCGGCGTGGACTTCGGTCACAAACGGATCGGCCAACAGGGAACGGATTATTGCGTGCTCGCGGCCACCGGGGCCGATCACAAGTACCTTCACAAAGAACTAGCCTACTTGGCGCGGGGCGGAGCCTCGAAGTTGTTGCGCCGGACCTAAACTAAGTCCATGCCCGAGACATTCAAAGCTGCGGACGCCGTGGAACTGGCGGTCGTTGAACGCAACGGTTTCATCGAATCCCGCCACTTGGGCTCCGCCGTCGTGATGGCCGCGGACGGCACCGTGGTGACCGAACTCGGCGACATCACCGCCCCGATCTTCCCGCGCTCCGCGCTCAAGCCCTTCCAGGCCTTGGCCGCGATGCAATCCGGCGTCCCGCTTCGCGGCGACCAGGTGGCCCTGGCCTGTGCCAGCCACGTGGGATCGCTGGAGCATATGGACGTGGTGGAAGGCATGCTCAAGGCCGCCGGCCTGACCGACGCGGATCTGCGCTGCCCGCAGGCCTGGCCGCAGGACGAACAGGCGCGCGGCTGGCTGGTCCGCACCGAACGCGGACAGCAGCGGCTGGCTTTCAACTGTTCCGGCAAGCACGCCGCCTTCCTGTGGGCCTGCACGGAGAACGGCTGGAACACCCGCAGCTACCTGGAGCCGAACCACCCGATCCAGCGCCGGGTCATGGAAGTACTCGAGGAGTACGCCGAAGAGAAAATCGAGCACATCGCGGTCGACGGGTGCGGCGCCCCGGCCCCGGCGCTGTCCCTGACCGGCCTCGCCCGCGCCGTCGGCAAGCTCACCAAAGCCCCGGCGGACAAGAACGCCGATGCCCGGGCGGCCACCATCGCCACCGCCATGCTGGACTACCCCTGGGCGGTCCACGGCCGCGGCCAGGAGAACACCGTGGTGATGGAGGAACTGGAGATCATCGCCAAGTCCGGCGCCGAAGGCGTGATGGTGATGGGGACGCAGACCGGGGTTTCGGTAGCGGTGAAGATCCTGGACGGCAGTTCCCGCGCCGGCTCGCTGATCGCGCTGACCCTGCTGGCAGCCTGTGACGCCATCGACGTGGACAAGGTCGGACCGGTGCTGGAGGAAGTGGTCAAGCCGGTGCTCGGCGGCGGCCAGCCTGTCGGCCGGCTCCGGCTGGCCCCGCCCATGGTTGCCCTGCTGGACTGAGCCGGAGAACCAACCATGGGAGTACGACGCCGGATCGCGGCGGCAGAGGGCAATGCCGCCTTGGCTGAGTGGCGGGCGGGGGCCACCGACCGAAAGACCACTGCCACGGCGGTGCGGTACGCGTTGGAAGAACTCTCCGAGCGCGCTCCCGGCAACAGCGTGGAAGTGCGGGTGCCGCCGTTCGGCGTCGCCCAGTGCATCGAAGGCCCGCGGCACACCCGCGGCACTCCCCCGAACGTGGTGGAAACCGATCCCGCCACCTGGCTGGCCCTGGTGACGGGGGCTCTAGGCTGGGACAGCGCCGTCGCCGAGGGCAAGGTGGCTGCCTCCGGCCTGCGGGCCGAACTGGCGGATAGGCTGCCGCTCTTCGCCCGGTAGGCTGGAACGCATGACTGCTGAGCAAGAACCGGCCTGCGACAACCGGCAGGCTGATCCGGAACGTCGCGATGTCACCGTCCGCCGGGCGCCCAGGTTCGTCCCCTTCGTCCTCATCTGGGCAGTGTTGGGCGTCGTTGCTGCCGCCATCTCCGCCTACACCGGACCGGAGAACCCCGATTTCACCCGGGGCACGATCTTCGCTTTCCTGGCCGTGCTGTTCGCGCTGGCCGGCATTCTGATCGGATCGCTGCTGTTCCTGGTCATCGACCGGATCAGCGTCAAGCGGGCCAAGACGGCGACGGCCGTTGCCGAGCCGGGACAGGAAGTCACCGAAGGCTCCGTCGCGGATGTCGACGCCACAGCTGCTCCGAGTCATGACGAGCCTGCCGCCGAGAACCGCGATGCTGTACCCGGCGAATCCACGCAGCAGCACGGCAGCGCAGGTGCCGGCGGCGACCAGGACGGCGAATCCGAAGGCGAACGCCGGACGTAACTTGCCGGGGGCCGGCCGTAATTCCCGTCACCTCGATGATGCTGCCCGTCGGGCACATGAGAGAATAAGCGGGTGGCACGCGGTGACGGAAAACTCTCCCATGATCTTCTCCCCGGCGAAAAAGGACCCCAGGATGCCTGTGGCGTTTTCGGCGTCTGGGCCCCCGGTGAAGAAGTGGCAAAAATGACCTACTACGGCTTGTACGCTTTGCAGCACCGCGGACAGGAGTCCGCCGGCATTGCAACCAGCGATGGCAAGCGCATCAACGTCTACAAGGACATGGGCCTGGTGTCCCAGGTCTTCGACGAAACGACGCTTAACACGCTGACCGGGCACATCGCCGTCGGCCATTGCCGCTACTCCACGACGGGCGGCTCCACCTGGGCCAATGCGCAGCCCACGCTGGGCGCGACGGCCACCGGGACGGTGGCGCTGGCCCACAACGGCAACCTGACCAACTCCGCAGAGCTGTACGAGAAGGTGCTGGAGAAATTCGGCAAGCCCGACCGCGGCGAAATGGCCCAGGGGAATACGACTGACACCGCGCTGGTCACGGCGCTGATGGCCGGCCAGGAGGGCCAGTCGCTCGAAGAGCGCACGATGGAACTGCTGCCCAAGCTGCGTGGCGCGTTCTGCTTCACCTTCATGGATGAGGGCACCCTGTATGCTGCCCGCGACACCGCGGGAGTCCGCCCGCTGGTGCTCGGCCGGCTGGAGCGCGGCTGGGTGGTAGCCTCCGAGACCGCCGCGCTGGACATCGTCGGCGCTTCCTTCGTCCGGGAAGTCGAGCCCGGTGAGTTCATCGCGATCGACGAGAACGGGCTGCGCTCCCAGCGTTTTGCCGAGAAAAAACCTGCCGGCTGCGTCTTCGAATACGTCTACCTGGCCCGGCCGGACACCGCCATCAACGGCCGCAGCATCCACGCCGCGCGTGTGGAGATGGGCCGCAAGCTGGCGAAAGAGCACCCGGTCGAGGCCGACCTGGTGATCCCCACCCCTGAATCCGGAACACCGGCAGCCATCGGCTATGCCGAAGCATCCGGCATCCCCTACGGCCAGGGGCTGGTCAAGAACGCCTACGTGGGCCGGACCTTCATCCAGCCCAGCCAGACCATCCGCCAGCTGGGCATCCGGCTGAAGCTCAACCCGCTGAAGTCGGTGGTACAGGGCAAGCGGTTGGTGGTGATCGACGATTCGATCGTCCGCGGCAACACCCAGCGTGCCCTGGTCCGGATGCTGCGGGAAGCCGGCGCGGCCGAGGTGCATGTGCGGATCTCGTCGCCGCCCATCAAGTGGCCGTGCTTCTACGGCATCGACTTCGCCAGCCGGGCCGAGCTGATTGCCAATGGCATCGGCGTTGAGGATGTCCGGGCCTCCCTCGGAGCGGACAGCCTTGGCTACATCTCCGAAGACGGCATGATCGAGGCCACCGAACAGCCGCGGGAGCGGCTGTGCACCGCCTGCTTTACCGGCGAGTATCCGATTGAGCTGCCGTCCGCGGACCGCTTGGGCAAAAACCTGCTTGAGCGCAGCGGCGAAGAACCGGAGCACGGCTCCTGCGATCCAGGGCCGGACTCGGACCTGGAGAACCTCCTGACCGCCGAAGACAAGAAAGAGCGAGTATGACCTCCCCCGAACAGGGCCAGATCACCTATGCCAGCGCCGGCGTCGACGTCGAAGCCGGCGACCGGGCGGTTGAGCTGATGAAGGGTGCCATCAAGGCCACTCACAACTCCAACGTGATCGGCGGGGTCGGCGGATTCGCCGGGCTGTACGACGTCTCGGCCCTGCTGAAGTACCGCAAGCCGCTGCTCGCCACCTCCACCGACGGCGTGGGCACCAAGGTCGCCATCGCACAGGCCATGGATATCCACGACACCATCGGGTTCGACCTGGTCGGCATGGTCGTCGACGACATTGTGGTGGTGGGCGCGGAGCCGCTGTTCATGACCGACTACATCGCCTGCGGCAAGGTGGTCCCGGAACGGATCGCGGACATCGTGCGCGGCATCGCGGCCGCCTGCGAAGTGGCCGGCACCGCGCTGGTAGGCGGCGAAACGGCCGAACATCCCGGCCTGCTGGGCGAGCACGAATACGATGTTGCCGGCGCGGCCACCGGACTGGTGGAGGCGGACGCGCTGCTCGGCCCCGAGCGGGTCAAGGACGGCGACGTCGTGATCGGCATGGCGTCCTCCGGTATCCACTCCAACGGGTACTCCCTGGTCCGCCGCGTGATCAACCACGCCGGCTGGGCCCTGGACCGGCAGGTGACCGAACTCGGCCGCACGCTGGGCGAGGAACTGCTGGAACCTACCCGCGTCTACGCGGCGGACTGCCTGGACTTGGCCCGCTTCGAAGCGGCCGGGGTGCACGGCTTCAGCCACGTCACCGGCGGCGGCCTGGCCGCGAACCTGGCGCGCGTGCTGCCGCAAGGGCTGATGGCCACGGTGGACCGCTCCACCTGGGAACTGCCCGCCATCTTCAAGCTCATCAGCGAACTGGGCAACGTGCCGCAGGCCGATCTGGAGCGGACGCTCAACCTCGGCGTCGGCATGGTGGCCATTGTGGACGCAGCCGGAGCCGATGCCGCCCTGCAGCGGCTGAACGAGCGCGGCATGCCTGCCTGGGTGATGGGGCAGGTTGCTCCCGTCGATACATCGCTGGGCGGCGTCGACTTTGTCCAGGGCGCCAAGGGCGTCGACGGCGGTGCCGTCCACCTGGTCAATTCCTACGCCTGAGTCCTCCCAGACGAGCCGGCACCGATGCCGAACCGCCCCTGCACCAACCGGTGCGGGGGCGGTTTTGCCGTGGCGGACAGGCCCGCGCTTCACACCCCGGTGGGACACTGGGCTTATGGGTGCGTACGTGGTGGTGGTGTTCATCAAACCGGTGCGGGCCGGACACACGTTTCAGCGGAGCGAATGGCCGTTGCACATCACGCTGGCGCGCTTCGACAGCAAACTGCCGCCCGACGGCGTGATGAAGCGGATAGACCGCGCGTTCTCCGGCCTGCAAGCCTTTGAGGTGCGTACCGGGTCGGACGACTTCTTCGGCAGGAACCGTTCCGTGCCGGTGTCGCTGGTGGAACCGCACCCGCAACTGCAGTTGCTGCACGACCGCCTGCTCGACGCCCTCGGCACCGACGTCCATCTGCTCAGCCCGCACCACATGCGCCAGAACTTCCGCCCGCACATCAGCCACCAAGCAGAAGGAAGGCTTCATTCAGGCGATGTCGTGCATGTGCAGCAGGCAGCCTTGGTAGACATGCGGCCCGACGGGGACGCCAAACACCGGCGCGTCCTCGCCGTGTGGAACGGGCAGGCTGAGCCAGCGGTGCCATGACGCCGCTCCGCTGCCGTTCACGGCAGGACTGCCGTGGGCGATCGCTCAACGGTCTGCGGTCACCTGCCCGCGACCGAGCAATACGCCCAGTCCGAGCATCCCCGCACCAAGCACCAGATGCAGCCAGTTATCCGCGTTGTTCAGCGGAACGAAGTTGGCCGGGGAATCGTGTCCGACGACCAGCCCGCAGATCCACAGCACCAGGTAGATGACCCCGCCCCAGATCAGGAAGTTCCGCGAACCGGCACGGCTACGCGACAGCGCAATTCCGGCCACGCCGAAGAGCAAGTGGACGATGTTGTGCAGGATCGACACCTGGAACACCCCCAGCAACATGGCTCCCGAGTGGTGTCCGGCCAAGCTGAGTTCGCCCACATCCGTGGTGATGCCTGGCACAAACCCGAGGACGCCGACCACCAGGAATACTGCGCCAATGAGCAGTGCGGCGTTCTGCACCGCGGACCGCCGGCCGCTGCCGACACCTGTGTTGTCTGTCCGGACCATGATGTTCTCCTCTCGTCAACCGTTTCAGGCGCCCGCATCCCGGTCTGTTCAGCCGCGGACACCTGCCAATAATTCGGAACGAGTTGCCGGACGGATTGGGTCGGTTAAGGCTGGGGTCCAATACGGGCCGGCTCCGGCTCCGAAGACAAGGTGTGAAGACTTTCAAACGACTGCCCCGATCCGTCCTGGCCGCCGCTGCCGGCGTGGTGTCCGCTGGTCTCCTGCTGGGCAGCGCAGAGCTGGTGGGCGTCTGGTTCCGCCCCACCGCGTCTCCCTTGATCGCTGTGGGAGCGGCGTTCATCGATGTCACGCCGACCTGGCTGAAGAACTTCGCAGTGGACACCTTCGGGACGGCCGACAAAGCCGTTTTGTTGGTGGCCATGGGCGCCGTGACGGCCATTCTGGCGGCGCTGGTCGGACTGCTCGCCCGGCGCCGCTGGCGGGACGGCGCCGCCGCCGTGCTGCTGCTGGGCGGCGTCCTCGCCCTGGCCGTGATCACCCGGTCAGGCGCCGAATTCTTAGACCTGCTGCCGACGGCGGCCGGAACCGTGGCCGGCCTGGCCGCCCTCCGGCTGCTGGTGCACCGGCTGCCGCCACCAGGAGCTGCCAGTGCTTCGGATGCCGATCCGACGCCCTCGCGACGCTCCTTCTTTGCCACCGCTGCCGTCCTCACCGTGGCCGCTGCTGTCCTGGCTGCCGGCGGCTCGGCGCTTAAGGGTGTGCGTGGCGGCATCCAGGAGATCCGCCGTGCCTTGCGTCTGCCAGCAGCGGCGGTGCCTGCGAAAGCCCTGCCGCCGGGCGTGGAGTCACCGGTGCAGGGCGTCGTCCCCTTCATCACGCCAAATGCTGACTTTTATCGGATCGACACGGCGCTGGCGGTTCCACAAGTGGACCCGGCGAGCTGGCAGCTGCGGGTTCACGGGATGGTGGACGAGGAATTTACCCTGTCCTTCCCGGAATTGCTGGAGCTGGACCTCGTCGAGTCGCATGTGACCTTAGCCTGTGTCTCCAACCCGGTGGGCGGCGAGCTGGCGGGAAACGCCCGGTGGCTCGGCTATCCGCTGGCGAAGCTACTGGACCGGGCGCGTCCGCTGTCCGGCGCCGATATGGTGCTGTCGACAAGCGCCGATGGCTTCAGCGCCTCCACCCCCTTGGAAGCGCTCAGGGACGGCCGGGATGCCCTGCTGGCCGTCGGAATGAACGGCGAGCCGCTGCCCTTGGAACATGGATTTCCGGTCCGGATGGTGGTCCCGGGTCTGTACGGTTTCGTTTCGGCCACCAAATGGGTTGTGGATCTGGAGGTCACCCGCTTCCGGGACAAGACCGCCTACTGGACGGACCGCGGCTGGTCCGATCGCGGGCCGATCAAGACGGCATCGCGGATCGAGGCGCCACGGCCGTTTGCCAGTGTGCCGGCAGGAGATGTGGCAGTGGGCGGCACGGCCTGGGCTCAACAGCGCGGCATTGACCGTGTTGAAATCCAGGTGGACGACGGCCCCTGGCGGGAGGCCGTGCTCGCCGCGGAAGCCAGCATTGACACGTGGCGTCAGTGGTCCTTCAGCTGGCGGGCTGAGCCCGGGCGGCACTACCTGCGGGTACGCGCCTACGACTCGGTCGACGGACTGCAGACCCCGGACCGGGCGGACCCGATCCCCAACGGCGCCTCCGGCTGGCATTCCATCTCCGTCACCGTAGAGCCCTGAGCCTTGAGCCCTGAGCCGCTTGGAAAACTTTTCCTCGAGGTCCAATCCGCCGGGCCCGCTCCTCCGAATACACGATGACAGCCCGGAGGTTCCGCCTCCTGGGACAGGGCGGCGGCAGCCGCCAACCCAGTAAGGAGAAATGCCATGTTGAAGAGCACTAGCAGGACGTTTGCAGGACTGGGACTCGTAGCGGCAGCAACCTTGGGACTGGCCGCTTGCGGTGCCTCCGGTGAGTCGGAGGCGCCGGGTGCCGCCAGTGCAGAGACCGGTGGCACCGACTCGATGTCGTCCGAGTCGATGGCGGCTGGGGAATCCGACAGCTCAATGGGAGACCCGATGGCAAATCTGGTTGGATCCGGCTGCGCCGATTACGCCGCGCAGGTTCCCGACGGCGCCGGTTCTGTGGAGGGAATGGCCGCCGATCCTGTGGCTGTCGCCGCCTCTAACAACCCGATCTTGACCCAACTCACGGCAGCCGTCTCCGGCAAGCTTAATCCCGACGTGGACTTGGTCGACACGCTCAACAGCGGTGAATTCACGGTCTTCGCGCCGGTCGATGCGGCATTTGAGGAGATTCCCGCGGCAACAGTGGAGAAGCTCAAGTCGGACGCGGACATGTTGACCAGCATCCTCACCTATCACGTGGTGGAAGGCCAGCTAGCCCCGGCGGAGATTGCCGGTGAGCACGCCACGGTACAGAGCGGATCCGTGGAGGTGACTGGAAGCGGCAATGACTTGATGGTCAACGGCGCCAAGGTCGTGTGCGGCGGCGTCCAGACCGCTAATGCCACCGTTTACCTGATCGACTCGGTGCTGATGCCTCCGGGCAAGTAGCAGCGAGCCCTCCGGTTGGGGGTGATGGGGGAAGGTACGACGGCGGCCCGCAGCCGCCGTCTTACCTTGGACAAGCAGCCGCTCCGGGCTGCAGCCGGGAATTAAACTACCGACACAGGAGTCAGGAGGTACACCATGGCCGACGGCCATGAGAACCTTGACCCCATGCGATTGCCATGGCTGCGGTCGGTGGAACCGACCGGACCAGCGACGCATCAGGAACTCATCCGCCGCGTGGCGTTGGGCGACGAAGCCGCTTTTGAGGCCCTTTATGACGCCGTGGCGCCCACCATTTTCGGCCTGGTCCGGCGGGTGGTCCGCGACCCCGCCCAAAGTGAGGAAGTCACCCAGGAAGTCTTCGTGGAAGTCTGGCAACAGGCCGGACGATTCGACGCCGATCGAGGCAAGGCCCTCTCCTGGATTCTGGTGATCGCGCACCGGCGGGCCGTAGATCGGGTCCGCGCCAGCCAGGCCAGCGCCGATCGGGACCTGAGGCAAGGGGTCAAGGAATACCAGGCCAGCTACGACGACGTCGCCGATACGGTAGAACTTCGGCTTGAATCCGAGCGGGTAGCCAAGGCGCTTGACACATTGACCGACAACCAGCGCGAAGCCATCAAGCTGGCTTACTATGGCGGCCATACGCACCGGGAGGTCGCCACCATGCTGCATATTCCGGTGGGAACAGTGAAAACGCGGATCCGGGACGGAATGATCCGGTTGAGAGACAAGTTGGGAGTGGCGTGATGGACGAGCAGTTGCATCTACTGACCGGCGCGTACGCCCTCAACGCCCTGAACGACGACGAACGGGCGGCTTTCGAACGCCATGCCTTGTCCAACGAGGACAGCCGGGAGGAGCTCCGAGGCCTGAGCGAGACCGCGGCGATGCTGGCCTACGGGACGCCGGCCGTTGCACCGCCGCCGGAGTTGAAGGACAAGGTGATGGCCTCCATCCGGAACACCCGGCAACTGCCGGTGGATGCCGTCGTGACGGATTTGGATGCCGGACGGAAGTCTCCGGGAACCGGCGCCAGCCGCGGTAAGGCTTCGCCCAAGAGCACGACGGCGGTGCGCTGGCTGGGCGCGGCGGCGGGCATCCTGCTGGTCGCCACGGCTGCCTTGGGCGGCTGGGCCGTGGGCCTGGCGAGCGAGCAGTCCCAGACCCAACAGCACTTGCAGGCGCTCGCCCACCAGCAGGCAGAAGTCCTGTCTGTCCTGATGGCGGCGGATTCGAAGGTGATACCGGGTCGTTTGCCGGATGGTGCGGTGGTCAACATCGCGGTCTCTGCCCAGAGCGGCAAGGCAGCGGTGATCGCCGAAGGCCTCCCAGCCTTGCCGGAGGACCGCGCCTACGAATTGTGGCTGATTTCCGACGAGGGGGCTGTACCTGCAGGACTAATCGCAGCCACCGGGCAGACCAGCATGAACATGCTGGAAGACATTTCCGGCGCGACCCACGTGGGCCTCACGGTTGAGCCAGCAGGAGGGTCGTCGCAGCCGACCACCGAGCCGATCTTGTTGCAGGAGCTTTAGGGTCCCGAATACCGCACCGCTGCGCCCCCTCCGGAACGGGTGTCCCCGATTACCGGGACAGATTCGTTGCGGAAGGTGGCGGGCGCTGCGCGTTAAACCACGCATAGCTCAAGCAGGGCCGGTGCAGGGAAATGACGCCCGGCAGGGACGGAGCGCCCGAGGCCGGCTAGCCGACGTTGCGGCTGCCTTCGTCCTCGTCGTCGTCGTACTGATCCGCGTACTTGTCCTCGTAACCCGAATAATCCGGCTCAGGCGGACTATCGGAGAATGCGTCGGAGGTGTGGCGTTTCGCAGCGCCGAGTTCGCGCTGGAGAGCAGTGAGGTCAGTGGCCGGGCTGTAGTACTTCATGTCCCGGGCTTGCCTGGTTGCTTTTGCCTTCTGACGGCCGCGCCCCATGGCGTGACCCCCTTTGTACGTCGATCCGGAGGTGGTCGCACGGTAAGACGCACGAGGCTCCGGAATAATTGATCAATTCTGTCGTACCTCTAGGGTACATGGTTTTCCACGCTGCTCGTGGCACGGTGGCCAGCGGCCACGAAGCGGCTCCCCGCCGGCCGGAAACGACAAAATCGTGCCGCACAACGGGATTGTTGGCTAAAGTCATCGTGGACCCGTTCTCCTTTTCTCCCGGAGGACAGCACGCACGGAAGGCAAGTTTCCCCATGAGCGAACAGGACAAGCGGCCTGAGGACCGCGGGAGGCCTTCACCAGAGGGCCCGGAGGATCCCAACGTGCCGGAACCTGACCTCCATGTGAGCGCCGACGACGTCGAACTGGCCGAACCGACCCTGCATGAGGCGCGGATCAGCGACGAAACCGCAGCCGAGGCCGATGTGGCCGTTGCTGCCGCCGAGGCCCAGGCGGTAGAGGAGGAAGCTGAGGCTGCCGGCCGCCTGGTCGGCGGCAACCGCGAGGACGACATCAAAGTTAGCGGCACCGCGCCGGCGGGAGCGGCGGCGGGCGACCAGGACCGGCTGGACAGCGCTGAGTCGATCCAGGACGCGGCGATCCCGGACGCGCACTCACCGGAGCCCTGGCCGACGTCCGCCGCAGCCCCGGCGTCGCCTGCCGCCCCGTCGTCGCCCGCGGTGTCACCGACGTCGCCCGTGCTCCCGCCGTCGGACTGGGAATCCGCACCGGCGAGTACCGACGGTTCCGCGCCGGAAAAGAAGTGGTATGCCACCCCCGACGGCGGCACGGCCCTCAACACTGACAACGACGGCGGCCTGCCTCCAGGCAGTGCCGACGACGGCGCCGCCGAGGATCCGGCTGCCGGCTCGGGCCGAAACATCGATTGGAAGCCGCTGGTCATTATCGGCGCCGTGGTCATCGTAGCCATCGTGATTATCGCCTTGATCGTTTCCAGCCTGACCAACAGTTCACCGGCCGGCGGTGCGGCCAGCCCCTCGACGTCGCAGAGCAAAGCCGAGACAGCGAACGCCGACGGCGTGATCGCCGAGGATGTCTCCCCGTTCGACTTCCAGCAGGGCCAATGCTTCACCGATTTCGAGGCCGTCATGCGTGACGCCACCGTGGTCACCTGCGACACCCCGCACACGGCGCAGCTGGTCGGAACGTATTCCTATGGCGCCGATGAAGAGTTCCCGGGTGCCGACGAACTGAACCTGAAGGCACAGGAGGTCTGCACCGCCGTCGTCCTCAACGACTCCGCGGCCGACCAGCCGGAGCTGAAGGACTCCTACGGGATGCCGTCCAAGGAAACCTGGGCCCAGGGCGACCGCAGAATCGACTGCTTCAAGATCGCCGCCGAAGGCGAAGAGATCACCGGCACGCTGGTGGGTCAGTAAGACCGCTGACGTAAACAGTCCGGCGACCACCGCTTACGCGGCGTCGCCGGACTGTTGTGTTTCCGCCGGGCTCTCTGTCTCCCGCAGGCGGGGTCCGGGTCAGCCGTTACGGACCGCACCTACCTTTGCCTGCACGGTGAGGCCGCCGGCCCCGCCCGCAGCGTCGATTTCCGGCGCATCCACCAGCACCGTGTCGCCGTCGCTGATCTCGCCGGCCAGCAGGCCCCGGGCCAGTTTGTCGCCGATCTCGCGCTGCACCAGCCGGCGCAGCGGCCGGGCGCCGAAGGCCGGATCGAAGCCGGCTAGCGCCAGCCATTCCCGGGCCGCGTCCGTGACCTCGAGCACCAGCCGGCGATCGGCCAGCCGGGCGGCAAGCGAGGCCACTTGCAGGTCCACGATCCGGGACAGCTCCTCGATGCTCAGCGGATCGAAGATGATCACGTCATCCAGCCGGTTGAGGAACTCGGGCTTGAAGCTGGCGTGCACCACGTTCAGGACGGCTTCGCGCTTCTGTTCCTGGTCCATGGATTGGTCCACCAGGAACTGCGAGCCCAGGTTCGAGGTCAGCACCAGGATCACGTTGCGGAAGTCCACCGTGCGGCCCTGCCCGTCGGTGAGGCGCCCGTCGTCGAGCACCTGCAGCAGGATGTCGAAGGCCTCGGGATGGGCCTTCTCCACCTCATCCAGCAGTACTACCGAGTACGGCCGCCGGCGCACGGCCTCGGTGAGCTGGCCGCCCTCCTCGTAGCCCACGTAGCCGGGCGGGGCACCGACCAGGCGGGACACGGAATGCTTCTCCGAATACTCGCTCATGTCGATCCGGACCATGGCGCGTTCGTCGTCGAACAGGAAGTCCGCCAGCGCCTTGGCCAGTTCCGTCTTGCCCACGCCGGTGGGGCCCAGGAAGAGGAACGAGCCGGTGGGCCGGTCGGGGTCGCTGATGCCGGCGCGTGCACGCCGCACCGCATCGGACACCGAGGCCACCGCTTTGCTCTGGCCGATCAGCCGGGAGCCAATGAATTCCTCCATGTGCAGCAGCTTCTGGCTTTCGCCCTGCAGCATGCGTCCGGCCGGGATGCCGGTCCACGCGGAGATGACCTCGGCAATGTCGTCCGCTGTCACCTCCTCGGAGACCATCAGGTCGCGGTCGGCTCCGCCCTGCTCTTCGGCGGCCTGCGCAGTGGCCAATTCCTTCTCCAGCGTCGGGATCTCGCCGTACAGGATCCGCGACGCCTCGGCCAGGTCGCCCTCGCGCTGGGACTTGTCCGCCTGCGAGCGCAGCTCGTCCAGCTTGGCCTTCAGGTCGCCCACCCGGTTCAGCCCGGCCTTTTCCGCTTCCCAGCGGGAGTTGAGGCCGGCCAGCTGCTCCTTCTTGTCTGCCATATCGGCGCGCAGCGCTTCCAGCCGGTCCCGCGAGGCCGCATCCGTTTCATTGGCCAGCGCCAGCTCTTCCATGGTGAGCCGGTCGACGGCGCGGCGCAGCTGGTCAATCTCCTCGGGCGCGGAGTCGATTTCCATCCGCAACCGCGAGGCGGCCTCGTCCACCAGGTCGATGGCCTTGTCCGGCAGCTGCCGGCCGGAGATATACCGGTTGGAGAGGGTCGCGGCGGCCACCAGGGCCGAGTCGCCGATGGAAACCTTGTGGTGCGCCTCGTAGCGTTCCTTGAGCCCGCGCAGGATGCCGATGGTGTCCTCCACGCTCGGCTCGCCCACGTAGACCTGCTGGAAGCGGCGCTCCAGTGCCGGGTCCTTCTCGATGTTTTCACGGTATTCGTCCAGCGTGGTGGCGCCGATCAGCCTGAGCTCGCCGCGGGCCAGCATCGGCTTGAGCATATTGCCGGCGTCCATCGAACCTTCGGACGCCCCTGCACCGACCACGGTGTGGATCTCGTCGATGAAGGTGACAATCTGTCCGTCGGAGTTCTTGATCTCCTCCAGCACGGCCTTCAGCCGCTCCTCGAACTCGCCGCGGTACTTGGCGCCGGCCACCATGGCGGCGAGGTCCAGCGACATCAGCGTCTTGCCGCGCAGCGATTCGGGCACATCGCCGGCCACGATCCGCTGCGCCAGCCCCTCCACCACCGCGGTTTTGCCGACGCCGGGCTCGCCGATCAGCACCGGGTTGTTCTTGGTCCGGCGCGAGAGCACCTGGACCACGCGGCGGATTTCCGAGTCGCGGCCGATCACCGGATCCAACTTGCCGGAGCGCGCTATGGCGGTCAGGTCGGTGCCGAATTTTTCCAGCGCCTGGAAGGTATTCTCCGGGTCCGCGCTGTTGACCTTCCGGTCCCCGCGGACGCCCGGCAGCGCGGCGAGCAGCGCCTCATGGGAGGCGCCGGCGTCCCGCAGGATCTTTCCGACGGCGGAGCTGTCCGCCGAGAGCCCCAGCAGCAGGTGCTCGGTGGAGACATAGGTATCCCCCAGTTGCTCCGCCTCCTGCTGGGCCGCCTGGACCGCTTGGAGCAGCCCCCGGGAATACTGGGCCTGCGCTACCGAGGATCCCGACGACGACGGCAGTGCCTTGATCGCGGTACTCGCCTGCACGCTCACCGAGTCCGGGTCCGCGCCGGCCGACTTCAGCACGGCGACGGCCACGCCGTCGCGCTGGTCCATCAGGGCCTTGAGCAGGTGGGCTGGTTCGATCTGAGGATTGCCAGCCGTTGACGCATTCATGGCAGCAGCCGACAGCGCTTCTTGGCTCTTGGTGGTGAATTTAGCGTCCAACGCTCATCTCCCTTTCACTCCCTGAGGATCCGCCCAGCCGCAGTAGTACTGGTCGAAATAGCTAACTTGAGTCTAGTCAACTCAACTTTCAAAGTAAAGTTATCCACAGGCTGCTGCACCCGTTGACTCTTACTATCCTGTCGCTACCATGGGCTGCCCGGAAGGGCTCCGGACGCCTAGGCTGTAGGCGGGACGTGCTCAAACATCCAGAACCGAGGTGGGCGGTCAATGGAAACGATGCTGGAAACGGCCCGGCTGCTGCTGAACCAGCCGACCCCGGGAGACATCGACGCCATGTTCCGCATCCTCTCCGACCGGCGCACCACGCGCTTCAACCCGTCGGACGCGCTGCAATGGAACGAGGAAGCCGACGGCCTCTTCCAGCGCTGGGAAGCCCAGTGGGAAAACTACGGGGTGGGCTACTTTGCCGTCCGCCTGCCCGGCCGCGAAGAGGCCATCGGCTTCGCGGGGGTCAGGCATGTCTCGCTGTCCGGCCGGCCGGTGCTGAACCTCTATTTCCGCTTCGACGCGGCCGTGTGGCACCGCGGTTACGGACGCGAGGCGGTGGGCGCCGTCGTCGTCCACGTCAACGAGTTCCTGGAGTTGCCGCCAATCCTGGCGCTGGTCCATCCGGACAACACCGCGTCCCTCCGCATCGTCAGGTCGCTGGGATTCGAGCGCAACGAGACGACGGCCATCAGCGGCCCGGACGGCTACCAGGACGCCTATGTGTTGAACTGGAACCGGCAGCTATAACATCCGGACAAGGAGCCCCATGGACATCATCCCTGCAGCCTCGCTGAAGGAACAGCGGTGGCGGAACGGCGGCGGTGTGACCCGGGAGGTTGCGGCCGGCGCCGTGGGCGCCGATGGGCTCCCGGCGTGGCGGCTGAGCCTGGCGGACGTCGTTTCGGACGGCAGCTTTTCCGAATTTCCCGGCATGGACCGGATTTTCACCGTGGTGGACGGCGACGTCGCCTTCCTGACCGTGGACGGCACGCAGCACCAGATGGAACGGTTCCGGCCATTCCGGTTCGACGGCGGCAGCAGCGCCGAATGCAGCCTGCCCACCGGGCCGTGCCGGGCACTGAATGTCATGGCACGCCGCGGGACCTGGGGCGCGGGACTGTTGATCGTCGAACTGTCCAAGAAGCAGCCGCTGACTGTCGCTGACGGACAGTTCCTGATGCTGCTGCAGGGCCAGGCGCAGGCGTCCGCGGACGGCAGCCTGCACCCGTTGGACACCTACGACACCGTGGTCGGCTCAGCGGTTCCTGCCCAGGTCAGCGGACGCGGGTTCGCTGCCCTGATTTCGGTGTACCAGGCTGCCGACTAACCGCGGCTCGCTGTCCCCTTGCCGCCGGACCCCTGCTGCCGGGCGGGTTGCTGCCGGGCGGGTTGCTGCCGGGCCTTTACTGCCGGGCGGATTCCACCTTGACGGCGGAGACTTCGAATTCCAGCATCACGCGGTCCGAGACCAGCATGCCGCCCGAATCCAAGGCAGTGTTCCACTTGACGCCGAACTCCTGGCGGTCGATGCGTCGGGAACCTTCGAAGCCTGCGCGCAGCTGTCCGCCCGGGTCCCGTTCCACGCCGATAAAGTCGATTGGCACCGCCACCTGCTTGGTGACGCCGCGGATGGTGAGGTCGCCGTTGACAATGAAGTTGCCGGCCTCCACCTGGTCGATTCGCGTGCTGACAAACGTGATCTCCGGGTAGTTGGGCGCGTCAAAGAAATCGTTCGTCCGCAAGTGCTCGTCCCGCTGCGGGCTGCGGGTATCGATGCTGGCGACCTTGATGCTGAGCCTGACCGAGGAATTGGCCGGGTTGTCCACGTCGGCCTGGATGACACCCTCTATGTCGTTGAACGCCCCGCGGACTTTGGTCACCATGGCGTGGCGGGTGGAAAAGCCGATGCGCGTATGCGCCGGATCGAACCGCCACTCGCCGGATAGATCCGAAGTTAGTTCGGACATGGCAGAGCCTCCTCCTCATGGGCACAGGCGCTGTCTCCCCCACTGACAGATCGATGCGTCTGGCCGTCCCCTTCAGCCGCGTGCGGCTCGTGTGGTAATTCCAACACATAATGGGGAGCATTGCACCACATTGGCCGTGTATTTCCGAGCCGCGTCTCCGACGGCAAATCCGCGCTCGTCCCGTTGAGGCCACCCCTGTCCCGGTCCGCCGGGGACCAATACACTGATGCCATGACCACCGCGAACGAGATGCCGTCTTCAACCACCCAGTTGCCGGCGGACGATTGCTGGAAGTTGTTCCGCAGCGCCGACTTTGGCCGGCTGGGAGTCATCGTCGAGTCCCATCCGGAGATTTTTCCGGTCAATTACGTGGTAGACCACGGAAGCCTGGTGTTCCGTTCCGCCCCGGGAACCAAACTGGACGCCGCCCTGGCCAACGAGGTGGTGATGGAGGTCGACGGCTTCAATCCGGACACCAGCGTGGCATGGAGCGTGGTGGCGCGGGGCAGCGCCCAGCGGATGATCACGATCGACGACGTGCTGGAATCGGCCATGCTGCCGCTGTTCCCCTGGCAGTCGGGTGAGAAGAACAATTTCGTTCGCATCGTTCCCACGGTCGTGACCGGACGGCGTTTTGTGGTGCCGGCGTCAGCCCGCCGCGGCCCCGGACTCAGCGACAGCCACCGGCTTCGGATCGAATAGCGCCCGAGGTGGACGGGAGTGCTGGCCACACGGCCGCCGGCCAGGTTGGCGCGCCCTGCGGCCGAGCCACGAACTCTTAGCGCCAGGTAGCGGAGCCCGGCTGGTAGCCGGCAACATAACCGCGGAACATCCGGTCGGTGGACACGATCTCTTTGCCCAACGGTGTGAGGGACACCGGGATCATTTTGATGTTCGCAATGGCCAGCGGAATCCCGATGATGGTGATGGCCTGCGCGATGGCGGTCAGCACGTGCCCGATCGCGATCCAGATGCCGGCCACCAGGATCCAGATGATGTTTCCCAGCGTGGACAGGAAGTAGGTGCGTCCACCGCGGTCCACCACCATCCGTCCGAACGGCCACAAAGCGTAGCCCGCGATCCGGAACGAGGCGATGCCAAACGGGATCGTCACGATCAACAGGCAGCACACGATGCCGGCCAGGAAATATCCCAGGGCGAGCCAGATGCCGCCGAAGAGCAGCCAGATGATGTTCAGAAGGGCCTTCATCCCTCCATTCTGGCCCGCCGGTGCCGCCGGCCGCTATGCGGGTCGCCCCTGAACTGCCCCTGAACCTGACGGCAGCGCATACCCTGGGGCCTTTCCCGGTGGAAGACGGCGCGAAGGCCGCAGGGTGGCCCTTCCAGCTGGAGGGTCACCCTGCGGCCTTCGTCAGTCCGCGGTCCGGAGCCAGGAACGGAAGCGGCTAGCCTGCTTGGCAAACTAGCTGGCCAGCTCGGGGTCGGCTAGCTATGGCTGGACCAGCTCTGGCCTGGCCAGCTCCGGCGTGGCTAGCTGGTCCGGCGCTTCTCCTGCGATGCCGGAGCCGTGGCGCGGCGCGGTCCCCGGCGGGCCGGGCGCTCGGTGGCCGGAGTCTCCGAGCGGTACACCGGACGGGTGCCGCCTGCGGAGCGCGCGGCACCGGCGGATCGCTGTGCGCCGCCGGAACGGCCGGCGCCGCCGGAGCGTGCTGCGCCCGAGCCGGTGCGGCCGCCAGCCGAGCCGGCGGACTGGCGCCCGGCCGAAGCCGAAGTGCCGGAGCTGCTCCGGTGGCTGCCGTGGCTGGGGGCCGCAACGTCCTGGGAGCGGCCGCCGCGGTTCTCGCCGCGCGAGGGCTGGCGCTGACCGGATTCCGGCCGGCCGCCTCGGGCGGCACCGGCCTGCTGGCGGCTCTCACCGGTGCGGGCTCCACCGCTGCGGGAACCGGCGTTGCGGGAACCGGCGTTGCCGCGGCCACCACCGGTACGCAGGGCCCGCTTGCGCTGGGCGTTGGCGCCGGTGGAGGTACCGCCGCCGCGCTGCGGCATCTTCGCCGCCTGCTGCTGGGCGCGCAGCTGCGGATCCACCGGTGCGGCGACCTCGCCCACCAGGTTCACCAGCAGCTCAGAGGAGGCGCTGACGTTCTCGAAGGCCACGTCCACGCCGGCGGCCTTCATCAGCTTGCCGACCTCGAGTCGCTGTTCCGGCAGCGCCAGGGTCACCACCGTGCCGTCGGACCCGGCGCGGGCGGTGCGGCCGGAGCGGTGCAGGTACGCCTTGTGCTCGGTGGGCGGGTCCACGTGGATCACGAGTTCCACCTCGTCCACGTGCACGCCGCGGGCCGCGACGTCGGTGGCCACCAGCACCCGCACGTCGCCGGAGGAGAACTCGGCCAGGTTGCGGTCGCGTGCGTTCTGCGACAGGTTGCCGTGCAGGTCCACCGCAGGGATGCCGGCGGCCGTCAGCGCCTTGGCCAGCTTGCGGGCGTGGTGCTTGGTGCGGGTGAACAGCACGCGGCGGCCGGTGCCGGACGCCAGCTTGTTGAGCACCTGCTTCTTTTCCGAAGCGTCGCGTGTCACCAGTACGTGATGCTCCATGGTGGTGACCGCGGCCTGCGGGTCGTCGACGGAGTGCGTCAGCGGGCTGGACAGGTAGCGCTGCACCAGCTTGTCCACGCCGTTGTCCAACGTGGCGGAGAACAGCAGCCGCTGGCCGCCGGCCGGAGTGGTGTCCAGCAGCTTCTTCACCACGGGCAGGAAGCCCAGATCGGCCATGTGGTCGGCCTCATCCAGCACGGTGATTTCCACCGATTCCAGCGTGATGATCTTCTGCTTCATCAGGTCTTCGAGCCGGCCCGGGCAGGCAATCACAATGTCGATGCCGCCGCGCAGTGCCTTTTCCTGGCGCTGCTGCGAGACGCCGCCGTAAATCACCGTGGTGTTCAGGCCCAGCTCGGCCGCCAGCGGTTCGATGGTGTTGTTGATCTGCGTGGCCAGTTCACGCGTGGGCGCCAGCACCAGGCCCAGCGGGCGGCCCGGCTTGCGGAAATGGGCGGCTTCGCGCTCGGCCAGCCGTGCCACCAGCGGCAGTGCGAAGGCCAAGGTCTTGCCGGAGCCCGTGCGGCCGCGGCCCAGCACGTCACGGCCGGCCAGCGTATCGGGCAGCGTCTCGGCCTGGATGGGGAACGGGGCTTCAATGCCGTCGGCAGCGAGCTTCGCAGCGAGGGGCTTGGGCACGCCAAGGGCAGCAAAAGTAGTCATAGTAAAGTGCAAATGTCTTCCGGTCAGTGTCCCCGCGGCAGGTCAGCCCAGGGTCGCCGAAGAAAAATCAGACAGTGCCAACCGCCCCGGATCAGCCCGGTCACGTCGTCAGACGGAAAAGCGGCGGTGCAAATGAAAGCGTTCATCGACGCAGGAAAACGCGTCAATTGCGTTTTCGAGTACCTCCAGTCTAACAGCAGGGCCGGGCCGCACCCGCGCAGCCGATACGCTGGTAGGGATGACCAGCAACTCCCCCACCCCTGAATCTTCCGCGTACGACGACGGTGCGCGACGCACGCCGCCCGTCCATCTCGCCCAGCCCGTCAGCTTTGTGCGCCGCGGCTCGCGGCTGCAGGGCCGCCGCCAGCAGGCCTGGGACGACTACGCCCCGAAGTTCGCGATCGACCTCCCGCGGGACGGCGGCGACACGACGGTGGACCCGGACTACGTCTTCGATCCGGACACAGCCTTTGGGCGCTCGGCCCCGCTGGTGGTGGAGATTGGCTCCGGCCTGGGCGAAGCCGTGTGCCACGCTGCCGAACAGGATCCGGACCGGAATTTCCTGGCCTTGGAGGTCTACCGTCCCGGACTGGCGCAAACCCTGCTGCGGATCGGCCAGCGCGGCTTGGCCAACGTCCGCGTCGCCCAGGTGAACGCCCCGGAGGCCTTGGCCACGATGTTGCCCGAGGCCTCGCTCTCCGAGCTCTGGGTGTTCTTCCCCGACCCGTGGCACAAGACCCGCCACCACAAGCGCCGGCTGGTACAGGACAGCTTCGCGGAGCTTGCAGCCCGCGTGCTGCAGCCGGGCGGGATCTGGCGGTTGGCCACCGACTGGTCCGATTACGCGATCCAGATGCGCCGGGTCGCCGACGCGTCGCCGCACTTCAGCAATCTGTATGCCGGCGAACGCACCGGCACCGACAGCCCGTTGACCCAGGTCTGGGAAAGCGGCGTCGAAGGGGTTGTGGGCGGCGCGCCGGTGCGCGAGGGCAAGGTCCCGGTCAGCACCGGCAACGCCAGCACCGGCGAAGGCATGGACGATCTTGGCGGCTGGGCACCCCGCTTCGCCGGCCGGACCATGACCAGCTTCGAGCAGAAGGCGCACGACGCGGGACGGATGATCTTCGACCTCGCCTACCGCAGGAACTGATCCAACCCGGCCCCGGCAGGGGCTTAGTTGGTGGCCACCGCCGCCAGCGTTGTGTCCGCATCATCGCGCAGTTCCACCTGGGCGATCTGGTCGGTGTCCATGGCGCAGGCTGCGGTGAGGGTGGCACGGCCGGCCGGAGTGGCCTGCCAGGATGCCACCTGATAGGTGTAGCCGGACTTACCCGTCACCCACAGGGTGAGGATGCCGTCCTCGGGCAGCTTCTCCCCCGCCACGGCCATCTCCGTCCCCCAGGTCTTGTGCACCAGGGCCACGTCAAGCTGCAGGCCGCCGTCGGCCGTCATGGTGTAGGTATCCGACGGCGGTTGTTGCTGCTGGGCCAGCAGCGGCCCGACCGATGCCCCGGCCACCAGGCACACCCCCGCCACTGCCGCCACCAGCCCGGTCCACCGGCGTCGTTCTTTCCTGCGCCGCAGGGCCAGTTCATCCACCAGCTCGCGGGTGCGTTCCTCGAGCTCATGCGGCGGCGGTGTTTCCAAGTCCAGCGCCACGCTGCGCGGCAGCGCGTCCAGCAGATCCGGCAGCGACTCCAGTTCGGCCGCTTCACGCCGGCAGTCCGGGCAGCCCGCCAGATGCTCTTCGAAGGCCGCCCGTTCATGGCGATCCAGCCCGCCCAGAATATAGAGCCCAAGCAGTTGGTGCTGTTCCTCGCTGGTGTTCACGGCTGACCCACCCCCATCTCGTCCAGTACCGACCGCAGGGCCTTCGCCGCGTAAAACGCCCGCGACTTCACCGTGCCCAGCGGAATGCCCAGCGACTGCGCGGCCTCAGCGGCAGTGAGCCGCTGGTAATGCAGGGCCACCACGATGTTGCGGTGGTCCGTGCTGATCCGTGCCAGGGCTTCCTCCATGACCACGCGCAGCAACAGCCGGTCAAACTGGTCTTCTTCAATGGCCGGCCCGTCCTCGCCCAGTTCGGCCTCTTCCGGCCTGCGGCTGCGGCGCCGGTAACCGTCGATGATGACGTGCCGGGCGGTCTGGTACAGGTAGCCGCGCATGTTCTCCGTTTCCGGGCCGCGTTTCCACACCCGCAGGATCGTTTCCTGGACAACGTCCTCCACTTGGTCCGCGTTGGAGGTGGCGGCGCGCACGAACCGCCGCAGCGCCGTGGCGTGCTCGCGGTAGAGGCGGGCCACAGCCTCGTCATCAAGTGACACGGCCGCCTCCTCCCTGGATGGGAACCGCCCTGCGTACTGCCCGTGGCCGGGTGTCCGGCGCGGTCCAGACTTCTTCTATACAGTACGACGACGGCGGCGGCCTTCCGGTTCATCCGGCCCGCAATCATCGGTGCGATATTTTCGACGGCCCGGCGTTGAACCATTGTGGGCGGGTGCGGCGTCTTTTGCCAATAGCGGGTCGCGCCCCGCGGCACCGCGCTCCGGGCAGCACCGGGGAGACGGCAAAGGAACCCTCATGAAAATCACACAGACAGCCCGGGCCGCCCTGCTGGCCGCTGGCATGCTGGTCCTGGCCGGTTGCGGCGGCGGCTCAGGCACCGAACAGCCCGCCGCGACGCAGGCGCCGCCGGCGAGCGAATCCGGCATGGCGTCGGAATCGGCGTCCCCGCAGATGTCGGAGAGCGGGCAGGCCGGCAGCGAAATGGGCGCTGCCGACACGCTGGCCACCGCGGAGACCGATCTCGGCACCATCGTCGTGGACGGCAAGGGCATGACCGTCTACTACTTCACCAAAGATGTTCCCAACTCGGGCAAGAGCGCCTGCACCGGCGATTGCTTGGCCGCGTGGCCGCCGGTACTGGCCGAGACAGAGCCGAAGCTCGACGGGGTCACCGCCAAGGTGGGGCTCATCGACACCCCTGACGGCAAGAAGCAGGTCACGCTCAACGGCATGCCGATCTACTACTGGGCCCAGGACAAGGCCCCCGGCGACACCACCGGGCAGGACGTGAACGAGGTCTGGTACGTAGTTGCCCCCAACGGAGACATGATCAAATAACCCGAGCCGCCATCCGCCCGCAACTGCCCGGACGGGGACCGGGTGGCTGCGGGTCCCTCCCGGCGGCACGGCGGGCGGCGCCCCGAGAACGGATCAACGCTGCGGGCGCCACACCATCAGTGCCTGGCTGCGCGGACGCGGCCGTTGGCCGCGGACCAGGCTGACCACATCTCCTGCCAGCCCCGCGGCGAACACGCGGCTGGAATCGGCACGGCGCTGTCGGGACACCAGTTCCTCGGACAGTTCCCGAACCTGGGCCTGCAGGGCAGCGACCTCATTCTGCAGTTGCAGGATCCGCTTGATCCCTTCCAGCGAAACGCCTTCCTGGGACAACCGCTGGACTTCGCGCAGCGTGTTGACGTCCTGCTGCGAATAGCGGCGCTGGCGGCCGCGCTGACGCGACGGGGAGACCAGGCCGAGTCGGTCATACTGGCGCAGGGTCTGCGGGTGCATGTCAGCCAGTTCGGCGGCCACGGAAATCACGAAAATCGGCGCATTCATATCTATACCCACGGTGCTCTCCCTCCTGCGCTGCGCGCTTTTACCGCCCGGTCTTTCCGGTCTGCTGAAAAACCGGTCCGCTACAACCGCGCCTTGGCGGCAAGGTTGCCGCGCGGGTCCGATCCTGCTGTCGCCGCCGCGAAGGCGTTGACCGCTTCTTCTGCTTCCTTGCCAAGGTTCTGCGGGACCACCACATCGATGGTGACCAGCAGGTCGCCGGTGTTCTTCGAGGTCTTCACTCCGCGTCCCTTCACGCGCAGCGTCCGGCCGGAAGGCGTTCCGGCCGGCACCTTGACCTTGACGAATTCACCGGCCAGCGTCGGCACTTCGATCTGTGCTCCCAGGGCGGCTTCCGGGAAGGTTACCGGGACGTGGATCCGGATGTTGTCGCCGTCGCGCTGGAAGAAGGGGTGCGGCTTGACGTTGACGGTCACCATCAGGTCACCGGAGCCGGCCGGACCCGGCTGGCCCTTGCCGCGGACGCGGACCTTCTGCCCGTCCTTGATGCCGGCGGGAATCCGCACATCGATGACCTCGCCGCTGGGCTCACGCAATCCGATGGTGGTGCCGTTGATCGAACCGGCAAAGGAGATGCTGGTGCTCGCGGTGCGGTCAGTTCCCTTGCGCGGCGGCTGCTGCTGGTAGCCACCGAAACCGCCGAACAGGTCGGCGAACTCCGGCGGCACGTTTCCGGCCGTGCTGGTCCGGGTGCGCGAACCTTGGCCAAACAGGTTGCCGAAGATGTCCTCGAAGCCGCCGGCCCCGGGCCCGCCGGCACTGCCCGGCCCACCGGCGCTGAAGCGGGCGCCGCTGCCCATCGCCCGGATCGCGTCGTATTGCTCGCGTTCCTCCGGGTCCGACAGGACGGAGTATGCCTCGGAGACATCCTTGAATTTTTTCTCCGACGCAGCGTCGCCCGAATTGGTGTCCGGGTGGTGCGTCCGGGCGAGTTTACGGTAGGCCTTCTTGATGTCGGCGTCGGACGCATCTTTGGAGACACCGAGGATCTTGTAGAAGTCCTTCTCGACCCAGTCCTGGCTAGCCATGCAGGCGCCTCCTTTCAGTTTCACAAAGTCTATGGGCCTTCCGGCCCGGACGATGACGGGTTGGCTTCCGGCGGACCGGAAACCAACCCGTCATCTGTTCTCAGGCGTCACGGCACCCTCGCGGGTGTCATTCTGCCGGTACTGCCACCACTACCTGGGCGGCGCGCAGCACGCGGTCGCCCGAGCGGTAGCCCAGACGCAGGATCTGGCTGACCGAGTCCACCTCCACGTTGGCGTCTGGCTGCTGCATCAGGGCCTCGTGGATGTTCGGGTCGAACTCCACGCCGGTCTCCTCGATGCGGGTCAGGCCGTAGGTCTTGAGTACGCCGTCCAGCTTGGTGGCAATGGCAGCGAACGGGCCGTCGGCCAGGTCGCCGTGCTGGCGTGCCGCGTCGATGTCATCCAGGACCGGAAGCAGCGAGTTCATCACGCCGATGACCGCCATTTCCCCGGCTACCGCGCGGTCGCGTTCCACCCGCTTGCGGTAGTTCACGTACTCGGCCTGCAGCCGGAGCAGATCGTTCCTGAGCTCCTCGGCTTCCTGCGACGTGGTGCCCTGGGCGACGGACTCCCCCGCCGGGACCTCGGCCCCGTTGAGGATCTCCTCTGCCTGGGCCAGCGCGTCCGCGTCGGCGCCGGCTGCGGGAGCTGTTCCCGCGGCCTGGTCCGCGTCGCCGCTACCGGCAGCAGCTCCGCGGACCTTGCCGGTCTCCGGATCGATCTTGCGGTTGTCGCGGAAGTTCACCGGCTCTGACTGGTGTTCTTCTTCGTTACCGTTGGCCATGGTTACTTCTTCTCGTCTTCCTCGTCGACCACTTCCGCGTCCACGATGTCCTCGTCGGCGCCGGCCTCGGAGGCCCCGTCACCGGCGGGTGCTCCATCGGCACCGGCGGCGCCGGATGCCTGGGCCTGCGAGTAGATGGCCTCGCCCAGCTTGGTCTGGGACGCCTGAAGCTTCTCGAACGCGGCCTTGACCTCGTCGTCGTTGTCCTGCTTTTCCAGGGCGGACTTCAGGGCGTCGACGTCGGCCTTGACCTCGGTCTTGACCTCTTCCGGCAGCTTGTCGTCATTGTCGGCGAGCAGTTTGTCGACGGAGTAGGCCATCTGCTCTGCCGAGTTACGGATGTCGGCTGCCTCGCGGCGCTTCTTGTCCTCGGCAGCGTGCTCTTCGGCTTCACGGACCATGCGGTCAATGTCGTCCTTGGACAGCGCGGTGCCGCCGGTAATGGTCATCGACTGCTCGGCGCCGGTGCCCTTGTCCTTGGCGGACACGTGCACAATGCCGTTGGCGTCGATGTCGAAGGTGACCTCGACCTGGGGCACGCCGCGCGGGGCGGGGGCGATGCCGGTCAGTTCGAAGGTGCCCAGCGGCTTGTTGTCGCGGGTGAACTCGCGCTCGCCCTGGAAGACCTGGATGGCCACGGACGGCTGGTTGTCGTCAGCAGTGGTGAAGGTCTCGGACCGCTTGGTCGGGATCGCCGTGTTGCGCTCGATCAGGTGCGTCATGATGCCGCCCTTGGTCTCGATGCCCAGCGACAGCGGGGTGACGTCGATCAGCAGGACGTCCTTGCGCTCGCCCTTCAGGACGCCGGCCTGCAGGGCGGCGCCCACGGCCACGACCTCGTCCGGGTTCACGCCCTTGTTCGGCTCCTTGCCGCCGGCCATTTCCTTGACCAGGTCAACAACTGCCGGCATGCGGGTGGAGCCGCCCACCAGGACAATGTGGTCGATGTCGGAAACCTTGATGCCGGCTTCCTTGATGACGTCGTGGAACGGCTTCTTGGTCCGGTCCAGCAGGTCCTTGGTCAGGTCCTGGAACTTCGCACGGCTGAGGTGCTCGTCCAGGTGCACCGGGCCCTCCGGGGTGACCGAGAGGTACTGCAGCGAAATGTTGGTGGAGGAGGCAGAGGAGAGTTCCTTCTTGGCCTGCTCGGCTGCTTCCTTCAGGCGCTGCAGGGCGATCTTGTCCTTGGACAGGTCGGCGCCCTTGGCCTTCGCCTGCTGCAGCAGGAAGTCGACGACGCGCTGGTCCCAGTCGTCGCCGCCGAGCCGGTTGTCGCCCGCGGTGGCGCGGACCTGGATGGTGGAGAAGTCATCCTCGTCCTTGCCGACTTCCAGCAGGGACACGTCGAAGGTGCCGCCACCGAGGTCGAAGACCAGGATGAGCTCGTCTTCCTTGCCCTTGTCCAGGCCGTAGGCCAGTGCGGCAGCGGTCGGCTCGTTCACGATGCGCAGCACATTGAGGCCGGCAATTTCGCCGGCTTCCTTGGTGGACTGGCGCTCGGCGTCGTTGAAGTACGCCGGCACGGTGATCACTGCGTCGGTGACCTTCTCGCCCAAGTAGGACTCGGCGTCGTGCTTGAGCTTCTGCAGCACACGGGCCGAGATTTCCTGGGCGGTGTAGTTCTTGCCGTCGATCTCGACCTTCCAGTCGGTGCCCATGTGGCGCTTGACCGAGGAGATGGTGCGCTCGATGTTGTTCACGGCCTGGCGCTTGGCGATCTCGCCGACCAGAACCTCACCGGACTTGGAAAAAGCAACAACGGACGGAGTGGTGCGGCCACCCTCGGCGTTGGCGATAACGGTGGGTTCGCCACCTTCCAGAACAGAGACAACGGAGTTGGTGGTTCCGAGGTCGATACCTACTGCACGAGACATACGCGTGTCCTTCCTTTGCGGCCGCAGCGGCGGCCTTGTTCACTGTGGCGGCCCACTCACCGGTACTGGACCGACGGCCGCCGCAGGGGCGGCAGCCTGTTGAGCCTTCTGCACTCAAGTTTACTCGGCCAGGAAACTTTGTCAATCAAGTTGAGCGTACTTGGCTCAACTTTCACACAGGGCCGGGAGACGGCAACGGCGGGGGTCGCCGGCAACCGCCCCGACCCCCGCCGTGCCGCATCGGCCCGCGAAACGCCGGTCAGTCCGCGGAGTACCCGCTGCCCGCCGCGACCAACTCGCGCTCCTGGGACTCCTTCCGGGCCAGCTTGGACGGCCACCAGATCTTCGGCCCGATGTCGTAGGACAGCGCCGGGATCAGCAGCGAGCGCACCAGCACGGTATCCAGCAGGACACCGAATGCCACGATGAACGCGAGCTGGCCCAGGAACAGGATCGGGATCACGCCGAGGGCGGCAAACGTCGCCGCCAGCACCACCCCGGCCGAGGTGATGACACCGCCGGTGGAGCCCAGGCCGCGCAGGATGCCCGGCCGGGTGCCCAGCCGCAGCGATTCTTCGCGCACCCGGGTCATCAGGAAGATGTTGTAGTCGATCCCCAGCGCCACCAGGAAGACGAAGCCGTACAGCGGCACCGAGGCATCCGCTCCCGGGAACCCGAACACATGGTTGAAGACCAGCGCGGAAACCCCCAGCGCGGTCAGGTAGGACAGCGCCACGGACAGGATCAGCAGCACCGGCGCCAGGATGGAGCGCAGCAGCAGGATCAGGATGACCAGGATGACGCCCAGCACCATCGGCGTGATCTTCAGCAGGTCCGCCTGCGCCGTGACATTCGTATCCAGCGCCACCGCGGTGACGCCGCCAACGAGCGCCTGCGGATCTGCGGAGTCCAGTGCGGTGCGCAGGTCGGCTACGGTCGCTTCGGCCGCATCGGAATCCGGTACGTCCTGCAGCGTCGCGTTGATCATCACCCGGCCGTCCAGTTCCACCACCTGGTCGCTGCGGGTGAAAAACTCGGCGGAGGCAACCCCGTCCTCGCTGCGGACCAGCTCCAGCACCTGCTCCCGCTTGTTGCTGTCGGTGACAACAACGGCGGGACTGCCCGCGCCGTCGTCGAAGTGCCGGACCAAGGCATCCTGCCCGTCCGCGGAGTCGGTTTTCACCAACACCAGCTCCGACTGCGGGACACCGTGCGCCTGCAACTGCAGCACGCCCAACGCCCCGGCGGCCAGCAGCAGCACCGAAACCAGCCAGGTGGCCCGGGGCATCCTGGCCACCAGATTGGCCACCCGGAGCCACAGCCCGCGCAGGCCCTCGGTGCCCGGCACGGAGTTTTCCGGCCGCGCGGCGTGGACGTGGTGTCCCGGGCGGGGCACGATGGGCCAAAAGGCGCTGCGGCCGGTCAACAGCAGCACCGCGGGCAGGAAGGTCAGCGCCGCCAGCACCGCGAACACAATGCCAATGGCAGCGATCGGCCCCAGGCTGCGGTTGGAGTTCAGGTCGGAGAACAGCAGGCACAACAGCGCCAGGATCACTGTGGCGCCGGACGCGGCGATCGGCTCGACCGCGCCACGGTAGGCGGTCTTCATCGCGGCCCACTTCAACTCCTGCTCGCCCAGCGCCTCGCGATAGCGGGCCGTCAGCAGCAACGCGTAGTCAGTGGCGGCGCCGATCACCAGGATGAACAGGATGCCTTGGCTCTGGCCGCTGAGCTGAATCCACCCCTGCAGGGCAAACCAGTACACCACCAGGATCGCCGCGCATAGGGCGAACACCGAGGTCAGCAGCACCAGGAACGGCAGCAGGAGCGCGCGGTAGACCAGCAGCAGGATCACGAAGACCGCGCCCAGTGCCACCGCCAGCAACAATCCATCAATGCCGCCGAAAGCCTCCACCAGGTCGGCGATGAACCCGGCCGGACCGGTCACGTAGCCGGTGGCGGAACCGGGGAGCTCGGCCGCCAGCACCGCGCGCAGGTCGGTGACCACGTCGCCGGCGTCCAGGTCCTCCGGCACCGGCACGATGAACTGCACCGCTTCGAAGTCTTCGGACGGGATGGGCCCCACCACTTGATTGGCGCCGCCGCTCTCCAGACCGGCCGCCTCCGCCAGCTGTTCGCCCAGCGGGGCGTAGTCCGCCAGCTGCTGCGGCTGGATCGGCTGATCAAATTCGACGACGACGATGGCCGGCACGGCGTCCGAGTCACGGAAACGCTCCTGCCATTCACCTGCCGTGGTGGACTCGGCACTGGCCGGCAGGAATCCGGCCTGGTCGTTGGTGGAGACATCGGAGAGCTTGCCGAAAGTCGGCCCGCCAAGGCCGGCGGCGGCGAGCCAGGCCACCACCACCAAGGCGGGTAAGAGCATTCTGAACCAGCGGGCCATGGGATCGGTCCTTCGGAATCTAGGCAGCGAAAACAAACTCCACTATAGAGTAGTTCCATGCTGGAGATAAACACCTGGTGAACTATCCTGTGGAGGGGTGAAGGAAAGGAGGGCCAGGTGGAACAGCGCACCGACCGGCTGATGCTCTTATTGCAAGCGTTCGTCGTCGAAAGCGAACGCTACGTGGAAGCGGTCAGCGAACGGGATGCCCTGCACCGCACGGACCTCAACGCCCTTGCTGCCATGGTGCGGGCCGCCGCGGCAGGACACACCGTGACTCCCGGCATGCTGCGCACCGAACTGGGCCTCAGCTCTCCGGCCACCACTGCCCTGGTGGACCGGCTGGACCGCTCCGGGCACGTCAACCGCACGCGCAGCGAGACCGACCGGCGCAAGGTGTACCTCGAACTGACGGACAAGGCCCGCGCCACCGGCGGGGCGATGTTCGCCCCGCTGGCCCGGAACATCGGCCAGGTGCTGGACGGCTACCCGGCCGAGGACCGCCAGCGGCTCGCCGGCTTCCTGACCGACATCATCGCCGCCACCTCCGCTGCCCGCGTGGAGGTCGCCGAGCAGGACGGACAGCGGGGCGTCGATGGCGATTCCGGCGGCCAGGGGAACCCGGGCCGCCAGGGGAACCCGGGCAGCCACGGGAACCCGGACGTCCAGGACCGAAGCAGCGGCGAAGCGGGGACGCCTCCCCCCGCAACCGACCAATAGCGCAACATTCCGGCACGGCAGCTACGTGCCGGCAAGGGCGCAGAGTAGTCTCCCACTATGAAGGACGAGGTCTACTCCCACGGCCACCACAAGAGCGTGGTCAACGCCCATGCGATCCGCACCGCAGAGGACTGCGCAGCCTATCTTCTGCCCGAGCTCAGGTCCGGCATGATGCTGTTGGACGTGGGCTGCGGCCCGGGCAGCATTACCGTTGATTTGGCTGAGCTGGTGGCTCCCGGCCAGGTCATCGGCCTGGACCGGTCCGACGACGTGCTGACCCAGGCGGCCGAACTCGCCGCGCTGCGCGGCATCGAGAACGCCACGTTCGTCAGCGGCAACATCTACGACCTTGAGTTCGACGACGACACCTTCGACGTGGTCCACGGTCATCAGGTCCTGCAGCACCTGACCGATCCGGTGGCCGCCCTCTACGAAATGCGCCGGGTGGTCAAGCCCGGCGGCATCGTCGCTGTGCGGGATGCCGACTTCCACGGCATGAGCTGGTACCCGGAACTGCCCGAACTCACCGACTGGATGGACACCTACCAGCAGATCGCCCGCGGCAACCGGGCGGAGCCCGACGCCGGCCGCCATCTGATCTCCTGGGCACAGGCCGCCGGCTTCCGCGAGATCATCCCGTCGTCGTCCAACTGGCTGTACGCCACCGAAGAACAGCGGCGCTGGCAGGGCGATGTGTGGTCCGAGCGTGTCCTGCACTCGGCCTATGCGGAGCAGGCACTGGAACGCGGGCTGCTCGACCAGGCCGGGCTGGAGCGGATCGCGCAGGGCTGGCTGGCCTGGGCGGATGCGCCGGATGCCTGGTTCCTGATTCCCAACGGCGAGATCCTGGCCCGCAAACCCTGACCCCACAGCAGACAGGAGTTGGCGCAGATGCCCGGACAATATGACGTAGTGGTCATCGGCGGCGGCCACAACGGCCTGGTTGCCGCTGCCTATCTGGCCCGCGCCGGGCAGAGCGTGCTGGTGCTTGAGCGCGAAGACCGGCTCGGCGGGGCCGCAGTGTCGGCGGAAGTCTTCCCCGGCACCGGAGCCCGCATCTCCCGATATTCGTACCTGGTCAGCCTGCTGCCGCGGCGCATCATCGAGGATCTGGGACTGGACCTGCGGCTGCTGCGCCGGCGCTACTCGTCCTACACTCCGCTGCCCGGCAGCTCCACCGGGCTGCTGGTGGACAACCAGGACCCGGAGGCCACCCGCGCATCCTTCGATGCCGTGGGCGCCGCTGAGGATTTCAGCCCGTTCACCGAGTTCTACCAGCGCACCGGCCGGCTGGCCCAGGCCGTCTGGCCGACGGTCACCGAGCCGCTGCCCCGCCGCGCTGATCTGCGCCGCAGGCTGGGCGACGACGACGCCTGGAATGACTTCATCGAACGGCCGATCGGCGAGGTGCTGGAGCGCAGTTTCGCCTCGGACCTGGTCCGCGGCGTGGTCCTCACCGACGCGCTGATCAGCACGTTCGCCGGCGCCCACGACGCCGACCTACAGCAGAACAAATGCTTCCTCTACCATGTGATCGGCGGCGGCACCGGCGACTGGGACGTGCCCGAAGGCGGCATGGGCGCCGTCACCGCCGCGCTGGAAACGGCCGCCCGCCGGGCCGGTGCGGAACTGCGCACCTCGGCGGAGGCCACCTCGGTGACCCCGGACGGCCAGGTGCGGTACACCGACGGCGGGACCGACGTCGTCGTCTCCGCGACGCGGATCCTCGCCAACGTCTCACCCTCAGTGCTCAACGGGCTGCTGGCCGCAGGCGGCCACGGCCCGGCCACGCCGAAGGCTCCCCCGCCCGAGGGGGCGCAAGCCAAAGTGAACCTGCTGCTGTCCCGCTTGCCGAAGCTTCGGGACGGCACTGTGGCGCCGGACGCGGCCTTCGGCGGAACCTTCCATATCAACGAGCTGTACTCACAGCTGCAGCAGGCCTTCGCGGCGGGCGCCGAAGGCCGGATCCCGGATCCGTTGCCTGCCGAAATCTACTGCCACTCACTCACCGACCCGTCGATTCTTTCGCCTGGGCTGCAGGCCTCCGGCGCCCAGACCCTCACCGTGTTTACGCTGCAGACCCCGCACCGGCTGCTCACCGAACAGAACAACGACGCGATGCGCGCGCAGCTGCAACAGGCCGTGCTGGACTCGCTCAACTCTGTGCTCGCCGAGCCGATCGAGGACTGCATCCTGCGGGACGACCGCGGCGAGCCGTGCATCGAAACGAAGACCACGCTCGACCTGCAGCACGCGCTGAACCTCACCGGCGGGAGCATCTTCCACGGACCGCTCGACTGGCCGTTCGCCGAAGACGACGAGCCGCTGGACACCCCGGCGCAGCGCTGGGGCGTGGCCACGGCCCATGACCGGATCCTGCTCTGCGGTGCCGGCGCCCGGCGCGGCGGTGGCGTCAGCGGCCTCGGCGGCCACAATGCTGCGATGGCGGTACTGGAAGAGGGCGGCGATGAGCGCGACGGCATGGGCCGCGTAACCTCACAGAGCGCCTGAACGGGTAGCGCTGGCCTGCACCGTAGGATCATCTGGTGCAAATTTCGTTATGGCTGGCGCTGCTCGGCGCCACGGTAGTGATTAGCTTCACCCCGGGCGCCGGTGCCATCAACACCATGAGCAACTCGCTCAACGCCGGCTTCCGCCGGTCCATCTGGGGCATCTTGGGCCAGCAGGCCGCTCTGGTGATCCACGTGGCGATTGTGGCGCTGGGCCTGGGCCTGCTGGTCTCCAACTCCCCGGTGCTCTTTGCCGCCATCAAGTACGCCGGTGCGGCCTACCTGATTTACCTTGGCCTGCGCCAGTTCCTGGCCACGCCGAAGGGCAGCGCGGAGGTGGAAGCAGCGCGCCGCGACGAACCGGCCTTCTCCATGTTCCGGCGCGGGATGTGGGTCAACCTGCTCAACCCGAAGGCGATCGTCTTCTTCCTGGCGTTCATGCCCGGCTTCATCCGGCTGGACCAGCCGCAGCTTCCGCAGTACCTGGTCCTGATCGCCACGGTGCTGGCCGTGGACATCCTGGTCATGTGGTTTTTCTTCGCCGCAGCGGCCAGGTCCTTCCAGCGGTTCACCCGGACGGTCCGCGGACTGACCGTGATGAACCGGGCCTTCGGTGTCCTTTTCATTGCGGTCGGCCTGATGCTGGCCTTCCTGTAGCCGGCTTCTCATAGACTCGACACATGTACCGCATCATCGCCGTCTGCACCGGGAACATCTGCCGCTCGCCCATGGCCGAGCGGATGCTGGCCCGCGCCCTCAAGGAAGCCGGACTCGCCAGCCAGGTCAGCGTCGACTCCGCCGGCACCACCGGCTGGGAACTGGGGCGGCCGATCGATCAGCGGGCCGGCCAGCGGCTGGAACAGTCCGGACTCACCGCGCTGGACCACCGGGCCCGCCAGTTCGAGGCATCCTGGTACGAGGAACGCGACCTGATCCTGGCCCTGGACGTGGACCACTATGACCATCTGCGGAACAGTGCACCGCACGACGCCGCCCGGGACAAAGTCCGGCTGTGGCGCTCCTTCGACCCCGCCGTCAGCCATCTGGGCCCGTCGGCGCAGGGTATCTACGATCCGTGGTTCGGCGAGGCCTCCGATTTCGACGCCAGCTGGCAGATGATCGACGCCGCGCTCAAGGGAATCATTGAGTTTGTGCGCAAGGAACTCGATGCCCGCTAAGCCGGTCCTGATTGCTGTGGACGGGCGCTCCGGCTCCGGCAAGACCACGCTGGCGGTGGAACTGGTAGCCCTGCTGCGGGTCCACCGCACCGTCTCGCTGTTCCATCTGGAGGACATCTACCCGGGCTGGCACGGCCTGGCCGGCGGACAGCAGCGCTACCTGGAGACCGTGCTGCGACCCTTGGCCGCCGGCCAGTCCGGCCACTGGACCGCCTGGGACTGGACCCGGGACGACGACGGCGCCTCCCGCACCACGGAACCCGCCGACGTCGTGGTCCTGGAGGGGGTCGGTGCTGCGCACGCCGCGGCGCGCGGCCTGCTCGACGCCGTGGTGTGGCTGCAGGCACCGTCGGATGACCGGAGGAGACGGGCCTTGTCCCGGGACGGTGCGACGTATGAGCCGTTCTGGGACACCTGGGCGGAGCAGGAGGAGGCGTGGCTGGCCGGCGACGACGTGGCTGCCGCCGCGGACGTCGTTGTCGATTCCAGCGTTGCCGGCGCGGCCCCCGCGCAGGTGCTCGCGGCGTTGGCCTCGCTGCCCGTACTGGAACACGCGCTGGCCCCGGAACGGACGGCGCGCGAGGGCGTCCGCCTGGTGGCCGAACGGGTGGAGGCCTATCCGGACGCCGAGGCGGTCTATCGCCGCTTGTACGCCGGTGCGGACCGCAGCGTCTGGCTGGACAGTTCCAATGTCCACGAAGCCGCCGACCGGAACCGGATCAGCATTATGGCCGACGACGGCGGCAGCTTCGGCCAACGGGCCGAGCACCGGAACGGCACAACGCTGGTGAGCCAGCACAACACCACCGCGCGGATCAGCGGCGGGTTCTTCCGTTGGCTGGACAGCGCGTGGTGCCACCTCCCCTCCGCCGCGGCCCAAGACGTTCCCGGCGGCTTCGCGCTGGGCTGGCTGGGCTACCTGGGCTACGAGCTCAAACGCGAAACCGGCGGCAAGGACGCGGCCGGCCCACGGCAGGACACGGTGCAGGAGAACACGCACGACGGGGCGCAGGAGAACTGGCCGAGGCACGCCCACGGCACCGTCCCGGATGCCGCGCTGCTGTTCGCCGGCCGCGCCGTCCTGCTGGACCATGTCCGGCAGTGCACCTGGCTGCTGGCCCTGGCCGGACCGTCCCATCTGGACGAAGCTGCCGAGTGGATCGCCGGCACCGCAGCAGTCATCCGCGGCCTGCCGCAGGCTTCCGCCGGATCTCCGGAACCGTCCCGGCCGCCGGCCGCCCTGGTCTTCCAGCCGCGTGACTCACGCGAGGCCTACCTGGCCAAGATCCGCGAGGCCCAGGCGGAAATCAGCGAGGGCAATACCTACGAGGTCTGCCTGACCACGCAATTGCACGCCACGGCGCCGGAGCAGCTGGATCCGCTCCACACCTACTTGCTGCTCCGCCGTCGCAATCCGGCGCCATTCGCCAGCCTGTTGCGGTTCGGCACACTCACCGTCGCCAGCACGTCGCCCGAGCGGTTCCTCAGCATAGCCGCCGACGGCGCCCTGCGGGCCGAACCGATTAAAGGCACCCGGCGGCGGCTGGCGGATCCGGAGGCCGATGCGGCCGTCGTCGAGGAGCTCGCCGGCAGTGTGAAAGACCGGGCCGAGAACATCATGATCGTGGATCTGCTGCGGAACGATCTGAGCCATTTTGCCGTGCCCGGTTCGCTGCAGGTCAGCCGGCTGTGTGCCATCGAGTCCTACGCCACCGTGCACCAGATGGTCTCCACCATCGACGCGCAGTTGCTGCCCGGCGCTGTTCGGGCCGAAGCCGTGGCGGCGGCCTTTCCCGCCGGATCGATGACCGGTGCCCCGAAGATCAGCACCATGGAGATCCTGGACCGGCTGGAGACCGGGCCGCGCGGCGTCTACTCCGGGGCGGTGGGCTATTTTTCGCTGGACGGCTCCGCGGACCTGTCGGTAGTGATCCGGACGCTGGTGATGGACGGTAACCGGCTGAGCCTGGGCGTCGGCGGGGCCATCACAGCTGATTCCGTGCCCGACGACGAGTGGGACGAAGTGCGGGCCAAGGCCTTCGGCGTGCTCTCGGCGTTGGGGGCGGTGTTCCCGGACTAGCCTCCGCGGCCGCTGCAGGTCGGCGGTGTTCCCGGACTAGTGCCCGGCAGCTACTGCAAGGTGGCGGTCAGCCGGGCGACGTTATCCACGTAGCGCTGCCAGCGCGGCCGCTGCTTCCACTCCTCCAGCGTGAGCTCCTTGGAGATCACCCGGTAACTGTCCTGGATGTCTGACAGTTCCTCCACGATGTGGTCACCGAGCATCATCACGGATACTTCCATGTTCAGCGAGAAGGACCGCATGTCCATGTTGCTGGAGCCGATGACGGCAACTTCGTTGTCCACGGTGAAGTGCTTGGCGTGCAGCACCAGCGGCTTGGGGTAGCGGTAGATCCGTACGCCGGCCTCCAGCAACGCCTGGTAGTAGGACTGCTGGGCATGGTGGACCATCGCCTGGTCGCCCAGCTCGGAGACGAAGAGCTCAACCTCGACGCCGCGCTGCGCCGCCGTCGTGATCGCGTAGAGCAGCGAATCATCGGGCACGAAGTACGGGCTGCAGATGGAGAGCCGCTCCACCGCCGCATAGATCAGCGTGTTGAACAGGCGCAGGTTGTTCTCGGTGGCGAAGCCGGGGCCGCTGGGCAGTGCCTGGCAGGTCATCGGCCCGGGCTCGCGGAACGGAACCGGGGTGAACAGTTCGGCTTCGAGCGTGTCTTCCGTTTCGCTCAGCCAGTCGGTGGCGAACACCACGTTCAGGGCGGTGACGATGGGACCTTCGTAGCGGGCCATCAGTTCCACCCACTTGCGGCCGATCTTTTCGCTGGAGCTGCGCCGGTAGCCGGGCTCGATCAGGTTCTGCGATCCGGTGAAGGCCACGCGTCCGTCCACCACCAGGATCTTGCGGTGGTTGCGCAGGTCGATCCGGCGCCACTGGCCGCGGACCGGCAGCACCGGCAGGGAACGACGCCAGTCGATCTGGGTGGTCTCCAGCCAGCGGCGGAACTTTCGGTAGCCGGTCACGCGGAGGGTACCGATGTGGTCGAACAACAAGCGCACCCGGACGCCGCGGGCGGCGGCCTCTTCGAGGGCGGCAAAGAGTTCGCTGGTGGTCGAGTCGTTGCTCATGATGTAGAACTCGATGTTGACGAACTCGCGGGCCTCGCGCACGGCTTCGGTCATCGCGGCAATCGAGGCGTCGTAGTCCGGGTAGAGCTCCACGTGGTTGCTGTCCACCATGGGGAAGGCGCCCAGCCGCCGGTTCAGCTCGGCAGCCGAATGCACCCAGGCCGGCGCTTCCTTCTCGCTGCGGGGCTCCTCCATGTCATGGGTGGCTGCCCAGACCCGCTGGTTGATGTCCGCCTGCTTGGCGATCCGGCGTTGCGAGAGCCGGTAGCTGCCGAACATGAAAAACAGCAAGAGGCCGATCAACGGGATGAAGAAGATCGCCAGCAGCCAGGCCATGGCCGTGTTGGGCCGGCGGTTGCCGGGAATCACGCCCAGGGCGATGATGCGGATCGCCATATCGACCACGCCCAGAATGGCGACGATCCAGTCGGGGAATGTGCCCAGCCCCGCAAACGACCACAGCACGCGGCTGCTCCTCCCCTCCCGCCGTGTGCCGGCGCAATCCTCCCCAGCCTACCCGGCGGCCAGCGACAAACTAAGCTGGGCATATGACAGTTCTGGTGTTCTTGGACCCTGCCTACGAGGCGGGCCGCATCGCAGATGCATCACAGCCTCAGCTGATGGCCACCGACCTCGGTGCCACCCGCGGGGACGGCATTTTCGAATCCCTGCTGGCGGTGAACGGAATTCCGCGCAAGGTGCAGGCCCATCTGGACAGGCTGGCCACGTCCGCCGAAACCATGGATTTGCAGCTGCCGCCCGCCGACGCGTGGGAGCGGGCGATCAAGACGGCGATCGCGGAGCACCCGCCCGTCGAGGAGCTGGTCATCAAGCTGTTGGTGACCCGTGGCGTGGAAGGCGCCACCGCACCTACTGCCTGGGTGCAGGCTTCGCTGCCGCCGTCGGCAGGACAGCGCCAGCGCACCGACGGGATCTCGGTGCTGCTGCTGGACCGCGGCTATGACAGCTCGCTGGCCGAACGCGCCCCGTGGTTGCTGATGGGCGCCAAGACGCTCTCCTACGCGGTCAACATGGCGGCTCTGCGCTACGCCCGCAAGAACGACGCCGACGACGTGATCTTCACGTCCAGCGACGGCCGCGTCCTGGAAGGACCCACCTCCACCGTGCTGATGGCGCGGGTGCGCGACGGCGTCAGGACCCTGGTCACCCCGCTGCTGGAGAGCGGCATCCTGCCGGGAACATCCCAGGCCGTGCTGTTCAAGGCGGCGGCGTCGGCCGGCTGGCAGCTGGGCTACGGCCCGCTGGAACCGGACGACCTCTACGAAGCCGCTGCCGTCTGGCTTGTCTCCAGCATCCGGCTGCTGGCACCGGTGAAGAGCATCGACGGCAAGGAGATCCCGATGTCGCCGGAGCTGACCGAGGAACTGACCGCGTTGCTGGCCGAAGGCAGCCGGGAGTAGCTGCCGCGGTCCCGGCCGCCGCCAGGCCCGCCGCCCTCCGCCGCCGGCTCAGACGAAGATGAAGTTCCAGGTGCCGGCGGCTACTGCTGCGGCGGCCGCGGCGGCCGCGATCAGCACGCCGCCCAGCAGCACCCAAAGGTCCACCAAGCTGTAGCGGGACTCGCGCGCCCAGGTCCGCCGGCCGGCGCCAAAACCGCGGGCCTCCATGGCCACCGCCAGCCGGGTGGCCCGCCGGATGGCCTGCACAATCAGCCCGAAGGCCTGCCCCACGAACGCGCCGGCCTTGGCCAGCGGCCGGTTCTCCGCTCCGACCCCCCGGGCACGGCGGGCCAGCCCGAGGGTCCGCCATTCCTCCACCAGCAGGCCGACCAGCCGCATGGCGGCCAGCGCTCCCAGCACGAACCGGTGCGGCAGCTTGAGCTTCTGCGCCAGCGCGTCCGCCAGGTCGGTGGGGTCGGTGGTCAGCAGCAGGAAAATGCCCGGCAAGGCGACGGCGAGCGACCGCAGGCCGATGGCGATTCCGCCGGCTACCGAATCATCGGTGAACGCCACCGGACCAAGCTGGAACAGCACGGCCCCGGTCTTCTCCGCCAACAGCGCCGTGGCCCAGGCCCCGGTGGCCGCTGCCGCGAGCAAGGGCCAGCCGCGCTTGAACAGCAGCCACGGGTTCACCCCCAGCACGGGCATCAGCAAAAGCTCGGCCGCCAGCACCACCGACGCGCTGACCCAGTCCACGCTGAGCATGACCACCACGGTGATCACGGCGGCGGCGGCCAGCTTGGACACCGGGTTGGCGCGGCTGAACGGCGACGCGCTGAGCCGCGGTGTCATCAGCACCGCGCTCATGCTGCCCTCCGCAGCGTCTGCACCGGTTGGACGCCGCCGTCGGCCACGCGCACGGCGGTGCCGCCCAGCGCTGCGGTGAAGTCGGCGTCATGTGTCACGGACACCACGCTTTTGCCGTCGGCCACCAACTCGGCCAGCAGGGTGACCAGTTCCGCCCAGGTGTTGGCGTCCTGCCCGAAGGTGGGCTCGTCCAGCATCAGGATGTCCGGCCCGGTGGCCAGCATGGTGGCCACCGAAAGCCGGCGCTTCTCGCCGCCGGACAGGGTAAAGGGGTTGGCGCGCAGCAACCGGGTCAGCCGGAGCCGTTCGGCGATGCTGTCCACCCGCCGCCGGACTTCCGCCTCGGGCAGCTTCGCCACCCGCCGCGGACCGAACTCCAGTTCCTCCGCCACCGTGCTGGTCAGGAACTGATGTTCCGGTTCCTGGAACACGCTGCCAATCCGGGCCACCAGCTGTGCGGACTTCCATTTCGCCGGAGACTGCGCCGCGCCACGGTGCAGCGCCGGGGTTGCGGACAGTTCACCGCGGGCCGGTGCCAGCAGGCCGCCCAGCGTGAGCGCCAGCGTGGACTTGCCGGCGCCGTTCGGTCCGGTGACACTCACGGCTTGCCCGCTGAGCAGTTCCAGGTCCACGGCCCGCAGCACCGGCCCGGCCTTACGGCTCCGGGCGACGTCCAGACCCACCGCCTGCAGCAAAGGTCCGCCGGGCGCCGGAGCGGCGGGCAGCCTGAGCTGCGGAGTATGTCCGGGAACCCAGACGCCGGCCTCCACCAGCCGGGCACGGGTGGCACTCTCGGCCAGCACCTTGTTTGGCGGGCCGTCTGCCAACACGCCGCCTCCGGCCGCCAGCACGATCACCCGGTCCACGACGTCCGCCCAGACGGCCACGCGGTGTTCCACCACCACCAGGGTGGCCCCGGTGCGGTCCAGCACCCGGGCCACGGCGTCGCGCACTTCCCGCACGCCGTCCGGGTCCAGGTTGGCGGTCGGCTCGTCCAGCAGCAGCAGCCCCGGCCGCATGGCCAGCACCGAGGCCAGCGCCAGCCGCTGTTTCTGTCCGCCTGACAGCGCCGCGGTGGGATGCTCCAGCGGCACGTCCAGGCCAACGTCGGCCAGGGATTCGCGGACCCGGTCCCAGATCTGCCCGCGCGGGACGGACAGGTTCTCCGCCCCGAAGGCCACCTCGTCGCCCACACGGGCCAGCACCAGTTGGCTCTCCGGATCCTGCAGCACCAGCCCGGCGCGGCCGCGGGCCTCCGAGGGACGCAGCCCGGCGACCGTGAGCCGGCCGGTCTCCTCGCCTTCCCCGTCGTCGCCGAGGACACCCGCCATCGCGTGCAGCAGGGTGGACTTTCCGGCGCCCGAAGCACCCAACAACAGGACCCGTTCACCCGGCGCAATGCTGAAGCTGGCGCCGTTGACCGCCGGGTCCTTGCGGCCGGCGTGGCGCCAGCCCCACCCCTCGGCGAGGACCGGCACCGGGCCGGGCACCGCCGTCGTACTCTGCAGTCCCATGGAACGGCTCAGACGTCCGCCGTGCGGCCCGCCGCGAAGGAGGACAACACGCCCGTCCTGGCCAGGCCCTTGACCGCCAGCCACGGCAGCACCCCGGCAATCACCACACCGGACACGGCGGCGAAGCCCACGTAGGCCAGCTGCCAGGCGGGCGCCCAGAGCATGTTGTACAGGATGTTCTCGCTGATCGACAGCGCCAGGCCCGCGCCGAGGCCGGCCAGCATGGCCACCGCCAGGTTGAACTTCCGGTACAGGAAGAGCAGGAACACCAGCTCGGCCCCGAGGCCCTGGATCAGGCCGGAAACCAGCACGGTCATGCCGAAGCTGGTGCCCAGCAGCGCCGAGACAATTGCGGCCAGCATCTCGCAGTAGATCGCTGCGCCGGGCTTGCGGATGATCAGCCCGCCCAGCACGCCGGCCATCAGCCATCCGCCGGTGTAGAGGCCGGCAGCGGGCGGGAAGGCAACGGTGAGGCCCTCGATCAGCGGCCAAGCCGCCGACCAGGCCCAGAAAATGACGCCCACGGCCACGGCCACCACCGAGGCGACAACGATGTCCACCACCCGCCAGCGGTAGCGCGGTGTGCGCGCGGGAGTGGGCGTGGACGGTGCATTCGATACGGTACTCACGAAATCCTCCTGGGTGCAGGAGGGGAGGGCGGCCGAATGGCACACCCCGAGAACTCGACTCCCTTCGCCGGTACTAACCGGAGCAGGTTCGAGGGTCTGCGGTCTCTCCGCACTCTCAGCGTCCCTCCCGGTGTCCGGCGTGTGCCGGGCGGTCGGACGCTCCCCTGTCGTTATCGATGCTGTCTAGCAGCATGCACCAGTTTACACTCGCCGCCGCGGCGGGCCCATTCGGCCGCCATCGGTTGGAAAATGCACGACGACGGCGGGACGGGCGGGTGCCGGGCAGTAGGCTGGGAGCGGTAGAGCTGATGACACGGGGACGCGGCGCCCCGGGAAGGAGCAGAGATGACCGTTGTATTGAGGCTCTTGGGCACCCTGGTGAGTATTGGGGCCGGTTTGGCAGCCACCCGCATTTTGGGCCACGTGTGGAAAGCGGTAACCGGCCGCGATGCGCCCCAGGCCGACGATGATCTGGAAAACAGCCTGCAGTCCGCCGTGGTGTTCGCGGTGGTGTCCGGCACCGTTGGCCGGGTGATCCAGGTTCTGCTCAAGCGGGCCACCGCCAAGGCCGTGCTGCACTACGAGAAGACCCCGGAGATCGTCTAAGCCGGCAGGTTTGACGGACGCGCCGGCGGGGGCGGGGCTGCGGCCCTGCCCCCGCCGGCGTTCCTAGTCCTTGGTCGTTCCGGTGGAGTCCTGGTCGTTCCGGACTGGACCGGCCGCCGTCGCGGCACTCTGCCGGTCCCCCACCACGGGGTCCGCGCCGCGGGCAGCGGTGCCGCCCTCGGCGTCCGCCGGATCGGACGCTGTGCCGTCCTCAACCGACGGGTCCGCCGGGTCCGATGCAATGGGGTCGAGATCGGCCTGGTCGCCGGCGATACCGGCGCCGGGCTGCGCGTCCGGTTCTTCCCTGGCGGCCGCTTCCACCACCGCGTCGAGGTCGTCCACGCTGAGGATTTCACGGCGCAAGTGTTTAGTGCGGTAGCCGGCGCGGCCCACCATGTGCGCCGAGACCGGCACCGTGAGCAGCTGGAACAGCCACGCGATGACCAGCACGGGCACGACCACCCAGCTGCGCAGTTGCAGGGCCAGGCCGGTCAGCAGCAGCAGTAGACCGAACACCTGCGGCTTCGTGGCGGCGTGCATCCGCGAGAGCAGGTCCGGGAACCGCAGCAGGCCGATGCCCGCGGCCAGTGACATCAACGAACCAACGATCAAGCAGGCGGCAGTGGCGATGTCGAGGATCAGGTCAGTGTTCACGGGGCCGCCCATCGGTAACGAACCGGGCCACGGCCACCGAGCCGATGAAGCCGATCAGGCAGATCGCGACGACCAGCGTCAGGTTGTTCATGTGGCGTCCGGCGGCCATGTCCACAATCAGTCCGGCGCAGACAACGGCAAGCAGCACGTCAATGGCAAGCAGCCTGTCCAAGAGAGAAGGCCCGCGGGCCAGCCGGACCATTGCCAACACCGCCGACAGGGCGAGGATGACGCTGACGATGATTTGGGCAATCGACATGATCTCCACGTTTACGCTGCCCCTCCCCTGCCGGCGCCTTCGGCCTTCACCAGCTCCAGTTCTTGCTTGGTCCCCATCATCCTGATCAGACCCGCCTCGATCTGGCGCACCTCGGCTTGGAACGCCTCAGCGGCTTCCTTGGTGTCCACGTCGATCACGTGCAGGTACAGCGTGGAGGTGGACCGGTCCACATCCACCACGAAGCTGCCCGGGATCAACGAGATGGCATGCCCCGTGGCAGTCACCAGCAAGTCCGAGTGGCTTCGCAGTTGCACCGCCACCACCGCATTGCGCAGCTTGGGCCCGGTGGTGAGGGCCAGCCACCACACTTCGAAGCTGGCCACCGCCACCTTCCATACAAAGGTCGCGGCGAAGACCACGGCTGCCAGCGGATTGAAGCGTCCGCTCAGCTCGACCGGCGGCAGGTAGAACAGGTTCACGATCAGCAACGCGATCAGCAAACCGAAAATCAGGTTGCCGGCGCTGAAATCCTGCCACAGGGCGCCCCAGAGGAAGACCAGCCAGGCCAGCAGGGGCAGCTCGATCCAGATGGAGATGCGCGGTTTCCTCATTGGCCGGCCCCCTGCATGGCGCCTTCTCCGAGAACTGCCTCGATGTACGGCGTGCGCTGCAGCATCTCGCGGGCCGCCTGGTCGCTCAGATCGAAGAGCGGCCCGGCGAAAATCGTCAGGGCCAGGCCCATCGCCACCAGCCCGATCGTCGGCCAGACCATCGGCATGGGCAGCAGCTGCACAATGCCCCGCCCGGTGAACCGGCCGTGCGGACGCTCCTCCACGTGGCGGGTGGTCCGTACCGCCGACCCGTCGGGCTTGGTCGCTACCAACACCGGGTCCGGGTGCTCGGCGTCTTCCGGGCGCCGCCAGAACACGCGGTTCCAGACCCGGGCCAGAGCAAGCAGTGTCAGCAGCGAGGTGATCATGCTGCCCGCCACCAGCACCCAGGCGACCGGGGTGCCCAGGTCCACGCCGCCCTGTACCAGGCCGATCTTGCCGAGGAAGCCGGAGAACGGCGGGATCCCGGCTAGATTCATCGCCGGCACAAAGAACAGGATGGCCAGCAGCGGCGACAGTTTGGCCAGCCCGCCCAGCCTGTCCATGTTGGTGGTGCCGCCGCGGCGTTCAATCAGCCCCGCCACCAGGAACAGGCTGGTTTGCACGGTGATGTGGTGTGCCACGTAGTAGACCGCGGCGCCCAAACCCACCACCGAGGACATCGCCAAACCGAACACCATGTAGCCGATGTGGCTGACCAGGGTGAAGGAGAGCATACGCTTGATGTCGATCTGGGCCACGGCACCCAGGATGCCGACCAGCATGGTCAGCACGGCCACCACCATCAGGAAGGTGTTCAGGCGGTCGCCCGGGAACAGCAGCGTCTCGGTGCGGATCAGCGCATAGACGCCGACCTTGGTCAGCAGGCCGGCGAACACCGCGGTGACCGGAGCCGGTGCCGTCGGGTAGGAGTCGGGCAGCCAGAAGGACAACGGGAAGACCGCCGCCTTGATACCAAAGGCCACCAGCAGCATGAGGTGCAGCGTCATCTGCGTCGACGGCTCCAGCTCGCCGAGCTTGATCGCCAAGTCGGCCATGTTGATGGTTCCGGTCGCCGCATAGATCATCGCGATGGACACCAGGAACAGCATCGAGGAGATGACGCTGACGACGACGTAGGTCACCCCGGCGCGGATGCGCGGGCTGGTGCCGCCCAAGGTCATCAGGACATAGCTGGCCGTGAGCAGCATTTCGAAGCCCACGTACAGGTTGAACAGGTCGCCGGTCAGGAACGCGTTGGACACACCGGCCACCAGGATCAGGTAGGTCGGGTGGAAGATCGAGACCGGGCCTTCTTCGTCGCTGTCGGTCATGCCCTGGCCGGAGGCATACAGCAGCACCGCCAGGCTGACGGCGGAGGAGACCACCAGCATCAGCGCGGACAGCTCGTCCACCACCATGGTGATCCCGAACGGCGGGATCCAGCCGCCGATGTTCACTGCCTGGGCGCCGTTGGCCCAGGCCGACGCCAGCATGACGATCTCCAGCGCCAGCGTCACGGTCAGCGTGATGGCACCGGTGCGACGTTGGGCATTCGGGTGGCGGATCAGCACGAACGCCAAGGCTGCGCCCAGCAGCGGCAGGACTACTGCCAGCGGCGCGATCTGTGCGGCGTTCACTTCTCCCTCTCCGTCCGGGCCCGGTTGGTGGCAGGTGTTTCCTCCGCCTCGTCCGGCGGGACGAACTCGGTGGTTTCCGCCGGAATCTCGGCGTCGTCTTCCGCGTCGAACGTCGGCTGGTTTGCCACGCGGCGGTCTTCGATATCGTCCTGGACCTCGTCTTGCCGTCCCAGCACCCAGGAACGGTAGATGATCGCGAGCATGAACGCCGTGACCGCGAATGAGATCACGATGGAGGTGAGGATCAAGGCCTGTGGCAGCGGATCGCTGTAGGTCTCGGCGGGGACGTCCATGCCGAAGATCGGCGCCAGTCCGGCGGGTCCGCCGGTGCTGAGCAGCAGCAGGTTCGCGCCGTTGGTGATCAGCATGAGGCCGAGCATCACGCGGGTCAGGCTACGTTCCAGGATCAGGTAGACGCCCACGGCGAACAGCACGCCCATCACCAGCAGCAGGGTCAGGTTGACCGTCATGGGGACACCTCCTCCTCGATCGTTGCCGGCGGATGGAGTTCTGACGTCTTGCGCCCGCGGGAGGTGCGCTCTTCGGAGCGTTCGTCGATTTCCGCGCCGAAGCTGCGCAGCACGTCCAGCACCAGTCCGACCACCACCAGGTAGACACCGATATCAAAAATCGTCGAGGTGACGAACTTGTGGTCGCCGAAGACCGGCAGGCTGAACTCGATGATGGCGCTTTGGAAGACCTGCCCGCCCAGGAAGAGCGGGACGACAGCGGTCAGGGAGGCGGCGGCGAGCCCCAGACCGAGCAGCAGGCCGGCGCTGACCGGCGTGGCTTCCGCCAACTCCACCCGTCCACCGGCCAGGTAGCGGATGGTCAGTGCTATGCCGGCCAGCAGGCCGCCGGCAAAACCGCCGCCGGGCAGGTTGTGGCCGGCCAGCAGCAAGTAGACGGAGAAGATCATGACCGAGTGGAAGAGCAGCCGGGTGATCACTTCGAAGATGATGGACCGGCGTTCCGGTGCCAGTGTCCGGCCGGCCACCAGCCAGGCGTCGCGCGGCACTACGGCGAATTTGCGGGCGGTCGCCAGGGCCGCAGCCTCACGGTCTGAGTGCGCCACCATTTCGTAGCCGCGGCCCACCGAGCCGCTGGCAACGGCGTCAACGGACTGCGGGCGTTTGTCCCCGCGGCCGCGGATAAAGATCAGGCTGGCCACGCCGGTGGCGGCAAGGGCCAGGACGGAGATTTCCCCGAAGGTGTCCCACGCCCGGATGTCCACCAGGATGACGTTGACGATGTTCCGGCCGCCGCCGTCCTCGTAGGCCAGCTGCGGCAGGGCAAGTGATATCGGATCTGCCGTGCGTGCCGCCATCGCCGTCATCGCGATAACGATCATGGTCAGGCCAAAGCCCGCACCAATGATGGCGCGGAGCAGTTTGAACCGGCCGGGGGTGCGCAGCCATAGCCGCGCCGGCAGCGATCGCAGCGCCAGCACGATGGCCACCAGGGAGATTGTTTCCACCAGCAGCTGGGTCAGGGCCAGGTCCGGGGCGCCTTGGATGGCAAAGATAAAGGCCAGTCCGTAGCCGGTCACCGAGACCATCAGCACCGCCATGAAGCGCTTGTTCGCGCGGATGGCGCCGAGCGCTCCGGCTGCCACGATCAGCCCCGCGATGGCCTGCGCCGGCGTGTCGAACCACACCAGGCTTTCCGGCAGCGGGGCATCCATCAGCACGACGGCGGTCAGCGGCGTCACGATCGCCACCACCAGGATCACGCACAGGTAGAAGACCAACGAACCGCGCTGGGTCCGGCCGGTGACCCAGATGGCCACCTCGTCCAGGACGCCGATGATGCCGCGGTAGATCCGGTCGGCGTCGGGAATGACATGGATTTTCGCTTGGAAGGCGGCAACCGGGGTACGCAGCAGGAACAGGGCCACACCGGCGGCCAGGGTGATTCCGGTCAGCCCCAGCGCCGGGGTCAATCCATGCCAGAGCGCCAGATGCGTGGCTACCGTGTCCAGCGGGAAAAGTCCGGCATACGACTCCACGGCTTCTTCCACCGGGACCGGCCACAGCCCGAACAACAAGGTGGCCACGGCCAGGATGGCGGGCGCCGCCAGGAAGGCCCACGGGACAGGTTTGAAATCGATGGCCGCGAGCCCGGGCTTGGCCGCGAATCCGCCCCAGATGAAACGGGCGCTGTAGGCGAAGGTCAGGATGGAGCCAACCACGATGCCGGCCAGCAGCAGACCGCCCACCCAGCCGGAGGCTTCCTCGCGGTGGATGAAAGCTTCGTAGACCGATTCCTTGGCAACGAATCCCAACAACGGGGGCAGGCCGGCCATCGAGGCGGCGCCCACCAACGCGACCGCAAAGAGCTTCGGTGCCTTGCGGTACAGGTGGGACAGCTCGCGGATGTCGCGTGTTCCGGACTGGTGGTCAATGATGCCCACCACCAGGAACAGCGTCGCCTTGAAGAAGCCGTGGGCCAAGAGCAGGCCCAGGCCGGCCAGGGCAGCTTCCTGCGAGCCAAGTCCCACCACGAGGGTCAGGAAACCCAGCTGGCTGACCGTGCCGTAGGCCAGGATCAGCTTCAGGTCGTGCTGGCGCAGGGCCTGCCAGCCGCCCACCAGCATGGTCAGCAGCCCGAGTCCCAGCACCACGGGATGCCAGTACTCGGTGCTGGAGAATCCGGGCGACAGTCTGGCGATGAGGTAGATGCCGGCCTTCACCATGGCCGCTGCATGCAGATACGCGCTGACCGGCGTCGGAGCGGCCATCGCGGCCGGGAGCCAGAAGTGGAACGGCACCAGGGCCGACTTGCTGATGGCCCCGACCAGGATGAGCAGGATGGCAACGTCAATGATCTGCCCGTAGGCCAGGATCGAGCTGGCGTTGGCGAGGATCTCGGAGATCCGGTAGGTGCCGGCGGTCTGGCCGATCATCAGGATGCCCACCAGCATGGCCAGGCCGCCGAAGGTGGTGACCATCAAGGCCTGCAGCGCCGACCTACGCGCCGACAGCCGGTGCCGGGCGTAGCCGATCAGCAGGTAGGAGAGGACACTGGTCAACTCCCAGAAGATGTACATCAGGATCAGGTCGTCGGCGGTGACCAGACCGAACATGGCTCCGCTGAAGGCCAGCAGCTGTGCACCGAAGGGACCGATGTCGGGATCGTCGGCCTTGAAATACCGGGCGCAATAGAACAGCACCAGTGCCCCGACACCGAGAATCAAGATGCAGAGCACGGCGGCCAGCGTGTCCATTCGGAATGCCAGCTCCAGCTGCAGTCCGGGCACCCAGTCGTAGACTTCCGACGGCGGAGCATTGGGGGCGCCGTCCAGAGCCTGCTGGTTCGCGTTGGTGTAATTGCCGAACGTGGCGATCAGCCAGATGAAACCGGCCGCCGGCACCGCGGCAAGAATATAGAAGGTTGACCGACCCAGTTTCCGGAAAATCAAAGGCGCTACAAAGGCCACCGCAAAAAGCAGGGTGAGCACAATCAGCACGAGGATACTCCGGAACTTCCTTCAGGTTTTGCAAGGATCAGGCGGACAAGGGCATAGTTCATTCTACCCATGGCATAAACGGCTCGATGCCCGCCGGATATGGCGCCCGGACGCCTGGCCTGCCCCACCGGCCCTCGGACCCGCTGTTCGGCAAAGATTCACGCGGCGTGCGGCGCTGCTCGAAGTTCGCAGCAGGCGAAACGGATAGCATCGCGGTATGACTGACTCGGCGGGCATTCCGGCAACCCAAGTAGCGGGTGGTGCGGCAGCAGAACGCTTGAACAAGAAGCAGGTCCTCGCCTGGGCGTCCTGGGACTGGGGGTCGGCGGCCTTCAACGCCGTGATGACGACGTTCGTCTTCACTGTCTATCTGACCAGTGACGCCTTCGGCGGCGAGGCGTTCGCTTCGGAAATCCTCGGCTACGGACTGGCTATTGCCGGGCTGGCCATTGCCCTGCTGGCGCCGGTGACCGGTCAGCGTTCGGACACCGGTGGCCGCCGCAGACTCTGGCTTGGCATCAACAGCGTGGCGGTGGCGGTGCTGACCGGCCTCTGCTTCTTCGTCTTCCCCTCGCCCGGCTTCCTGTTCCTTGGTGTAGCGCTGATCGCTCTGGCCAATGTGTTTTTCGAGTTCGCGAATGTGAATTACTACGCGATGCTCACGCAAATTTCCACGCCGTCGACGATCGGCAAAGTCAGCGGTTTCGGCTGGGCCATGGGCTATGTTGGCGGGGTCGTGGCGCTCGCCCTGGTGCTGGTCGGGTTTGTCCTGCCGGAGATCGGCTGGTTCGGCGCCACTGCGGACAACGGGCTGAACATCCGCCTGGTCGCGGTGTTCTGCGCCGTCTGGTTCATGGCCTTCGCGCTGCCGGTGCTGTTTGCCGTTCCGGAGATCCCCCGGCAGCCGGCGGCCGCATCGCTGGGTTACTTCGCGTCCTACGGGCTGCTCTTCCGCCGCATCAAGGCCATCTTCCGCTCCAGCCCGCACACGATTTTCTTCCTGATTGCCAGTGCCATTTTCCGCGATGGGCTCGCCGCAGTGTTTACCTTCGGCGGGGTGATTGCCGCCGGCACCTTCGGTTTCTCACTCAGCCAGGTGATCGTCTTCGCCATCGCCGGCAACGTCGTTGCGGCGCTCGGCGCGGTCTGCGGCGGGGTGCTGGATGACCGGGTCGGCCCGAAGAACGTGATCGTCTGGGCCTTGTCCGGTCTAATTGTCGCGGCCGCCGCCATCTTCGTCCTGGGTGCCGGCGACCATGTGTTCTTCGGCAACACTTGGACCGGCGACACCACCTTCTGGGTGTTCGGACTGCTGCTGTGCCTGTTCGTCGGCCCGGCACAATCGTCATCGCGTGCCTATCTGGCGCGGCTTGCGCCCCGCGGCGAGGAAGGCGAATTTTTCGGCCTCTACGCCACTACCGGCCGGGCGGTCAGCTTCCTGGCTCCCTCGCTGTTCGCGCTCTTCATCACCGTCTTCGGCGAACAGCGCTACGGCATCCTGGGCATCCTGGTGGTGCTGCTGGCCGGCCTGCTGATGCTGCTGCCGGTCAAAACGCCGGCACAGATCCAGCCCGCCGCCACACCCGCGGCCTGAGCGGGATCAGCGGTCGATGACCGTGCGGTGGAAATTCTGGAAGCTGCGCGACGCGGTGGGGCCGCGCTGGCCCTGGTAGCGGTTGCCGTATTCGCCGGAACCGTAGGGGTGCTCAGCCGGCGACGACAGCCGGAAGAAGCACAACTGGCCGATCTTGGAGCCCGGCCACAGCTTGATCGGCAGTGTTGCCATGTTGGAGAGTTCCAGCGTCACGTGCCCGGAGAAACCGGGATCAATGAATCCTGCCGTCGAGTGCGTCAGCAGGCCCAGCCGTCCCAGCGAAGACTTGCCCTCCAGCCGGGCGGCAATGTCGTCGGGCAGGGTCACCGTCTCGTACGTGGAGCCGAGGACGAATTCCCCCGGATGCAGGATGAGCGGCTCGTCCGGGTCCACCTCCACCAGGCGGGTGAGCTCGGGCTGCTCCAGTTGCGGGTCGATGTGTGCGTACTTGTGGTTGTCGAACAGCCGGAAGAACCGGTCAAGCCGCACGTCCACGCTCGAGGGCTGGATCATGTCCGGCTGGAACGGATCAAGAATGATGCGTTCGGAGTCCAATTCGGCACGAATATCACGGTCGGAGATCAGCACACTCTAAAAATACACGGGACCGGCGGCCTCCCTTGCCCGCATGACGCGGGCCGCCGTCGTGAAGGTTCCGTGCTGGGCCCCTGTCCCGATCCACGCTGGGGTGCGACCATGGAATCAGTCGGCCGCACAACGTCCGTTGGCGGCCACCAGGCCGCTGTCGGCGGGGGAACGAACGGCCTCCGCCGGCAGCCCTCTCCGCTAGCGCTGGTCGACCGGGTCAGCCTTGCCGATCTCCGTACGCACCGCATACAACTCCGGGAAGAACGTGAGCTCCAGTGCCCGGCGGAGGAAGCCGACGCCGGAGGATCCGCCGGTGCCGCGCTTCATGCCGATGGTCCGCTCCACCGTTTTCAGGTGCCGGAAGCGCCAGAGCTGGAAGTTGTCTTCCAGGTCCACCAGTTCCTCGCAGGCCTCGTAGACGTCCCAGTTCTGCCCGGCGTTCTCGTAGACGGAGGTGAAGGTTGCTACCAGTTCCGGGTTGAAGACGTGCGCCTCGGTCACATCCCGGTCCAGCAATTCCGCCGGAATCCGATAGCCCTGCCGGTGCAGGTAGGCCAGGAACTCGTCGTAGACGCTGCTCTGGTCCAGCAGCTCCGCGAGCAAGGCCTGCGCCGCCGGATCATCTGCGAAGACGTTAAGCATGTCCTTGTTCTTATTGCCCAGCAGGAACTCCACCGCGCGGTATTGATAGGACTGGAAGCCCGACGACGATCCCAACGCCCCGCGGAACTCTGCGTACTCGGAGGGTGTCAGCGTTGCCAGCACCGACCACTGCTCGGTCAGCGAGCGCTGGATGTGCTTGATCCGGGCGATGCCCTTCATTGCGAAGCGCAGGTCGTCGTCGCGCAGTTTCTGCCGCACTGTGCGCAGCTCGTGCAGCACCAGTTTCAGCCACAGCTCGGAGGTCTGGTGCTGGATGATGAACAGCAGTTCGTCGTGGTGCTCCGGCCGGCTGACCGGGTGCTGGGCAGAGAGCAACTGGTCCAGTGACAAGTAGGAGCCATAGCTCATCTTGTCCGAAAAATCGGTCTCGATATGGTCTTCGAGCCGGCGGGTGTTCTTGTCTACGGTCATGGCAACTTCCGTCGGTTCCCCTGCGTCCTTGCAGGACTGCTACCAGCCTACGGCCAAGCCAAGCTCCTGCCGGCGCGCCTCGACCTCAATCGCGGACCGATGAGTCCCAACGCCACTTCTGTCCACGGGTTTCCGGCGTTCTGCCGCTGGCCCTCAAGAGGTCCTGCCAGGCGTCGTCCGTCCGCTCCGCCGTCGGAAAAATCCGATCCAGCACCCTGCCGATCACCCCGTCATCCGGGCGGTAGTCGATTCCCTGCGCTGCGAGGATGTCGAAGCCGTGCAGCACCGCTTCAGCCACGCCCATCGCGGCAAAGCCGGAGGCGTCGGAATTTCCTGCCGGGTGGTAGCCCCGGTGGTCCGCCGGTGCAGTGGCGGTGACGGCGTACAGCAGGCCGGCCGAAGCGTCGAAGCAGCTGACGATCCCGGCCGTCCCAGCGGCGGGGTCGGGCCACATCAAGATGTCCGGCCCGCCTGGCCGCCACGGCGGCGGATCCAGCAACACCACATAGTCATCCTGCGGCGGACGCCGGCCTGACAACTGCATCGCGTAGAACGCGAAGTCGTCCATCACGTGGGCGGCCGTCTCGCGGCAGTTCCAAGCCAGTTCGAGCGCCGGGGTGGCCCAGGCATCGTCCGGCAGTTCAGCGAAGCGGTCGGCCAGGTCGTCGGTAATGATGCGGAAATCGTCCGCCGTTGGTCCCATCCGACGATCCTCCCCCAGACCGGCTTCCGGCGCCACCGTTTCCGCCGCCGGGTTCAGCGCGCCCGGCGTTCACCGGCTTCCACCGGGGCTGCGATGACGTTGCCGTCCACCGGCATCGGGCAGGTGCCGAAATCGGTGAAGGCGCTGGGAAAGTTCGTGGCGCGGTTGAAATCGATCAGCACCGATCCGTCCGGTCCGGGGCGGCGTGTGGCGACGGACCGCCAGCCTGCAGTGGTGTCGCCGTTGGTGGCGTCGTGGAAGTTCAGCGACAGCGCACCCAGCTTCTCCGGCTCGGCCACCAGCCGGTGCACGGTGCCGTCCAATTCGAAGCTGACCGTGCCGACCGCGGTGATGGCGCCAGAAACGTCCGGGTTCGATGTGCCGATCGGCAGGATCTGCGGCTGGTCGTATTCCTCGAACGTGCCGGCCACCACCAGATCGGGGTTGTAGTCGAAAACCGGCACGGCCTCGAAGTCCGCATGCACCGGCGAGTCATTGTCCCGGGTCCGCACGGCATAACGGTCGCCGCGGGCGGCGAGTTCGACGGCGATGCTGCCGTGGCGCACCCAGAACAGCGATTCCTCATTGCCCAAGGTAGCGGTAAACGTCCCGACCGCCGGCTCGCCGGTCTCCATGAAGTACAAGCCGTCGTCGGCGGTCGCTGTCAGGGTGGCATGTCCGCCGGCGGAGGCGGGACCGTTGGCGCTCCACAGGCCGGTAAGGTGCTCCAGTGGCGCGGGCTCGGCGGGCAGCCACTGCAACGAGGTCAGCGTCAGCCAGCCGTAATCGACGGCCAACGCCCGGTTCCGGTTATCCCGGAAGCGCAGCCAGCTCTCCCGTTTCCGGGCATCTTCACTTGGATTCACCGGTGAATTCCGCATGCTCGCCTTTCCTCACACTGCGCCGACAGTTGCCGGACGGTATGCGGCACAACGTCCCATCCTGCTCCCCGTATTCCCCCGGATCGCGCGCTCCTGGGCCCGCACGAACCATGGCGCAATTGCCTGCAGGAGAATACGCTCTACTTCTACGAGGCAGCGTGGCACATACCAGCGACAGAAGCCGCGCAGCCGGAGCGTCTACCAGAACGGGGAGGCCAGCCGATGCCCAGAGACGGAAACCGGCCGCGCTACCGGCGCGGCACAGCTCGAGCCGGAGCGGTGGTGCTGGCGCTCGGAGCCACCCTGCTGGCCGGCTGCAGCGCTGAGGAGGGGCCTCCCACCCTGACCTGGTACATCAACCCCGACGCCGGCGGCCAGGCAGCGATCGCCGAGAAGTGTACCGAGGCAGCCGGAGGCGAGTACCGGATTGAGACCTCGCTGTTGCCCAATGACGCCGCCTCACAGCGGGAGCAGCTGGCCCGGCGGCTGGCGGCCGGCGACACGTCGCTGGACATCATGAGCCTGGACCCACCGTTCATTCCTGAGCTGGCGGAGCCGGGATTCCTGGCGCCCGTCCCGGACACGGTTGCGCAGCGCACCACGCAGAACGTCGTGGAGGGGGCGCTCACCGGGGCCACCTGGAAGGACAAACTCGTCGCCGTTCCGTTCTGGGCCAATACGCAACTGCTCTGGTACCGGAAGTCGGTGGCCGAGGCCGCCGGCCTGGACATGTCGAAGCCGGTGACCTGGCAACAGTTGATCGACGCCGCCGCCAAGGAAGACAAGTTCCTGGGCGTGCAGGGCCAACGCGGCGAATCCATGACGGTCTGGCTGAATGCCCTGGTCGAATCGGCCGGCGGCCACATTTTGGAGAACCCGGAGGCCACGGCCGACCAGATTCAGCTGGGCCTGGCCGGCAAGGCCGGCACGGAGGCCGCCCAGGTCATCTCCACCATCGGCAAAGACGGTCTGGGCGGACCGGGGCTGCCCACCCAGGACGAGAACAATTCGATGATCCTGTTCCAGGGCGACAAAGGCTCGTTTATGGTCAACTGGCCGTTCGTCTGGCCGGCGACCAACGCTGCGGTGGAGGACGGCACACTGGATCCGTCGCTGATCGAAGACATTGGCTGGACGCTCTACCCGCGGATGACCGAAGGCGAGCAATCCGCGCCGCCGCTCGGCGGCATCAACCTGGGCGTTGGGGCCGCGAGTGAACATCCTGATCTGGCCTACGCCGCGATCGAGTGCATCGTCTCCCCGGAGAACCAGGCCGAGTACTTCATTACCAACGGCAACCCGCCCTCGAATACTGAGGCTTACAACGATCCGCGGATCAAGGAATCCTTCCCGATGGCCGACACCATCCGCGAATCCCTGGAACTGTCGGCGCCGCGTCCGCAGACGGTCTTCTACAACGAGGTTTCCACCAGCCTGCAGCAGAACTTCGCCCCGCCGGACCAGGTGGATCCCGCCATCACGCCACAGGAGACGTCGGACTTCATCGTTTCCGTCCTACGGGGGGAGAACCTGCTGTGAGCACCACGACCGAAACGCCCACGCTCCCGAGCGGCGAAACCGGACGCGCCGGCCGGCGCCGCGCCGTCCAGCAGTTCAGTGACCGTGCCAAAGCCGAGCGCCGGCTGGGCTGGTGGCTGGCGGGCCCGGCCTTCGTCGTCATGCTCGCTGTCACCGCTTACCCGATCCTGCAGGCGATGTACGACTCGCTGTTCAGCTACCGGCTCACCGCTCCGGACGAGCGTGCGTTCGTCGGTCTGGCCAACTACGGCGTGGTCCTCACGGACGTGGTCTGGTGGCGGGACCTCGGGGTGACGCTGCTGATCACGGTGGTGACCGTCGTCGTGGAACTCATCCTGGGCTTCGCACTGGCGCTGGTAATGCACAAGGCGCTCAAGGCAGTGCGCGGTTGGCTGCGCACCGCCATTCTGGTCCCGTACGGGATCATCACCGTGGTCTCCGCGTTTGCCTGGTTCTACATGTTCGATATCAATTCCGGCTTCGTGAATACCTGGTTCAACTGGGTACCCGGCATCGATCCGGACCTGAACTGGTTCGCCGGCACCTGGACCTCGCTGTTCGTGATCATGGCCAGTGAAATCTGGAAGACCACGCCGTTCATTTCGCTGCTGCTGCTGGCCGGCCTGGCGCAGGTGCCGGACGAACTGACCGAAGCCGCGGAAGTGGACGGCGCCACATGGTGGCAGCGGATGCGCCGGGTGATCCTGCCGAATATGAAGGCGGCGATCATGGTGGCCGTACTGTTCCGGGCACTCGATGCGTTCCGAATATTCGACAACGTCTTCATCATGACCAACGGTGCGTTCAACACCGAGGTGCTCTCGCTGTTGGCCTACCGGACATCCATCGGCCGCCTGGAAATCGGCCTCGGCTCCGCAGTCTCGGTGCTGCTGTTCGTCTGCGTGCTGCTGATCTGTTTCATCGCCATCAAACTGTTCAAAGTGGACCTCGCCAGCCAGAGAGGAGGGAAGTGATGAAAGCATCACGGACCAAAGAACGGGTGACCTGGATCATCATCTCCCTGTTGGTGCTGATCTATGCGCTGTTTCCGGTGGCGTCCATTCTGGCGACCTCGTTCAAGCTGCCCAGCGACCTGACCTCGGGCAAATTCCTGCCCACCACGTGGACCGGATCAAACTATGAACAGATTCTGGTCGGCTCGGCGCAGGAGTTGTTCCTCAGTTCCTTGCGGAATTCCATCGGCATCGCGCTGATCGCAACATTCATCGCCGTTGTCCTGGCCACGCTCTGCGCCTATGCCATTGCCCGGCTGGACTTCCCGGGCAAGAAGGTCATCCTCACCACCGCGCTGGCGGTATCCATCTTCCCGGTGATCTCGATTGTCACCCCGTTGTTCAACCTCTGGCGCAACATCGGCCTGTACGACACCTGGCCGGGCCTGATCATCCCCTACCTGTCGCTGACCCTGCCCATCTCCATCTGGACGTTGGCGGCGTTCTTCCGCCAAATCCCGTGGGAACTGGAACAGGCCGCACAGGTGGACGGGGCCACCACGTGGCAAGCGTTCCGCAAGGCCATCGTGCCGCTGGCCGCGCCGGGCGTCTTCACCACGGCGATCATTGCGTTCTTCATCGCTTGGAACGACTTTGTCTACGGCATCTCGCTGACCTCGACTGAGGCCGCGCGGCCGGTTCCCGCGGCACTGGCCTTCTTCACCGGCGCTTCCCAGTTCGAGTCTCCGGTCGGCGCAATCTCCGCGGCGGCCATCATCGTCACCATTCCCATTGTGCTGCTGGTCCTGTTGTTCCAGCGCCAAATCGTCTCCGGCCTGACCCAAGGCGCCGTCAAGGGCTAGGCCCGCGGCAGGAAAGGACATCCCATGGCATCGATCACGTTGCAGAACCTCGTCAAGCAGTACGGCGACGGCTTCCCCGCAGTCAACGACGTCAGCATCGACATCGAAGACGGCGAGTTCATTATCCTGGTGGGTCCATCCGGCTGCGGCAAGTCCACGTTGCTGCGCATGATCGTGGGGCTGGAGGACATCACCTCCGGTGACTTGCTGATCGACGGCCAGCGCGTCAACGAAAAGGCGCCCCGGGACCGGAACCTGGCCATGGTGTTCCAGAACTATGCCCTCTATCCGCACCTGACGGTGTTCGAAAACATCGCGTTTCCGCTGCGGTTGGCCAAGGGAAAGCACACCGAAGACGAGATCCGGAAGTTGGTCACCGACGCTGCGAAGACGCTGGAGCTGACTGATCATCTGGAGCGCAAGCCGGGCAATTTGTCCGGCGGCCAGCGGCAGCGCGTGGCCATGGGGCGGGCGATCGTCCGGCAGGCCGATGCGTTCTTGTTCGACGAGCCTCTGTCCAACCTGGACGCCAAGCTGCGCGGGCAGATGCGCTCGGAGATCTCGCAGATGCAACGCCGGCTCGGCGTCACCAGTGTCTACGTCACGCACGACCAGACCGAAGCAATGACGCTGGGCGATCGCGTAGCTGTGCTGAAGAAGGGGATCCTGCAGCAGATTGCTTCGCCGCGTGAACTGTACGAGCAGCCGGTCAATCTGTTCGTGGCGGGCTTTATCGGCTCGCCGTCGATGAACTTCCTGCCTGCCACCTTGGAGGGCAGCGTTTTGAAGACGCCGATCGGGAACATTCCGGTGACCGAGGACAAAGCCAGGGCCGCCGAAGGCAAGAGGGTGGTGCTGGTGGGCCTGCGGCCGGAGTTCTTCGAAGATGCTTCGCTGGTGGAAGAGCATAAGAAGGACAAGGGGTCCACGTTCACGGCCGAACTGACCCACACCGAGTGGCTTGGCAACGAACAGTACGGCTACATCAACTTCGACCCCGATCCGGAGGTCCGCGAACTGCTCAACTCACTGGCCGCGGACATGGACGCCGACGAGTTGCGGCCGCAAATTGTGGTCACCTTGGACGCCGCCAGCCGGATCCGTGGCGGGCGCTCGGCGGAACTCTGGCTGGATACCCGCAAGATGCACCTGTTCGATCCGGAAACCGGGGAAAACCTGACTCGTGATGCCGAAGCCGGTGCAGCACTGACCCAAGAGGCCAACGCTGCCCGGGCCGAAGAAATCAGCGAAGCCCGCGAGCGCGAAGCCTCCACGGCAGGCCAGCCGGCCTGAATTCCGGCTCCTCGCCGACCTGGGGTAAACTCGGTTTCATTGTTTGACCGGGTCCGGCTTCCACGCCGGACCCTGTGCGGGCGTAGCTCAATGGTAGAGCGCTAGCTTCCCAAGCTCGATACGCGGGTTCGATTCCCGTCGCCCGCTCCACGCGCACCCCGGCCCATCGGCCGGGGTGCTTCTTTTCCCGCCGCCGGTCCCCGGCTGGTATTACTCGATGTCCTCGTCGGGCTCGAAGCCGGACCGGTCAACCGCCCGGTGGTAGCGCATGCCGGCGGCGCCGCCCAGAAGGGCTCCGGCCAGGCTGGCCAGCAGCACTACGGCCAGCGCAATCAGGCCCGGAACCGTCAGCTCTTGGAGAGGTCGCTCAATGACCGGCACCGACGGCCCGGTCAGTACACCGAGACCGCCGGCGGCCAGCCCAATCAGTCCCGCGAGGAACGACATCACGAGTCCCCACAGCCAGACCGCCAGGCCCTGCCGGATGCCGTCAAACCGTGCCATCCGCCCGGCCACGTAGCCGCCGCCTAGATACGCCAGCAAGAAGATGACCGCCAAGGCGATCGCCGAGGTCAGGGCTGCCGGACCGCTGCTGGCCGCGATGTTGTCCAACCAGCCGCGCACTTGGGCCTCATTGGCCCACCCGAAGGCCGCGGCCACGCCCACCGCCACGGACGTGATCAGCACGATCAGGCCCGACGCGCTCAGCCAGCCGAAGAATGCCGAACCCAGTCTCACCCCTCCGAAGGCATTGTGCTCGCGCAGATACAGCGACTCCGCGTCGAGGGCTGCTTCGGGCCGGTAGGCACTGGTGTCGCTGTAGTTCCGTTCGGCGACGATCGGCCGGTCCTGCCCCGCGCGGCCGGCGCGGGCATCCGGGTCCATGCTGTCCGCGGTGGGCCGGTCCGCCGTGGGCCGGCGCTCGAAGGCGGCAGTCTGCTGTTGGTCCGCGCCCGCGGCCGGCGTCGCCTGCGCGGGCGCAGGTGCCGTTTGTGTGGCGGCCGGCATGGCCTGTGTGGGCGGAGGCGCTGCCTCCCTGGGCGCCGGCACGGGTTCCTGAGGTTTCCCCGGGCCCGCCGGGGCATCGGCTCCCCGCCGGGGGCTGCCGTCGTCGTACCGATCACTGCCGATATCCGAACTCATGAATGCCTCCTGCTTCGATGGATCACATCGTGGCCTTCCGGTGGGTCCACCCTAGTCGCGGGGCTACCGGCAAACCAGAACCGGATCCGTTTCACCGGTGGCCGGCGGGAGACTAAACTTGGACCCGATGATGCGCAAAATGTTCAAGTCCAAGATCCACCGGGCGACGGTGACGCACGCCAACCTGCATTACGTAGGGTCCGTGACCGTGGACCTTGATCTGCTGGACGCCGCCGACATCCTTCCCGGCGAGCTGGTGTCCATTGTGGATGTCACCAACGGTGCCCGGCTGGAGACCTACACCATTGCCGGCGAACGCGGATCAGGCGTGGTGGGCATCAACGGGGCCGCTGCGCACCTGATGCATGAAGGTGACCTGGTCATCCTGATCACCTACGCGGACATGACCGACGCGGAGGCGCGGTCCTTCGTTCCCTCCGTGGTGCATGTGGACGCGGACAACAAGATCGTGGAGCTGGGCTCCGACCCGGCTGAGTCCGTGGACGAAGGGCTGATGCGGCCGCCATACGCGGTTAAGTAGCTCCCCCACCATCCCGGGCCGGCCGGAAGTCTAGCGCCGGTGGAACCGCTGGTGCAGCCCGCGGACCTCGTCCGTCAGCTCCGCGGACGGCCCGCCGACCTCGATGCCCGGTGCCACCTGCTGGATCGGCAACGCGGCGACCGGTGCCGGTCCGATGCCCCATTCCGCCAGCCAGCCGCCCAGCTGGTCCGACGACGCGGCGTAGATGATCCGTCCCAGTCCTACCCAGGCGTGTGCGGCCGAGCACATCGGGCAGTGCTCGCCGGAAGTGTAGACGGTTGCCCGGAGCCGTTCCTCGGGCGGCAGGTTGCTGGCCGCCCAGCGGGCAATCTCGAATTCCGGGTGCCGGGTCTGGTCGCCGCCCTTGACCCGGTTGCGGTCCTCGAACAGCACGTTGCCGCCGGCGTCGACCAGTACCGAGCCGAACGGCTCATCGCCGTCGTCCAATGCTTCACGGGCCAGGTCCACGCAGCGGCGCAGATGCCTGAGGTCCTCGGGAGTCAGTTCCATCCGCTGATTATGGCAGAGCCGGCGTCGCAGAGCCTTTGGCGGGCAACGTGCGTGGTCTACGCTTCTGCCATGGTGCGGACTCCGGCAGAACATGTGGCAGCCATCCGGCAGGGTTATGGCTTTGACGGGCCTGCCATCCAACTGGGCGCAGCCCTGGTGGACGGCGCAGTGCATCCGGACGCAGCGGTACGGTTGCCGCTGGCCATGATGAACCGGCATGGCTTGATTTCCGGTGCCACCGGCACGGGGAAGACGATCACGCTGCAGGTCATCGCCGAACAGCTCTCCGCCCACGGTGTCCCCGTGTTCCTGGCGGACATCAAGGGCGACCTGACGGGCCTGTCCACGCCGTCGGCCGGGAGCACCAAGCTCGCCGAGCGGACGGCCGCAGTCGGGCAGGACTGGAAACCGGCAGCCTACCCGGTGGAGTACCTGTCGCTGGGTGGCGACGGCACCGGTGTGCCTGTCCGCGCCCGGATCTCCGATTTCGGGCCGCTGCTGCTGTCCCGGGTGATGGAACTGAACGAGACGCAGGAATCCAGCCTGCAGCTGGTCTTCTACTACGCGGACAAGAACGACCTGGAGCTTTACAATCTTGCGGACCTGCGCGCCGTCATCCAGTTCCTGGTCTCCGACGAGGGCAAAGCTGCGCTCGAGAACCTGGGCGGGCTGTCCAAGGCCACGGCCGGAGTGATCCTGCGCGAGCTGGTCTCCTTGGAGGCCCAGGGCATGGACGCGTTCTTTGGCGAGACCGAATTCGACACCGCCGAACTGCTGCGGACCGCTGCGGACGGCCGCGGCATCATCTCCTGCCTGGAGCTGTCCTCGCTGCAGCAGCGGCCGCTGCTGTTCTCCACCTTCATGATGTGGCTGATCGCCGACCTGTTTGCGGAACTTCCGGAGGTGGGCGACGCGGCACAACCCAAGCTGGTGTTCTTCCTGGACGAGGCGCATCTGCTGTTCCGTGACGCCTCCAAGGCCTTCCTGCAGTCCATCGCCACCACGGTGCGGCTGATCCGCTCCAAGGGCGTGGGGATCTTCTTCGTCACCCAGACACCGCGGGATGTACCCTCGGACGTGCTGGGCCAGCTGGCCAACCGCGTCCAGCACGCGCTCCGCGCCTTCACTCCCGAGGATGCCAAGGCGCTGAAGTCCACCGTCTCCACCTTCCCGGTGAGCGACTACGACCTGGAAGAGGTACTGACCAGCGCCGGGATCGGCGAAGCGGTGGTGACCGTGATGAATGAGCAAGGTGTTCCGACGCCGGTGGCCTGGACCCGGCTCTGCTCCCCCGGCTCCACCATGGGGCCTTCCTCGGCAGCCACCGTGCAGGCCATTGTGGACGGGTCTTCGCTGATGCCCGTCTACGGGCCGGTGGTGGACAGCCGCTCGGCGTTCGAAAAGCTCACCGGCGCTCCGGTGCCCGCCTCCCCCGAACCCGGCGGCTCCGGGAACTATACATCCCCCGAAAGCACGACGGCGGAGGGTTCGGCCCCGCAGTCCGCCTCGCCGCAGGCCGCCGCGCCGCCGTCCGCGGCGGACATCGACGCCGAGGCCCGCCGCATCGAGGAAACCATCCTCGGCCGTCCGTCCACCCGTCCCGCCACGCCTGCCCCGCCGGTGGACAGCTCCCGACCCGCCCCGGTGCCGGACAACGCGCCGCCGCAGACCGGACGGGGTGCCGACAACGATGCGCTGAAGGACATGGCTCTGCAGACCGCCTCCGTGCTGGGGCGTGAACTGATGCGCGGCCTGTTCGGGACGCGACGGCGCCGCCGACGCTGGTAGCAGGCGCACCGCCGTCGTTGGCGTTGTAACCTGGCCCATGCCGACCCCGGCTGTCGCCCCGAGCGGGTAACGTAGGGTTGGTGGGAAATTCGAGAGTACTCAGGACCGTGGCCACGTGGCTGCTGTGCTTGATGCTTGCCGTGGCCGCTGCCGCGCTGACCATTGTGCTGGTCAATGCGTTCGTGTTCAGCCCGCAGCACCAGGTCAAGGCCTATTTCAACGCCTTGGAAGACGGTGACGGCGGAACCGCGCTCGGCTTGTTGCACGCGACCGTGCCCGACGCCAACGCCGCCATGCTCGACGGCGCCGCGCTCAAGGCCTCGGTGGACACGCTGGCCAATCTGGAAATCCAGGATCCGGTTCCGACGGGCGACAACAGGGTGGACCAGCCGGTCAGCTACACGGTCGACGGAGTCGCCCACACCACAACCTTCTCCTTGGAAAAGACCGGCACCACCTGGCTCTTCTTCAACCAGTGGTCCTTCGTGCCCAGCGCCCTTCCCACCATCAGCGTGGACGTGGTCAATGAAAACGAAGCCTCGCTGAACGGTACCCGGGTGGCCCTGCCGGAGGGCAAGAATGACTTCGCCGTGTTCTACCCCGGCAGCTTCGAAGCCCACTACGCCAGCGAGTACTTCGCCGCACCGGTGGTCGAATCGGTCCTGACCGGCCCGCAGAACGCCCAGGACGCCAGGCTCTCGCTGGCCACCGCGGCGACGCCCAAGCTTGTGGATGATCTGAGCGGCCAGGTCAATGCCTTCCTCGACTCGTGTGCGGAGCAGCGCGTGCTGCAACCCTCCGGCTGTCCGTTCAGTGCAGCCATGGACCGGGTCCAGGACGACACCATCGACTGGTCGATCGAAGACTATCCCGAGGTCAAGGTGGAACCCTTCAAGGGCAACTGGGTGCTCAGCCCGCTGACCGGGGTGGCGAAGCTGAACGTGGTGGAAATCGACCTGTTCACCGGCGCCTCGGTGGAACGCGAACTGAAGCAGTCCTTCGATTTCAACGGCCGGCTGTCCGTTAATGACGGACACGTAACGCTGACCCCGGTGGTGGAGTACTAGCAACCAAACGCCGGGGGCGGACAGGAATCCCTGTCCGCCCCCGGCGTTTGTGTTGCGTGGATCTGTTTAGTCCAGCCCGCGCAGGTCCAACGTCAGTTCTCCGGTTCCTGAGCCGATCACTACCGGGATGCCCCAGTCCTGCTGGTAGAGGTGGCAGGCTGCGTGGTCCGGGATCTCGCCGCCTGGCTCGCCGTCGCACGCCGCCGCCCGGGCAGTGATGTGCAGGACGCCCTCGCTGACGTCGCCGGACAACACCAGTTCGCGCTGCAGGCCAACCGAAGTGCCGCCGCCGGAAACCAGCAGGTTCTCCGGCGAGGAGGAGATCTTCAACTGGGTGGGATCGCCCCAGCGGTCATCCAGCTTCTGGCCCTTGGGGGCGGCGAAACGGACGGTCAGCGCCAGCGGGCCAGCCGACACTTCGGTCTTGGGCCGTTGCGTCTGCGAGGCCCCCTCGTCCACCGTCAGCGCTTCCTTGGGGATGGGCAGCCGGATGAGCTGGTGCTTGTTCGCCTCGACCACCAGCAGCAGCGGTTCGCCGCCGTCGGCCACGGCCGAGGTGTCCAGCAGCACGTCGGAGGGCTCGGCGAGGCCGCGTGCCAGCGTGGAGACGGTCTCGGTGGCCGGATCGTAGCGGCGTACCGCCCCGTTGTAGGTGTCCGCCACCGCCACGGAACCGTCCGGCAGCACCGCGACGCCCAGCGGATGCTGCAGCCGCGCCTCGGCGGCCGCGCCGTCGCGGAAACCAAAGTCGAACAGTCCGGTGCCAATGGCCGTGGACACCTGGACCCGGCTTTCGCCATGGACGTCCACGAAGGAGATCTTGCGCAGCGCCGACGTTTCCGAGTCCGCAACCCAGATGTTGCCGGCCGCGTCGCCGGCCAGGCCGGACGACTGGGCGAACCAGGCCACGGTGGCATCGCCGTCCTGCAGGCCCTCCAGCCCGGTACCGGCCAGGATGGCCACCTTGCCGGAGACCGGATCAAAGGTGAAGATCTGGTGCACGCCGGCCATCGCGACGACGACGGCGTTCAGTTGCGCCGACCAGTAGACGTCCCAGGGCGAACTGAGCGAGACGGCCAGCGGGTCGGCTGCCAGCTGCGTCCAGTTGGAAGCGATGGCTTCGGCGAGTTCCTCTTCCAGCGCCTCGCCGGAAGGGGCTTCGTCCGCGACGGAGCCAGGACCGGCCTGCGCCATGCCCGGTGCGGTCCGCTGGGTGTCCGCATCCAGCAGCCGCTGCACGCCGTTGCCTGCCACCGTGGTGACCCGGCCGGTGGCCAGGGATAGCCCGCGCAGCCGATGGTTCACCGAGTCTGCAATCACGACGTCGTAGCCCGCCTGGGCGCGGATCTCTTCCGGCAGCAGGGCCAGGCCCTGGGGTTCGTTGAACTTGGCCTCGCCGGAAGGCCCGTCCTGCCAGCCCTTGTCACCGGAGCCATAGGTCCCGAGCACCGTGGACAGGTCCGCGGCCAGTTCCACCAGCCGGTGGTGCCCCGTGTCGGTGACCAGGAAGGAGCCGCCTTCGGACCCCACACCGTCCGGCAGCGGGATGACCTTGCCCGGGAAGCGCAGGTCCCCGGCGGTGGTTTCCGCGGGGACGTAGGGGCCGTCGCCGCGGTGCAGCGTGCCCTTGGCTTCGTGCTCGGCCACCAGTTCCTCCATCAGCGACTCCAGGCCGCCGGCGTGGCCTTCGCCGGACAGGTGCGCCACGATGTAGCCCTCCGGGTCAATCACCACCAGCGTCGGCCATGCCCGGGCGGCGTACGCCTGCCAGGTGTCCAGCTCCGGGTCGTCCAGCACCGGGTGCTGGATCTCGTAGCGCTCCACGGCTGCGGCCAGTGCCACCGGGTCGGCCTCGTGCTCGAACTTGGGCGAGTGCACGCCGACCGTGACCAGCACGTCCTTGTACTTCGCTTCCAGCGGCCGCAGCTCGTCCAGCACATGCAGGCAGTTGATGCAGCAGAACGTCCAGAAATCCAGCAGCACAATCTTGCCGCGCAGGTCTTCCAGTCCCAGCTGCTTGCCGCCGGTGTTGAGCCAGTTGCGGCCCACTAGGTCGGAGCCACGGACCCGGTAGCTAGTGCGGATGGTCTCGGCTGCCTCTGTCATCTGGATTCTCCTTGGGTCCGGCCGGCGTTATCCGGGTCCGGAGCGGGCTCCTGCCCGTTGGTGGTTTTCGGTACGTCTTGCTGGCTGCCGGGGGTCCGGTGGCCAGCGGCGGGCCGGGCGGCCCCGGGCGGGACCATACGTTCGTCCTGCCGGGCCATCCTGGCAAACATATCGTTATAAGCTGCCAGCTCGGCGTCGTTATTCCTTTCGGCTGAACGATCTTTACGCTTTGTTTCCCGGGCATCCGAGCGCGACCACATGATCGCCACTCCGACAGCGACGCAGAGCGTGGGGATTTCGCCGACGCCCCACATGATGGCTCCGCCGACTTGCTGGTCGTCCATGGCCGAAAGACCCCACTCCCGGCCCATGCTGCCGAACCAGGAAGCCTGGATCAGGGTGGTGGAGCTGGTCAGGGCCACCCCGAAGAAGGCGTGGAAGGCCATCGTGGCGAACAGGATTAGCAGCCGCATGGGATACGGGGCCCGCCGCGGCAGCGGGTCCTGGCCGATCATCGTGAGGATGAAGATGTAGCCGGTCAACAGGAAGTGCAGGTTCATCAACTCGTGCCCGGTGTGTTCATCCAAGGCAAACCGGAACATCGGCGAGTAGTAGAAGATGATGATCGAGCCGGCAAAGTTCGCCGCGGCGAAGAGCGGGTGCGTGATGACCTGCGAGTACTTCGAATGCACCAGCCAGAGGATCCATTCGCGCAGGCCCTTGCTCCCGTCCCCGCGGGGCGGCAGCGCTTTCAGCGCCAGCGTGATCGGCGAGCCCAGGACCAGGAACAGCGGCACCACCATGGTCAGGGCCATGTGGTCCAGCATGTGCGCGCTGAAGAGCACCATCCCGTAGACGGCCGGGGCCCCGGAGGTAACGTAGGTCAGCGCCAGCAAGCCGACAATCCAGCTGACGGTCCTGGCCACCGGCCAGCGGTCGCCGCGGCGGTGCAGCCTGACGGCGGCCACCAGGTAGGCGATGCCGGCGACCAAGGCGAAGGTGACCCACAGCCAGTCCCAGCGCCAGACCGTCAGCCAACTGTTGCCGACAAGTTCGGGCGGCAGGTCGTAGCCGGTCAGGATGCGTGCCGGCGACGCATCCACCGGCAGTTCTTCCGGCGTGGGCGGCGCGGTGCGGCCCAGGGCCGTGGCAATGCCGAACACCGCTGCCATGATCAGCAGTTCCACCGTGATCAGCTGCCACAGCACCCGCTTGCCGGACAGGGTGCCGAGCTCGGGGATGATCCACTGCCGGTGCATCAAGCCGATCGCCCCCAGCAGCAGCGTGGCAAGGGCCTTGATCACCACCAGCACGCCGTAGGGGCTGGAGAGCTGGTCCAGCGAGGTGATCCGGATCGAGGCGTTGATAACGCCGGAGAAGAAGACCAGGAAGAAGCTGATCAGGGCCAGCGAAGAGTAGCGGCGCAGCACCTGGCCGGTGATGTCCTTGGTGCCCAATGTTCCGGAAATGAACGCCAGCACAATGATGCCGCCCACCCAGAGGCAGGCACCCAGCAGGTGCAGGCCGATCGAGTTGACGGCCCCGTAGTGGTCGTCGCCGCCGGCGGAGTGCCCGATCAGGGCCATCGGCAGCAGTCCGCCAATCGTGGCCAGCGCCAGCGTCATGCCCAGCCCTGGAAGCGAGCGGATGCCCAAAATGAGCGTGGCTACGATGGCTGCCACGATGGTGATGGACAGCCAGGCCTGGCCGGTGCCGATATCCGTCATGAATCCGACGAATCCGGCGGTGTAACTGGCATCTCCGCTGACCGGCAGACCGGCGATGTCAGAGAAGCTGAAGACCAGCACGGTCATCGCGGCCAGCGTCCAGACAACCGCCGCAATCGCGGCCAGCCGCAGCGCGGCGGTGAAGGCCGGATGCTCTGGCCCCTCGTCGCCTCGGCCGGGCCTGCGGTTGGGACGCAGCTGTTTGGGCAGGATCCCGACGGCGAACAGCAGCGAAGCGATGACCGCTGCCAGGGCCGTGTTGTTGACGGCCTTCGCCAGTGGGAGGGCCCAGCGGGTCAGCGCACCGGGATCCGACAGCTGCCGGGCCGCGGCAGCCCCGGAATACAGCAGCGCGGCAACTAGCGCCAGCACCAAGACAATGGCGCCGGCCAGAATCCAGCCCCGGCCGACCCCGTCTGCGGTAATCGCCGCAGGACGTGGTTTAGCTGGTGGAGCCAAGCGCTCAGCCACGACCGCCGGTGCCTCCGCCACGCTTGCTGATCACAAAAGCGGCCAAGCCTGCGGCGATGGCCAACGCGCCGGCGCCAAGTGCGACGAAGAGCCCGGTAGTGCTGGGGCCCTTCGCCTGTTCGGCGGGAGCCGCCGCGCTGCCGGTGTCCTCGGCTGCGGGTGACGTTGCAGGACCGGCCGCCGCCACCGAGAACTTCAGGTTGCCCTCGATCGGGTGGCCGTCGCTGGAAACGACGCGCCAGCCCAGCTGGTAGTCCCCGTCCGGCATCCCGTCTTGCAGCGGAATGCTGACCTTGCTGCCGCTCAGCACCGGTGCCCCCGCGGCCCAATCGGTGCCTTCGGTGTCCAGCACCTGGGTAGTGGCGCCGATGTCCATCACGTTCGCGCTGAAGCTGAGCGTGATCTCCGCCGGCGGCGTGTCCAGGACCGCGCCGTTCTCGGGAGTCGATCCGATCAGTTCGTCGTGGGCAGCGGCCGGGCGGGCCATGGCCAGTGCCAAGGCCAGCCAAAGCAGCATGGCGATCAGGGCAGCCGCGAGCAGCCGGCGAGTGGTCGCTTGCCGTGCAGCACGGAGGTGTTCCTCGCGGCGCCGCCGGGAGGCCGAAGACTCGTCGGTACTGATGCGCACCGGGGCAGGGGTGTTCAGGTGGTGGTTCATCACGTTCTTTCGTCAGGGGATGCGCTGTGTGCGCGGGTCAGAAAGCGTGATTCAACGGCGGGCCCCGGTGCCGCAAGGCCAGCAGCGGCACACCCAGGGCCGCGAACGGCTGGATCAGCAGTTCCACCGGAGCGGCCAGCCTGACCCGGGGAATGGGGCGCCAGCTGCTCAGCCTGCGCGGAGCGGCCAGGGCCACTGTTCCAACCAGCGCGGCCGCAGCATGTTCGCCGCGGCGCAGCAGCAGGACCGTGGCCGCGGCCGCAGCGAGATGTGCTGCCAGCATGGCTGGATCCGTGGCGGTGGCCGCCTGGCCGGAGACTTCTGGGAGCAGCGCTCCGGCCGGCAGCAGGGCATCATGATGGCCCGCATGGCCAAGCGCCGGAGTAAAGCCCGCAGGTGCGGCGTGGCCCAATTGGAACAGCAGGTGGTAGATGGCTTGGCTGGTGCACACTGCCACCAGCAAACGTGCCCAGGACAGCGACTTGCCGGCCAGGCCGACGCAGACCAGCCCGGCGAAGGCAAACGCCAGAAGCCAGACGGCCGGCGCGGGGACGTGGCCGCCACCGGCCAAGTGCGATAGCGCTGCGAGGGAGGTGGCCACGGCAGCGCCCAGCCAGCCGCGCAGCAGCCGACCTTCCCGCTGGACCATGCCCTCAGTCCTCCGTCCACAAATCGTCGGATGCGCGCAATGCGGCACACACCCGCCGCCTATTTTACCGCCCGTAGAAGGCCGGGGGTTAAACAGCAGGACCGCCACCGGTTGCCGGTGACGGTCCTGCGGAAGTAAAGGTGGGACTACTTCTTGGCGACAGCAGCCTTCAGCTTGGAACCAGCGGTCAGCTTAACGCTGTGGCCGGCCGGGATCTGGATGGATTCGCCGGTCTGCGGGTTGCGGCCGGTGCGGGCCGCACGGTCGGTGCGCTCGACGGCGAGCCAGCCCGGGATGGTGATCTTCTCGCCCTTGGCGACGGAGGTTGCGAAGATGTCGAAGACAGCGTCCAGGACACCGTTCACTGCGGTCTGGCTGGTGCCAGCCTTCTCTGCAACAGCTGCAACAAGTTCACTGCGGTTGATAGCCAATTTTTGTCCTCCTGGACTGCTTTGGTTTGGTCAGAGCTTCCGCGGCTGCGGAAAGCTACTGAGCGAAAACTTACCAGCTTGGCACCCCAGATCCGGCAAAATCCGCGGAATCTGGCGGTTTTTTTAGCGAATTACCCGGATTTTGAGCCGAATCCGCCCTCGGGGACTCGCTTTTTCCGCCGAGAGCATAGGATGTGCGCTTTCCGCGCGTCGCGCCGACGGAACCTTTCCGCGCCGCGGCGGACACCGCCGTCGTCATTCAAGGGGTCCTTGAGGATGCCCAGGGCGGGCCGCCCGGGCTGCACGTCCGACCGGAAGGCACCTTCCGGGCAGCGAAAAGGGCGGCGGTCCCGGACTGGGACCGCCGCCCTTCAAGCAGCTTCATGGTGAAGCCAGCAGGTTCTTACCAGCTGGACTTCTTGATGCCCGGCAGTTCGCCGTTGTGCGCCATGGTACGGAAGCGCACGCGGGAGATGCCGAACTTCTGGAGCGTGCCGCGGGGGCGGCCATCGATCTGGTCGCGGTTGCGGACGCGGACCGGAGAAGCGTTGCGGGGCAGCTTCTGCAGGCCCAGGCGGGCCTCTTCGCGGGCCTCGTCGGTCGCGTTCGCGTCGACCAGGGTCTTCTTCAGCTCGGCACGCTTCGCGGCGTAACGCTCGACAACGACCTTGCGCTGCTCATTGCGAGCAATCTTGGACTTCTTGGCCATGTTTAGCGCTCCTCTCGGAATTCGACGTGCTTGCGGATGACCGGGTCGTACTTCTTCAGGACAATGCGGTCCGGGTCGTTACGACGGTTCTTCCGGGTCACGTAGGTGAAGCCGGTGCCAGCGGTGGACTTCAGCTTGATGATCGGACGTACGTCCTTGTCCTTTGCCACTAGAGCTTCACACCCTTCGCGAGGAGCTCGGCGACGACTGCGTCAATGCCGCGGACGTCGATGGTCTTGATGCCGCGGGCCGAAACCTGCAGCGTGACATTGCGGCGCAGGGACGGAACCCAGTAGCGCTTCTTCTGAATATTCGGGTCGAACCGGCGCTTGTTGCGGCGGTGCGAGTGCGAAATGCTGTGGCCAAAGCCGGGCTCGGCTCCGGTCACCTGGCAGTGTGCTGCCATGATCTCTCCTCCAGTTGTAGTAAATATGACGGACCTGACGCAGAGTCGTAAGTAAAGCGGCCTGCGAATCTGCGTGTAAGAGCGCCCGCCACCAGTTGTGACACCGTTATTACTGCGACTTTCCGGAGGTGAACCTGGCGGGGTGAGATCCAGCCGAAGTGCCTCGCCGCGGGGAAGACGGTGAAGTCAGGTGCAGATAAACCACATCCTCCCGGGGGGGGGAGAACGGCCTATCCGCGATCCTTATTTCTAGGTAAACACGGACGCCACACAACTCCCGCACCGCCTGCCTGGGCAAGGGGGTGCCGATGCTGCGTGACTTAACGCCTTCCCATCTTAGGGGCAGCAGCCGTTTGGATCAAACCAACGACGGCGGCCCTCCCCTCGGCGGCGGATCGTCACCTCAGGCGTTCAGTCGCGGCTCGCGCAGCACCCAGCTGTTGGGCTCCAACTGCTGCACAATCTTCTTGCCGATCCGCTCCAAATCCTGCACATCCCGGCGGTCCAGTCCGTCAAAGACGGCTTGGCGCACGGCTTCCACGTGGCCCGGCGCGAGCGACTGGATGGCCGCCATGCCTTCTTCCGTGAGCAGGGCCATGGTGACCCGCGCGTCCTCGGCGCATTGGGCCCGCTCGACCCAGCCGCGGCCCTGGAGCTTCTTCACCACATGCGACAACCTGGACAGCGAGGAATAGGTCCGGGAAGCCAGTTCGCTCATCGGCAGCGAGCGGTCCGGAGCCTCGGACAGCATGGCCAGGACATGGTAGTCGAACAGCGTCAGCTTGCCCTCCCGGTACAGCGGCGCATCCAATGTGCCGGGCAACAGGGTGGACACCGCCAGCAAAGCCAGCCAGGCCTGGCGTTCTTCGGGGTCAAGCCAGCGCGCAGAAGTCATGCCTCCATTCTGCCACAAAACTTGATCCTTCAACCGTTGGGCTGAAGAACGCTGCACAGAAGAAGGACCGGCAGGGCGTACCTGCCGGTCCTTTCGTCTCCGCACTGGCTGGGGCCGGGTTCCACTCTCTGGTGGCTCGGTCCGAAGTCCGGGGTTAGACCCGGGCAGGCTCCTTGGTCTGGTGCGTCTCCGGTCCCACCCCTGGCTCCATGCCGGGTTCCGGGATCCGCTCCAGCGGCATGTGCTCCGGACCAAGCAGCGGGTTGCCGTCCTGCCCGGCAACCAATTCACGCGCCTCGGCCTGGCTATCGACGGCGGGCATTGAGCCCGGCATCGGCCGGCAGGAGCTTTCCGGCATCCGCCAGATGGCCACCAAGCCCAGCAGGGACATGGCCACCAGGTAGTACGCCGGCATCATCGTGTTTCCGGTCGCGTCGATCAGCGCCTGGGTGATCAGCGGCGTCGTGCCACCGAAGATCGCCACCGCGAAGTTATAGGCAATGCCCATGGAGCCGTAACGGCTGGCGGTGGGGAACATGGCCGGCAGCGCCGAAGCGAGAATGGAAACGTAGAAGGCGGTGGCGGTGCCCAGGATGGCCAGGCCCAGCAGGGTGGCCCAGATTTCCCCCAGGCCAATCAGCATGAAGGCCGGGACACCGAGCACCAAGGTGATGCCGGAACCGGTCATCAGCACCGGGCGGCGGCCCACCTTGTCCGACAGCTTCCCGGCGAACGGAATCGCGGCCGAGAGCAGCACCAGCACCGGGATGGTCAGCAGCGTGCCTTGGAACGCGTCGTAGCCCATGGTGTCCTGCAGGTAGGTGGGCATGTAGGAGGTCAAGGTGTAGCCCACCGTGTTGGCGGCGGCCACCACCAGCATGGCCAGCAGGATCGGGCGCCAGGATCCGGCGATGATCTGGCGGTAGGTTTTCGGCCCCTCCGCCACGGCTGCCTTGGTTTTGTCTTCCTGCGCATCCTGGGCAGCCTGGAAAGCGGGCGATTCTTCGATCTTCAGCCGGAAGTACAGTCCCACGAGTCCCAGCGGTCCGGCCAGCAGGAACGGCAGGCGCCAACCCCACTCCAGCATGGCGTCGCTTCCCAGCAGGATCTGCAACCCGGACACCACGGCGGCACCGAGGGCAAAGCCGAGATAGCTGCCGGTGTCCAGCAGGCTGGCCAGGAAACCGCGGCGCTTGTCCGGGGCGTATTCGCTCACGAACGTGGTGGCGCCGGCGTATTCGCCGCCGGTGGAGAACCCCTGCACCAGGCGGCACAGCACCAGCAGCACCGTGGCCCATCCGCCCACCGCCAGATAGGTCGGAAGCAGGCCGATGGCAAAGGTGGAGGCAGCCATCGCGATCATGGTCAGCGCCAGCGTTTTCTGCCGGCCAATCCGGTCACCCAGTCGACCGAAATACAGCCCGCCGAGCGGCCGCACCACGAAACTGGCAGCAAAGACAGCCAGACTGCCCAGCAGCCCGTCGCCCTCCTGGCCACCGGCGAAGAACAGCTGGCCCATGGTGACTGCCAGGTAGCCATAGATGCCGAAGTCGAACCATTCCATCCCGTTGCCCACGACCGTGCCGCCGACGGCACGACGCAGCATGGGCCGCTGGACCACGGTGACGTCGTCCACGCGCAGTCGCCGGCGGCGTAGCCGGGGCAGTCGCGGGGAGGATTTGGCCGGGCTTTTTCCGGCAGGAGAATCGGGCGCTACGGGGTGCGCGGCGGGCGGGTTGTCCTTCAGCATTTGGGCTTCTCTCATAGAGGTCATTTGCTTGTGACGCGTCTGAAGCCCCGCGCATTCCGGCCCGGGGCAGGCCCACGACGTTACCGGCTGGGACGTGCTCCGTCCCAGCCGAGACCCCGAAAAACGCACTCTGAGCGGGCCAAATGATCAGGTTCCGGCACGTGCAGATTCAGGCTGAAAATGCGGTCCCGGCAAGGTCCGGATTCCCGCAAGATCACGCGCCATTTTCCGCAGGCGCACTGCTGCGTTTCACCCGGCGTTCCGACGACGGCGGCGCACGAATTTTGTGAAATGCGCCACCCGACGCCCAAAACCGGCCCTAGACGACCCCGGCGCCTCCCAGCCAGGTGCCGATCAGCAGTGTGGCCACCAGGGCGAGCGCACCGCCAATCACCACCCGGCAAGCCGCCCGGAAAACCTTGGCGCCGCCAAGCCAGGCGCCGGTCGCACCGGTGGCGGCCAGGGCCACGAGAACTGCTGCGAAAGTGACCGGAATCCGCAGGTCCGCCGGCGGCAGCAGCATGGCCAGCATGGGCAGGGCTGCACCGAGCAGGAAGGCTATGGCGGAGGCGAAGGCCGCATGCCACGGGCTGACCAGGTCGTCGTCCTGCATATTCAGCTCCGCGTGCAAGTGTGCCGCGAGCGCATCGTGTGCGGTCAGCTCCTTGGCCACCTGCATGGCCGTCCCCGGTGTCAGTCCGCGGTCTTGGTAGAGCGCGGCCAGCTCCGCAAGCTCTTCCTCCGGTTGTTCCTGCAGTTCCCGTTGCTCCTTGGCGATCAGCGCCTTCTGGCTGTCGCTGGAGCTGGACACGGAGACGTACTCACCCAGGGCCATGGAGATGGCACCGCCGATCACCGCCGCCAAGCCTGCTGTCAGCAGCGTCCCGAAGTCGCTGGTGGCGCCCGCAACGCCCACCACGAGCGCGGCAACGGAAACAATCCCGTCGTTCGCGCCGAGGACACCGGCGCGCAGCCAGTTCAGGCGGGCGGCGAGGCCGGTAACATCGTGCGGCTCATCGTCATGGAACTCCGGTTGGTCAGCTGGCTGGGTCCGGGCATCTGCGTCCATGGTCTAAGCCAAGCACTCCGGGCGCCCGGCTTCCAGACAGGACAGCCAACCCTCAGCAGCCGGCCGGGATCTCTGCCAGGCCCGGCAGCCTTGTTCAGGCGGTGGCGTGCAGCCCGGTCAGCTGGGGGTACTTCGGTGAGAGGGCATCACCGGAGGAGGTGCCGCGCAGCCGGCGGCCGATCCACGGGCCCAAGTACTCACGCGCCCAGCGGACATTGGCCACCATGGCAGCACGGCGGGACAGCACCGCCAGGTCCGGCAGCGCCGGCAGATCGATCACGTCCTCCGCCTGCAGCACTTCCAGCACCTTTTTGGCCATCAAGGTATGGCCGGCGATGGACATGTGCAGCCGGTCGGCGTCCCAGTAACGCCAGTCGCGGAAATCGCGCATCCGCCAATAGTCAACGATCTTCGCTCCGTGCAGGTCGGCGATTTCCCGCACCCATTCGTTGTAGATGGCGGTACGGCCCCGGGTCTTGCCGAAGACCGCAGAGGCCACGCTATCGAAGCCGGTGAACAGCACCACATCGGCACCGGTGGCCGCCAACTTGCCGACGCCGGACTCGTAGCCGGCCATCAGGGCGTCGATGTCCACTCGAGGGCGCAGGATGTCGTTGCCGCCGGCGTAGAGGGTGACCATGGTCGGCTTGAGCGCGACGGCGGCGTCCACCTGTTCGTCCAGCACTTGGGCAATCTTCTTGCCGCGGATGGCGAGGTTGGCGTAGCCCCAGCCGGAGTCGGCCAACATGAGCTGCTCGGCAACCCGGTCCGCCCAGCCGCGCACCCCATTGGGCAGACTGGGGTCGTAGTCCCCTACTCCTTCGGTGAACGAATCCCCCAGAGCCACAAACCGCTTTGTAAAAGTCACCGGTTCAGATTAACAAAGAACCGCTCTAGCCGCGGCTCGGCTCATCAACCAAGCCGCGCGGCCCTCAGCTGCCGCTGCGCGGGGCATACATGATGACCGCGACGCCGGCGAGTGCGATGCCGGCACCGACGTAATCCCAACGGTCCGGCTGGAATCCGTCCAGCAGCATGGCCCAAGCCAGCGACCCCGCAATAAAGACGCCTCCGTACGCGGCCAGCACCCGGCCGAAATTGGCGTCGGGCTGCTGCGCGGCGATGAAACCGTACAGGCCCAGTGCCATCACGCCCAGGCCAGCAAACCACCATGCCCGTCCCTCGCGCACGGCCTGCCACACCAGCCACGCTCCGCCGATCTCAGCGACGGCGGCCAGGACAAATAGAATGGCGGATTTAGCGATCGTCATGCAGCCATTGTCCCAAGCCGCCAGCCGCCCACTGCGCCGTTAGTGGTTGGTCAGCTCCCGGATGGCTTCCTCGAAAATTTCGTGATGCCGTTCGACGTCGGCGCTGGTGGTCTGCGGGGACATCAGCGCCATGTTGTGGAACGGGGTGAGCAGGATGCCGCGGTTGGCCAGATACAGGTGCAGGTAGTCTTCCAGCGCGCCGTCGTGGCTGGCCGCCGAAGCGGTTCCGTTCCGCGGCGCCGGGCTGGCGAACCGGTATTCGGCACGCGCGCCGAGTTGGGACACCGACCACGGCAGCGAATAGCTGTCGATCACCCTCTGGATGCCGGCGGCGAATTCGGTGGCCCGGCCGATCATCGATTCGAAGGCCTGGTCCGTCAAGACGTGTTCCAGCGTGGCGCGCATGGCCGCCACGGACAGCGGGTTGCCGGCCAATGTGCCGCCAACGCCGCCCATGTCCACCAGGTCCAGATCGGCCCGACCCAGGGCCCGCTCGGCCAGTTCGGCGCTCAGCCCGTAGGCGCCGCACGGGATGCCGCCGCCGATCGATTTGCCGATCACCACGATGTCCGGCTCCAGCCCCCACGCCGCCGTTGCCCCGCCAGGACCGGCGGAGAAGGTGTGCGTCTCGTCGATGATCAGCAGCGTCCCGTGCCGGCGGGTCAGCTCCCGCACACCCTGCAGATAGCCCGGTTCGGGCAGCACGATGCCGATGTTGGTCAAAGCCGGCTCCATCAACACCGCTGCCACGTCGCGGTGGGCCAACTGCCGCTCCAAGGCAGCGAGATCGTTGAACTCCGCCACCCTGCTGGTCTCGGTGACATCCACCGGCGCGCCGACATTGCCCGGGCGGCTCATCCCCTCACCGTCGGAACCGGCCACGATCAGCGACTCATCCACCGACCCGTGGTAACAGTACGGATTAAACAGGATCTTGCCCCGGCCGGTCAGCGCGCGGACCAGCCGGATGGCCCAGCGGTTGGCGTCCGTGGCAGTGAGCGAAAAGCTCCAGCGTTCCACGCCGAACCGCCGCGCCAGTTCCGCCCCCACCCACTCTGCATCGGCTGTGGGCAACATCGTCGCCAGTCCGCCGTCGTCGGAAACCCGCCGGATGATCGCGTCCACGGTGGGCTGTGGGGAATGGCCGGCCATCGCACCGGTGTCCCCCAGCGCAAAATCGATGTACTCCAGGCCGTCCACGTCCCACACCCGGCAGCCGCGCGCCCGTTCCAGATAGAGCGGGAAGCCGCCCGCCTTCTTGTTCATCCAGGTCATCGGGACCTTGCCGAAAAGGTGGGCGGCGCCGTCGTACAACGCTTTGGACTGGGGGTGCTTGGCTTCGAAGTCCTGCAGCTCGCGGTCGAACAGTTCAGCCAGCCGGGTGCGGTCGATCATGAAGTGCTCCTCTCAACGGGCCGGCAGCGTGCCGGGCGACGGGGGTGTCAGCGGGCGGCCAGCATTTTGCGGCGGCGGTGCGCCAGGACCTGGCCGCCGATCACGATCAGCAGCGCGATGATGAACATCGCCGAGCCGATCACATTCGCCTGCGCAGGAATGCCGCGGGTGGCAGCCACGTAGATGAACTTCGGGAAGGTGTCCACAGCGCCGGAGTTGAAGTTGGTGATGATGAAATCGTCGAAACTGATCGCGAAGCTCAGCAGGCCGGCCGCCACGATTCCGGGCAGCAGCAGCGGGAAGGTCACGCGCCAGAAAGCCTGCATCGGCGAGGCATAAAGGTCTGCCGCTGCTTCCTCCAGCTTCGGATCGAGGCTGGCCACCCGCGCCTTGACGGTGACCACCACGAACGAGATGCAGAAGACGGTGTGCGCGATGATGATGGTCCCCTTGCCCAGCTCCGCGCCCACATTCAGGAACTGCGCCAGCAGCGAGGCGCCGAGGACAACTTCGGGGGTGGCCAGCGGCAGGAAGATCAGCATGTTGGCGGTGGCGTTGAACCGGAACCGGTAGCGTACCAGCCCGATGGCGATGGCCGTTCCGAGGACGACGGCGATCAGTGTCGCCGTCGCGCCGATCTGCAAGCTGTTTCCCAACGCCGCACAGACTTCCGGGGCGCCGCACGGGTTGCGCCAGTTGTCCCAGGTAAAGCCGCGCCAGGTGAGGTTGGTGCGCCCGGCGTCGTTGAAGGAGAACACGAAGACGTAGGCAATCGGGACCAGCAGGAAAATGAAGGCCAGCCCGCCGATCACAGGTACCAGCCAGCGGCCGAAGGAGTTTTTCACCGTGGTTTCCCCCTACAGCAGTTCTTTGGTGCCGAAGCGGCGGACGTAGATGAAGACCAGGGCCAGGATCGCCAGCATCAGCACGAAGGACAGCGCCGACGCCCCTGGATAGTCGACCACCCGGAAGAATCTGGAGTCCACAACCTGCCCGATCATGGTGGTGTCCCGGTTGTTGCCCAGCAGCGAGGAGTTGATGTAGTCGCCGGCAGCGGGAATGAATGTCAGCAGCGTCCCGGCGATCACGCCCGGCATCGACAGCGGCAACGTTACCGTTCGGAACGTGGTGAAGCCGCTGGCGTACAAGTCGTTTCCGGCCTCGATCAGGCGGAGGTCCAGCCGCTCCAGGTTCGCGTAAATGGGCAAGGCCATGAACGGCAGGAAGTTGTAGGTCAGGCCGCAGACCACGGCAAATGCGGTGGCCGTGAGCCGCCCGTCGTCGGGCAGCAAAGCGAGGGCGCGGAGCACGGAAACCACCGGGCCCTCGTCGGCCAGGATCTGCTTCCACGCCTGCGTGCGCAGGATGAAGCTGGTGAAGAACGGGGCGATGATCAGCACCAGCAGGATGCCGCGCAGCAGGGCATGGTTGCGCAGCCTGACCGCAATCAGGTAGGCCATCGGATAGCCGATCGCCAGCGCCGCCACCGTAGCGATCAGGGCGAAAGCGAAGGACCGTAACAGTTCCGGCCAGTAGCTGCCCAGCATCCGGACATAGTTGTTGAACTCCAGCGCCGGCACAAACTGGCCGATGTCGGCTCCCGGCGGCTTCGTATAGAGCGACGTCGCGAGCAACGAGAACACTGGCAGCACAAAGAACAGCAACAGGAAGACAAAGCCCGGCAGGATCAGCCAGTAACCCATCCGGCCCCGCCGGCGGTCCTCCTTGAGTTCGCCGCTGCCGGGCTCGCCGTTGCCGCGCCGTTTATCCGGTGCCGGCGTTTCGTCCGCCGTCGTGGTCTGGGTGCTCATCACTCGTCAGCCTCGGGCGCCCCGTACTGTGCGTCCTCGGCGCCGTCCAGGCCGAACGCGTGCTCGGTGTCCCAACTGAGCACCACGCCGTCGCCAGGCTGGGCCAACTGCTGGCCGTGGTTCTGGCTGAAGACTCCCACGGTCCCGATCCCTGGTACCTCCACCAGGTAATCGGTGCTGACCCCGGTGAATGAGGTGTCCAGCACCGTGCCATGCAGCACGTTGGCCGCGTCCGCGGGCGCGTCCTGCGGCCACATCATCCTCAGCTTTTCGGGCCGGATGCCGATCAGGGTCTTGCCGTGGTGCACGGTGGCGCGCTCCTTGAGCACCGCCAGCCGGTTCCCGTTGGCATTGACCACGACGGCGTCGCCGCGGTCCTCCACAATCTCACCGGCGACCAGGTTGGACTTGCCCAGGAAGTTCGCCACGAAGACGGTGCGCGGCAGTTCGTACAGTTCGCGCGGCGCCCCCATCTGCTCCACCTTGCCGGCATTCATGACGGCTACGGTGTCCGCCATGGTCATGGCTTCCTCCTGGTCGTGCGTGACGTGCACAAAGGTCAGGCCGACTTCGGTTTGGATCTTCTTCAGTTCCACCTGCATTTGCCGGCGCAGCTTCATGTCCAGGGCACCCAGCGGCTCATCCAACAACAGCACCGCCGGATGGTTGACGATGGCGCGCGCCAAGGCGACCCGCTGTTGCTGTCCGCCGGAGAGCTGGGCCGGCCGGCGTGCGGCCAGGTGCGACAACTCGACCAACTCCAGCGCCGCCTCGGCTTGTGCCCGGGCATCGCGGACTTTGCGCCGCCGGAGCCCGAAGGAGACGTTGTCCAACACACTCATGTGCGGGAACAGCGCGTAGTTCTGGAAGACCGTGTTGACTGGCCGCTGGTGGGCGCCGGATCGGCTGATGTCCTTGCCGCCAATGCTGATGGTCCCGGAGGTGGGCTGTTCCAGGCCTGCCACCATGCGAAGGGTGGTGGTCTTGCCGCAACCGGAGGGCCCCAACAGGGCGAAAAACTCCCCTGCCGGGATGGTCAGGTCGAGCTCCTCCACCGCGACGAACTCGCCGAACCGCTTGGTGATGGACGTTAACACCAGGTCCGCTCCGCTTTCGTCGCCGACGGCACCGGCTTTTTCTGTCTGCAGTGGTGCCTGAGTCATCAGTTGCCGATCGCCTGCTGGAAGCGGTTGCTGAAGTCGGTTTCCTCATCGGCTTCCAGGCTGCGGAACACGCTGACCTTGGAGAGGTCTTCCTCGGTCGGGAAGATCAGCGGATTGTCCACCAGCTCCGGATCGATCTTCTCCATGGCTTCCTTGGCGCCCTCCACCGGGCAGATGAAGTTGACGTAGGCGGCGGCGGTCGCTGCGTTCACCGGGTCGTAGTAGTAGTTCATCAGCGCTTCCGCATTCTTCTTATGCGGCGATCCGATCGGCACCATGAGGTTGTCCGACCACAGGGTTCCGCCGGCTTCCGGAATGGCGAATTGCCACTTGTCGCCTTCCTCGAAGTTCAACTGGGTGATGTCGCCGGACCAGCAGATCACCGCTAGCGCGTCACCGGAAATCAGGTCCTCCTTGTAGGAGTTGCCCTTAACCTGCCGGATTTGGCCGCTGGAAATCTGCTTCTGCAGCACCTCCAGCGCGGCGTCGTATTCGTTCGCGCCCCAGTTGCCCGAGATGTCCACTCCGTTCTCCATCATCAGCAGGCCCATGGTGTCGCGCATTTCGTCCAGTACTTCCACGCGTCCCTTGAGCTCCGGTTTCCACAAGTCGCTCACGGTCTTCAGTCCGCCCGGGACGGCTTCTTTGTTCCAGGCGATACCTGCGTAGCCGGACTGCCAGGTCAGCGAATTCTTCCGGCCGGGGTCAAAGTCAACGTTCTTCAGGGTCTCCAGCAAGTTGGCCGAATTCGGGATGTTGGCGTGGTCCAGTTCCTGCGTGTAGCCCAGCCGGATCAGGCGCGCAGCCATCCAGTCGGTCAGCGTGATGATGTCCTGGCCAATGTCCTGGCCGGCGGCGAGCTGGCCCTGGATCTTGCCGAAATAGGTGTCGTTGCCGTCAATGTCCTCGGAGTAATTGGCCTGGATGCCGCTCTGCTTAATGAACGCCTCGAGTGACGGGTACGTCTGGGTGGAGTCGTCGTAGTCCAGATACAGCGTCCAGTTGGCCCAGTTGACTTCCTTTTCCTGGTCGGACAAGTCCGCCGCTGGCGACAATCCGCCCGAGGCGCTGGTATTCGACGAGCTGCCGGTGCCGCCGGTGCCGCAGGCGGCGAGCAGCCCGGCCAGCGTGAGTCCTCCGGCGCCCATCAGTACGTTGCGGCGGGACATCTGCGCAGAAATCAGGCCGCGCAGGCGTGGGTCTTCAGGTAGTCGTTTCGGCATCTGATGCTCCCCAGTCGTCGGAGTGGACCTCACTTGGTGGGTTGATACTCCCAGACACCGGAGGGGCCCGACAATAGTTTCAGTTGTAAATTTTCGGTTACACGACGGATTCCGAAGCGGGGCCTGCCTTCCGGTTTGCGATTGCCCTGCCGTGCGGTGCACCCGCGAAGTATGCGCCGCCGGACCGGACCTCCCGCAGCACGAAAGGCTTGTGACCCGCTTCACAACAGATAGTAACCGCAAGAAGTTCGTATTTCGATAGCTACCGCTGCATATTTTTTCGAATCCACTACTTGCGCAAGCCGCAGACAACGGATTCAATAGCAAGCAGTCCCGCCGATGGCGGAGATCCGTTTCACAGGAGGTGGATACGCTTGACCTTGCTTCCCAGTGCCGGGCACGGCCACAACGGCAACTCCCACGCTGCGGTGGACGAGGTCTCCAAAGCCATCATCGAGCAATTGCAGGAAGACGGCCGGCGCTCCTACGCCGCAATCGGAAAAGCCATTGGCCTCTCCGAAGCGGCGGTACGGCAACGCGTGCAGAAGTTGACCGACGCCGGCATCGTGCAGATCGTAGCGGTCACCAACCCGTTGCAGTTGGGCTTTGCCCGGCAGGCCATGCTGGGCATCAAGACCGCTGCCGACCTGCTGGAGGTGTCGGACAAGATCGCCGCCCTGGACCAGGTGGATTACTGCCTGGTCACCGCCGGATCATTCGACATTCTGGCCGAAGTTATTTGCGAAAACGACCAGGATTTGCTGCGGCTGGTCAACCAGATCCGCGGCATTCCGGGCGTCCTGAGCACTGAAACATTCATGTACCTCTCGCTGCGCAAGCAGGAATACAACTGGGGAACCCGATGACACAGACATCAGCATCGCCAAGCACCAGGCTTCCGGGCCAAGGAACACCGGCCGGGACCACCACCGACGCACCGATCCGCCGGACGTACACCACGCCGATGGGAACGGACCGCCAGCAGGCTGCCCGCGACCATCTGTGGATGCACATGGCACGCCATGCACCGCTGGCCGCCGGAGGCAACGTTCCGGTGATCACCCGCGGCGAGGGCCACCTCATCTACGACGACCAGGGCCGCGAGTACATTGACGGCCTCGCCGGGCTCTTCGTGGTGCAGGTGGGCCACGGCCGCGAAGAACTCGCGCAGGCCGCCGCCCGGCAGGCCAAGGAACTGGCCTTCATGCCGCTGTGGTCGTATGCGCACCCGGCCGCCATTGAACTGGCCGAGCGCCTTGCCCACCATGCCCCGGGCGACCTGAACCGGGTCTTCTTCACCACCGGCGGCGGCGAAGCCGTGGAGACGGCGTGGAAGCTGGCCAAGCAGTACTTCAAGCTGCAGGGCAAACCCAACAAGACCAAGGTGATCTCGCGCTCGGTCGCCTATCACGGCACTCCGCAGGGCGCGCTCTCCATCACCGGCATCCCGGATATGAAGGCGCCCTTCGAACCGCTGGTCCCGGGTGCTTTCCGCGTTCCCAACACCAATCAGTACCGCGCGCCTGTGGGCCTGGAAGACCCGAAGGCGTTCGGCCGCTGGGCTGCGGACCGGATCGGCGAGGCCATCGAGTTCGAGGGTCCGGACACTGTCGCCGCGGTGTTCCTGGAACCGGTGCAGAACTCCGGCGGCTGCTTCCCGCCGCCGCCCGGGTACTTCGAGCGGGTACGCGAAATCTGCGATGAGTACGACGTCCTGCTGGTGTCCGACGAGGTCATCTGCGCCTTCGGCCGGATCGGTTCCATGTTCGCATCCACCGATTTCGACTACGTGCCGGACATGATTACCTGCGCCAAGGGGATGACCAGCGGTTACTCACCGATCGGTGCCATGATCGCCTCGGACCGGCTGTTCGAGCCGTTCAAACACGGCGACACCACCTTCTACCACGGCTACACCTTCGGCGGGCATCCGGTCTCCGCCGCCGTCGCGATGGCCAACCTGGACATCTTCGAACGCGAGGGCCTCAACGACCACGTCAAGGAAAACGCCCCCGCTTTCCGGAAGACCCTGGAAAAGCTGCTGGACCTGCCGATCGTCGGGGATGTCCGGGGCGAGGGCTACTTCTACGGAATCGAACTGGTCAAGGACAAGACCACCAAGGAGACGTTCAACGACGAAGAGTCAGAGCACCTGCTGCGCGGCTACCTGTCCAACGCACTCTTCGACGCCGGCCTGTACTGCCGCGCCGACGACCGCGGCGACCCCGTGGTCCAGCTGGCGCCGCCGCTGACCGTGGGCCAGCGCGAGTTCGACCAGATGGAACAGATCCTGCGCTCTGTGCTGGTGGAGGGCATGAACCACCTCTGACAGCACTCCCCTGACCCCAAGGGAGGGATCTCCACGCGGCCGGATCTCCACGCGGCTGGATCTCCACGCGGCCGCGAGCGGCCTTGGTCGATCACCGGACCTTGGTCGTGCGAGCGGCCTTGGTCGATCACCGGGCCGTGGTCGAGCACCGGGACCTTGGGATGAGATGGCGGCGGGTGGCAGGCTCATAGCCAGCCACCCGCCGTCGTTGTCAGCCTTCGCCGCGGACCTGCCGCAGCCAGACGCGCCGCGCATCCAGGTACGGTTCGATGTTGTCTACACTCCGCAATTGCACCCGGTCGGGATCAAGTCCGGCGGCTTCGATCATGATGCCGTAGCCGTCGCGCTCGGCTCCGGCCCACCATTTTGGGCCTTCCTGCCAGAGGGCAAACTCCACCTCGTGACCGTCGACGGCGATGCCCACCATCCGCGGTTCCTGCAGCTCCAGCTCGTTGAGTTTCTGCCGGAAGGAGTCCTTGTCCGGTGGCATCGGACCCGCCCCCAGCCGCATCGTTCGGATGCTCTGGTTCACCCCATGCACCGTGGTCAGCACCTGGGCATGCGGCATGCCCAGACCTGGATCGCCGTGCAGCAGCCCGTGCGGGCCGTTATCTTCAATCCATTCCCCCACCATGCCGGGGCCGTCCCAATCGGCGAGCGCGAAGCAGGGTAGCCCGGGGAACGTCTCCCGGATGCGCTGTTCACCTTCCGCCACCATGGCCCAGAAACCGTCCGGTTCCACCTGTCCGTCTACGTCCATGGATTTAGTATGGCAGCGGACGGGTCAGCTGCGCCCGGAAACTTTATCGGCCACCCGGGCGATCAGCGAGGTGGATTTCAACCGGCCATTCTCGGCGCGGTCGGCCGCGTGGTAGGCGGCGTACATGGCCTGGACGGCGATCCAGCGCAGCGGTTCCACTTCCCAGCGGCGCACCTTCCGGTTCACCCACGGCATCCGGGTCAGCTCGCTGCCCGGATCCACGATGAGGTCGCGCAACGTGCGGGCGGCAAGGTTGGTGGCGGCCACGCCGGTGCCCACATATCCCCCGGCCCAGCCCAGCCCGGTCTGCGGATCCAGGCCCACCGTGGCCTTCCAGTCGCGCGGGACGCCCAACACGCCGGACCAAGCGTGCTCAAGGCGGGCGCTGCGGGTGGCAGGGAACATCGAATGCAGGATGTCGGCCAACTGCGCCAAGGTTTTCGGCTGCGTGGCGCCGTCGGCATCCAGGCCGGAGCCGTAACGGTAGGGCACGCCGCGGCCGCCGAGTGCGATCCGCCCGTCGGCCGTGCGCTGCGCGTACATGTAGGCGTGGGCCATGTCGCCCAAGGCCTCGGCCCCGTCCCAGCCGATCTGCGCCCAGACGTCCTCCGGCAGCGGTTCGGTGACAATCAGCGAGGAGTTCATCGGCAGCCAGTCCCGGTGCGCCGACTTCAGGCCGGCGGTGAACCCTTCGGTGGCGCGCAGGATGTACCGTGCTTCCACGGTCCCGCGGTCGGTCCGGGCCTGGCCCGGCAGGATCTCGGTGACGGTGGTCCCTTCGTACAGCCGCACTCCCATCCGCCGGACGGTCTCGGCCAGCCCGCGGACCAGCTTGGCCGGCTGGATCCGCGCGCAGTGCGGCTGGAACAGCGAACCCACCGCCCGGTCAATCCGGATGCGCTGGCTGGTCTCCGCCGCATCCAGCAGCCGGGCGCCGGCCTCGGGCCAGACCGACTCCGCCGCGGCCCAGTCCTGCAGCCGCTGCAGCTGAGCCGGGTTCCGGGCCACAATCAGTTCGCCGCCCTTGGCAATGTCTGCGTCGATGCCCTCGGTGGCGGCCACCCGGATGACCTCATCCACGGTCTGGTTCAGCAGCGTTTGGAACCGGCCGGTCAGCTCGCGGCCGTGGCTGGCCGCATAGTCCCCGCGCCCGCCGGTCATGCTGTTGGTCAGCCAGCCGCCGTTGCGCCCGGACGCGCCGAAACCGGCGAAGCGGCTCTCCAGCACCACCACGTCAAGATCCGGCCGCGCCTGTTTCAGGTAGTAAGCCGTCCACAATCCGGTGTAGCCCGCGCCGACCACGGCGACGTCCGCCGTCGTGCTCTCCGTCAGTGCCGGGCCGGGCTGGGGCAGCCCTCCGTCGGCATACCAAAAAGACACTTCGCCGTTGACGATCGCCACACCAACTCCTTGTCCCGGCCACCGGATCAGCGGCCCGCTACGGACAGGCTAATGGCAACGGCTACAGTTCTGCTTTACCGGCCCGCCAGTACCCCATGAACGCCACCTGCTTGCGGTCCACGCCCACATCGCGGACCAAGTAGCGCCGCAGCTCACGGATCACCGCCGCCTCACCGGCTATCCAGGCGTAGAACGGACGCGTGGACCCCGTGGTGGTCTCCCAGAGGATCGTCCGGTCAACATCCACCTCCTCCGGGTCCTCTCCCGCGACCTCGGCCAGGCCTGCTCCCGGAACAACGACGGCGGTGCGCACCGCTTCGCTCAGCAGCTCGCCGTGCGGGCGGTCGCCTCGCGCCAGCCAGGCGACCTGGACGTCTGCGGCCGACCGGATGTCCTGGAAGTCCGCGGCATCGGGCACTTCCAGCACCGCATTGCCGGTCATGTCCTCCGGGAGGCTTTCCAGGATGGCCGCGATGGCCGGCAGGGCGGTTTCGTCGCCGGCCAACAGCACGTGGGACGCCAGTCCGGGACGCCACTCGATGCCGCCGTAAGCTTTCGCCGTGGCGCACTGGGCCGCCTCGGCGTTCGGGCCGATGATCGTGACCTCGTCGCCCGGGCGGGCCGCCGCGGCCCAGCAGGATGCCGGGCCCCCGTTGCCTGCGGCGTCGAAATGCAGCACAAAGTCAACGTCCAGTTCGGCCCCGAGGGCGCCTGCCGCGGGTCGGAATTCGCGGACCGTGTAGGTGCGCATGGAGCCGCGTGCGGCCGGGTCCATGGCCAGCCACTGCTGATACCAGCCGCCGCCCAGTTCCACCGCGACGTCCGTGCTGGTCCGGCCGTCCGGCACTCCATGGGTCGCGCCCACCCCGCCCGAGCCTGTCGAGACCCCAAACGCAGGCAACGGGAGCCGTCGCCCATCGGCGTCGAGCGACGGGATCATCACCTTGATGCGCAGGTCCAGCGTGGGCCCGTCCACGCCGAAGCGGCGCAGCGATTCGCCGGAGAACGTGATGCGCCGGTAGCTTGGCGAGAGCTCCTCCACCCGGCTGACGGCAACGCCGAAGGCCAGCACCGGCACCACCGCGGACGTTTCAGTTGCTACAGCGGTCATTCTGCGGATCCCTTCGTTGCGGATTCATCGACTGTACGGATAAGGCCCGGTTTCGCTCCTGACGACGGCCAGATCCGTACAGTCGATATGGACGGGGCAGACCGGCTCATGCTGCCGGTTCCTTGTGGTCGAACTCCATCCTGGTCAACGGTGGAGCAGCGTTTGCCAACGGTTCTGCGGCTCGGTCCTGCGCCGAGTCAGCGGGGGCCTCGCAGTGGTGGCGTCCTACCGGAACCACCATCGGCGTCCCGGAAACCGGATCCGGGATCACCCGGGACTCCAGCCCGAACACGGTCTGCACCAGCTCCGCGGTGACCACCTGGGCCGGTGCGCCCTCGGCCACCACCCGGCCGGCTTTCATCGCCACCAGATGGTCGGCGTAGCGGGCGGCCAAGTTCAAATCGTGCAGCACAATGGCCACCGAGGTGCCGCGGCGCCGGTTCAGGTCGGTGATCAGGTCCAGTACCTCCACCTGGTGCGAAACATCCAGGAAGGTAGTCGGCTCATCCAGCAACAGCACGTCGGTCTGCTGCGCCAGCGCCATGGCAATCCACACCCGTTGCCGCTGCCCGCCGGACAGCTCGTCCACATTCCGCTCGCCGAGTTCCAAGGTGTCGGTCGCCGCCAAAGCCGTGTTCACGGCGTCGTCGTCCTCCCGGGTCCACTGCCGGAACCACCCTTGGTGCGGATAGCGGCCGCGCCCCACCAGTTCCGCCACGGTGATTCCCTCCGGCGCGGCCGGGCTCTGCGGCAGCAGGCCCAACACCTTGGCCACGTCCCGGGTGGACTGCCGGTGGATGTCCTTGCCGTCCAGCAGCACGGATCCCCCGGTAGGCTTCAGCAGGCGCGCCAGACCGCGCAGCAGCGTGGACTTGCCGCAGGCGTTGGCGCCGACAATGATCGTCACCTTGCCCTCGGGCAGCCGGACGGTAAGGTCCTGCACCACAGTGCGCTGGTCATACGCCAGCGTCAGGTTCCGGGATTCGAGCGTGCGCACTTAGCCTCCTTGGCCTCGGCGGTTGGTGCTGACCAGCAGCCAGAGCAGGAACGGCGCGCCCAGCGCACCGGTCACCACTCCCACCGGCAGGGACGTGCCGCTGGTCAGGTACATCGGAATGAGGTTGGCGGCGGCAAAATCGGCGGCCAGCACAATCACGGCACCGACCAGTGCGGCCGCAGGCAAGGACGCCGCACCGCCCAGCAGCCGGCGGGCGATTGGACCGGACAGGAAGGCGATAAAGGCCACCGGTCCGGCCGCGGCGGTGGCGACGGCGGCCAGAAGCACCGCCACCACCATCAGGCCCAGCCTGGCCGGGGCCACGCGCACGCCCAGCGCCGCCGCGGTGTCGTCGCCCATTTCCAGACCGCGCAGGCTGCGCGCCAGCAGCGCCACCGCCACCAGCAGCACGGCCAGCCCGGCCACCAGCACCACGGCGCGGTCCCAGTTGCTGGAGTTGAGCGAGCCGTTCAGCCAGACCAGTGCGCCCTGCGCGGTGCGGATGTCGGTGCGCGTCAGCAGATAGCTGACCACAGCCTGCAACACCGCCGCGAAGCCGATGCCGACCAGGATCAGCCGCGACCCGGCAGCGCCCGGGACGGTGCTGGACCGATGCGACAAGGCGAAAATCCCCAGGGCCACTACCAGCGCACCGGCCATCGCAGCGGCCGAGACAGCCAGACCTGCCGCGCCGAACACCACGATCGCGGTCACCGCAGAGGCGCTGGCGCCATAGCTGATCCCGATGATGTCCGGACTGGCCAGCGGATTGCGCAGCATGGTTTGGAAAATGCTGCCGGACAAGCCGAACGCCAGCCCGACCAGCACACCGATCACCGCCCGTGGCAGCTTGTGCTCCATCACGATGAAGCTGGCGCCGGGAATCCGTTCGCCGGCCAGCAGCCGGACGAAGTCCGGGATGGTCACGGTGTAGCTGCCCAGCAGCACGTTGACAAAGAACAGCACGACGACGGCGCCCGCCAGCGTGCCAAGGACCGCCCGGCGTCGGCTGGTGCGCCCGGCCTTCCCGGAAACTGCGGTTTCCCGGCGAGGGCGGGGTATATCGTCGAGGCCACCCGCCATGGACGGTGCCCTCGACGGCAAACCCTGCCCTCGGCGTTCTCGCTGCGAAAGGTCCAGTTTGCTCACAGGCCGGCCGCCTTTCGCCGCCGCACCAGCCAGATGAACACCGGGGCGCCGATGATCGCGGTGGTGATGCCTGCCTCGATTTCGCCCGGCGGCGCCACGAACCGGCCCACCACGTCGGCCGCCACCAGCAGCATCGGCGCCAACAGCATGGCGTAGGGCAAAATCCATCGGTAGTCCGGGCCGGTCAGCGCGCGCACCATGTGCGGAATCACCAGGCCGACGAACGCAATCGGGCCGGCAATGGCGGTGGCCGCACCGCAGAGGATCACCACGCCGAGCGCAGTGACCGCCCGGGACAGTGCCACCTTTTGACCGAGGCCGCGGGCCACGTCGTCGCCCAGCGAAAGATTGTTCAGGACCCTTCCGGTGAACAGCGTCAGCAGCAGGCCCGCGGCAATGAACGGGGCCACCTGGCCGATCAGGTCCCAGCCGCGGCCGGAGACCGAACCCACCTGCCAGTACCGGAAACCTTCAAGGGTGTCCTGGTTGGTGACCAGCACCGAGTACATCAGTGAACTCAGGCCGGCGGACAGCGCGGCACCGGCCAGTGCCAGCTTCACCGGCGTGGCACCTTCCCGGCCCATGCTGGCCACACCGTAGACCAGCACGGCGGCGAGCGCGGCGCCAGCGAAAGCGAACCAAATGTAGCCGGACAGTTGGGTGACGCCGAACAGGAAGATGCCGGCAACCACCGCGAGCGCCGCACCCGCATTCACGCCCAGGATGCCCGGGTCCGCCAGCGGGTTTCGCGCCACCCCCTGCATGGCGGCACCGGCAACCCCGAGCGCCGCACCCACCAGCAGGCCGGTGACGGTGCGCGGGATGCGTGAGTGGACCACCGCATGGTCACCGTTGGCGGGGTCGAAGGCAGTGAAGGCCTGGACCAGGGTCTCCAGGCTGATCGGACGGGCACCCAGCGCCAGCGAAGCGAAACAGATCAGGGCCAGCGCGATCAGAGCGGCCGGAATGCCAATCAGCGCCCTGCGGGTGGTCCGACGTCCGGGCTGAGGAGATCCGGGCTGTGGAGATGAGGCCTGCTGCCCGCCGGAGGGCCGGCCAGCGGACATGCTGCCGGCGGCTCCCTGCCCCGCGGGCACGCTGCCGACGGCTCCCTCGGGCAACGGATGGGAAGGCGCTGTTGCTGCCAGATCAGCTGGCATGGCACTCCCCCTCGGGCCGGAATAAGGCGACTCAGGTAAGGCTAGCCTATGCTTGCGGACATTAAGAAACGCTTTGGTGCCCTATTTGGCCTTTGCTCCGTCCGTCCGGCCTTTGCCCCGCTCGCCCGGCCGCCAGTCCGACTGCGCGATCTGGCCCGCTTGGCTGCCTGGCCCGCTTGGCTGCCTGGCCCGCTTGGCTGCTTGGCCCGCCAAGCCCGGACTCGGCGCCCTTCACCACCGGCTGGCACCGGCCCGTGCATAATCAACTCATGCCACATCCCATCGTCCTGCTCCACGGCTGGGCCTGCTCCGCCGCGTACTGGAAACCGCTGGCGGACCGGCTCTCGGCCAGCGGCCGTCACGTGGTGGCCGCGGACCTCCCGGGCTACGGCAGCGATCTTCGCGCCGGCTACGACTGGACGGTGGAGAACGTTGCCGCCACTCTGGCCGAACAATCCGACGAGGGGCCCGTGCACTGGGTGGGACATTCGCTGGGCGGCAGCATTGCCGCGACCATCGCGGCGCGTTTCCCGCGCACGACGGCGTCACTTACCTTGGTGGGGATGGTCCCGGTAGCACCGTCACCTGCGACGGTCGAGAAGCTGGCCCGGCTGTTCGGCGGGGAGTCCTCCGATCCGGAAGCAGACTTGGCGGCCGGAGAAGAGCTCATCGGTGCATGGTTCCGGGGCGGCAACGAGCCGCAAGGCGAGGACCGCGAAACGTTCCTTGCCCCCTTCAAGCGGTGCCCCGCCGTCGTCCGCCAAAGCCTGCCGGCCGGGGTGACCGGCGCGGCACCGGACGTGGCGGAGCTGGTGTCCGCCCCCACCCTGGTGGTGACCGGCAGCCGGGATGCAACCCGACCGCCGGCCGCCGTCGCGGAATTCCTGTCCCGGCACCCGGCCTGGCGTCACGCCTCGGTGCCGGATGCCGGACACATGGTGCATTGGGAGCAGCCGGCCGCCTGCGCCGAGGCGATCCTGCGGCACATTGAATCCGCGGAGAACGCGGACGCTAGGGCCGCTTGGCCGGATGGGTCTCGCGCTGGACCACCGGCATGATTTCGGTGGCGAGGAGTTCGATGGACCGGGCGGTGTCCGCGAACGGCAGCCCGCCGAGGCCCACCTGCGCCATGTAGCGGTCGTGGCCGAACAGCTGGTACTGCTCCATGATCTTGTCGATCACTTGCTGCGGGCTTCCGGCCAGGAGCCCCCCGCCCGGGCCGGCCCACGCCTCGAAGGTCTCGCGCGGGAAATGTCCCGCAGGCCGCGGCATGTTCTGCTCGAAGTAGGCGCGGTAGTACGGGTAGAACTTGTCGCGGGCCTCCTGGGAGGTGGGGGCCACGAAGAAGTGACCGCCCGTTCCCACCGGCAGCGTGGCCGCGTCATGCCCATGCGCCGAGGCGGTTTCTCGGTAGTACTCAATGTGCCGGGTGAAGTGCTGCGGCCCGGAGAGCAGCGCCAGGTACAGCGGCAGCCCCAGCCGGCCGGCGCGCTCGAACGACGCAGGCGTGCCGCCCACGCCAACCCACACCGGCAGCTTCTCCTGCAGCGGTCGCGGCGACACGTCCATGCCGCGGATGCTGTGGTGATGGGTTCCGTTCCAGCTCAGGTTCTCTTGCTCGCGGGCCGCAAGCAGGAGCTGCAGCTTCTCTTCGAACAGCCCGTCATAGTCGGCCATGTCGTAGCCGAAGAGCGGATAGGACTCGGTGAAGGCCCCGCGCCCGGCAATGATTTCCGCCCGGCCGCCGGACAGCAGGTCCAGCGTGGCGAACTGTTCGAAAAGCCGTATTGGATCCTGCGTGGACAGCACCGTGACCGCGGTGGCCAAACGCAGCGAGGTGGTCTCACGGGCGATGGCGGCCAGCACAACTTCGGGAGCAGAGATGGCGAAGTCTTTGCGGTGGTGCTCGCCGAGACCCAGGAAGGAGATGCCCGCCTGATCGGCGATCTTCGCTAGCTGGACCAACTCGTCCAGGCGCTGCCGGGGCGACAATGCCTCACCGTCCGGCCCGTGTGTCAGCTCGCCGAAGGTGAAGATGCCGAAGTCCATTAGTGCTCCCGTGGGTCGCGTGCAGTGTCCGTTTAGTTGAAGCTTCAGGTAATCCGGAATATTCCCCCGACCGCAAAAGACCCCTCGGCAAAAGACCTACCGGGAAGTAACATAAGGGGACAGCACAGGGCCTGAAGCCCGGCAGGCCCGCGTCGAAGGGGACTGTCATGAGCGCCGAGACCGACCAGAAAATAGCCAGTGCCAGCTTGGATGCCGCCGCAGGGCCGCTGCCCGCCGAAGCAGGCACGGCCGGCCCGGCGGAAACCAGCGAACGGGACGCCCGCGAGCTCGCCGAGGCGGCGCGCGAAACAGAATGGACCCGGCCGAGCTTCGCCAAGGGCCTGTACATGGGCCGGTTCGAGCTTGACCTGATCCACCCCCATCCGCAGCCGACCCCGTCGGAGCGGGAGGCCGGCGAGGCGTTTCTGGCGAGGCTGGAAGACTATGCCCGCACCATGGACGGGGGGCGGATAGAACGCGACGCGAAGATACCGGACGAATACATCGCCGGCCTGGCCGATCTGGGCACCTTCGGCATGAAGATCCCGGTGGAATACGGCGGCCTGGGGTTGTCGTTGCTCTATTACGGCCGTGCCCTGATGCTGCTGGGCTCAATACATCCTTCGCTCGGCGCACTGCTGTCTGCCCACCAGTCCATCGGCGTTCCCGAACCGGTGAAGGTCTTCGGCACCGAGGAGCAGAAGCGCGAATACTTGCCCCGCTGCGCTGCCGGCGCCGTCACAGCCTTCCTGCTCACCGAGCCCGACGTCGGCTCTGACCCCGCGCGGCTCGGCACCACCGCCACTCCCACCGAGGACGGCGAGGCGTACCTGCTCAACGGCAGCAAGCTGTGGACCACCAACGGCGTGATCGCTGAACTGGTGGTGGTGATGGCCAAGGTCCCGGAGCATGGCGGCCAACGCGGCGGCATCTCGGCGTTCGTCGTGGAAGCTGACTCCCCCGGCATCACCGTGGAGAACCGCAATTCCTTCATGGGCCTCAAGGGCATCGAAAACGGCGTTACCCGGTTCGACAATGTTCGTGTCCCTGCAGCCAACCGACTGGGCCGTGAGGGTCAGGGCCTCAAGATCGCGTTGACCACGCTGAATACCGGCCGCCTCTCCATCCCGGCGCTCTGCGCGGCCGGCGGCAAATGGTCGCTGAAGATCGCCCGGGAATGGTCCAATGCACGCGTGCAGTGGGGCAAGCCCGTCGGCAAACATGAGGCGGTCAGCAAGAAAATCGCCTTCATCGCCGCCGGCTCTTTCGCCCTGAACGCAGTCTTTGAGCTGTCTGCCGGACTGGCCGATGCGGGCATGAAGGATGTCCGGATTGAAGCCGCACTGGCCAAGCTGTGGTCCAGCGAATTCGCGTACAAGATCGCCGACGAATTGGTCCAGATCCGCGGCGGCCGCGGCTATGAGACCGCCGATTCGCTGGCCGCCCGCGGCGAACGCGCCGTGCCGGCCGAGCAATTGCTGCGCGACCTGCGGATCAACCGGATCTTCGAAGGGTCCACCGAAATCATGCATCTGCTGATCGCCCGCGAGGCCGTGGACGCGCACTTGGCCGCGGCCGGAGATTTGGCCTCGGCCGATGCCGATCTCCAGGCCAAGGCCAAAGCCGCCATGGGCGCCAGCAGTTTCTACGCCAAGTGGCTGCCCCAACTGCTCGCCGGCCAAGGCATGAATCCCCAGGCCTACAAGGACTTCGGTCCGCTGGCCAAGCATCTGCGCTACATCGAGCGTTCGTCCCGCCGGCTGGCCCGGCAGACCTTCCTCGGCATGGGGCGGTGGCAGGCCGGGCTGGAGAAGCGGCAGGCATTCCTGGGCAGGATCGTGGATATCGGCGCCGAACTCTTCGCCATGGCCGCCAGCTGCAGCCATGCCGAAATGCTGCGCAGCCAGGACCCGGCGCAAGGCAAGGGAGCGTACCAGTTGGCGGACGCCTTCTGCCTGCAGTCCAGGGAACGGATCCACCAGCTCTTCGGCGAACTCTGGCGAAACTCGGACGCCAGCGACGGCAAGCTGGCTTCCCGGGTTCTCGCCGGCGATTACACCTGGTTCGAAGCCGGGGTCCTGGACCCTTCGGAGGGAACGGGGCCATGGATTTCGGAACGCCCGACCGGTGTTTCGGCCAAAGAGAACCTGCACCGCGCCTACCGCTGAATCGGCCTCGCGCCTACCGCTGAATCGGCCTCGCGCCTACCGCTGAACGGGCCTTCCGCCTACAACAGCGGCCAGACGCGGCGCTGCGCGTCGAAGACATCCCAGGCCCGCGGCACCAGGCCCAGCGACACGTTGCACATCTGCTGCAGCTGCTCCATGCTCCCCGCCCGGAAGGTCCCGGTGCCGGATTCACTGAACGGATCCGGGTAGCGGGCTCCGCCCATGGCTGCCCATTCCAGTCCGTGCGAATGACCGCTGCAGAACTGCCAGACATACATTAACGACGGCGGCAGGTCCTCGGCCCGCAGGTCTTTCAGGATGGAGGTCTGCGTACGGTTCTTGGTGGCGTAGCCCCAGGAGTCGTCGGCTTTTCGGGCAAAAATCGGTGGCAGCTCCAGCGACTCCGCCACCTCGTTCACCGTGCGGCGCAGACCGTTGAAATACTCCATCGCCCGGGCATGCCGTTCCGGCCGAAAGTCCGCCAGATAGGCATCCCAGAACGATGCCGCGTTGAACACGTCCCGTGCAATGAGCACCAGGCTGCGCCTGGCCCGCTCGGCACCCTCGGCCGGCAGCAGCGCCCACAACACCGTGGAAGTGCACTCGATCACCGTGCGCACCAATGAATACGGCGCATGGGTCTGCAGCCGGTATTCCGCCGTACCCTGCCCTGGGTGTTCCTCGAAGAGCAGCCGACGCAGTGCCAGCACATTGTCGGTGGCCGCAGCCAATGACTGGCGGAGCAGGCTGCTCACGCTTTGGGCTGCGGTGAATTGCTCGTCCAACTGGGCCAGCGGGGATCCCGGCTCAACCGCCGGCTGGTCGCGCTGCAGCCATGGCTCCAACTCCTGCAGCATCTGCAGGATAGCCAACGCTGCCCGGCCCTCCGGGTCCGCTCCGCCCACCGCGCGCATCTGGCCGAAGGAGGCACCGCCGTCGTCCATTGGCCCATGGTAGCGCCGCTACGGCGCGTGGTTCCTGCCGCAGGTCCCTCCGGTCAGTCGGGCCGGCGGGTGGAGCGCGCCGCCGGAGTGCGCCGCAATCAGTTGGCCCGGCGGGTGCTGCGCGGACGGCCGGCACGCGCCGCGATGAGCAGTCCCGCGCCGGTCAATCCGATGCCCAGCAGCGTTTCCGGGCCGACTACGCTGCCCGCCGACGGCCAGAAAATATCCACGGCCAGCGCTCCGATGAGCTGTCCACCAATCACGGTCAGCGTCATCAGCAACACGCCGGTGCTGGCCACGCAGACGGTGGCAGCGGCCAGGATCATGGTGCCGAGCGGGCCGCCCAGATAGAGCCACCATTGCCCGGTGAGGAGGTCCGCCTGCCCGATGATCGCCGTCTGCAACACCCAGACCGCCAGCAGGGCCACCGTTCCCACACCGAAGTTCAACAGCGTGGAGATCACCGGGCTGCCATGAGCAGTACCGATTTGGCCCAGGACGCCCTGCTGGACGCTCTGCAACAACCCCGACACCAGCGGGATCAGCATGAACAGCAGCAGCGGGCCCACTGCCGCCGATGGCCCGAAATGTGCGCTGGCGGCAAGGATCGCTGCCAGAAAGGCGAACACCGCACCGGTGATCCGGGCCTTGCTGATCGCAATCTTTCGGCCGGCGCCGATACCCAGGCGGTCCATTAATAGGCCGGAAGCCATCTGGCCGGTCACGATCGCGATGGTGAACAAGGACAAGCCGATCGGCCCGACAGTTGCCGACTGGGCGAACACGTAGAGGGCACCCACGACGCCGGCCAGCAGATACCAGCGCGGGTACACCCGCCGTCGCAGCAGCTCCGGAACGGCACGCAATTTTCCCCGCACCTTCGGCCGCACCAGCGCATACAGCACCACCGCCGCGAAGCCGGTGCCGAAGCTGACCAAGGCTGCGCCCACGCTGTCCTGCAGCACTATGCCCAACTGGCTGTTGAGCCGGCTTTGCACGGCCAGTCCCCCGCCAGCAAGTAGTGCCAGCAGCAGAGCCAGCGGAACCGGCAGTTGGATGCCCTCGCGGCGGGTGGAATTCCTTCCGCCCGGCACCAGTCTCCCGCGGCTGCCGCGGGGAGAATCAGCGGGCCGGTCTGCATGCACGTGCCGATGCTATCCCGCCCGGCAGCTCCTGTCTGCGCTTGCTCTTGTCAGCTGGGGTTTCTTGTCAGGACCGCCCTATCGGCTGCCGGCGTCTTTGCGGGACCATCGTCTTGCCAGTCTTCGTGTTGCGGGCCCATCGTCTTGCCAACCCCGTCGTGTTGCCAGCCTTCGTGTGCCAGCCGCGTAGCGGGCGTCCTCACCGGCCCCTTGACGCGCCGCTCCAACCAGTTCGCAGCCCTCGCCAAATTCCGGCTCGTCATCTTGACCTTGACGCAACGTCAAGCTTCATAGTGGTTCCATGAGCATGACACCGGAGGTCAACACGTATTCGATCCAAGAAGTCGCCAAAGCTGCCGGGACTACCAGCAGGACCTTGCGGCACTACCAGGACATCGGCCTGCTCATGCCGAGCCGCACTGGCCACAACGGCTGCCGCTATTACGACGACGGGGCCTTGCTTCGGCTACAGCGGATCCTCCTGCTGCGCCAACTTGGGTTGGGTCTGCCGGAGATCACCAAGGTGCTTGAAGGCACCAAGGACACAACCGCCGCCCTGCGCGGACATCTGGAACTTCTCATGCAGGAGCGCGATCGGCTTGAACTGCAGATCGCCTCCGTCAAGACAACGATCGACAAGACGGAAAGGGGCGAACAGCTCATGGCAAAGGAAATGTTCGACGGCTTTGACCACACACAGTACAAGGAGGAAGTCGAAGAGCGGTGGGGCAAGGACGCTTACGCCAAGGGCGACCGGTGGTGGCGCGGCATGTCCGACGCCGAGCGCGCGTCCTGGAAGGAACAGTCCAAGCAGTTGCTGGCAGATTGGGTTGCCGCCGGCGAGTCCGGGTTGGCTGCCGAAAGCGCTGAGGCTCAAGCTTTGGCACAGCGTCAATACGACTGGCTCGCCAGTGCCAACGGCGGCCAAGAAGTCTCCTTCGGCTATTTCACAGGGCTGGGCGACACGTACGTGGCAGACCCGCGGTTCGGTGCCAACTACGGCGGCGAGCAGGGCGCTACCTTTGTACGGGACGCGATGAAGGTCTATGCCGACGAACACCTGCAGTAAGGCTCCATGCAAGCGGCGTGGGGACAATCCGCGAGTGTTGTCGCCACGCCGCTCTTTGCGGTCAAGCTGCCGGCCGGATCAGTTCGTCCCGGCCGATGCGGACGACCGCCCAGCCACCCGTGGCGCCGATGTCGGGGCGGCCAGTGTCGGCGGCACCCGCTTGCCGCAGGGCGGCCTTCACCAGGAGCAGCGGCTCCGGTGCGGTCCGCTGGCCCCGCCGCACAGCAGTTGCCTCTTGCACAGCCGCTGCATCAACGGCCGACCCGCTCAGCGGCGTGCCGGGCAGGGGCGGTGCGGTGGAGATGTAGGTGTGGCCGGTTGGGGCGGTCGTCAGCACGCTGTGGCGTGGCCCGTCGATGGGTGCGGTGGTCCAGCCGTCGGCTTCCTTGGCGTGGTTGCAGCGTTCACACAATCCGTGCCCGTTGGCGAGGCTGGTGGGCCCGCCCTCGGCCCACGCGACGATGTGGTCGATGTGCCGGATCGGCGCGTCGCACCAGGGACTTCCGCAGACCGCGTCCCGGGCCAGCACCATCCGCCGGATCCCGTCCGGGAACTTCCGGGCCTTCGAGTCCATGGCCAGCAGTTGCCCGGTCCCCGGCGCGGTGTAGAGCCGCCGGATCCAAACGTCCTCCACCCCGCCGACCTTCAGGTTCCGCAACCGCTCCCGTCGAGCCGTCTCGCGGGCGGTCTGCCAACCCGGCTCGGTCCCGGCCGGCGGAGCCAGCCGCCCGATGCCGCCACCCGGCGGCCCCGGCCGCCCGAAACTGCTGCCCGGCGGCCCCTGCCGCCCGAAACTGCTGCCCGGCGGGTCCTGCTGCCCGGCTCCCGCACCAAACGGCACCTTGTGCCTGACGTCGTCACCCGGCGGGCCGGCTAAGCGTTCGCCGGGCGGGCTTTGGCCTGCCTGGCCGCCTCTTGGGTCGGCGTTGGCACTCTCGGGCGGGTTCTGGGGCAGGCGGATCAGGTCGCGGGCGTACTGGGCCGGGACGATGCCGTAGCCGGTCAGCCAGGCCGGTTCGCGCTCGCCCTGCAGCAGCGCCCTGTCGGTCATCACCAGCTGCACTTCCAGCCGGGCCGGGTCGGCGGTGCTGCGGCCCGTGACGCGTTCAAAGACAGTATCGGCCATCACCTGCCCCCGCGACCGGGGATCCCCGGCGTTCGCCAACCGGTCCGCTTCCTGTTTCAGCGCGGCCATCACCGCAACACCCTGCGCTACCGGCAGCAGGGTGCGGACCGAGACCATCACGTCGGGTTCCGGCCGCGAGGAGACGTACCGGTCCGCTTCGGCCTTCGCGGCGCGTTTGACCACCGCGTGCGGGTCCAGCCGGTATGCGGCGCGTTTGGCTTCGGCCTCGATCTGCCGGTTCCCGAGCCCTTGCAGGCGTTCCGGGTTCCCGGCCAGTTCCGCATCCACCAGCGCGCGGTGTTCCGGGGTGAGGCAGTCGGTTTCACTGACCAGGATCGCCGCCCGCCGCTCGTTCAGGACCCCGGCCGCGAGCGCTTTGAGCGTGTGCGGCATCTCGGTGACCAGGACCCTGGCCCGGGCCAGCAGCAACGCGCCGCAGTTCGGGGACTCCCGGCGCGCCAACCCGACCTGCTTGGCGATCCCTTCACCCCGCCGCGCGGCGGGCACGCCCTTGGCGGCCCGCTCGGCCAGCATCTGCTGCTCCAAGGCGACGATGAGCTGGGCCTGCTCCGCGGCGATCGCGTCCTTCGCGTTCTCCCGCGCGGTGATCTGATCCACCAACACGTCCGCCGACGCCTCCAAATCCACCGGCGGCAACCACACCCCGGACCCGTTCCCCGCGGGCAGCCCACCCACCGGAACCCCGCCGCCAACAGCCGTGGCGTCCGACGGAGGGACAACGCCTGCCGGGGTTGACGCCGGCGAGGCTCCGCTGCCCGATGATGCGGCCGCAGGTGCCGCGCCAGCAGACACCGCACCAGCAGGCGCGGCACCGGACGAGACTGTGCCGGACGGTGCGGAGGCCTGCGTCGCGACAGGCGGTTCAGGTACTGGCGGATCAAACATCTTGAGCGTCTCAATCTTCAGCGCGCCCAAAGGCACGGCATCGACTACGAACGGTCGCGGAACAAAGCCCGCAGACGCCACCCGGAACCCCAAACCCGGTGGCCAACGTTTGGTGCTGAACTGCTACTGAAAACAGCTTATAAGTCGGGTCG